>NZ_JBIBAK010000046.1:0-1256 GCF_042899865.1 Streptomyces sp. NPDC013157 | reverse complement strand
CGGGCGGTGTGGAGGTGGTGGGGCGGGTCGGTGGTCTGGGTGAGTTCGGTGGCGTAGGCGCGCAGGAGGTCGTGGGAGGCGTAGCGGCCGGGCTGGGTCTCGTCGACGAGATGGGCCTGGACGAGTTCGGAGAGCAGCTGCCGGGTGTGCTGGGGGGTGTGTCCGCTCAGGCCGGCGGCCGCGGGCAGGGTGATGTCGGGTCCGGGGTGCAGGCTCAGGAACCGGAACAGGCGGGCGGCGTCGGGGGTCAGGGCCTGGTAGGACCAGGAGAAGACGGCGCGTACGTCGACGGCGGTGTCGTCGCCGTCGAAGGCGTCCAGTTGGGCTGTGCTGTTGCGGAGTTCGGCGGCGACCGCGGCCAGGGAGAGCGCGGAGCGGGTCGCCACGCGGGCGGCGATGACGGACAGGGCCAGCGGGAGGCGGGCGCAGCGGGTGATGATCTCCTCGGCCGCTTCGGCTTCGGCGGTGATCCGGGCGGGTCCCAGACGCCGGGCGAGCAGGGCACGGGCCTCGGGCAGGCTCAGCACGCCCAGATGCAGGGGATGGGCGCCGTCCACGGCGACCAGTCCGGCGAGCCGGTTACGGCTGGTGACGATGACCAGGCAGCCCGGTGCCCCGGGCAGCAGGGGCCGTACCTGCGCGGCGTCGCGGGCGTTGTCCAGCAGTACCAGGACCCGTCTGCCGCTGAGCAGGGTGCGGTAGCGGGCCGCGAGCGCGTCCACGTCCTGGGGCAGCCCGTGCACGTCGGCGCCCAGCGACTCCAGCAGCATCCGCAGGGCGTGCTCCGCCACGACCGGCGCACCGGCCGGATCGAAACCCCGCAGATTCAGATACAACTGCCCGTCGGGGAACCGGCCGGCGACCCTGCGCGCCCAGTACACCGCGAACGTGGTCTTGCCCACCCCCGCCATCCCCGCGATCGCGCTGACCACCACCGCACCCCCCGACGGCAGCCGGTCCATCTCCGCCAGCTCCCCCTCACGCCCCACAAACGCCGCCAACGCCGCAGGCAACTGCGCCGGCACCACCGGCAACCCACCAACACCCTCCCCCACAGCACCAGAACCAGCAGAACCAGAACCAGAAGCAGAAGCCGAATCCGGAACACCGCCCTGAGCAGAACCAGAACCAGGAGCAGGAGCAGGAGCAGGAGCAGGGATGGTGGTGGACGGCACGGCCAGGAGCCGGGCGTCCGCGCGCAGCACCCGCTGGTACAGCGTCTGCAGACCCGGACCCGGATCAACCCCCAGCTCCTC
>NZ_JBIBAK010000045.1:0-1351 GCF_042899865.1 Streptomyces sp. NPDC013157 | reverse complement strand
GACTCGGAGAAGTACCAGCTCAAACCCCGCGACTGGGCCCGCGCCGAGACCGAGGGCATCGCCCCCCTCATCACCCGCCTCAACACCGTCCGGCGGGCGAACCCGGCCCTGCGGCAGCTGCGCGACCTCCACTTCCACCACGCCGACCAGGACGCGGTGATCGTCTACAGCAAGCGGAGCGGATCGAACACGGTTCTGGTGGTCGTGAACCTCGACCCCCACCACACCCAGGAGGCCACGGTCTCGTTGGACATGCCGCAACTCGGCCTGAACTGGCACGAGTCGGTGCCGGTGCGCGACGAGCTCACCGGCGAAACCTACAACTGGGGCAGGGCCAACTATGTGCGCCTGGAACCGGGGCACCGGGCCGCGCACATCCTCACCGTCCTGCGACCGTCCCCGCGGATCGGAGGGTCACCCACACAATGATCGTCAACGAACCCGTCCCGGACACCTTCGAGGACACTCCCGCAAAGGACCGGGACCCGGACTGGTTCAAACGCGCCGTCTTCTACGAGGTCCTGGTCCGCTCCTTCCAGGACAGCAACGGCGACGGCATCGGCGACCTCAAGGGCCTCACCGCCAAACTCGACTACCTGCAGTGGCTCGGCGTCGACTGCCTCTGGCTGCCGCCCTTCTTCAAGTCCCCGCTGCGGGACGGCGGTTACGACGTCTCCGACTACACCGCCGTACTCCCCGAGTTCGGCGACCTCGCCGACTTCGTGGAGTTCGTCGACGCCGCCCACCAGCGCGGCATGCGCGTCATCATCGACTTCGTCATGAACCACACCAGCGACCAGCACCCGTGGTTCCAGGAGTCGCGCAAGGATCCCGACGGGCCGTACGGGGACTACTACGTCTGGGCGGACGACGACAAGCAGTACCAGGACGCGCGGATCATCTTCGTGGACACCGAGGTCTCCAACTGGACCTACGACCCGGTCCGCAAGCAGTACTACTGGCACCGGTTCTTCTCGCACCAGCCCGACCTCAACTACGAGAACCCGGCCGTCCAGGAGGAGATCCTCTCCGCGCTGCGCTTCTGGCTGGACCTGGGCATCGACGGCTTCCGCCTCGACGCGGTGCCGTACCTCTACCAGCGCGAGGGCACCAACTGCGAGAACCTCCCCGCGACCCACGACTTCCTGAAGCGGGTGCGCAAGGAGATCGACACCCAGTACCCGGACACCGTGCTGCTGGCCGAGGCGAACCAGTGGCCGGAGGACGTCGTCGACTACTTCGGCGACTACCGCAGCGGCGGGGACGAGTGCCACATGGCGTTCCATTTCCCGGTCATGCCGCGGATCTTCATGGCGGTACGCCGGGAATCGCGCTACCCCGTCTCGGAAAT
>NZ_JBIBAK010000044.1:0-1393 GCF_042899865.1 Streptomyces sp. NPDC013157 | reverse complement strand
CCGGGAGTGTAAATCTAACGGCGGATCTGACGATCATGAGAGAGACGTCAAGTGACTGATACCGCCGTGGAGTTGAAGACCGTGGAGCCTGTCGAGAGTGCCCGGTCCGGGCAGCCTGCGCCTGTGTCCGATGAGCAGCTGGTCGCGATGCTGGTGGAGCGTGCCCGGTCGGAGGGGCTGCAGCTGACCGGGCAGGGTGGGCTGCTGCAGCAGCTGACCAAGCGGGTCCTGGAGTCTGCCCTGGAAGGTGAGATCACTGATCACCTCGGCTACGAGAAGCACGACGCGGCCGGCCGGGGCAGTGGCAACTCCCGCAACGGGGGCCGGGCCAAGACCGTGCTGACCGACGTCGGGCCGGTCGAGGTCAAGGTCCCGCGTGACACCTCGGGCACGTTCGAGCCGGAGATCGTCAAGAAGCGGCAGCGGAGGCTGACCGGGGTCGATGAGATGGTTCTGTCGTTGTCCGCGAAGGGGCTCACGCACGGCGAGATCGCTGCCCACCTGGCCGAGGTCTACGGGGCCGAGGTGTCCAAGCAGACCATCTCCACCATCACCGACAAGGTGATGGAGGGCATGGCCGAATGGCAGAACCGACCCCTCGACCGCGTTTACCCGGTTTTGTTCGTTGATGCGATCAACGTCAAGATCAGGGACGGGCAGGTCGCGAACCGTCCGGTCTACGTGGTGATGGCGGTGACGGTGGACGGCACCCGTGACATCCTCGGCATCTGGGCCGGCGACGGAGGCGAGGGTGCCAAGTACTGGCTGCATGTGTTCACCGAGCTGAAGAACCGCGGCCTGGACGACGTGCTCATGCTGGTCTGCGACGGGCTGAAGGAACTTCCCGAGGCCGTGGAGACCGTCTGGCCTCGCACGATTGTCCAGACGTGCGTGGTTCACCTGCTGCGGAACTCGTTCCGTTACGCCGCCCGTCAGGACTGGGACAACGTCGCCAAGGCCCTCAAGCCCGTCTACACCGCGCCCAGCGAGGACGCGGCGACGGAACGCTTCCTGGAGTTCCAGGAAGCGTGGGGAGGCAAGTATCCGGCGATCGTGAAGCTGTGGTCGGACGCCTGGGCCGAGTTCGTGCCCTTCCTCTCCTTCGACGTCGAGATCCGCAGGGTCATCTGCAGCACGAACGCGATCGAGAGCGTCAACGCTCGCATCCGCAGGGCCGTTCGGGCCCGCGGGCACTTCCCCAACGAGGCCGCCGCCCTCAAGTGCATCTACATGGCGCTGATGAGCCTGGACCCGACCGGGAAGGGCCGCAAGCGGTGGACCATGCGCTGGAAAGCACCCCTCAACGCGTTCCAGATCGCCTTCGAAGGCCGCCTGACCCCGAGCAACAACTGACCACCAACAACCAAGATCAGCCGTTAAATTGACACACCCG
>NZ_JBIBAK010000043.1:0-2227 GCF_042899865.1 Streptomyces sp. NPDC013157 | reverse complement strand
TCGGGTCCCACCAGATCGACAGCAGCCAGCCGTCGTCCTCGGCCGTGGCTCCGGGGCGGGGCACGAAGACGGGTTCGCCGGGGGAGGTCAGGACATCGTCGAGTGTCTGCATCGAGGTCTCGCCCGTGGTGTAGTCGTGCTTGGCCAGGCCGTCGGTGAACCAGTCGCCGGCTCCGCGTGTCGTCGAGTAGTAGCCGTACTGGTGGGACAGTCCGGTTCGCTGATCGTTGATCCGGGGGAACTCACCCTGAATGTCGGTGGCCTCGCGGTCCTTGCTCGTCCCTGTGGCGAGGTCGAGTTCCCAGCGCCAGGGGGTGGTGATGATCTCCTTGAACCACCAGTTCCAGTCCCCGTTCGGCGGCGGTGACTCCAGGTCCTTCAGGGTGGGGCCGAACTGGCCGACGCGGTGCCCGTCGACGATGATCTTCGTGCCGTCCTGGTAGGCGTTGAGGAAGTGGGTCACGGAGAAGGCGTCGGTAGCCTCCACCCACGTCACCTCGCCAGTCCTGCGATGCAGGACTGCCCAGCGGCATGTGTCCAGCTTCTCCGGCTCCCAGGCCGTCGAAGGCCGACCGGTGAGTATGCGCTCGAAGCTGGCCGTCGCCGGGCTGACCGAGAAGATCGCATAGTCGGTGGTGACGGCGTAGTCATGGGTGAAGGCGGGGAACCCCAGGTCGACCGAGTGACGGTCGAGGATGTTCCCGTTGCGGTCGGCTCGGTACCACGTGATCGCGCCGTCCATGTTGCCGAAGGTGAGGAAGTCGCCGTTCGTCGGATCGACCTTGTGGTGCGCGGTCAGGGGCCCGACGACTCCGCCGCGGAAGTTGTACTGCTCGCCGACCGTCTCCAGGGTGTCCGGCCGCAACTCGTGCGGAGGGAGGCCCTCGCAGAAGGCCAGCAGACGGTTGTCGTACAGCTGTACGTGCGTGTTGGCGGGGTTTTTCGGGAACATGCCGGGCGGCAGGGGGGTGTCCCTGCCGTTCATGAAACCGCCGTAGATCGCCCGGCCCAGTTCCATCTCCTCCTTCAGGGGCGCGGTCCGCACGTAGCGGTTGCGGTAGGTCGCCCGGCCGTCACGCAGGAAGATGGCGTGGACCATGCCGTCGCCGTCGAACCAGTGGTACCTGCTCGGGTTCTCCGGGCGGTAGAACTGGCTGCTGCCGACCCGGAACAGGGCACCGTTCAGCCCGTCGGGGAGCCGGCCCTCGATCTCCAGATCGAAGGCCTCGCCCTCCTCACGCCAGGGTGCGTAAGGGCCGTTGAGAAACATGTTGCTGGGGTCCCACATGGACGCCTCCTTCTTGCCATGAACCTGAGCATGTCCTGATAGTTAGGAAATGTATCTGCAAATTTAGGACATCCAAGGAACCGTATAGCCGCATTCGGGGGAGGTCAAGCCGGGCCGAGGTGTGGTCCTGATGGGAGGGTGGGGCAATTTATGTGCAGGTAAAAGGCATTTAAGGTCGTCCCTGCTTGTCAGGTGGCCTCGCCCTCCCGTACCGTCCTTCATGACAGGACTGGCGTCCTAACTTATGGAGATCTTGTGTCTGAGACCGCTGTCCGCTCTGATTCCCCACCTCCCGGCGGGACTCCGCCGGGGCCCAATCCGTTCGCCGGCCTGAAGGACGTCGTGTCCGTCAAGGACAAATTGACGCAGGAGTATCACGACGCAGTCGTCGAGAAGGTCTTCCGTCCGTCGTGGTTTTTGGTCGGAAACGTCAACGACCTTCCGAAGCCGGGTAGTTACTTCGTCCTGGACGTGCCCACCTTCAACACCTCGGTGCTGGTGCAGCGGGGCCGGGACGGGGAGGTGCGCGCGTTCCACAACGTGTGCCGCCACCGCGGCAAGAAGGTGATTCCGACGGCCTGCGGTTTCGCCGAGGGGACGTCGTCCGCGCACACCTGCTGGCTGCATGGCTGGTCGTACACCAGTGACGGATCACTGCGTTCGGTGCCGGACGAGAAGCAGTTCCGCTCCGTCGACAAGTCCCGCCTCGGGCTGGTGCCGATCCACGTCGAGGTCCGGTCGGGCCTCGTCTATGCCAACTTCAGCGACCACCCCGAGCCGCTCGAGGCCTGGCTGGGGGAGCTCGCCGAGGGCTTCGACGGCTACTACAGCGAGATGGAGAAGATCAGCTGCTGGTCCATCGACGTCCGGGCCAACTGGAACATCGCCATGGACTCCTTCTCCGAGGGGTACCACACCGTCTTCCTGCATCGGCGCACC
>NZ_JBIBAK010000042.1:0-2296 GCF_042899865.1 Streptomyces sp. NPDC013157 | reverse complement strand
CGTCTAGCCCCGGACTTCGCGGGTCACCGTTTCAGGTCTTGTGGCCAGGCCGACCAACTACGGGGCCGCCTCGCGGAAGAGGGCCAGGAGAGCGTGCGCCTGCGGGGCGCCCGCGTCGAAAAATTGCGTGGCCAGTGCGGGTGGCACGGCGGTTCCATGCATGCGGACTTCATGGCAGCTGAAGCAGAACGCCGCCTCGAACAGCGCCAGGTCGAGAGTGTCCGCGTACGCCCGGACGCTCCAGCCCGGCGAGAAGCCGCAGCGGTGCTGCTCGCTGGCGGGCAAGCTCTCGATCAAGGCCAGGGCGTCGGCTGCCTCGCTCCCGATCCAGTGGGCGCCCGCCCTGCCGGGATACGGGGCGCCCCGCGTTGTCGGGAGTTCGGAGATTCTTACGACCTCCAGCAACACAGCGGTGGCTACGGCGTCGGCGGGGAGCTGCATGTACGTAGTCTGCCCGCGCCCAGTACCGGGGCGGTGCACCTGCCGGAAACCATGCTCAGTGGACGGTCGCCTCACGGGCCGGCTGAAGCGCTCAGTCACAGGTCTGTGGCCAGCGGGTTTGTCCGATGTCGGTGTCAAGGAGGTCGAGGAGGTGGAGTTGGACGCCGCGGGTGATCTGGACGGTGGGCGGGTCGGTGACGTTGCCGATCCGCAGGGTGAGTTCGCCGAGGTGGTAGAAGATCATGCGGCCGGTGGGGCGGACGCGGCGGTTGTCGGGGTAGAGGCCGCGCATGGTCTGCTCGGGGCCGAGCGCCATTCTGACCTGCCGCTCGATCAGGCAGAAGACCAGCAGGGCCAGGCAGATGACCTGGATCAGGGCGGCAACGCGCCGGTTGTGCTGCACGAAGACCGGCGCAACCGCGAGCGGGCCCTTGAAGTCGTGGTACCTGCGCTCGACCGTGCCCTGGCCCTTGTAGTGGATCAAGGTGTTCCCGGCGTCCGCCTGATCGGCGGGGACGGACGTCAGCAGTGCGTACCAGCCGTCGACCGCGGCTTCGGCCTTCAGCGCGCCGGTGTCGAAGTGCCAGGCCAGGACCGGGGTGCCGTCCTCGTTGTCGGTGACGGTCCAGCGCAGACAAGAGGTGACGCGGCGCTTGGCGGCGATGACACCGATCCGGGCGACGATCTTCTCCCGGGTCTTGTAGTGGCGTCCGCCCGCCGCAGCGGTGAGCTTGTTCAGGTCCTGGGCGGCCTTGGCCAGGCGTTTGTCCCGGGCAGCCTGCTGGCCGACGGCGTTCGCGGTGGAGTGGACCAGGATCCGCCGCACGGTGAGCGCAGGATCGCTCTTGCGGGGCCCGGTCAGGGTGTGGGTGTCCTCCAGCACGCGGTAGGTCTCGCGCCGCCCGGCGGGCTTGGCCGCCTCCCGGTCCGGCGTCCAGCCCACGACGGTGGCCTGCGCGAGATCGAGAGCGGCGTAGATCTCGTCCTTGACCTGCGTGGCCGGGGCCGGGGCGATGAACTGGACCCCGGCCGCCAGCAGGGCACCCACGTTGGAGTAGGACACCAGCTTGGAGTCGGCGACCATCAAAAAGTCGCGCTCACCGGCCATGGCCCGCAGGTCCTTCATCGCACCGACGACCTGGCTGACCTCGGCCGCACCACCGCCGAAGACCCGGGCATGGAGCGGGATGCCGCCGTCGGCCGACACCGCGAGCCCGGCCTGGACCTGCTTCAGATCGAAGCGCCGGTCCTTGGGATGCCCATAGCCGATGACGGGGAAGTCCTCGTCCTGGCCCTCGACCGGGAAGGCCCCGTGCACGGACATGCTGGTCATGTCCCAGTGCATCCGGGCCACATCGATCCCGAACTCACCGATCGCCCGCGCCCCGACCGTGCCCGCGATGTGCTCCAGATGCGGAGCGATCGCATCCAGTGCCCGGGCCAGACGATCATCGTTGAGCAGACCGGGCTCGATCCCGAAGACCTCTTCCACCGCCCAGCACCTGGCCCAGTCCTCCACCCGCACCAGCGGCGCGGGCGACGTCAGCCGGTTGGCCACCAACGCCTCGATCACCTGCCCGTGCGTCACCAGCGAACTCGCGCCACCAGGACACACCCCGTCGACGATTCCGGCGACATCCAGCCGGCGCAGAAACTCGGCAGCGACAGGCAGAGCGCCCAGACGCTTCTCCACCACGGACGTCACCGCCACTTCAAGGCGCTGACGCTGAGACCGTGGCCGCGGGGACCGGGAAGTCATCGACACACCCCACCCAACGCCACACCCCCGGCCCGGGACACCCCCGGACCGATCACACCATACGAATCAACGACCCGCGAAGTACGGGTCTAGCGT
>NZ_JBIBAK010000041.1:0-3339 GCF_042899865.1 Streptomyces sp. NPDC013157 | reverse complement strand
GTGAGCACCGCTATGCGGAGGAGCACGTGGTGCAGGAAGCGGCATTCGCAGCCCTGGCGAAGGAGGCCTGAGGCCACGGTGCAAGGCGTGGATCCTGACCGAGTCACGGGGCACCCCCCTCTGAGTAGCTGAGCAGCACCTTTCGTGTAGCAGGGAATCTCACTGGCCGCCGTTGACGGTGGCCGTGTCGACGCTGCTGGACTTCAGGTTCCACTTCTCGACGATCGTCTTGTACGTTCCGTCGTCGATCAGCTTCTGGATGCCGGCCTGGACAGCCTTGACGAGCTTGCTGTCCTTGGCCATGCACGCGCCGATGAGTGCGGGGTTGTCCGTCTTGCTGACTACCTTGTACTGCCCCTTGGAGACCGACGTGACGTAGGCGTTGGTCGCCGACTGGGCGAAGACCGCGTCAACGCGCTTGGAGTTCAGCGCGAGGTTCGCCGCGTCGTTGGTCTGGAAGGTCTGGATGTCGATCGGTTTGCCGGCACAGTCCTTGGCCGAGGCTGCCTTCGCGTCATTCAGTTGCGTCGTGCCGGCCTGTACGCCGAGCTTCAGGCCGCACAGCGAGGCGAAGTCCGAGACATTCTTCGGGTTACCGGACGTCACGATGAGGTCGGACCCCGAGTTGAGGTAGTCGACGATTCTGTGGAATCTGTGACCTGCGGTTTCGCTATTGGGTGCCTTGTCGACTTCGACGATCGGCAGCAGTGCGGAGGTGGTTGGCCGGTTCAGGTCGCGAGGGCTGGGGCCGGCGCGAGTGGGGGCCTCGGCGAGCCGGCCGAGGAGTGCGTCGAGGGCGGTCTGGCCGTCACCGACAGCGGCGCCTTCGTCGCCAGTCAACGGGATGGAGATGAGCACTCCGGCCTTCTCGCAGAGCGAGGGGATCAGGGTGCGGTTGATGTAGTTCTTCGCGACCGGGTGGGCCCGGATGGAGAAGAGCAAGTCAACGCGCTCGTTGGTCTTGACGTCGAGGCGTTCGGGCTGGGTGGACCGCAGGGCCTGCCAAGCCTCGATGGCCTGGCCGACGATCGGGTCGACGGGTTTGGTGAAGGCTGTACTGGTCTTGTTGACCGGGACGTCGAGGAGGCAGACGGCCTGCTCGGCCAGGACCTCGCGGGAGGCGCCCTCGATGGGCTGTCCCTCGTGCCGCCAGCGGACGCAGCCGACCCGGAGCCGGGAGATCTCGTCACTGCGCAGGCGGGAGAACAGCCAGGTCACAGCGAGAGCACGGATCAGTTCCAGGGGGTGGTAGCTGCCGGCGGAAGTGCCGGGAAGGTCTGGGGCCTGGAGGTTGAGTCCGGCCCACAGCAGTTTCGCCCAGACCTCATCCGCGATGACGCGGGGGTCGGTAGAGATCGGGGCCGCCATCGTGCGGGGCACCGCCAGGGCCCGGTTCGTGTCGAAACGTCTAGGGATCCATTCCCATTCCTGCAGGTCACGCAGGAACGTGCGGGTGCCCATCAGGATGTGGGACTTGGTCCGTGAAGCGATCGGGTCGCCACGACGCCCGTGGAGGTGGTCGACGCGCTGAACGTAGTCCCCGACGGCCATCTCGTAGACCGCGGCCGCCCAGTTCGCGCAGGTCGACCGCGTCCAGTGGGCCGGATCGACGGCGACCCGTTGCGCCGGGCCCGCGAGCCCCAGCTGTGCAGCGTCCCGGGTCGGACGCCCAGATCCTCGGCCACCTCCGGAACCGGCTTCCCGGTCTCCGTCACGATCCGTACCGCCCCCTCCCGGAACTCGGCGTCGTAGATGCGCTTCCCGGATGCCATGACCCCCAACTATCCCTCCGGTCACGGTCTCCACAGTAGGAGGGAAGCCGCACAGCGAAGGACGTCGTCCGCCGTAAGAAGGTGACGCTGGAACTGGAACCCGGCGACGCGCTTGTTGCGGGCCTGAAGCCGGACGTCTGCCACGACAACTACGGCCGGTACCGGATCGAGCGGCACGGGACACCGATCGGCTTCACGGTTCAGACCACGAGCGTCGCGCCACTCGGCTCGGTTCTGTCGCTCGCGCTTGTCGATGCGGAGGCCGCTCAGCCCCGCACAGCCGTCGAGGTCGTCTGGGGCGAACACCCAGGGCCAACGGACGCACCTGAGCCAACTTGTCACTCGGTTCGCGCCACGGTACAGCCGTCGCCGTACGACCACTACGCGCGGACTCGATACCGCGCCCATTGAGCTCGACGCGGACAAGCTCGGCTACTGGTGGCTTCCTGTGACCGAGGTCGTCGCGTACCCCCAGCGGCTTCGCGGGCGGCGGGACCGAATCCGCCGATGCCCGTAGCCCGACGCGTATTGCTCCGTGTGGCTGCTCAACGCCGGCTGGGGGACAGTCCGGTAATGGCGAGCGGCACTGGTGCTTATGGCCAGGGGGGTCGGCCGCCAGGGATGGTCGGTCAGAACTGGTAGGGCCCGAAACGTCCCCACGCGACCGTGATCAGCAACGCGATGTAGAGGAGGTTCAGGGCGGCGAGTGACGTCTCGGAACGACGGAGGTGGACGACGGACCCGCCCACGGCCAACGCGACACCGCCGAGAGCGGCCCAGGGGACCAGTATCGGTGCGATATCGGTGGCGCTCGGAAGGATCAGGCCGAGGCCCACCAGCGAGTCCAGCAGTCCGATGATCTTCACGGAGGGGTCGGAGAACTGCTCGACCCAGCCGAAGACCTGGGCCAGTTCTGCTCTGTTTCGTACGATCTTCATGCCTCCCACCACGAGGAAGGCGACGGCGAGCAGGGACTGGAAAACCCACAGCAACACGTTCAAGAGAAGCTCCAGGGACACGGGAAACACCGCCGGGCCGATCACCGCCCTCGCGAACGTGGCCCAGGTAGGGCAGCGCGGCGTACCAGATCGCGTGGGGATCCGGGACGACCGGAAGAAGTTCGGCCTCGGTCAGGGGTATCGCCGCGCCTGCCTCTTCCGAGTGCAACTGGCGAGCCCCATACCTTGGGCTCCTTCCGCCGCAAGTGGGTGTCGGCGTAGGGCCGAAACTAGTATGTCAATAACAACACGTCAATCTTGACATTCATGATCGTCGGGAGCATTCTTCAAGCCATGGCGACCTACGGCGTTCTTGTTGCCGGCATACGGCCGCTCGGTGCGATGGCCGAGATCACGGCGGGTCGGGTCGGGTTGCGCACGGTCGTCGTGGAGAACGCGGCGGACGTCTGTCCGCTGCCGCGAGCGGTGCACTTCGACGCGGAGATCATCCGGCTGCAACGGCGCGTTCCGGCCGCTAGGGGAATGGGCTTCTCACGTCGGCGAGCAGCTTCAGGCCCTCTGACCTACCGAGGAAGCAGATGATGAAGCAGCAACGGCGCAGCGTCCTG
>NZ_JBIBAK010000040.1:1619-3251 GCF_042899865.1 Streptomyces sp. NPDC013157 | reverse complement strand
AGTTCCCTCGATGCCGGCCCCAGTGAACTCCAGGCTCTGGTCTGGGGGTGATGGGTGGCTGGTCGTTGTTTGAGAACTGCACAGTGGACGCGAGCATCTGTGGCCAAGTTTTTAAGGGCGCACGGTGGATGCCTTGGCACCAGGAACCGATGAAGGACGTGGGAGGCCGCGATAGTCCCCGGGGAGTCGTCAACCAGGCTTTGATCCGGGGGTTTCCGAATGGGGAAACCCGGCAGTCGTCATGGGCTGTCACCCGCTGCTGAACTCATAGGCAGTGTGGAGGGAACGAGGGGAAGTGAAACATCTCAGTACCCTCAGGAAGAGAAAACAACCGTGATTCCGGGAGTAGTGGCGAGCGAAACCGGATGAGGCCAAACCGTATGCGTGTGAGACCCGGCAGGGGTTGCGTATACGGGGTTGTGGGATCTCTCTTTCACGGTCTGCCGGCCGTGGGACGAGTCAGAAACCGTATGGGTAGGCGAAGGACATGCGAAAGGTCCGGCGTAGAGGGTAAGACCCCCGTAGCTGAAATCTGTACGGCTCGTTTGAGAGACACCCAAGTAGCACGGGGCCCGAGAAATCCCGTGTGAATCTGGCGGGACCACCCGCTAAGCCTAAATATTCCCTGGTGACCGATAGCGGATAGTACCGTGAGGGAATGGTGAAAAGTACCCCGGGAGGGGAGTGAAATAGTACCTGAAACCGTGTGCCTACAAGCCGTGGGAGCACTTCGTGTGTGACTGCGTGCCTTTTGAAGAATGAGCCTGCGAGTTTGCGGTGTGTTGCGAGGTTAACCCGTGTGGGGTAGCCGTAGCGAAAGCGAGTCCGAACAGGGCGTCTGAGTAGCACGCTCAAGACCCGAAGCGGAGTGATCTAGCCATGGGCAGGTTGAAGCGGAGGTAAGACTTCGTGGAGGACCGAACCCACCAGGGTTGAAAACCTGGGGGATGACCTGTGGTTAGGGGTGAAAGGCCAATCAAACTCCGTGATAGCTGGTTCTCCCCGAAATGCATTTAGGTGCAGCGTCGTGTGTTTCTTGCCGGAGGTAGAGCACTGGATAGGCGATGGGCCCTACCGGGTTACTGACCTTAGCCAAACTCCGAATGCCGGTAAGTGAGAGCGCGGCAGTGAGACTGTGGGGGATAAGCTCCATGGTCGAGAGGGAAACAGCCCAGAGCATCGACTAAGGCCCCTAAGCGTACGCTAAGTGGGAAAGGATGTGGAGTCGCAGAGACAACCAGGAGGTTGGCTTAGAAGCAGCCACCCTTGAAAGAGTGCGTAATAGCTCACTGGTCTAGTGATTCCGCGCCGACAATGTAGCGGGGCTCAAGCGTACCGCCGAAGTCGTGTCATTGCGATATGTACCCCCAACGGGGATCGTGATGGGTAGGGGAGCGTCGTCTGCCGGGTGAAGCAGCACCGGAAGGTAGTTGTGGACGGTTGACGAGTGAGAATGCAGGCATGAGTAGCGATTCACACGTGGGAAACGTGTGCGCCGATTGACTAAGGGTTCCTGGGTCAAGCTGATCTGCCCAGGGTAAGTCGGGACCTAAGGCGAGGCCGACAGGCGTAGTCGATGGATAACCGGTTGATATTCCGGTACCCGCTGTGAAGCGTCAAACATCGAACCCA
>NZ_JBIBAK010000040.1:0-1522 GCF_042899865.1 Streptomyces sp. NPDC013157 | reverse complement strand
TAGTAGGTGAGTGATGGGGTGACGCAGGAAGGTAGTCCAGCCCGGGCGGTGGTTGTCCCGGGGTAAGGGTGTAGGCCGTGCGGTAGGTAAATCCGTCGCACATCAAGGCTGAGACCTGATGCCGAGCCGATTGTGGTGAAGTGGATGATCCTATGCTGTCGAGAAAAGCCTCTAGCGAGTTTCATGGCGGCCCGTACCCTAAACCGACTCAGGTGGTCAGGTAGAGAATACCGAGGCGTTCGGGTGAACTATGGTTAAGGAACTCGGCAAAATGCCCCCGTAACTTCGGGAGAAGGGGGGCCACGCTTGGTGATCCAATTTACTTGGTGAGCTGGGGGTGGCCGCAGAGACCAGCGAGAAGCGACTGTTTACTAAAAACACAGGTCCGTGCGAAGCCGTAAGGCGATGTATACGGACTGACGCCTGCCCGGTGCTGGAACGTTAAGGGGACCGGTTAGCTCCATTTCGGTGGGGCGAAGCTGAGAACTTAAGCGCCAGTAAACGGCGGTGGTAACTATAACCATCCTAAGGTAGCGAAATTCCTTGTCGGGTAAGTTCCGACCTGCACGAATGGCGTAACGACTTCTCGACTGTCTCAACCATAGGCCCGGTGAAATTGCACTACGAGTAAAGATGCTCGTTTCGCGCAGCAGGACGGAAAGACCCCGGGACCTTTACTACAGTTTGATATTGGTGTTCGGTTCGGCTTGTGTAGGATAGCTGGGAGACTTTGAAGCAGCCACGCCAGTGGTTGTGGAGTCGTCGTTGAAATACCAGTCTGGTCGTGCTGGATGTCTAACCTGGGTCCGTGATCCGGATCAGGGACAGTGTCTGATGGGTAGTTTAACTGGGGCGGTTGCCTCCTAAAGAGTAACGGAGGCGCCCAAAGGTTCCCTCAGCCTGGTTGGCAATCAGGTGTTGAGTGTAAGTGCACAAGGGAGCTTGACTGTGAGACCGACGGGTCGAGCAGGGACGAAAGTCGGGACTAGTGATCCGGCGGTGGCTTGTGGAAGCGCCGTCGCTCAACGGATAAAAGGTACCCCGGGGATAACAGGCTGATCTTCCCCAAGAGTCCATATCGACGGGATGGTTTGGCACCTCGATGTCGGCTCGTCGCATCCTGGGGCTGGAGTCGGTCCCAAGGGTTGGGCTGTTCGCCCATTAAAGCGGTACGCGAGCTGGGTTTAGAACGTCGTGAGACAGTTCGGTCCCTATCCGCTGTGCGCGTAGGAGTCTTGAGAAGGGCTGTCCCTAGTACGAGAGGACCGGGACGGACGAACCTCTGGTGTGCCAGTTGTTCTGCCAAGGGCATGGCTGGTTGGCTACGTTCGGGAGGGATAACCGCTGAAAGCATCTAAGCGGGAAGCCTGCTTCGAGATGAGGACTCCCACCCACTTGATGGGGTAAGGCTCCCAGTAGACGACTGGGTTGATAGGCCGGATCTGGAAGCCAGGTAACTGGTGGAGGTGACCGGTACTAATAGGCCGAGGGCTTGTCCTCAGTTGCTCGCGTCCACTGTGTT
>NZ_JBIBAK010000039.1:0-11641 GCF_042899865.1 Streptomyces sp. NPDC013157 | reverse complement strand
AGAGGGCGTCGGCCTCCGCGGACATGAGCGCGTCGGCGAACGTCTTGACCATCGCGCGCAGCAGATCGGGACTCGCCGCGGCGAGATTGTCCTCGGCGAGGGCGTGCAGGGGCAGACTGTCGGGTGCGGTCATCGTGCTGATCTCCTTCGAGCTTCGACACCTCGAAGATCAGCCGGTGGCCGTTCAACTATGCGGGCACCATCCCAACGCCGGAGCAAACCCCCGGATCAGGTCGAACCCGTACACCACTTCCCTGGACGCAACCCCGCGGCCTTCGCTGTTACGGGCAGGCAGGCACGGCGGCGTAAGGAACGCCTCGATGGATTGAACTGTGCGGTGCCGTCGCCCGTAGACGGTTGTGTCGAAGGGTTGCACGCGGCACCGGGGGCAGCGAATTGACAGCCGGACGCCCGAGGACAACCGGAAAAGGTGTCCGCCGAGTCGGCGGTGCCGCGCCGGGATTCCGGACCAGGCGGTAGCGGTACAGACCTCTGCGGTCAAAGCACCTAGGCATGTCGCACCTTACAGGTGCGATGTTCGGCGAACCCGGTATGTCAGCCGGGGGAAGATTTTGTCAGATGCCGACCGGACAGTGCCGGAACAGCAGGGCTGCCCCGGGTTCAGTGCCCAGGAAAGCTTTTTATCGAGTGAAGGAAAATCTGATGCGCTCCAAAATCGTTGGTCGTGGTCTGACGGCTGTTTCCCTGTTCGCTCTGGGACTTGCGCTCACCGCCTGTAATCCCGACACAGGCAGTGGCGCAGGGGCCGCCGCCCCCGCTTCTTCCAGCGGATCGAGCTCCGTTTCTCAGGCCGGCGGCTCTGTTTCCAAGGCCGGCGGTTCCGGTTCTCGGAACAGTGGTTCCACGACTGGCAACAGCAGTGGTACGAAGACGTCCGGTGGCTCGGCGTCTTCCGGGGCAGTCTCCGGGAGCCGCTGCACGACAGCTGTACTGCGGGGGAATGTCGGTGACAACAATCCTGGTGCCGGCCAGGAGAACTTCCCCCTTATCGTGACCAACTTCTCCGACCATGCCTGCACCCTCGACGGTTTCCCGGGCGTCGCCTTCGTGGACGGCTCCGGAGCGCAGCTGGGGCCGGATCCCAAGCGGAACACGGCAACCGCCACCAAGATCACGCTGGCGCCCGGCAAGAGTGCCTGGGCCGGTCTGAGCTTCGGCAACCCCAAGGTCAGCGGTGCCAAGACGGTCGCTCCCGCGGCAATCCTGATCACCCCGCCAGATGAGAGGTCCTCGCTGCACGTGGACTGGACGAACGGCGACGTGCCGGCGGGCTCCCCCGCGACCCTCTCGCCCTTCCAACTCGGCACCGGGGCCTGATCCTGATCCTGACAGCGCGTACGGGTGCGCCGCTTCGGCGGCGCACCCGTACTGTCGCAGGTCGCACTTGTCTCCACGGCTGTCCTGCTCGTGAGGTCGCTCCGCTTCCCGACGCCGTCACTCCCGCCTCGGGCAACGCAGCACGGTCGCGTGTGAGGCAGCGTCCCGAACAACGCCGGACGCCGACGCAGGCCGTGTGATCGGTGTCGGGGAACCGAGACCGAGGCCCCGGACACCCTCCACCCAGAGGCCGTCCGAACGGACCCCGGGCCGGTGAGCCGGTCGCCAACAGGGTCCTTCATGGCCGATACCGTCGCCGGCCCCTCACGCCGCGTTCTTGCAGCGGGCCGGACCGACGACGTGCCCGCCTCGACCGGTGACGGCACGACATCTCGACGCTGTCAGGCTCGGCGTCCCGGACGAGGCCGACCAGTTGAGGGTGGAGCGCCCGCCTGAGGTTTTCCCCCAAGTGGTTGGGGCATGACAGGGGCAACCTTGCTGCCCGCGACCGAGGCGACCAGTCTGTTCCTTCGCTCCGCTGTCGCGATCCACAGTCGGATCCGCCCCCGTTGACGATCCGTGAAGCGAGCGTAGACGAGGCATAGACACCGAGCGGGTTGTCTTGCTCAGGCAGTGGCCGGGAGTGATCCTGCCCGGTACGGCACGCCCTGAAACAGAACCGCTTCGACAAACGAAAAGTCTCTGTCGGGCTGTTCGGGGAAACCGCGTTCCAGCATGTCTGACCTGTCATCACTGTCGCTGTCATGGGCGCGCTGTCCGTCATTCATGTGCCTCTCCTCCATGCGTGAGGAGCATGTGCATGATCAGAAGAGTTCAGCTGAAGCCACCCCGATGGCGAGTGAACTCACGGGGATGGAGTAACTAGATGGCGATCCTGTGGTCGCGTGCCCGGCGAGCGACGAGTCACGAAACCCTGATCCGCATGCTGTACCTGGAGCACGGAAATGCCCTGCTGACGTACGCGACTCGGCTGACCGGCGACCGTGCAGCCGCCGAGGACGTTGTGCAGGAGACGGTGATCCGGGCGTGGAGACATCCGGAGATCATCACCAACCCGCAGGGCTCACTGCGCGGGCGCCTGCTCACGTTGGCCCGGGATGTCGTCACCGCCCGCGACGAGGCGAAGTCCATGCAGCCGGACGAGGGCGCGTCAGGTGACTGTCGGGAGCTGGTGCCGAAGGAGGCCGCGGTGTTCCCGAGGCGAACCTAGCGCGGCCTTGTCAGGTTCACCCGCCTTGCCTGACCCACCTCGCCGGACCGGCCAGGACCGGCTCGCTCTCCTCCCGTCGGCCTACCCCGGATCCCGTGCTGACCAGAGCGACTCGCGAGCCAGAAATGTCTGAACCCGCGCCTGCGATCTCCACATTCCGCGCGCTCACCATGAGGACCGACGTGATCTCCGTATCGTCACCGCTGGACACGGCATTCTTCACGCTGCTGAACGGCAGTCACGAGCGTTTGCTCGACAGGCCGCTGGTGCCGGACGTCCCGAGCGGGGCGGAGGCCGCCAGCTGGCTCTACCACGACGCGCCCTTCGCGGTCCTCGCCCAGGACGCGGCCGACGACCCTGTCTTCATCTACGCCAACAACGCGGCGCAGCGGCTCTTCGCCTACTCGTGGGAGGAGTTCCGCGGCCTCCCCTCCCGCCTGTCGGCACCGGTCGCCGACCGGTCGGCGCGTGACCGCCTCATGGCAGAGGCGATGGGCAACGGCTATGTCGAGGGATACCGCGGGCTGCGCGAGTCCGGGGCCGGCCGCCGGTTCTGGATAGAGGACGTCACCATATGGAACCTGACGGAGACCGACGGCACGGTGCGCGGACAGGCCGCGATCATCCGCTCCTGGTCCGACGCCTGACCTGGCCGCCCGGCCGACCGTCGTCGGTGCTCCGGCCGGTGGCCCTGTCCGAACCGCACTGTCCGTGAACGGCGGCACTCGTAGAGACCGCCACGAGAGAAAGACACATTGATGACCCTGGAAACGCTGGACTTCGACACCCTCGTCTTCGACAAGGAATATGTGACCCTCGGCGAACGGCGGGAAGCCATCGTGCGCGGCGGCCGGCACCTCTTCGACCGGTTGCCCGCCGCGTTCGAGGGGGTACGCCAGATCGGCGTCATCGGCTGGGGCTCACAGGGACCGGCTCAGGCGCAGAACCTGCGGGACTCCCTCGGCGACGCCGTCAAAGTAGCCGTCGGACTGCGCGAGGGCTCGACTTCCCTGGACGCAGCCCGCGCCGCGGGCTTCACCGAGCAGAACGGCACGCTCGGTGAGATGTTCGAGGTCATAGCGGCCTCCGACATGGTGCTGCTGCTGATCTCCGACGCCGCGCTCGCCGACTACTACCGGCAGATCTTCGCGGCATTGCGCCCGGGAACCACACTGGGACTGTCCCACGGCTTCCTGCTGGGTCACCTCAACGACGTGGGCGATGCTTTTCCGGAGGACGTCGACGTGGTCGCGGTGTGCCCCAAGGGCATGGGCCCGTCGGTGCGGGCTCTGTACGTACAGGGTGCCACCGTCAACGGAGCCGGGATCAACGCGAGCTTCGCCGTCGAGCAGGACGTCACCGGGCGGGCCGTCGACCGGGCCCTCGGCTGGTCGGTGGCGCTCGGTGCGCCCTTCACCTTCCAGACCACACTCCGGTCGGAGTACCTGTCCGACCTGACCGGTGAGCGCGCCATGCTGCTCGCCGGCGTGCACGGCGTCGTCGAGAGTCTCTACCGTCGCTACCGCGACCACGAGGGCATGACTGACTACGACGCCTTCCGCCGCTCGGTGGAGTGCGTCACAGGACCGGTCTCACGGACCATCTCCAAGGACGGCCTGATCGGTGTCTACCGTCGCCTTGCGGTCCACGAGCGGGACGTGTTCGCCGACGCCTACGCCGCGTCGTACCCGGTCGGCCTGGAACTGACCGCGGAGATCTACGACGAGGTGGCCTCCGGCAACGAGATCCGCAGTGTCATCCTGGCGGGCCGACGCCTCGGCCGATTCCCGATGGGCAAGATCGACCAGGCGGACATGTGGCACGTCGGCGAGGACGTACGCGCCCGACGCCATGTGGACGGCGAGGTCCCACTCGACCCGTTCACCGCCGGTGTCTTCTGCGGCATCATGATGGCGCAGGCCGACCTGCTGCTGGAGCACGGGCATCCCTACTCCGAGATCGCCAACGAGTCCGTCATCGAGGCCGTCGACTCGCTCAACCCGTACATGCACGCTCGCGGCGTGGCCTACATGGTCGACAACTGCTCGACCACCGCGCGGCTCGGCGCCCGCAAGTGGGCCCCGCGCTTCGACTACCTGCTCACGCAGGTCGCGTATCCCTCGGTGGACCGCAAGGCGGTGGATCCCGCGCCGTTCGCGGCGTTCGAGGGGCACGTCCTCCACCAGGTGCTCGATGTCTGCTCACAGATGCGCCCGTCCGTGGACATCTTCGTGGAGTGACGCCCGGGTGCCGTTCCTTGTCGGGGCTCGGGGCGCTGCCGCGGGTGACGGTCGGCGCCGGACGTGCCGTCGCCGTCACCCGCGTGGCCTTGTCCACGAGAACAGGTTCTGGCTCCAGAAGTTGAGCCAGAACCTGTTCTCGTGGACAGAGCCACCTGCGCGAGCGGGAACCGGCCTCGGCGCCCGTAGACAACTCGGCGTCCTGTGCTGGCCGTTGTGGTCAGCCACCGCACCGCGAACGGCTATGGCCTTGTGTGAAGAAGCCGGTGCCAGGAGGCGATATCTGGGTTACGCCGCAACAAGGTACGGCGCTCGCGCTCGGTCATGCCGCCCCAGACTCCGA
This sequence comes from Streptomyces sp. NPDC013157, assembly GCF_042899865.1. Classification (NCBI taxonomy): domain Bacteria; kingdom Bacillati; phylum Actinomycetota; class Actinomycetes; order Kitasatosporales; family Streptomycetaceae; genus Streptomyces; species Streptomyces sp. NPDC013157. Next base: position 6,489 of record NZ_JBIBAK010000039.1, on the reverse strand, counting down.
ACTCCATGCGGTGGTCCAATGCGTAGGCGAGGCACTCCACCCGCACCTCACAGCTGTGGCAGACCGTCTTGGCCTGCTGCTGGGATGCACCCTCGCCGAACATTTCATCCGCATCAGCAGGCTTGCACAGTCCGTTCTCGCTCCAGTTCAAAATCCCCATTTTGTCACCCTGCTCTCCGAGAGTTCTCTCTCGATGTTTCCTGAATCCGTATAGCGAACACGTGGTGCTGTCCGGTTCGAAATGACCGCTGCGGGCACAGCCGGCGAAGTCGGCGGAGGAAGAACGGCGGCGCTTCGTTCGCCATGCCGTCATTCTGTGTATGCGCGTGCTGCCAAGGCCTTCCCCAGCGCCTGCAGCCCGTAGTGGACGCGTGACTTCACTGTTCCCTTCGGGATGCCCAGTGACAGCGCCGCTTCCTCCAGGGTGCTGCCACGGAAGTACACCTCGACCAGGACCTGCCGGTGTGCCGCGGACAAGGTGGCCAGACCGCTCCGCACCACGATCTCGGTCAGGACGATTTCAGTGGCGTCCAGATCGACTGCCTCGTTCTCCGCGAACACGTCCCCTTCGACCTCCTGCGGGCGGACTTTGCTGCTCCGGTAGCTGTCGATGACAAGATTCCTCGCCACGCGGAACATCCAGGGGCGCAGCGTTGCGTTGCCGACACATCCGTAGGTGCGCCAGCACCGCAGCAGCGTTTCCTGCACGATGTCCTCGGCTCGTATGTGGTCACCCTTCAGCAGGTTCCGCACGTACGAGTGCAGTGCCAGTACCTGTCGGCGGTGATCGGCCAGCTCCGTCTGCGCGGCGGATCCTGATGACCCGTCGGATCCTTTGAAGGTCCAGCTCATGACCACTCCTCAAGGTGTCGGATCGAGCGGATACCTGGCCTGTGACCGGGAAATCAGCGGCGCCAGGCGGGAGGAACGGGCCGATGATCCAAGAGAACGGGGAGGACACCAGGACCCGCAGCGCATTTCCCCGCGCGAGATTTCTCTTATCCGTGGCGCGATGACTGAGGAAATGCTTTCCACTCAGGAGTACGGGCCGAAATGAGCGGCAAGTTCATCATCTGGCTTGTGACTTCCGGGAATTTCTGTGTGATCCGAACGCAGGCTGCCGTCCAGCCGACAGCCGTAATGGGGCGGGAGGGAACAGAACGTGGCCGTCCGAACCGGGAATGGGGAAAACGGTTCTCGTCGGCGGCGATCTGGGACTTCGTGGGCCTACGGGGTCCGGCGGACGTCCAGTGGAACCGTGACGGCGCGGCCCCTGGGGGACGAGCATCCCCGCCGGGATCGCGCCTGGCTCGACCGGTGCCCGCCCGCCTGGCCGTCCTACGGGGAGGGCGAGGCAGCGCCGGACGCGCGGCTGACGGCCTCCAAGGTCAGTTTCGCCTGCGCCCCCAGGTGGGGACCCGCGAGCCAGGTGTTGTCGGCGGGGCCGACCGATGTGTTGCTGATCAGCTCCGGTGTTCCGTCCGGCCCCAGGGCGAACCAGCCGCCGCCCGACGCGCCGCCGGTCATGGTGCAGCCGATGCGGTACATCGTGGGCTGGTCGCTCACCGGGGAGAAGCGCGTCGGCCGGTCCTGACACGAATACAGCTTGTCCCCGTCGAACGGCGCCTCGGCGGGATAGCCCCAGGCGGACGTCTGGGCAAGGGAGTTCACGGCCGGTACGTCGAACCGGACGGGCACGGCGTCTCCCAGGGTTTCCTCCAGGGACGAATCGCCGGTCGGCGGTGTGACCCGCAGAACGGCGAAGTCGAACGGTGCCCCGGCGCCGCCGACCTCGGATCCCTGCGCCATCCACTGCGGGGACACCGCGGCCTTGTCCGCCCACCAGACACCGAAGGGCGCGACCTTGTCGATGGGAGCCGTATTCAGAGCGTTCGCTGGGAGATCGTCGTCGTTGTAGGACGGGACGAACACGACGTTGCGGAACCAGCCGCCCTTGGCGCCGGCATGGGCGCAGTGCCCGGCAGTCCACACCAGGTCGGACCTACCGGGCCGGGCGGGATCGCGGACGGCTGTACCGGAACACACCTTCGGGCCGTCGGGTGAGTCGAAGAAGACCTTTCCGACCGTGCCCGCGCCTACGTGGTATGGGGCCGCGGCCGCCAGGGCCGCGACAGGGCGGGGCTCGGGGTCGGATGTTCCCTCGTCTGCCGTACTGTCCGAGATCGGGGCGTCGGGGGAGGACGCGGAGGACATTCGCTTTCCGCTCCACAGGCCCGGGATCGTGGGGTTGTAGAAATCGTCGGAGCCCCCCTTCCACTTGGCCGTGGCCCAGTCCTTCCAATCGCCGCTGAGCCATGAGTTCAGACGGCTCGCAGATGCTCCGCTCGCTCCGCCGCCCGGCAGGAGTGCCACGATGGCGATCGCCACAGCGGCCACGGCTGTGACAGCGAAAAGGGTTTTTCGCGAGGCAGACATGACGGAAATACTCCAGATCTCTTCGGGGAGGAGCGATGGCGCGGGCGGGCCGTCCGCCAGCGGCACCCGGTGGACGGGCGGACCCGATGGCCGGCGATGGCAGGTCCCCGCACGGTCTGTCCTGCTACGACGACGCGGCTGGGTGCGCGCCCCCAAGGATCTTGGCCGTGCGGCGGGGGAAGGCACCCGGCACGCGGCATCCTCACCGCCTCGCCGTGTGCGCTGAGACCGGGTGGTTCCACGGCCGCGGTGCCCGAACCGCGAGAAGGCGCGGCCGCGGTGCGGCACGGCCGCAACTTCGGGCGGAGCGGTGTTCGTTGGTCTGGATGTTCAACATCGGCTCCGTGGAGATCGGCCGGCCTATACCGACACACACGGCGGAGCGCGGGCGCAGAGTTCACCCTTTTTCAGGGACCCGGCGCGCGGGCGTTCGCCGAGTGGTGCACCACGCGTCCGCGGCCCCGCGAGGCGCTTTCGCCGGGCTGGAGCGGTTCAGAGCCCGTCCGCCGCCGGAGGACCTCGGCACATAAACGATCCGTGAAGTGGTCGTCAACAAGGTCTGGACAGCCTGACGATTGGCTTGGCCGTGCAACCGCTTACACACGATCCTCGCGGGTCTCGGCCGGACATGTCTCGATCGGGTGTCTCAAGCAAATCCCTCTCAGGAGTGATCATCCATGCGTCGTCTCATCGCGGCTTCCGTGCCTGCTCTCGGTGTCCCCCGGGTCGGCGTCCCGGCCGGTGCTGTCACCGCTCAGGCGCACATGCGCGGAATTTCGACTGCACGGACGACGTGGCTGAGGAGATCGGCTGAACACCCTGCTCTTCGCGGGCATGGTCGGCCAGGATCTGCTGGGTCAGGCTCGCCCCGAAGTGCGGAGGCCGTGCTGGAAGGAAACAGCCGGAATCCCGGCGTCCGGGACGTCGTGCGGTTGGTTGTCGCGGGTTCGGTGCAACGGAGCGCCGACGTGGGACCTGGCGTGGCCGGGGCGTGATGGGTACCGCAGCGTCGCGTCCCGCGCGTGGCTACGGCTGCGGTCGCGTCCGGCTGTGGCGGAGCCGCGTCGTCCGGCGGAGATTCAGCCTTCTGTTACGGACGGGGATCGCAGGACGGCAGCCGTCACCTGGGCGAAGAGCCACTCGTTCGAACGCTCCAACGACCCGCCAAACACCTCGCGAGTGCGCAGCAGGCCGTCGATGCCGTAGTAGTAGGTGATGATGCGGGTGGCCAGCTGTGCGTCGACGTCGTCGCGCAGGGCACCGATGTCCTCAAGATGGCGGCAGACGGTCGTGAGGCTGTGGCGGTGGCGCTCCTGCGCGGTGGCGAGCACGGCCTTGCACTCCGTGTCGTGCGGTGCGACGTCGATGACCACCCGGATGACGTCGCCCCATTCCTTGGTGATCCGGAGGTAGGCGGCTGCCAGGGTCCGCACCACAAAGGCGCCGTCGCTCGCGCGGAGCGACTCCGGCACGGACCGATCGGTCATCCCGGCCTGTGTGAAGCCGTCCATGAGCGACCGCAGCAGCCCCTGCTTGCCGCCGCACTGCGCGTACACCGTCGCCGGAGACACCCGGCTCAGTTTCGCGATCTCCCGGACCGTCGTCTGGAAGAAGCCTGTCTCCGCGAACAGTTGTCGCGCCGCGTCCACCACCGCGGCGCGGGTCTGGGCCGGGTACTCCTCGCGGCGAGGACGTACAGGGGTGCCATCCGCGCTGATGGGAGTGCCATTCATGCCCGGATTCTAGCGAACAAAGCCTGTCATTAGTGACCAGAGGTAGTATCGAGCCGCTAGAGTCCGACTCTACGGCAGAGTCCCTCGTTCAATATTTTGCAACGCTGTTCACTGTGTTGAACGGCGTTATCTCGCGATCAACTCGGCAACAGGCGGGGGGAGAGCCGTGACGAAAGTCGTAAGAAACGCTCAGGAGGCGGATACCTATGACGCACCGGGCAGCCTGCACATGCAGGTGCTCGGCCCGCTCCGGCTGTGGCGCGAAGGCGTCGAGGTAGACGCGGGATCGCGCATGCAACGGTGTGCGTTGGCCCTGCTGCTGGCACGGGCCGACAGTCCCGTCAGCATGAGCGAGATGATCAGCCTGCTGTGGGGCGAGGCCGCACCGCCGAGCGCGGTCAACACGGTGCACAAGTACGTCGGTACGCTGCGCCGGCTCCTGGAACCGGATCTCGGCACCCGATCCCCCGGCCGATGGCTGCTGCGCAACGGATCGGGCTATCGGCTCGCGGTGCCATCGGACGCTCTTGATCTCTCGGCGTTCAGACGCATCGTCGCCGCAGCTCGTAAGAGCCTGGCCGAGGGAGACGAGGGCACCGCTCTGCGAAGGAGCGTCGAGGCCCTCCGGCTGTGGCACGGCCCAGCCGGCGACGGCCTGGCCGAGACGCCCGCCGCCCAGTCGGTCTTCGCGGCGCTCGACCGGGAGCATCTGCGGCTGGCAGCCGAGACCGGCCAACTCGCGCGGAAGCTGTCGCGCCCTCACCTGGTCCTCGACGTCTTGTGGCAGGCCGTGGCCGTCGGCCCGCTGCACGAGCCGGTGCATGCCGAACTGGTCGCGAATCTGGCCATGGCCGGACATCACAGTGAGGCGCTGTCGGCCTATCACGCGGTCCGTGCCCGTCTCGCCGACGAGCTGGGCATCCTCCCCAGCCCTCCTCTGCAGTCGGCGTACCAGTCGATCGGCACCAGGCGAGAACCGGCAGTCAACCGGTCGCAGTCCGGTACCGCCCGGGGACCCGGCGCAACGCACGGTCGCCCCGCGCAGCTGCCGCCCCGCCTGCCGTTCTTCGTCGGCCGAGCGGATCTCCTGTCCGGCATCGTCGGGCTGATCAGCCCCTCCCGGCCCGCGCCGACAGTCGTCGCGTTCGACGGAATGCCCGGCATCGGCAAGACCGCACTGGCGCTGCACCTGGCCCATACACTGGTCCCGACCTACCCGGACGGCCAGCTCCACCTCGACCTGCGAGGCTTTGCCGGGGACGGTCGCCCGCTGGCTCCTGAGACAGCACTGCGCGCCCTCATCAGCGGACTCGGAGTCGAGCAGAGACTGATCCCGGAGGGCCGGCAGGCGATGGCCGGCCTGTATCGGACCCTGCTGAGCGACCGACGCATGATCATCGTGCTCGACGACGCCCGAAGTGTCGAGCAGCTCCTTGACCTGATACCAAGCTCGCCCGGCAGCATCACCCTCATCACGAGCCGGTCACGCATGACCGCGCTCCGGACCGCGGTCGGGGCTCACCTCGTGCCGGTCGGGCTGCCCGCCCCGCACGAGGCGCGAGCACTCCTGGCGACACACTTCGGCGACCGGATAGGCAACGCGGCCCCGCAGGCCGTCTACGCCCTGGTCGAGCGATGCGGTCTGCTGCCGCTGGCGCTGGCCCACGCCGGCGCCAGCGCCGCCACCTACGCCGCGCTGCAACCTCGGGACACCATCGAGGTACTGCGCCTGACCAGGGCCAGCGTCGACGAGACCTTCGGCCGCTCCTACCGCGAACTCAGCCCTTCGGCGGCACACCTGTTCCGCTGCCTTGCCCCGGCCCTCGAACCAGGCGGCGACATCACGGCCGAGACCGCATCAGTACTCACAACCACATCCGTGACAGCCGCTCAGACCGCGCTCAACGAACTCAACGACGTGGGCCTGCTTCAGACATCCCGGCCGGGTTCCTACCGGTGGCACACGCTCGTACGGGCCTACGCCACCTCCATCACAGCCGCCCAGTCGGCACACGTCCTCGCGAGGGCGGGCGCGTCGCCCGCAGCCCGCCTGTCAGCGGAAGCAGGAACGCCGAAAGCCTCGAATCGGCGCCTTGCGCAGGACTCGACGGGATCCGTCAGCACGGGACCTCCCGTCGATCACGGTGATGAGTTCGTCGTACATCGATCCGTGCGCTCGGCTTGAAAGGCGGTCTCGTCTGCTGGCGCCGGTCGCAGATCTCTTTGGGAAGGAAGCCGGTTGGAGGAGCGGTTGCGGTTTGCGCTGCTGGGTCCGGTGAGGGCCTGGCGTGGCGAGGACGAGGTTGATCTGGGTCCGCCT
>NZ_JBIBAK010000038.1:0-13342 GCF_042899865.1 Streptomyces sp. NPDC013157 | reverse complement strand
ACTTCGAACACCTCCCCCAACGGCACGGGAGCCTCGTGCGTTGCGGGCATCGACTCCGTCACCCGTTCAGTGGCCCCGCTGAAAGACCTCACTGAGAGAGATCTCCGCAGGGAACTGGGTTCGGCCCTCCCACCGGAGGACCGAACCCAGCGTGCGTGTCTGGCATCGTGGCCACACCGCGTGAGATCCAACACCCAGCGCGAACACATACGCCGTCGAGGCTCACCGCTGCCAAAGCACTGAGCCCGGATCAGGCCCATCGCGCTTCTGGCACTCCATCGGTGATCCGCGGCGGCGCGAACACAGGCGGCATTCCCTACCTGCGCCAGCGTGCGGATACTGGCGGCCATGACTTCGTCTCCGCAGGAAGAGATCAAGAACGCTGCACAAGCCATCTCGGACATGCATACCGCAACGGTTCCCAGCGAGCATGCCCGTGCCGCCGGCCACGCTGCGGCCAACCTCTGCTCGGGCGCCGGACACCGACTCTTGTACGCGCCGACGGAGCTGCAGCAGCTGATCACAGAGGCCATCGAGATCGGTTACGCGACGGCCCTGCAAGACGTACGCGACGGCGACTTCGACGGAGCCATCCGGGAATGGCGGCCGGGGCTGTCCGAGGAGTAAACCGCTGCACGAAGGCCAGAACGAGAACCCCTCCGTGGTTGCAGTTCTGCTTGCATTCACCGGTGTACAGCACCGTTCAGAAGCTCCGCCCGCACCCTCTAAACCGCAGGTCAGGAAGTTCCCGTACACCCCAGAACCCCCGGACGAACATTTGGAAAGCGTGTTGGGGGCGATCCCTCACGAGGGCCTCGACCGGCCGGTCGAGGCTAGGTCCCATCCAGCCGCTCCCGCGTGGGATGCTGCTGCAGCTTCGCGTTCGCAGGACCCGATCGGTAGCTCGTCTACGGCTCCACGGACCGACCAAGGCCCACAAGCGCGCCAGGTGACTGGGCGGGCTGTCAATCAGAGTCCAACGATCCACGCTGCAAGGGGTGTTGTGTAGGCGAGGATAGTCCCGTGGACTATGACCTCAACCGACTAGGCGAGCGAGAATTCGAACACCTGACCCAAGCCTTGGCTATCAAGGTACTCGGTCCGGGTGTCGAAGCCTTTGGCGATGGCGCCGATGGCGGCAGGGAGGCCACGTTCGAGGGAAAAGTCGACTTCCCCGATCCCGACCCGGACGGGCTGTGGGAAGGGTACGGCGTCATTCAGGCCAAGTTCCGCTACCGCCCCACAGACACCGGGAGCAACACAACATGGCTGAAGGGCCACCTCAAAGATGAGTTCGAGAAGTGGCTCGATCCCAACTCAGGACGCGGGCGCCGACCCGACTACTTCCTAGCCGTAAGCAATGTTGTGCTCTCGCCCTATCCGGGAAGCGGTGGAATCGACTCGGTCAACGCCCTGATTGAGGAATACGCTCCTCAACTCGGTCTGAAGGGCTACCGCGTATGGCACTACGACCAGCTGTGCCGATTGCTGGACGGTGCGCCCGAAGTCGCGCGCAGATACTACGGGTTGATTACGCCGGGTGATGTGCTGGCCCGTCTCCACGATTACATACGTGGCGTTGATGATGGCGTCCAGGACTCCCTGTCGTCGCATGTCGCGAAGGAACTGCTGGCTGAACAGTGGGTACGCCTCGGGCAGGCCGGCGACAGCGACGACCAGCGTCTGCGCCTCGATAGGGTTGCCATCGACCTCCCCGCCCGCCTTGACCGTGAAGGGACGAAGGTCCACACCGCGGCCTATGTGATCGCCCGTGGGAACCGGATCCTGCGACCAAGTCTCCGCGCTCAAGACGACACATCCTCGCCAGACGCCACGAGTCCATCCGACCGGCTGGTCCTCCTCGGAGGCCCAGGGCAAGGGAAAACCACCCTGGCCCAGCTGATCTGCCAGATCTACCGTGTTGCGTTGCTGGCGGATCTTCCCGATCAGTCACTCCCAGCTGAAGTTCGCTCCTTCTGCGCCGAGTTCACCGGTGCGTTTCTCGGCTCAGCAGGTCTTGAACTGCCTGTCGCACGCCGCTGGCCCTTCCACGTCCGGTTGGATCAGTATGCGGACAGATTCGCTGCCGACCCCAACATGACGATCCTTCGCTACATCGCCAGGAAAGTCAGCCAACGGGCACCCGCCACCGTAACGGAGCAGCAGCTCCTCGGCTGGCTGGGCCAATGGCCCTGGCTGCTGGTACTCGACGGATTGGACGAGGTGGCTGATCAGCAGCTCCGGGAAGAACTGCTGCGCCATATCAAGGACTTCCAGGTCGACGCAGCTCGGCGCGATGCCGATCTCCTGACCATCGCGACAACACGGCCTCAGGGCTACGGAGACGAATTCGATCCGTACCAGTACGAATACCTGAGTCTGTGCCCTCTTGAGGAAGATCAAGCCGTCAAGTACGCCGAGCGGCTGGCTGGCGCGCGGCACGCCTCCGATCCCGACAAGCAGGAGCAGGTCCTGGGCAGGATTCGGAAGGCGGCGAGGGAGCAGCGGACGTCACGGCTGATGCGCTCGCCGTTGCAGATCTCCATCATGTCGCTGCTTCTAGAGCGGCGGCCCACGGCACCGCAGCACCGTTACGACCTGTTCAGGGGCTACTACGAGACGCTGTTCGCCCGAGAAGTAGCAAAGGCCACCGGGTCCGCAATACTGCTCGAACATCACAAGACTCACGTCGATGCCCTTCAGGAGGCAGTCGGTCTTGTGCTGCAGGTGCGTTCGGAGCAGAGGGGTGACGCCGAGGCTGCGCTGTCCGACAAGGAACTGCGGCAGCTCGCAACGCGCATCCTGCGGCAGGAAGAGTACGACGCCGACCAGGCGGACATCCTCTCGGGAAAACTGGTGTCCCTGGCGACGCAGCGACTGGTTCTGCTGACACCGATGCCAGCGGGCGGTATCGGCTTTGAGATCCGCAGCCTTCAGGAATTCATGGCAGCAAGGGCACTGGTATCCGCGTCCGACATAGAGGTCATCGCGAACCTGGTGACTCTGGTTCCGTCAGCGCACTGGAGGAACACCTGGCTGCTCGCCGCAGGCCGGATCTTCTTGGAACGCGCTCACCTGCGAGGGGATGTGCTGTCCCAGATGCGCTCCGCCGACGTGAGCGATGCCCTAAGCAGGGCTATCACTCCGGCCGCGCATCTTGCCGTTGACCTACTGGAGGAACAGATCGCGGAGACCTCCCCGCGTTATCAGACGCTCCTCGTGCAGCACGCCGTTGAGTTGCTACGGAAGACGCCCGGGCGGCACCTTGTCCCGCTCGCTGACGTACTGGCGAGCGTCATGGCTCAGAATCCGACGGCATCCGACGTGGTGGAAGCGGAGATATCCGACGCAGTGGCATCAGCGGGCACCGCCACGCTCAGCGTTCTCATCGTCTGTGCCACGTGGGCAACCGGCACCGGCACTCTAGCTGGAAAAGCCAAGTCCTGGCTGAGGCAAGGCGTCGCGAACCTGCGGACCGCCGGCCGAGAACGACAGCAAGCCGTTGCCGGTCTGCCGGTAAACTTCCGGCTGTCCGCCTTCCGGGAATACGAGCCGCATGAACAGAGCAGCGAGCCGGTGGCGCTGAGTGCCGTGTTGGATCCGCTGCTGAGCGAGAAAGACCTCGATCAGCGTGAAAGGCAGCTTACGCGTAAGGCGGTCGAGGCCCTGGCAGAAGCCGGCATTTGGCGTCAGGAGACGGACGGTGGTCGCGTCATCAAGGTGGACCACCGTCACCTTCCGGATCTTTCTTTGCTGGACGGGCCTTTTGAAGATCAACAGGTGATGAAAACGCTCATCGGCGTTGTGGACGCCCTAGGACTCGAGCACTGGCCTATCGCGAGTCTACTGCGTCGGGTCCTAGGGCTCTGGTTGGAACGCCGACCCGTGGGTCAACGAATCTCTATGCCTATCATCAGCGATCACGGATAGACACAGCGATGCCAAGGCTCTGCGCCAATTCCCTGACCTCACTGGCCTGTTCGGACGGCATGGTGACCTGGAGAGTGGAGGACAGATACGAGATCACACCGCGGTCCAGGAGATCGAAGAGCTTTCGGAACAGCTGCGCCAACTTGTCGGCCGAGTCCGGCTCGCTGATGAGGTTCTTCATCACGGTGAAGGCAACCTGCTGCTCCACAGCCGTGGGACCATCGGTGGAGGCACCGGGCCTGGCTCGCACGCCGCCCGCAGAACCAGTAGCCGAAGCCGAACCTGAATTACCTGACTCGTTGCTTCCCGGTGCTCGCCCCGAAGCACCGGTCTCCTCCTGCTCGCCTCTGTCCTCTGATTCCTGTGCTTTGGTTGGAGCGGGCGCGGGTTTGGCGAGCCGGTAGGTCGGGGCGTTGAAGTTGATCCCGGTGAGGGCATCAACGACGACGGGCTCTCCGCCCTGCCGTACGATCCGGAGTTCCCCGTCGCGCACCGCCTGGTATATGGCCTGCCGCAACGCTTCCGTCCCGTCACCGGGGAGCAGTCCCAGCCGCGGTGTATCCCAGAACGAGTCCCGTATCTCCGCCAGGGGGCGGCGGTCATAGTCGCTGTCGCGCAGGTTGTGCAGGAGGGCGGTGCCGGTGAACTCACCTGGCCGGAACGCCTTCTGGGCGACGGCCAGCGCCTCCCACACCGCGCCTCCGTCAAGGGTGCCCTGCTCCAGATTGCGCTGGACGACCTCGCGCTCCACGGTGGGATCCGGCTGGGCCAGATAGATCACGTGCTGGAAGGCCCTGCGAACGCTGTCCTTGAGCCGGCGGAGCTCGTCGTCTCGCCTCGCCGTGGCCTCCAGGGCGATGTCCTCATCCGCTTCGGCTTCCGGTCCCTCCAGCACCCGCTCGATCGCCAGATACTCGACCGCTGCTCTGCGGGCCTGCGTACGGCCGCGGGCCGAAGCTACGGTGAAGACGGCAGATGATGCCCACGCCACCGGAATCCGGTCTGGTCCGAGTCCGAGCACGGCTTGCACCGCTTCGAGGGTGGCCTTCTGTGTGCCGTTGCCCACGGTGTACATCGCCGGGTCAAGCGCGATCAGCCGAGTCGTGCGTGCCTCGTCGATCTCGGCCTCGACCAGCAGAGCACGGTGGCTGTGACTGGTGTCGGCGTGTATGAAACGGGTCTTGGCGAATGGCCCCGTCGTCAGCATTTCCTTGGCGTACTTGGCGACGGCCTCGTCCCGGTCCTCATCGGTCACCGAGTTACGCATGGCCCGCAGCAGCATGGGCAGGCGCTGCCGTGTCGAAAGGTAGTAGCGCCGTGGCTGGCCGCCCCTGCCCTCGAAGATCTCGACCGTGGCAAGGCCAGCGTCGTCGACGTTGGTGAGGGCCCGTACGACGGCATCCGCCTCCGCGTAGTCATAGCCGGGGTCGGGCACGACCGTGGCCGCCTTGGCCTCGGGGTCGGACGCGCCTCGACGCGAGCCACCGCGTGTTCCGACGATGGACGCCAGGTAGATGAACGTGGCGGCACGTTCGGCGGCACGGGGGTTGCTCTGCGCCCAGGGCGCACCGACGCGGCTCACATCGAGCCGGCGCGCGGCACCACCGTTGTCTTCCAGGTCGACGATGTCACTCTGCGCGATCGAGCGGTAGTTTCCCTGTGTCTTGGTATCGGATATCAGGCCGGAGCCGATGACCGCATCGCGCACCATACCGTCCGACAGCGGCAGATCTCCCGGTCCTATGAGCGACGGCACCCATTCGCCGCGCTTCGCGCGTTCGGTCAGTGCGTACACCGTGGCGGCGAAGATCGTGATCGTTGACCTCACCTGTTGGAAGCCAGCGAGATTCGCCCACTCCCGCTCAGCAAGGTCCATCAGCTGGGGATGGAAGGGGTACGAACGCACGACGGCGTCCGGGAATCGGCTCGTCCACGGACCGCTGAGGGCTCCGAAGACCCTCGTCTTCCAGTTGCCCTGTTCCATGACCGGCCGGAACGCCTCGGCCGCTTGCTGAGCGGCCCGGCCGACGGCCGTGTCCGCGGAATTGGCGAAGAGCCGACGGCGCAGGATGGCCGTGAAGTCGGCGTTCTCGTTCACCGGTTTCGTCTGGCCGTTACGCTGCAGATACGCCTGCAGGTCCTGACGCCGTGCCTCGCCATCTCCCTGGAGCGTGGTCGGGTCCTTCTCCGAGTTGATCATCACGACCAGCATGGACACGTGCGGTACGGTACTCACCGTTTCCGTCAACGCCCTGAGAAATGCCATGTCCTGCGCGATGAGCTGCTTGTCTCCGCAGCCCTCCAGGCCGTCGCCCACATAGTTGAGAACTTCGTCAATGACGATGAGCACGGGGCGATCCAGCGATGCTATGGCCTCACCGATCTTGGCCTTGCTGGAAAAATGTGACCGATAACTGTCGTAACGGGGCTCTTGGTCCTCCAGCCCATCGAACAGCCGCCACAGGAACCGCTCATAGAGATTGTGGGCCCACGGACCGTCCTGCTCAGCGTCCGTCGCGCTAGGGACCATGTTGTCGCACGACAGCACGACCACGTGCGGCTTGTTGAGGTCTCGTGGCAGCTCCTGGCCCAGCGCGGCCTTAGCCTGTTCGAAGACCTCACGCCCGATGTCCTCCTGGGCCAGTGCCTCGGGGTCCTTCGCCAGATGCCAGGCACCTATGCAGGCGTGCGACTTGCCGCCGCCCATTCCCTGGTCGAGCCGGGTCAGGGCGGGCGCGGACGCGTACTTCGTGGCCCCTGCCAACCGGATCGCGATCTGGGTGAGCAACTCCACCAGTTGGGAGGTGGGGTGCGTAACTTGGCCGTAGGTGGCTGCGCTCGCATAGTGCGGCCTACTCGTGCCCTGGCCGTACGCCACTCGGTACAGCGAGACCTGAATGTCGCTGGCCACCCCCGAGGCATCAGTGATCTCTTCCCGCAGCCTCAGCGTTTCCCACCACGGTGTCGGCGCGGTCGCGGACACGGTTCCCCCTCGGTGCCGTTTAGTTGCACTGTTCTTGATCAGTACCGAGAGATTCAACCACGGTCCACCCCTGAACTCCCCTCTAGAACAAGCGACTTTGCATGTCCTCCCGCTGCGTGTGGCGAGATTCGGCCGTCCTGGTCTCGTGCGCCGAGTGAGTGGCCGACTCGATCGGGCGACGCACCCTGACAAGAGCCGTCCACGCAAGGGCATCAGGGTCTGCTTCGGGCAGCTTCTCAATCAGGAACGTGATGGTCGCCCAGAGCTGCTCGTCGTCACCCTCACGACCTGCAGCCACCAGCACCTCCGCGACGTCGTCGGCGCCCCCCTTCCACGCCTTCGCCATGGCCAACGCAATGTCGATCACCGCGGACTTGTCATCGATGACCGGGCTGACCTGACTGGACAGAACGAAACGGCAGCCCTTCTTGTCCTGCTTCACCAATGTCTTCAACTCGGCAAGAGAGAGTCCGGACCTCAGTCCTTGCCAGCGCAGTTCGGATTTGGCCACCTGACGCCGCTGGTGGAGGTCGATCCACCACAACGCGAACTTCGTACGCTCATCGAAAAGTTCGAGCGGCACGGAATCGATGCGGTTCAGGGTTACTTCCTGAACCGCCTTCTGCGCGGTCGCGAGCAGAGTGAGCAACTCGACCGGTTTTCCAGTGTTGTCGCTGATGCTCTCGTACTGTCCGGCGATCTCCATCGCAGGCCCCACCGCTGCCATCATCATGTCGTCGCGGGCAAGGTCGGAACTCTCCCACAGGCGCATGCGGTCCCTGATGGCCTCCTTGATCCTGCTCTCCACGGCCATAAGGTTTCCACGGCCACGATCAGGTTTCGCTGGCCTGCATGCCATTGTGACGGTCGTAACGATGTTCAGCGCACCCGCGCCGGCGCCTCCCGCCTCGGTCTTGGCTGGCCAGGAGGCGGTGATGACGAGTCCGGCCTCGTGGAGGGCGTGCAGCATGCGCTCCCACACCTCGACGTCGCCGTGGCCGAACACGATGGTGACAACGCCGTCCTCGGCAACCACTCGGCGCATCTCCCGGTAGGCACGGCAGATCATGGTGTCGTAGTGCTCCAGGGTCCGATGGTCGCCCGCTTGGCTGCCACCACGCTTGACTACGATCTCCTCATCCTTCTCCTGGACGCCGTCCGGATGCATTGTCATGGCAAGGGAGGAGTCCGCGGTGATCATGGCGCGTTTGGCCCAGACGTAAAACAGGTCGCTGGAGTCGCTGTAGTTGATCATGTCGTCGTACGGGGGATCCGTGATGACGGCACTGAACGACCTGTCTCGGTGAGGGAGCATGATCGCGCTCCCGCGATGGATCTCCGCAGAGCGGGCTGGCCCCCGCTTCCTTACGTTGTGAAGTGCGGACACTGTCTTTTTGGCGAGGGAGGCCCAGGACCCCGGGCCCTCAGAGAGACCACTCTCGAACCAGTCGTAGGAGTGGAGGATCGCAGCCTGTGCGACGAAGATGTCCCCGACTTTCACGCTGCTGCCAATTTGCAGGCGTGCACCGCGGGACGACGTACGCGTCTTGCGCATCGTCGCTGCGGTTGCGTAACCGCTGAGCGCCCGTACATACGCAGGCGAAAGACCCGCCTTGAGACAGTCCTCGGCCAGCTCGTTCACCGCACGCGCGAGACGGATCAGCCCCAGGGACTGACGTGCCGGCAACAGATCACCGTAGGTCTTGTCCCCATAGTTGACCGACTGGATGATCCATGTGTTCCCTGCGGGTATCCGCTCATCCGGCCGTGCGCTCAGCGGCCCGAACGGCGGCTCCTTCGTCAGTGCCTGCTCGGCCCGCTCCACGGCCTCGTGTTCCTGCTCCGTGGGTTCACGGAACGCCTTGGTGCCATCCTCCGTGATGTCCGCCGCTACCAGGAGGACATCACGTCGCAAGCCTTCGGCGCTGAGCCGGGTGTGGACCGCCTTCGAATGGACGTGTTCGCAGAAGGGACAGACGGCCACTCTCCCTGCCGAGGCGTACTTGCTCCTGCCCGTGAAGACCCGGGTCGGCGTGCCCTTGGGCTCGCCTTCGTGCACAACGGCGCGGAAATCACCAGTACGCGGATCGGCGTCGATAAAGAAGCTCTGTCCCGGGTCCTCCGGGCGCGTCCTGGTCGCACTTCGGGGAAGGCGCAGGCGCAGTTCACCGACCAGCGGAAAGCGACGGCCGCACTCCTGGCACGGCAGCGTCGAGGCCCACAGGTAACCCCACGGGTAGCCGCCCGAGTGCTTCGGATAGAAGTCGGCCATGCTTTCGATGAACCGGCGGCCGACCTCGTTCAGGAACGTCTCGACATCCCGCTCCAGCCGACCTCCGTCTTGATCCTGTCCACCACCGCGGAAGGGCAGCGGCGGCTCATCGGTCCAGTTCTGGAAGGGAATGTCTGCCAGCAGCGACCCACCGAGAACAGCGAACGGTGAGTAGTCGATGCCTTCCGCGTGCACCCCCAGCCTGCCAGCCTCCAACGGGATCATGGCTCGTCCGGAAAACGGGTCGAGCACTCTGGCCCCTTCGGGATGGGTTGCCTGCAGAGCCGCTCGAATTGTGGATACAGCACCGCCCATCATGTTCGCTGCCCGCACCCTGGCGGGGGTGTTGGCGGTGAGTACCTCTCTGACCGCATCCTGAAGTTTTCGCTGCTCAGCCTTGTCCTCCGGCCACGGCAACAGGCTGGTCAGAACGGCAGCCTTGGCCTGGGCGGTCGGCCGCTTGGCGAACCACACCCAGAGGCTCGCTTCCGTGTTCCCGCTTCCCCACCCGACCATCGACGCGTCGCTCACCTCAGCACAGGGGAACCAGCGTTCGATCATGCGGGTCATAGTGTCTCCTGGTCGGGAAAGGAGCCGTCAGCGACGGACGTCTTCTTGCGGGCGGATCGCAGTATGTCGCCGGACAGCCGGACGACCGCTTCACGATGAAGACCGGCGGCGAAGACGTCAAACGGATCCCGGAAGGATGCGAACAGTTGCCCAACGCCATCGTGGCAGGACTCGACCACGTAGAGCACATAGTCGGAGCGGTACTGGGCCGACATCAGCAACTCGCCTCCGTGCAGCCGTATGTCCTCATCGTCGACGCTTCGCCAGACACCCTTGACCGCCACCATCCGGCGTTCCTGCCCTCGTAGGGCACACAACTGGAAGCCACGGCTTTCGGCCCGTACGTCATCCACCGTCCATCCGTCCCCCTCCAGCAGCCTGCGCACGTGGTCGGCTGCGACAGCCTCCGCCTGACGGCGATGAGGTGAGCCTCTGTTCTGCCCGGGTAGCACCTGAAGCCGAGCGATGAGTCGTGGCGGCTCCGCTTCCACCTGGCAGAGCTCTTCCAGTTGCGCAAGTCTGCGCTCAGATGCGGCCGTAAGCCGGTCACGCAGAGCGAGTCGTTCACCGCGGTCCGGGATGTCGAGGGTCACGTCGACCGGCAGGTTGGTGAGGTCCCGTTTGGCTGCGGCGTACCAGTCTCTGCGTGTCCGTTTCTGCTCGGCAACTGCTTGAGCGAGAAGACGTCGTGCCTCGCTCTCCGCGACTTCGGCAACGAGAGGGTCGGGATGTCCGGCAGCACGGTCGGTGGCCGCCAAGCCGGCCAGGATCTCCCAGCGGACGGTGCAGGTCTCACCATTGGGGTCCGCACGTATCAAGGTGAACCAGGGGGAACGGACCGGCGAGGCGGCCGAGTACACAGTTGACGCGAAGACCATGAGTTCGTACGGACTCGTTGCCGCGGCGTCCTCGACGGCCCCGCCTCGGTACACATCCGGAACCAGCATCTGTTCACAGTGGGCGACCAGTTCCGCGAGGGCTAGGGTTCCGGGGCCCAGCGATACAGGCTGTGGTCCCCCTGCCTGCCCCTCGTCATCCAAGACCTCGTGCGGGGCCGCGCCGCCGATCGACACCAGAGCTTGCCGAGACCCGCCCAGTGTTCGGGGCAGCGAGTCAGCTGCCTCGATGAGCATGACGTCCTCTCCGGCGGCGGTGTGGCTTGCCCGCAGGACCCCCGCCTGTGCCAGCTGACGTATGTAGGCTTCCACGACTACCGGATGGATCCCCTCCAGCGACTGTTGCTGCAGGCGGGCCAGTCCGGCCGCCACATCAACTGCGGAGGCGAGTTCCGCCTCCTGACCGCGTACGGCTTCGGCCCGGCTTTTCAGCTCCGCGGCGCTCACACGGCGCACGGCGGCCAGGACTTCTGCCTGCTTCAGTTCGTCGTCGCCGTACAACGTCCGCAGCCAGTCTTCGTAGGGGACCGCCGAGAGTTCGGCCACAAGAGACAGGCTGTCGAACATCTGCCCGTCCAGTTCATTGGCTGCCGTGACGAACCTTTCCAGCAGCGTGTGCAGCGTATCTCCCTCACGCGTGTCGGCCGCAACCAGGTTGTACAGTTCGACATCACGTTCCTGGCCGACTCGGTGAATTCGGCCCATTCGTTGTTCCAGCCGCACGAGCGACCAGGGAATATCGAAATTCACCAGGACATGGGCGACTTGCAGGTCGATCCCCTCATTGCCCGCGTCGGTGGAGACGATGACCTGAAAGTCCCCCGCCATGAACGCCGCACGGACCTTGTCCCGTTCCGCGTGTGACTGGCGACCGCTGTACATGCGGGCTGGGTAACCGTCGTCGGTGAGCCGTTGTGCGATCCACTCGGCGGAGTCAGCGTATTCGGTGAACACAACCGCTTGTTGGCGGCCACCAGGAACAATCCCGTTCGTCACCAGACACTGATCCACCAACACACGCCATTTCGACGGCACATACTCCGGGTCCCGCAGCGTCTCGGTTATCTGGTCGAGCAGTTGGCTGATCGCGGATCGCTCGGACCGGGGAGAACGGGAGTCTGCGTGGACGACACGGGCCTCCTCCTGCAGGGCCTGGTCCTCCCCCTCAGGGTCGGCGTCCGCCGCCGCCTGGGCCTGCGACTTGGCGCCCATACTGGCCGATCTCCGTTTCAGTGTCTCCGCCAGTGCGTAAAGGCTGGACGCGGCCCGCTTGCCGTAAACCATCCGTGCCAGTGGGCGAGCCGTGGTGGGGAAGAACCGGTCGACGAGCTGCAGGGCCTGCGTGTAAGCGGCGAGTTCGGCCGACCCCAGCGGCACCCTATGATTGGTGGCGTGACGCCGTTTGAACAGGCGTGTGACACCGTCGTAGTCGACCAGGTCCTCCTTCATGCGCCGCAGGAAGTGGGTACTGCCAGGCCGTAGGGGAGTAAGC
Organism: Streptomyces sp. NPDC013157; assembly: GCF_042899865.1. Classification (NCBI taxonomy): domain Bacteria; kingdom Bacillati; phylum Actinomycetota; class Actinomycetes; order Kitasatosporales; family Streptomycetaceae; genus Streptomyces; species Streptomyces sp. NPDC013157. Next base: position 1,199 of record NZ_JBIBAK010000038.1, on the reverse strand, counting down.
GGCCGCTTAGGGTCATCTCCCGGGTCCGGATAGACCTCGGGGTCCACCATGTGCAGCAGATGGCGGAACAGCCACTCCGAGCCGCGGTGGGGGGTGGCCGTCATGAGAAGGGCCCGTGGGCTTGTGTCAGTCAGCAGTCGTCCCACCCGGTGGAATGACTGTGCCGTGGCCGTAAGCCGATGGGCCTCGTCGAAGACGACAAGATCCCACCCTGCGAGGTCGGGACGGATCGCATCCTGTACGGCGGCATTCACCGCCGCGAGTTCCAAGGAGACAATCCACAAGTCGTGCCCCAACTCCAATGCGCCTTCCCGCACCGTGGCGGCCGTGACCCTGCGAAGCCCACCACCGAAGAACCGCTCGAAGTCCGCCTGCCATTTGGAGACCAGACCCGCAGGTACGACAACCAGAGCACGCCGGATCAGTCCGATGCGCTGCATCTCGCGCATGTACAGACCCGCCATCACCGTCTTCCCCGTCCCTGGTTCGTCCGCCAGCAGAAAACGCAGCCAGGGCTGAGGAAGCATCGCCCCGTACACGGCGTTGATCTGGTGGGCGTACGGCCGTAACGGGGAGGACGACAACAGGCTCGCCGACGCGTCCGCTGCGGCGGCGGTCATCCAGCAGGTCCACATGCCAGCCAGGGCGCCGGCGGAAGCACCCCCACCGTCGCGGGCGAGAACCTCGACACGGCCCACTTCGTCCGCCGTGAGCACGACTTTCGTGAAGGTGTTCTGTCCGTCCGGCGCCACATAGAGGATCCAGCCGCCGGCGGTGTCAGGGCGGGCGAAGTCGACGGTCAGCCAGCCGCTCGGCCCGTGTGGCAGCCGTACCCGCCAGCCAGGCTGAAACGACCCCGACATACTCGCCTCCCCCGATGTCCAGTGTCCTCCCTGCTTTGACACCCTATGGCTCTTTCGCAACTGGCCGCTCCCCGCTGGAGCTTGCTCCAGACCGGCCACTACGCAGCTAGGGGGCTAACCACCTTTCTTGGGCACCACAGCGTTGGCAAACTCTTGCCCTGGGACAGCGGCCGACGCTCATCGGGTTGGGGTCACGACTATGGAGTGAGGGTGAGGCGTGGCCGAGGTCCCGTACAGGCTGGGTCACGTCCGCTGGAGTGGTGTATCGACGGCCACTCGGTGATCTCGTTTTGAGGCTATGCGGTGAGTTCGGTGGGCAGGACGGTGTCGTCGGCT
>NZ_JBIBAK010000037.1:0-16510 GCF_042899865.1 Streptomyces sp. NPDC013157 | reverse complement strand
CCGAGCAACACAAAAGGCCAGGTCACGGGCTATGTGACCTGGCCTTTGCCGGAGCCGCTTTCGGGATTCGAACCCGAGACCTACGCATTACGAGTTGTCCGATCTTGGTCCGGGAGTGTCCGTGAGTGTCCACGAACTCGGCTTCCTTCCTGGCCACAAGCCCTGCGAGACTTCAGCAGACGTGGCTGGACGACCGTGGAATGAGCAGTCGTTGAGACCATGACTGAGACCACTCGAAGCCCAGCACGCTCATCTAAGAAGCTCGCTTCGGGCCGCTCGTACTGCACTCCCGATGCGTCGCCACCACGGACGTGGCGGTGCTCCGAGGGGGTTGGCCAAGCTGGCCTTGACGAGCCCCGCGTCCCTCTCGGCGTGCTCGCGGGAAGTGATGAGCACGAGCAGCGAGTACGCCCGGAGTGCCAGAGCAGCTTTGTCTCGACTCACCGTGTCCATGAAACCGTGAGCAACAAGGTTGCGGACACCCATACCGTCCCCGAGGAGAAATGTCCTCAGGAAACGCTCCCAATCAGGGTCAAACCCATTCTCCACCAAGTACGGGAGGAGCGCGCCAAGGCCTGGAAATTGGCCCACTCCATCGCCAACTTGCGTTTTATATACAGGCTCATTCAGTTCCAACAGGAGCGCCCGAACTGACGCTTCAATTTTGGGGACAACTAGATGCACACAAGCATCAAATTCGCCAACCCAATACAGAATCAACCCTTTCGCAAGAGCCCTAGCCGACACAGGGTTGGTTCCGGACGCGGAAATGAACTCTTCGAGATCTCCAAAACAAGGAATTCCAAAGCGGTCCTTGATGATATCTAGAGCGTCAGCGAGAAGCATTCCGTGAAAATTGATCCCCCAGGTCTCCGCGCGAACAAGCTCATGCTGGAACCCTGCGTCTTCTTTTGAAAGAACGCGCCTAGGGAGATCTCCCGGACCAAACTCGACTGTAGTTGCGAGCCTAGTGAACACCGAGCGAGTCAGCACATTGCGCGCCACCGCCTCATTGCTAGCCAGGGTACCGCTGGGCGCCTCGCTATTGAACCACACGTGCAGGGATTTTCGCCACGTGTCGGCCCGCCTATACGGTCGCAGGTAGCTGCGGATATAAGCATTCGGAATTCTTCCCTCAACTGCGATGGTCTGCCACTTTACAGGGGGAGCAGACTGCAAACGAGAGATTGCCAAACTTTCCAGTTCCGGAATATTAAGGCGGCTAGCAAGCGAAGCTGCATTAACTAGCGCATCAACGGCTCTATCGGCATCACTCAAATAAGCCTTCACCTCGGCCTCGCTGGCGTGTCGAGCACGGGCAGCATCACCTGTAGCAGCGGCTCTACGCCGGACAAGCGCAGCTATTTGACCAATGACGAGCGTCCCTGGGTAGGCCAGAAGCGCCCTATCGAGCAGGTCGTCAACCCTGGGATCCACTGGCCGTGCGTTCTTCTTGCGTTGCGGCGCACTCAAGGCATCTAGCAGATTGACGAAGATGTACCCATCTTCACCGTCGCTAAGCAGACTCTCCGCCATATCCAGCATGGCCGTCTTAACCTGCTGCATCAGCGAAACGAGTTTCACTGAACATGCAATCTCCCACGCACGCAGCAGACCCGTTCCCTGCTCTGTAATGGAAAGACTGCCCTCGATTGCATCCAGATAAGCCCTGACCGCATCTTCCGCAGCGCCACGAACATTTGCCAGGCGAAGACTAAAGACAATATCTGCGCAACGGGATTTCACCGCAGAATGCGTCACGGATGAATAGAGAGAGAGCCAAAGTGCTCGCACATCACTATCGGCATCGCGCAGCGCCATCGGAAATATGGATGGCCCATCAATTGGGACCAGAGATGCACCTGGCTGAGCAGACATAAACGGATGGATCGCAAGATGGTACGCAAAGGTTGTGGTCAGAATCTGTAGGGCGGCGAGATCAAACGAAGTCTCGGCGTCCTGTGCAATTTGCGGAATACGTAGACTGGCGGTCATCAAGTCATCCGCCCCTTCACATGCCGCATCCGCAAGTCGAGCCAGAGCAGGCACCGAGGAAGGATCATGCCGGTAGGTGACAGATTCCGGACCAGGAAGGTCAGCAACGGCTTCCGATTCATCAGAAATATCCGAGCTGCTCGCTACGGAATCGTCTTCACTCACGACGCCCTCCCCGCACAGTGTTTCCTACCGCAAGCCGCAGATTTCCTTGGCTTCGAGCTATTCGGGGACGACAACACAGACGACGACCCCGGAGTCGATCACCCGAGATTCTACGCTGAGATCGCGCTTGCCCTTAGATATTTTCTGTACCCGCACGAAGGATCCTGGTGGGCGGAAATGCGCAGCGCGTCAAGTCGGCAACGGAGTCACCGCACTGCTGGCCGTCTTCGCTGCCTCAAGCGAACATGGGAGGCTTGGACTAGGCGACGAGCTGAAGATTGGGAGGGCACAGCGCGTGTCGCAGCAAGCCAGCCCCCGAGGAACCTTCCTTAAGGTCGCGGAAGCGGTGAAGGCCCGGATCGCGGCCGACCCAAACATGACGGAGCTTCCATCCCTGTCTGAGGTCATGCGAGACCACAAGGTCTCGCGCGGGGTCGCGGTCCGGGCGTTCGGCGTCCTACGTCAGGAAGGCGTGGCCGAACCGGCGAAGGGTGGACGTTGGCGAGTCGTACGAACCGGCGCCCCTGTGGACCGGCGCCCGCTAGAACAGCGAATCACGGACATCATCACGGCTGAGAAGCTGGAAGTAGGGGAAGCGTTCCCCAGTGCCTCCGTGCTGGCTACGCGGTTCGGGGTCTCGCGGCCCACGGTGACCAAGGCTCTGGACAAGATGGAGTCTGCCGGCGTGCTGGCGAGCGGTGGACAGGGCAAGGTGCGGACAGTCCGCGCCGTGCCGATTCGAGAGGAGCGTTCCTAGCTTGTTGACGGAGTGGGCGTATCCCCTGGCTGAGTCCTTGCTGGCTGAGCCGCTGCCTCGCCGATGGAGGCACTCGCAGGGCGTCGCCGAACGGGCCCGCACGATCGCGCCCATCCTCGGGGAGGACGCCGTGTTGCTGGAAGCCGCGGCCGTCCTGCATGACATCGGGTACTCCCCCGCGCTGGTCAAGACCGGCTTTCATCCGCTTGACGGCGCCCGCTACCTCCGAGACGTCGCCAAGGCTGACGAGCGAGTCATCAACCTGGTCGCGCACCACTCGTGTTCGTGGATGGAGGCGGACGCGCGAGGCTTGCGTGAGGAGCTGGAGGGCGAGTTTCCCCGCGAGCACGCGCACCTCAATGACGCGCTGTGCTTCTGCGACATGAACACCACACCGGACGGCACGCCCACGAACCCGATCGACCGGGTGAACGAGATCACCGGACGGTACGGGCCCGACAGCCTGATCGGAACGTTCATCCGGCGAGCCGAACCGGAGATCCTCGCCAGTACCTCGCGAGTGCTCGAACGGGTGGCCGCCGTCAAGCGTCAGCCGATATAGGGGGCGCTCCGTGTCCGGTCCATAGCGTGCTCGATCCGGAGCCGCATCGTGGGGTGGACATCGAGTTGAGACAGGTCCGCCGGGGTGACCCAGCGGACCTCTGTCGTCTCGCTGCTCGTACGCACCTCACCGCCGACCGGCCTAGCTCGGAAGCAGATGCTGAACTGCTGCCGGACTTCACCGTCGTCGTACTGCATCACGTGACCGGGGTCGGTGTAGATCCCGGACATGTCGACGACTTCGGCCTTGATCCCCGTCTCTTCCCAGACCTCCCGCGCAACGGTGTCGCTGATGGACTCCCCTACGTCGTGACCACCTCCGGGTAGCGCCCAACGGCCGTTGTCGGACCGCCGGATCATCAGCACCTCACCCGCGTCGTTCTGCACGAACGCGACGACGGAGGGCACAACCGAGTTGGCCGGCGGCGCGTCGGGGTCGTGAAGGTAGTCGATCCGTCCCATGGTCAGGCTCCCGTGTTGCTCTCAAAGTCCGCGTCGTTGATGTGACGCGCGTTCTCCCAGGTGTGTTCGATGCTATTCGCGTACGTGTCGAACAGCCCACCATCGGCCAGACGGCGCAGGTGCAGCACGGGGGCCAGGTAGGCACCGATGCCGTAGACGTGGGGGTTGACGAGCATCTCGTCATCAGCCCGATAGATCGAGTTATAGAGGGTCGAGTCATGCAGCCGGAAGCCGATATCCGGGTGACTCCGCATGAGCGGGCGGTAGAGAACCATCGCGTTGCGAATCTTGCCGTCCATGATCCGGTGACCTTCATCTATCCCGCGCTGTCGGACAGCCGCGCTACCGGGGTCCCCGAGCAGGATCCGCACGCGAACGCCGGCCGCCACCTTCGCCTTGAGAAGGTCATGGAACAGCGGATCTTCCGACAGGAACAGTCCGGAGTAGACGAGCACGTCAAGGGTCTTCTGTGCTCTGCCGTAGATCTCGCGCCACAGCCCGGACGGCACGGTGTGCCTGTGGGGGTAGACCGTGCCAATCTCAGCTTTGGACAGGTCAGTTGCGCTGTCGACCGTGCGGTCGTCGTCCCACAGTGACGTGACGTCGACCTTGAGCACGGCGGCTGTCGCGTACTGGTGACGTCGGTACGGCACCTTGCCCTGCGTGATCCAGCGTTCCACGGTCTTCGGGTTGACCTCGATCGCTTCGGCCAACCCCTGAACCGTCATGCCCCGAGCTAACAGAGCCGAGCGCAAGCGTTCGTTGGACATCTGAACCCCCGTTGGGACGTCTAGGGACGTCTTGACGTTAGCCAGAACTCCCGAAGCTGTCCACGCGCGGGGTGAACAACTCCCCCGACCTGCGGCGATTCTGAGTGTGCGCCACGAAGTCGCGGCGCGAAACCAAGAGGTTCCGTCGGCAGACTTGACGGACCACCATGCAGTACCTGTAAAACAGGTACTGCATCAAACGCCCGGAGGGCTCCGAAGGGGGCTCGAAGGAAGCGCATGCGTTGCTTGAGAATTCAACAGGGTGTCAACTTCGACGGGGTGTAAGTCCCCGTCCCCGTGGCGGATGGGTGAAGGCCGCTGGCGGCCCAACCTTCCTCGCGTGCTGGCTCTGGAGAAACGCCAAGAGATCGGTGAGAACCGACGTCTTGCGCGCCACCTGGCACGCGCCGCCCTGCTGGCGTCAGAGCAGTGACGATGACGCACCCGACGTATCCCGGCTCGGGACCGGTCCGCCGCAGCAACGGCGGGCCGGTGAAGCCGTATCCCTGCGCTCAGTGGGAGGTCGGTCATGGACCGACGACATACCAAGGTCACCGCCGCACCGGACCGGAAGGCGGCGACCGCTCAACTCTCCGGTCCGCTTCCTGGCTCCGCAGCGCCTCGCGTTGCGGCCGGCTGCCTCTCCCGCCCGTACAGCCTGCCTCGCGTAGTGCTGGACGGGCGGGGGCGTGGGGAGCCGGAGTTCCGCCGACTCTAACGAGGGCGATCCCCCGGGGGGCAACCCGAGGGACCGCGTACAGAGGCCTGTTGGGAGGCATCTGTGGTGCTGAGTCTGACAGATCAGGAGCGCGACGACTTGTCGCGCAAGAACGCCGAAGCGAACAAGCGCAGCGAGGACAACGCCCGTGCTCGGGGTGGCCGTTGATGGCCGGCTCCGAGCATGAGAGGACGAAGCCGCCGCTTCCTGTCCGTCCGCCGCGTCCGCACCCGCACGTAGGGGTGTGCTGATGGCGACGGACCCGGCGGCCTGGCATTTGGAGGCGAGCGCGGACGCGTGGGCCGCCGACCTCGGTCGGCAGGACCCTGCGCCGGCCGCGGCTGAGCTGGCCTGGCAGCAGCAGGAGATCCGCACCGCGTACGAGGACGCGGCTCACCTGACCGAGCAGCCCCGGTAACACCCGCTACCGCCTCTACAGCCCCGGTGACCAGCCGTGATGGGCGCCGGATCGGATCCGGCCCGGGGCACGCACCGCCACCTGTTCACAGACCTGAGAGGAATCCGACATGGCCAGGATCACCGACCGGATGCGGCGCCAGGCCGACGACAACCGACAGGCCGCCGTCTGGGCCCGCGACCACGGCAACGAGCGGCGGGCCCAGCAGTTGGAAGACCGCGCGGACGAACTGGAATCCGGCAACGTCACCGACGTCACCGACCAGCTCAGCGCCCTCACCCGGTGGGCCTTCCGCCGCTGACCACTGACCCGCTTCAACCGCCCCGATGGTCGCAGGCCGGGTTCGACTCCCGGCCGGGGCGCTCTCCCCTTGCCGCGCTGCGGCTCGGGTTCTTCCGGAGCAGCCGCCGTCTCACCACACGCCTGCCGCCGCTCCGGCTCTCCCGTCCCTCCGACTCAGGAGCCCTCATGCGCACGTACATCGGCCCGCATCAGGCCGTTTCCCCGCACGACTTCATCGAACTCGCCCTTGGTACCCCGGTTGAGCTGTGGCTCGGGGTCGACGGCGAGAGTGCCGACGAGCGCGCGGCCCGCCTGGACGCGGCCCGCGACATCCTCGCCGACGACCCCGGCCTTCCCGATGATCTGATCCGCATCGCCGCGCAGGTTATCGAGGAGCACCCGGACCTGTTCGACGTCGTCCCGCTGCCTCGCCCGGTCCGGCGTCGCCGCGCGGCACGGAAGGGGGTGGCCGCGTGACCACCGTCATCACCTCCGAGGCGCCCGTGTCCGGGGTGCCGCCGCTCACGAAGCCCGAGATGGGGCTTGCCGGATTCGCCGCGCTCGCCGCGGCCGGCGTCGGCGCGCTCGGCTTCGTCTCCTCCTTCGATGCCGTGTCGGCCGCTGCGGCTCGCTGGGACTTCAGCGAGCCGTGGATGCTGCCGGTCGGGATCGACGGGGCCGTGCCGGTGTTCACCGTGGCCAACCTGCTGTTGATTCGCATGGATATGGCGCTTGCCTGGGTGCGGTTCGTGCCCTGGGTCCTCACTCTGGTCACCTGCGGGCTGAACGTCGCGGCCGGACAGGGCGTGTGGGCCAAGGTCGCGCACGGCACGATGCCGCTGCTGTGGGTGGTGTTCTCCGAGATCGGCGCGCACATCTACGCGGTCCGGATCGGCGCGGCCACCGGCCGCCGCATGGAGAAGATCCGGTTCTCCCGCTGGCTGCTCGCCTTCCCGTCCACCTTAGCGCTGTGGCGCCGCATGACGCTGTGGGAGGTCACCTCCTACTCCGAGGCGCTGAAGCTGGAGAAGGAGCGGCAGTTGGCCCGCGCGGACCTGCGCGAGCGCTACGGCCGCACGTGGCGGACGAAGACCCCGCGCCGCGAGCGCGTGCTGCTGCGCATGGGCGACCTGGCCCCCGCCACCGAACAGGAGGCGCCCGCACCGCCCCCGGCGGACAATCCGCCGGCACCGGTCGACGCCACGCCGCGCCCGCGCCGCCGGACCGCTGCCAAGGGCAAGGCCAAGACACAGCGCACCTTCGAGGAGTCGCTGACCGAGGCGCGCACGGTCACCGCAGAGTGGCCCGAGGCGGAGCTGACCGCGGAGCGCCTGCGGACCACGCTGCACGTGTCGCAGGCCAACGCCCGCAAGCTGCGCGAGCAGTTGAAGGCGGAGCGCGCCGACGGCCGTCCGCTGCACTTCGTGGACGACGCGGAGGGCGACGGCACGACGGCTGAGGCTGCCTGATGTTCGCCAAGTGCTTCGACCCGACCGGCGCGCGGCACGGACTGCCTACCTACCCGTGGCGCTGCGCCCCCGACGGACTCGCCACCAAACGGCAGTTACGGGCCCGCGGGTTACGGCCCGGCGGGCAGTCGGTCGCGGCGCAGGTCCTGCGTCCGCGCTACCGGCGCGGCCCTCTGGTCGCCTACCTCTACCGCGTCGACCGCGCCAAGCCCGTCCGGCCGATGACGCCGGGCAAGTGGGCCGCGCTCGCCAAGGCGAACGAGGCTCGCCGCACCTGCCCCGCCTGCCGGAGGGACGCCGGATACGTCATCCCCATCTCGCTCGGCATGTGCGTGCCCTGCGCCTACCCCGAGGAACAGCGCGCCGCCTAAGGGGCCTCCGAGACGAGCTCTCAGTTCGTCCGAGCTGAGAGTGCGCCTCGGTACGGCCCTGCCGCTCTACCGTCCGTTCAAGCCTCGCGGGGTCCGTCCGCTCACCTCCTACAGCGACGGCCGGACCCCGCTTTCCTCCCCTTTGGAAGGGACTTTCAGTGAAGCACCCCGACGACGAGAACGAACTCTTCAACCGACTCGAAGCGGAGATGACTGCCGACTCTGGGGGCGAGGTAGTCGACCTCGACAAGGCACGGTCGGCCCGTACCGAATCGGCCGACCCGACCGCCCGACCCGACGCCGACCCGTCGGCCGACTCCGGCGCCGGTCGGTCGGGTGTTGAGTCGGGCGACCCGACCGTCCGCGTGATGGTCGACCAGCCGACCCCGACCGCCCTTGGTCCGGGCTACCTCGGTCGGCTGCTCGGTGCCCAGCGCCGTGCGGTCGTTCCCGCGTGGCTGCGGTCCATGGCGGAGCTGCGGACCGCCGCGGCGTGGGTGGCCCGCCACTACGCGCACGCCACCGGCTATCACGCGCTGCGTGCCCCGGTCTACGCCGCTCGTCTCGCCCTGCAAGCCCCGGCCGGTGCCGCCCGGTTCGTGGGCGGCGCCATGCGGTGGGTGGCCGACCGCGAGGGCGAGCCGGTCCGGCTCGCCGCGGTCCGCCGTGAGGACGCGGCGGAGTACCTGAAGCTGTCGCGGCAGCGCGACGGCCGTGTCCGACTGCGCACCCTCGTGGCCGTGCTCGGCATGTTCGTCGGGCTCGGTTCCGCGCTCGCCCTGTACGTGCTCGCCCCCGACTGGCTTCAGGCCGTCTCCGTCGGCGCGGTCGTGATGGCGCTCGGGTTCGCCGGCCGCCGCGCGGATGCCCCGGTCATCCACCGGGCGGTGGAACTGCCCAAGGCCGTCAAGCTCACCAGTGACATCGTGCTGCGGGCGCTCGGGGCGCTCGGTATCCCCGCCATCAACCAGGCGCAGGGCAAGGGGCGGGACGGGTTCGAGTTCACCGCCCCGATCACCCGGGACGGCCCCGGGTGGCGTGCGGAGGGCAACCTCCCCTACGGCGTCACGGTGACCGACGTCATCGAGCGCCGCGACCGGCTCGCCTCCGGCCTGCGCCGCCCGCTGGGGTGCGTGTGGCCCGAGGCGGTACCGGACGAACACACCGGCCATCTCGTGCTGTGGGTGGGGGATCAGGACATGTCCCGCGCCAAACAGCCCACGTGGCCGCTGCTTAAGTCCGGTTCGGTCGACCTGTTCAAGCCGGTCGCCTACGGCACCGACCAGCGCGGACGCTGGGTCGAAGCAACCCTGATGTACATCGCGGGCGTCATCGGTGCCATCCCGCGCATGGGCAAGACGTTCCTGCTGCGTCTGCTGCTGCTCATCGCCGCGCTCGACCCGCGGGCGGAGCTGCACACCTACGACATGAAGGGCACCGGCGACCTCGACCCGGTCGGCGACGCCGTCTCCCACCGGCACGCCGCGGGCGACGACGACGAGTCCATCACCTACTGCCTGAACGACTTCCGGGCGCTGCGCGAGGAACTGCGCCGCCGTACCAAGGTGATCCGCTCGCTTCCGCGGGACGTCTGCCCGGAGTCGAAGGTGACCAGCGCCCTTGCCGACAAGCGCTCCCTGGGACTGCACCCGATCGTGATCGGGGTGGATGAGTGCCAGGTGCTGTTCGAGCACCCCGAGCACGCCAAGGAGTTCGAGGAGATCGCAACCGACCTGGTCAAGCGCGGTCCGGCAACCGGCATCGTGCTGCTGCTCGCCACCCAGCGCCCGGACGCCAAGGCACTGCCCACCGGCATCAGCGCGAACGCGTCCGCGCGGTGGTGCCTGAAGGTCATGGGCCAGCTCGAAAACGACATGGTCCTCGGCACGTCCGCCTACAAGCGCGGGGTGCGGGCGACCATGTTCGCCTGGGGTGACAAGGGCATTCACTACTTCGTCGGTGAAGGCTCCGACGCCCGGATCGTGCGCTCCGTCTACGTCGACGGCCAGGGCGCAGACGCCATCGGCGCCCGCGCACGCCGCCTGCGCGAGGAAGCCGGAACCCTGTCCGGGCACGCGCTCGGGGAGGCACCCGAGCCGGTCACCAGCGCATACGACCTGCTGCGCGACATCCTCGCCGTCGTGCCGGCCGACGAGCCCAAGGTGTGGTCCGAAACCGTCGTCGCCCGCCTCGCCGAACTCCGGCCGGAGGTCTACGACGGCTGGGACCCCGAAGGACTCGCCGCCGCGCTCAAGCCGCACGGCGTTTCCACGATCCAGGTGGGGCGCCGGGTGAAGGGCAAGGTCGTCAACAGGCGCGGCATCGACCGCTCCCACATCACCACTGCGATTGCGGAACGTGACGGAAAGCGGGACGCGGGCTGAGGCTCCGGGGCCGCTAGCGCTAGCGGCACACCCCGCTAACGTTAGCGGCTCCGCTAGCGCCCCAAACCCGCTCTGATCAGGCCGCTAGCGGATAGCGGCCCACCTGCGGAAACCCCTGAAACCCGCCTGGGAGGGCCCGTCATGACCCCCGTCCTGCTCGCTATCACCCTACTTCTCGGCATAACACTGTGTTACTTCGCCGTGTGTGCTGCCTCGCCGTTCGGGAACTGCCGCAAGTGCTCCGGCTGGGGCTTCGCGATGAAGACCGACCGCAAGGGCCGTATGAAGCGCGGCAAGGACTGCCGCCGCTGCCACGCGACCGGCAAGCGCATCCGCGCCGGCCGCTGGCTCTACAACCGGTGGGCCCGCATCTACCGCGCCGGCACGGCCGACTAGCCGCTCACGCGATGGGACCGGCGGCCACCCGCTACAGCGGAATCGCACACAGCAAGTGCTCGCCAGCGCGACCGCCGGTCCATGTCCCCGAGCTTGCGAGCACCCGGGGCCCGCGCAGCGTAACCACCCGTTCATCCCGCCCGAAAGCGAGTTTCAGCATGCCCCTGACCATCTCCGCCGTGCTGCTGTTCGGCGCCGCGTCCGCCTTCGCGCTCAAGACCAAGTCCGCCGGGGGCGGCGCCGCCCTGGTGCTGTTCCTGTTCGGGTTCTTCGCCGCCGGGACCGGCGCCTATGAGCCCATCCACAACCTCGTGCAGGCGTCCGCCGACGCCCTGTCCGCCCTCGGCAACTAGGGAGGCCGCCGTGAACGAACCCGCCATGTACGGCCGCGACAGGCACGCGCCGACGGCCGTGCAAGTCCACTACCCCGCCCCGATCACGGCCGCGCCCCCGGCGCCGCTCATGCCCGTGCAGAGCGGCGGCATCCCGGAGGTGGCGAGCGTCGTCCTGCCCGACGGCCGCGTCGTCACCGGCTACGCCATCAGCCCCGTGCAGCCCGACCCGGTCGCGGCCAAGCCGCTCGTCTCCCGCACGGCGGTGAACATCGCGCTCGGGGGCATCGGGTTCGCCGCGGTTTGCGGCGGGCTGTTCCTGCTGACCGCCTTCATCACCGCCCTGACCGCGCTCATCACCCAGCTGGTCATCCTCGCCGCGGTCGTCTTCGGCGGCTTCATCGCCGCGCAGGTGTTCAGCGGAAGCGGTCGCCGGAGCGGGACCACGGTCAACATCCGCAAGGCCGTGATCAAGCGGAACAAGTTCTACGGCTGACAGAGGGAGCCCAACACCCGTGATCCGACTGCGCATCAAGGTCATCGACTGGCCGCGCCGCGCGCTGGCCCTGACCGACACCCCTCGCCCCACCTGCCCGGACTGCCGGGGCGAGGGCGGCCACAACCACGACTACGGGGACCACAACGGCGAGTACGCCGGCACCGAATGGGTGCCCTGCCTGTGCTGGGACGAGAACCGCCACGTGGTCCTGCTGCCGCTCCCGCGCCGCCCCCGGTGGACGCGCCGCCGCCGTGACGACGGCCGCGACCCGTGGGGCCCCGGCGGCTACAGCGACGAACCGCCCTTCTGATCCGACAGGAGCCCCATGCCCTACCGCGACAACGACCCCATCTCCGACGGCCCCCTCGACAGCGTCCCGTTCGGCTACTCGCCCGAGTCCTTGCAACGCGAGGCCCTGTACGCCGAACTGAGCAGCGCGGGCGTCGAACTGGGCACCTACGACCACCGGATCGTCGAGTGGATCGCCGGGTGGGACTACCCCACCGTGGCCACCATCGCGAGCCTGATCCGCCGCGCCGCCCGCACCCCGAAGTAGCTACGCCCGAGGCGGGCGCCGTCTCACCACAAGCCTGCGCCCGCCCCGGTCCTCCCGTCCCTCCAAGAGATCAGGAGAACTCCCAGCATGACCCATGCCAGCACCATCCCGCGAGACCCCCTCACGGTGGCCCTGGATGCCGCCGTTCGCGGCTGGCACGTCTTCCCCCTGCGCCCCGGAACCAAGCGGCCCGCGCTGCACGGGAAGAGTGTCTGCCCCCGCACCGGTCAGTGCGCCGGCGGGCACGTGAAGTGGGAGCAGCGCGCCACCACAGACCCCGCCCGCATCCGCGCCGCCTGGTCCGCCGGCACGTTCAACATCGGCATTGCCACGGGCCCGTCCGGGCTGGTCGTCGTCGACCTCGACATGCCCAAGACCAACAGCAGTACGGACGCGCCTAGCGGCGCGACAACCTTTGAAGCGCTCTGCGAGCGCGCCGGACACCCCGTCCCGGACACCTACCGGGTGCGGACCGCGAGCGGCGGAATACACCTGTACTTCACCGCCCCCGACGGCATCCGCATGACCAACACCGCAGGAACCGTCGCCGAGTTGGTCGACACCCGCGCGTGGGGCGGCTACGTCGTCGCCGCGGGCAGCACCACCGACACCGGAACGTACGAAGCCGTGAGCGGCTCTGTGGCGGCTCCGCTGCCCGAATGGCTACAAACCATCCTGAAACCCTCCCCCGTGCGCCCTACGGGGCCCCTGAGGCTTCCTGCGGTCGACGGGAGCCGCGCGGCCCTGTCCGCACTCGAAGCCGAGTGCGCCGTCGTGTCCGCAGCGCCGGACAGGCAGCGCAACACCACGCTCAACCGGTGCGCCTTCAAGGTGGGGCGCTTCGTCGCGTGGGGCGACATCCCCCGGCACGTGGTCGAAGAGGCCTTCCAAGGGGCGGGGGAAGCGCGGGGGCTCACCGCTGCCGAGTGCCGCGCCACGATCCGCAGCGCTCTGGACAGTTCCATCCGCAAGGCCCGGCCTCGGGAGACGGCATGAGCACACCCGCCCGCTCTCCCTTGGAAGGCCAACCCCCCGCGAGCGGAGCGCAGGTCGCCGAACTCGCCCCGCCCGTACCGGTCGTGGGCGTCCCGAAGGACGTCGCCGAAGGCGTCCGCACTGCTCTTCGTACTGACCCGCACGGCGACGACGGGCCTCGTGCCACCTGCCCGCCCCGCAATTCCCAGGAAGGACGGGCCACATGAGCGACCACACCCCCGCCCCGCCCGCCGTCGACGGCGCCGCGCTGCTGAACGAGGTGGAAGCCTTCCACCGGCGCTTCAACGTCTTCCCCACCGAAGCCGCCTACGTCGCCGTGACGCTGTGGGACGCGCACGCCCACCTGCTCGACTGCTTCGAGTCCACCCCCCGCCTCGCCTTCCTCAGCCCCGAACCCGGTTCGGGCAAGTCACGGGCGCTGGAGATCGTGGAAACCCTCGTGCCCAACCCCATGGCCGCGGTCGACGCGTCCGCCGCCGCCCTGTTCCGCGCCGTCTCCGGGGTCGACGGCAAGCGGCCCACCATCCTGTTCGACGAGATCGACACCATCTTCGGCCCCAAGGCCGGAGAGAACGAACAGCTCCGCGGGTTCATCAACGCCGGACACCGACGCGGCAAACCGATGTACCTGGTGCGTCGGCGACGGCGCCAACCAGACCGTTCAGGCCTTCCCCTCGTACACCGCGGTCGCGGTCGCCGGGCTCGGCTCGCTGCCGGACACGATCCTCACCCGCTCGGTCATCATCCGCATGCGCCGACGGGCCCGGAACGAAAAGGCGGAGCCCTACCGCTCCCGCATCCACGAGAAGGAAGGATTCGCCCTGCGCGACCGGCTCGCCGCATGGGCCGAAGCCGCCCGCGGGTTCGTCCTGGGCGCGTGGCCGGAGATGCCCGAAGGCGTCACCGACCGGCCGGCGGATGTGTGGGAACCCCTGCTCGCCGTCGCGGACGCGGTCGGGGGCAACTGGCCCCGGCGCGCCCGCGAAGCCTGCATTGATCTGGTCAAGGCCTCGCAGGTCAACGACAAGGGCAGCATCGGCATCCGCCTGCTGACCGACCTCCGCGACCACGTCATGGTGGGCGTCGACCGGCTGCCCACCATCGCCGTCCTCGACAGGCTCAACGCCCTCGATGACGCCCCGTGGGCCGACCTCGACGGCAAGGCACTCGACAACCGGCGTCTGTCGAAGATGCTCGCCCAGTACGTCACCGCCGACGGAACACCCGTCGCCTCACGGAACATCCGCACGGCCGGCGGGGTCCTCAAGGGCTACTACAGCGAAGACCTCGAAGACGCATGGGCCCGCTACTGCGCGCCCCCGTCCCCGTAGGTCCGCTACTGCCGCTACATCCGCTACACCCCAGGTCAGAGGCACATTTCCTGTAGCGGCAATCACCCGATGTAGCGGCTACGGCCACGGCCCCGCGTAGCGCCGTAGCCGCTACATCCCGCGCGTCCGCTACAGAAAACCCGCCGCTGACCTGCGATGTAGCGGCGTAGCGGATGTAGCGGACTTCCCAGAAGGGGGCCGACAGCCCCGCTCACGAGCACCCGAGGAGTACGCCCCGATGAGTACCCCCGTGCTGGTCCACGACCAGTTGCTCTACACCCCGGAGGAAGCCGCCAAAGTGCTCCGCTTCGGCCGCTCCACCGTGTACGAGCTGATGGCCAGTGGCGACCTGAAATACGTCAAGCGCGGACGCTCCCGCCGCATCCGCTGGGACGTCCTTGAGGCCTACGCGAACAGCCTCGAACTGCTCCCCAACTGAACAAGCCACCCCCGAAGCCGCCCCGGATCGTGTGTCCGGGGCGGCTTCCCGCATGGAGGAGTGCATGAGCACCCGCAAGCCCAACATGGAGTCGTCTATCTACCTGGGCAATGACGGCTGGTGGCACGGCCGTGTGACCATGGGCGTCAAGGACGACGGCAGTCCCGACCGGCGCCACCGCCGCGCCCGGTCGGAATCCGAGATCAAGCGCAAGGTCCGTGAGCTGGAAGACCTGCGCGACAAGGGACGCGCGCCCAAGGCCGGCCGCAAGCCGACCGTGGAACAGTGGATGACCACCTATCTCACCGACATCGCGTCCCTGAAGCTCAAGCCTCGCTCCCTGGACGACTACTGGTCCAAGACCAGGAACGACATCATCCCCGGCATCGGAAAGCACCGGCTCGACAAGCTCCAGCCGGAGCATCTGGAACGGATGTACCGCGTCATGCTCGATGAAGGGCACGCGCCGTCCCACGTGCTCAAAGTCCACCGCATCCTGTCTCGCGCCCTGAAAATCGCCCACCGCCGCCGGCTGATCGTCGAAAACGTGGCCACCCTCGTGGACCCCCCGACAGTCGACGAGACCGAGGCGAACCCGTTCACCACCGAAGAGGCCAAGGCGTTCCTGGAAGCCGCCGCCAAGCGCCCCACCTTCATGCGGTGGTGCGTCGGTGTCGGCATGGGCTTCCGGCAGGGCGAGACCCTGGGCCTGAGGTGGCCATACGTCGACTTCGACAACGAGCTGTTCCGTCCTCAGTGGCAGCTTCAGCGCCTCACCTGGCGGCATGGCTGCAAGGCCCCTCACGCGTGCGGTGCGAAGTTCCACCGGTTCGAGCCGTGCCCGGACGACTGCACCACTCACAAGGGCTACAAGCGCGGTTGTCCGAAGCCGTGCCCGAAGGGCTGCATCGGGCACGCCCGCGCCTGCCCCGAGCGGAAGGACGGCGGCCTGGTCTTCACTCGCCCCAAGACCAAGAAGAGCCGGAACGCCGTGCCGATCCCGCCGCCGTTCATCCCGTACCTGCGCGAGCACAAGGCGCAGCAGGAAAAGGCCCGTGCCCAAGCTGCGGACGGGTGGGAAGAACACAAGCTGGTCTTCTGCCGACCGGACGGACGCCCCCTCGACCCCCGGCAGGACTGGGAGGAGTTCAAGGAGCTGTTGGCGGAAGCCGGGATCGACGACCGCCGCCTGTACGACGGCAGTCGGCACACCGCCGGCACGATCCTGAACGAACTCGGGGTGGACATGCCCACGATCATGGAGATCCTGCGGCATACCCAGATCAGTCAGACCCGGCGGTACGTGCAGGGTCGGTCGCATCTCTCGAAGGACGCAATGCGTCGCATGGGGGACCACTTCATGCCCCGGCCGGCCAGCGCGGACCCCGCGCCGGAACCCCCAACTGAGACCAGAACTGAGACCGGGGACAGCCGCGCGGCCCGCGCGCAGCGTCGTCGCCGCATCCGCTGAACGAGAAAACCCAGCTCAGACACCGTCTGAGCTGGGTTTCGGTGGAGCCGCTTTCGGGATTCGAACCCGAGACCTACGCATTACGAGTGCGTTGCTCTGGCCATCTGAGCTAAAGCGGCGCGTCGCCCGCACTATGGT
>NZ_JBIBAK010000036.1:0-16879 GCF_042899865.1 Streptomyces sp. NPDC013157 | reverse complement strand
CCACCGCATGCTCGACCACTACCTCCACACCGCCCACCAAGCCGCCGCACTGACCGGCACGGCGCGCGTACTGATCTCCCTGACGCCCCCGGCCGAAGGCGCGCACCCAGAAGACTTCGCCGGAGATACCGCGAGGGCGAATGCCTGGTTCTCCGCCGAGCAGACGGTGCTCATCGCGCTCGTCGAACAGGCCGCCACCCACCACTACGACGCCCATACCTGGCAACTCGCCTGGGCCATCGCCAGCCATCTGCACATATGCGGTCTTTGGCAGGAACAGAAGGCGGTGCACCTCGCCGCCATGGAGGCGGCGCTGCGGCTGGGTGACCCGGTCGCCCAGGCCCATGCCCACCGCGGTCTCGGAGTCGGTGCCCCGGGACTGGACAACTGGGACGAGGCACGCGGTCATGTCGAGCGCGCCATCGCGTTGTTCACCGAAGCCGACGACATGGGAGCCTGCGCCGACGCTTGTCGGACGCTCGCCTGGATAGCCGACCAGCAGGGCGATCTGGAGGGCGCGCTCGTTGCCGCGCAACGGTCGCTCGACCTCTACCGGGCTCTCTGCCTGGGGGCCGACGACAACCGCGGGCTGCTGCGGATAGCGGCCGGCCTCAACTCGGTCGGTTGGAGTCTCATCATGCTCGGTCAGTACAAGCAGGCCCTCGACTACTGCCTGGAGGCGCTGGACCTGTATCAACGGCTCGGGGACGAGACCACCGAGGCGCATATCTGGGACAGTATCGGCCACGCTCAGCACCACCTGGGGCAGTACGACGAAGCCGTCACCAGTTTCCGCAACGCTCTCGCTCTCTGGCAACAGCAGCCTGTAAGCGCTTCCTGGCTGACCGCGGACACTCTCATGGGCCTCGGAGACGCCTACCTGAGCCTCGGCCGGTTCGACGCGGCTCGCATCGCTTGGGCGGAAGGACTGGACGTCGCAGAGCGGCTCGGCCATGCCGATGCCGGCGCCTTCCGCACCAAACTGCGTGGCCTCGACGAGTCAGGTGTTCCCTCAGCGTGAAACTGTCGGGGATCCGGGAGTTCTCCGGTCCGCCAAAGGTGTCGGTTGACATCGCGCCCCCACGCCGACGGTGTCGGGCGCCGGTCCATCCACGGTGGCCGTCCGCGCGCCGTTGAACAGACAGCGGGCACGTCCTTTGCCGAAATCCGGCGCCCCGGGCCACCGCCCCGACCGCCCTCGGCCGCAGGACGCGTGATGGTCCGCCGACGGAGTCGGCGGACCATCACGCGAGCCGAGGCTGAACGATCACTTCGAAATCAGGCTGGTGGATCAGGGATGACGCCGGAGGATCTAGCAGTTCTGAATAGAAGAGATCCTGTCGTTGAGCCCATCTTTCTTTCCTTCAGGATTCAAGTTGTTCACGACGTCACCTGGAACAACCTTCAGGACCTTCCCGGTAAAATCGGTATTCTCATAGAAGCAGATCGCGTCACTGGACGACGTATTAAAAATATAGGAGATGCTGTCATTAAAGTTGGTGGAAGTCTCCGCCTCATTGTTGGTGCTCATATCATTGGCCGAGAAAAAGCTATTCACGAGATTATTGCTTGGAACCGGCAGATTCGAGCACAGCCCCTGGAGATTAGCGTCAGTGCAGACCAATACCGTTTCCGACCCATCCGTCACCGCCACCGGCGTCGTGTCGTCCGCGCCGCCGTCACCGCTTCGGCTTACGATCTCACCCTTGGTGATATGCTTAATAATATCGGCCTGGTTTTCCTTGCTGGCCTGCTTGGCGCTGCCACCACCATCTGCAGCTCCGCAAGCGCTCAGAGTCAGAAGGGCAAGGGTGGAAATAGCGGCACAAGCTGCAGCACGCACACGCGACATAAGAGATTCCTTTGAGTAGATGTATTCATCAAACGGAACGCAGGCGCTACACAAAACGCATTTGGCGAGTCGTGCGACTCATAGGTGATTTATCATTCCGTCTACACCCGGTACTACGGCCGGTATGTCGATGGAGTTCAACAGATTTCTCTGCGCTCAGAACGACGAGTTCAAGCCGCGCCTGCTCGGCGCATGAGTTTGCTGAGTCGACGCGGGCCGCCAGCGGCCGTCTTCAACGGGTCGGGGCACTTTCATGTGATTGTCTTCAATTAGTCGGACGGCTGCCGTGCGACTTCGGTTCACGGAAATTTCTTGCCGGCTCGGCTGACTCGGTAAGACCCTGCGGGAGCCCACGCGGATGACGGCGGGCGAACCGTTCGAGGAGAAGGCCAGGGCGACGGAGGTGCGGTCGCCTGTTGGCGGGCGCGACGAGCGGGCCGTCACCGCGCGGCGGGAAGCGATCCGGGACGACGTGAATGTGCGACGCAGGCCTCACGCGCCGACCACTGACACGCGAGAATGTGACACCTGGCGCTGAAGTGTCACATCCTCGACGGGAGCTGAGGCCAGGAACGCAGCCGTTCCCGCAGGGCTGCGTTCCTGATTCCGAAACCCCTGCATCGGGGTCGCGGCCTGTTCTCTCCGTTAACTGCCGAACTGTCCGATGAAGATCGAGTTGACCTTGTCGATACCGAAGTCCGCGAACTTCCCAGTGCCGTTGACCAGCAAGGCCGACTTAC
The DNA here is from genome assembly GCF_042899865.1 of Streptomyces sp. NPDC013157. Taxonomy (NCBI): domain Bacteria; kingdom Bacillati; phylum Actinomycetota; class Actinomycetes; order Kitasatosporales; family Streptomycetaceae; genus Streptomyces; species Streptomyces sp. NPDC013157. The sequence goes on along the minus strand of NZ_JBIBAK010000036.1, from coordinate 14,287 downwards.
CGGTGCAGTTCGAACCCGACCAAATCTTGATCGGCAGGTTGTTGTCGGCGGCATCGTCCTGACCGATGGACGTGCCGAAGCTCGGGGTGTTCACGCATCCCTTGCCCGATACGACGCTCGTCGCGCCGTCCGAGTTGGTGACGTCCTCGAAGATCTTGTAACTGCCGTCCTCGGTACGCGGGGTGAGCTCCCTCTTCGTCTGGTCACCACTCTGCTGGCTGCTGTCATCACTGGGCTGGCCGCTGCCGGCAGGATCGACTTCGGGCTCGGATCCGCTGGAGTCCTGGCCGGCCTTGCCACCGTCGGGCGTGACACCGAACCAGGTCCCACCCACACCCTGGCCGTTGGTGTCACCCGGTTCCGTGTCCTTGCTGAACAGGTAGATCGGCCAACCGCCCAGCGTCACCTGGAATCCCTTGCCCCGCTTGATGAAACCGACGTCGGACTTCTTGATACCGTCGATGAACACCTTGCCCTTCGGCGCCACCACCAGCGGAGGCCACGTCTTCTCGCAGGCGCCGGTGCAGTTCGACGTCGAAGGATTCGGCTTGTCCTTGTCGAAACGGTAAAGGACGAACCCGGCACCGTTCGCGACCACCGGATTGAGATCACCCACCTCACTGGCCGACAGCTGCACCCACTTCCGGATGACCGGGCTGGACGCCTTGGCCTGATTCACAGGTGTCGCGTTGGAAGCCAGATCGCCAGTGCTCAGGTCCGCGTTGTTCTGCTTCGCGGTACCTTCCTTGAATGTCAGCTGACTGGAGGCTGCGGCAGCAGCATCCGATGCCCCTGAAGACTTATCGCTTCCACCACCGCACGCGGTAAGCAGAAGGGCACCCGAAAGAGCGACCGCAGCAAAAACTGAACTACGAGTGCGAGACACACAGACCCCCATGGGAAGTTCCGTCAGATTGCCGTCCCGGCTTTTCCGGAACGCCGACACTCCAGACACGGACGGTCCCCACCCGGCAGTTCTAAGGACCATCCTCCGATACAGGACCGTGACATTCCCTCTGGTTCCGCGCAGCACAACGATCACTGCTGTCCGGCACAGCCTGACGACACCAGCAGGTCAAGTGGGCCGTGAGGTCTCCGGTGGCGCGGCCGGCCGGGACGCTGGCCTGGCAGGTGAGGCGCCGCAGGCCTGGGCGATGCCGTGCGCACGGGTCGTACGTTCCTCTCGGGGGCCTTCTGCCTGCCCCCGCCGTCGGCCGGTCCGGTCGTAGGGGCTTCGGATGCCGGAGTCACAGGACGACTCCATGGGAACGCAGGTAGGCGACAGGATCGATGTCGGACCCGTACCGGGGTCCGGTACGCATCTCGAAATGGAGATGCGGCCCGGTGACCCGGCCCGTGGCACCGGACAGGCCGATCTCGAATCCCGTGCGTATCTGCTGCCCTGAAGACACCGTGATTTTCGAAAGATGGGCGTAGAGCGCGAAAAGGCCGTCGTTCTGCTGGACGAGAACGACGTTGCCGTAGGACTTGTCATATGTCGCGGACACCACGGTGCCCGGGTGCACGGCCACGACCTCGGTGCCCACGGGGACGGCCAGGTCTACTCCGGTGTGATGACCGGCGGCCCAGGACCCGGGCTGCCCGTACGGGGCGGTGATGACATATCCGCCGACCGGCCGGGTCCAGCCGTCGGCGGAGGGCTGTGAGTGACCCTGCTGGTCCTGGGCCGCGCTCGGCGAAGGAGAGTCGGCGGCGGGGTCCGGCGGCGAATCCTCGGCGGCCCCGTCTTCTCCGGGAGCTGCGACTGTCCCGGAGAGCGACGGTCCGCCGTCCGAGTTCGGAATGACGGCCGGAGGTGAACCGCCGTCGAGCGGCTCCTTGTCGGTGCCCGGCGGCGCAAGGTCGTGTACGGAGACCGGGGAGGGTGCGGAGGCGGCGGTCGCCGCCGGATCGCCGGCGGCGAAGGCAGCGAGAGCAGCCGCGACGATCACGGCGATGGCCGCCAGGGCGGCCACCAGCATCCACTTGCGGCGGCGCGGGCTGAAGGCGTCCGGGCCGAAATACTCCATAGCGAGAGTCCTCGTCTGTTCGGGATGCGAGTTGCCGACCGCCTCTCGGACCGCGCGGGGCACCGGCATCGGCGGTCTGGGGGCGTCGCGGTGTCGGTGCGCACGGGGCGGCCATGCCACCAGGCCGGGTGCGGCTGGTGGCCCCGCCGTCAGAGCTCTTCGATCGGGGGCAATTCCTTCTCTCGGTGTTGCCCCGGTTTGCAGCCCGCGAAGGGACCCCGGGGGTCACGCAGCGACGACATCACCGGTGTGAGGAAGTCGCGGTGCCAGGTCGCCGGGCCGCTCAGCGGAGCGTCTTTCCCGGTCATCTCCTGCCAGGCCATCCACAGGCCGTAGAGCTGGGCGACGGCCTCGAAGTGGTCCCACCAGCGAGTGCACCAGGGAGCGGTGGAGGAGATCTCCCGGCCGTAGACCGGCAACAGCAGACCGTGCACCCACACCGTCAGGTCGGCGATGGCCGCGCCGAACTCGTCTCCGGACTTGTAGAGGATGAACGGCGGGTCGTCCTGCGGAGCCGGGTCCGAAGCGTCGTCCTGCTCGTCCGCCTTCCCGTCCCCCGTGGGCGAGGTGTTCGCGGCCGACGGGGGCGGAACGGCCGGATCCGGGTCGTCCTTGGGAGTCGGGTCCGGAACGGCCGGATCCGATGGGATGCTCTCGGCATACGAGGGCTCGGCGTCCGCGTCTGCCGGAGCATCCGCCGCCGACAAACCCGATGCGGTCGGAGGGACCGGCGGCTCCGGCGGCTCATCCGCGTACGAGGGGACCGGCGGCTCATCCGCGTACGACGGGACCGGTGCGGTCCGGTCGCCCGACGGTGTCCGGGCGGGGGCGAGTGTCCCGGCGGACGGGGACAGCGCAAAGGCACGCGCCCAGCCGTCCGCGATCGGGTCGGTATCGGGAACGAGTGCGCCGCGGGCGTCCTGTTCCTGTTCCTGGAGGACGAACCGGGGGGAGGGTGCCGAGCTCCCGGCGCTCGTGGTGCCGTCGTCAGGATGTGACTTCATGGCCCGCCCACTTCTCCGCGGCCCGCCTGGTGATGGCCGCCGTCTCCTCGGCCGCCGCAGCCGAGATGGCGGCCGCGCCGGGCTCCTTGTACCAGGGCCGCAGCCGGATGAGGGCCGGCTTGACGCCGGTGGCCAGCAGCAGCGCGGTCCCCTTGGGCAGAGCCCGGATCCGGTCGGGAGGCAGGATCGGGTCGAGCCGGTAGGAGACGGACCGCGAAGTGCCTTCCTTGCTCCGTGAGACGCTGACGGTGCTCACGTCCCGCTGGCCCACGAGTTTGGACACCTTGTCGACGAAGTCGGCGTCGTCGAGCCCGGCGCCGAGGAGTTTGATCGTCGCGGCGCTCCACAGGGCGTCCATACCCGCCTCACCCCAGACCCGGCTGCCCTGCCGGTAACTCTGCAGCAGCGTCACTACGTTGATGCCTCGGGACCCCAAGTGGCTGTAGAGGTCCGGCAGGTCGGAGATCCGGCACACGTTGGCGGCCTCGTCGAGGACGGCGGTCATCGGCGGGTCCAGACGTCCGCCCATGCGTTCGGCGGCCATTACCCCGGCCCGCATCGTGCCGTCGGCGAGCCCGGCGATCACGCCGGCCGCCGATCCACCGCCGTCCTTGGAGAGCAGGTAGAGGGTGTCCTGGGTGAGGACGTGGTCGTGGGGCCGGAACTCGGGCAGGTACGGATCCGGTGACACCCAGGCGAGGATCTCCGGGTCGAGCAGGCAGGACACGCACTGCCGGGCCGTCTCGTAGATGCCGTCCCGGGTCTCCACCGCACCTCGGACAGTGCCCTGCAGCTGCTCGGCGAGCGCGTGCATGCCCATGTCGCGCAGCAGGTCGATCGGGGTGCGGTCGGCCGGGTCGGCCAGCCAGGCCAGCAGGTCGGTCACCGGCCTCCGGCCGCCGGCCGCTGCGTGGAAGAGCGCTGTGAGGGTGTTCTGGGCGGCGGATATCCAGAAGTCCTTCTTCGAGGAGTCGTCGTTGACGGAGGCCACGAAGTGTCCCGCCAGCCGGCGGGCGCCCTCGATCGTGACGCAGTCGGCGAGCATGTCCCACCACATCTCGCGGGGCGCGTGGGCGATGCCCTGGGGGTCGAACGTCCACACCCGGCCGGACTTGGCGCGTTCGGCCCGGGTGACCGCGTAGACGTCGGACTTGTTCGACGTCAGCAGGACGGCGCCGCGGGCCCGCAGCACCCGCGGGATCGCGATGCCGGTGGACTTGCCGGCGCGCGGCGCCATGAGGTCGAGTTCGACGTCCTCGAAGGAGGAGCGCAGTTCGGGGCCGTTGGGAGAGAGGTTGCCCAGGAGGTTGCCCGTGTCGTCGCCTTCGAGTTCCTTGATCCCCTTGAGCGAGGGACGCAGGCCGCGGGCGCGTGCGGCGATTCCCTCGGGGGTCAGCGCGGCGAGCTCCCGCGCACCGGCGAGTCCGGTGCCGCGGCCGAGCCGGCCGCGTACCGCGTTCAGCAGCAGGACGGCACAGGCGACGACAACGGCGAAAGCGGCGACGATACCGCCGTACACGGCGAGGGGGGCGGCGCCCGGCCACAAGGACCGGGGCCCGTGACCGGCCAGTTCGGCGAAGGTCGACAGGGCGAAGGGCGGCGGGTTCCAGCCGGCGCCGGTGGCGGCGGCCGCGGCCGTCCCGCCGAGCCAGACGATCCCGGACAGCAGCAGCGCGACGCCGGCGCCGACGACGATCACCCAGGGGGCGAGTTCGTTGCCCGACAGTCTGGGGCGGGTGGTCATATGGCCTTCTCCGACGTGGAGGAGACGGACCTGGCCTGCTCACCCGCCGCCCAGCGGCTGTTGGTGTTGTGCAGGTTGCGTTCCGTCTCGGTGATGGCGACCTTGATGGGGATGCCGGGACGGCCACCGACCTTGATGAGGAAGCGGCCGCGCCCGGGGGGTTCCTCGTTTCCGCCCGTGACGGCCCAGCCGGGCGGGGACGACCAGGAGGAGACGAGGTCGATCTCGCGCTCGGAGAGCCCGACGACCCGGCCCAGTTCCTCCATCTCGGTGCGGGGCAGGCCGGCGCAGACGACCATGCCGGCGCGTTCCACGAAGCCGCGGGCCTTGGCGCGGTCGGACTCGCTGCCGAGGGCCTCGGCGTCCTTCAGGGTGTGGGTGATCTTCGCGTCGCCGAGACCGAGGGAGCGGTTGAGGCGGGTCAGGGCGTCGATGCGGTCGACGATGCCGGAGGCGGCCCGCAGCGGGCGCCACAGCTCGTCGAGCACGGTGAAGTACCAGCGGCGCGGCGCGAGTCCGGCGTCGGCGAGGGCATGCGCGGCGGCGACGGTGCCCAGACCGTCGGACCAGGCCGCCAGCATGGCCGCCGCGGTGAGCTGGGTGTCGGATTCGCCGATGCGGGAGATGTCGATGCAGACAGCGGGGGCGGCGGGGTTGATCCGGGTCGAGGTGGGCGAGGCGAAGGTGTCGCCCAGTGGTCCGTCGAGAATGCCGAGCAGCGAACGGTGCAGGGGGTCGACCGCGTCGCGGTAGCGGGTGTCGTCACCGCGGTCCAGGGTGACGGCACGGACGCGGTCCGGTCCGTCCTGGAGTACGGCGAGCAGGTCGGGCAGCAGGGGCGCTCTGCCACTGGGCAGGCGTTCGCGCAGATGGTGCAGAGCGGCGGAGAGAATGGACTGTTCGTGGTCGTCCATCGGCCGGCTGCGCACCACGGTGATGAGCGCCGCGACCATGTTGAGCACCCGGCCGTGGGCCTCGGCTGCCAGCGCCTGTCCGGCCTTGCCTCCCAGGTGCGCCGCCGCCGCGCCCATGGCCCCCGGGTCGAGGATGTTGATGCCGCCGACCCCGCGGCCGATGGAGATGACCTGGCCGCCGAGGGCCCGCACGGTGTCCGCGTAGTCGGGCTTGAGATCTCCGAGGACCAGGGGCACCACGCCGGTGGCGGCCAGGCCGATGAGCATGCGGTTGACGAGGGTGGACTTGCCGAGGCCCGGCATGCCGAGCATGAACAGTGAGGGGTTGGAGATGTAACGGGCCCTGGTGAACCAGGAGATGGGGTCACCGCACACGGTGGCGCCCGTGTCCATGTGCTGGCCTAGCGGCACCCCCGTCATGGGGGAACCGGAGCCCGCGGCGAACGGCCACAGCCCGCAGGCCTGAACGGTGGTGGCCCGCCACATGGTCGGCGGGTCGAGGTGGCCGATCTCGCCTCCGCCGGGGCCCGGCCAGCCGCGGACCCCGGGCATCGGCTGCCGTCCGCCGCCTCGCGCCGCGGGCGGTGGGGCCGGGGTGTTGCGCCCGGCTCTGTCGCGCGTGTTCTTCACAACGCCTCCTGGAACGCTTGCGGGATGAGGGTGTGCTCCCATGGCAGGACACCGACGGGAAGCGTGCAGGTGAAGGCCGCGGCCTGCATGCGGTCGGCAGATCGCAGGGAGAGCCGGGCGGCGGCCTGGAGGTTGCGCACGGTGACGGCGGCGTCGGCCAGTTGCTCGGGGGAGTCGACCGTCACGGTGACCATGAGGGAGAACTCGACGAGTCCGGCTCCCGCGGCTTCCTCGGCCGCGGTCTGCTCGGCCGCCTGCACCTCCGAGGCGGCGCGGGCCTGGACCATGCCACGGCCCGAGGTGGCCATGAACTGGGCGGCGCGGCGGTCGGCCTCCACGATCCGCGCCGAAGTCGCCGGGTCGATGGGCCGGTAGACCAGCGCGACCCGCTTGCGGCGCGTGCCCGGAGCGGCCTCCAGGAGCCCGCGCAGAATGCTGGACCGCACGGTGCCGCGCGGCGCGAGCGTGAGCAGCCAGGTGCGCGACACCCCGGAATCGTGCTGGTAGGAGTTGACGGTCTCGACCGCGGCGGCGGGACCCGCGTCCTCCCAGTCCAGCCCCGTTCCGCCGTACTGGGCACGGGCGCCGAGCACGTCGCCGGCGACCGCGGGGTCGTAGGCGACGCGCACCACTTCGGCGATGCGTTCGGCCGACAGCGGTGCGGCGGATCCGCCGCCCGCGCCCACGAGCCCGCTCAGCAGACCGGGGATGCGGATGGCGAGTTCCGTGATGATCTCGCTCTGGCTGCGCTTCTGTCCCGGGGCCATGCCGTAGGTGAGGGCGATATAGGTGTGCATCTCGGAGGAGGCGGAAGGGTAGCGCTCGACGACCTCCCTCATCACGGCCTGCGCGGCGGCCGGCGCGTCCTCCTTGATCCGCGGGAGGACCTCGTTCGCCAGGCGGGTACCGGGGTCGGGCGCCGTCTCGATGATGACGGTGGCGCCGCGTAGTTGGGGTTCGTGCGACAGCCGTGCGAGCCAGTGGCCCCAGGCCGCCACCCATACGTCGGTCTGGTCGGGGTCGACGAGCGAGCCGCCGTCGGGTTCGCAGCCCAGCACGATGGTGTAGGTGTTGCGGCCCGGGTGGTGCAGTACGCCGAAGGGACGGTCGTAGGCGTCGCGGCCCTCGCTCACGGTGACACGGCTGAGCAGTCCGGGTGGGCGGAACCGGCCACCGGGCTGGCGCGAGAGCGGCCCGCTGACGTAGGTGTGAGCTCCTTTGGAACGGCGCCGGAGCCAGCCGACGCGCAGCGCCAGCAGCTGGTAGAGGTTGCGGCCGTCCTGGGTGCGCACCATGAGCGGCGCGATGAGGGAGGCCAGTGGCAGGATCACGAACAGGGCGGCCAAGAGCGAGATGAGTGAAACGAGCAGGGTCAGGACCAGGCCACCGAACACGCCGAACGTACCGACCAGCCCGAGGGAGCCGAGTCCGGGGCGCCGGGGCCGGCGCCAGTTCCCGTAGGTGGGATGCGCAAACGCTTCTGTCGACATGGTGTTTCCCGATTTGGTGAGTGGCTGAGGTTCCGGACGGCCGGGACGGATGACCACACGGTCGTCCGGACTGGGGGGGGGCGCTTGACAGGTGGCGGGGCGACGACAGGGGCGGGGCCGGCGAGTGGAAGAGCCGGCCGTGCGCCTTCGTCAGCGGTGGTGCCCGTGGTCGCCGTCGGCGCCGTCGACAGCACCGGCGGCCATGTTCCCCACCGCCTTGACGACGGTCGCCCCGGCGGCGACGGCCGCGCCGACGGGTCCCGCGGCCGCCGCGGCGCGCGTGCCTGCGGCACCGGCTCCGCCCGAAGCACCTCCGGCTCCGCCCGAAGCGCCGCCGCCTCCTGCGCCGCGCGCGCCGGAGGGACCGGCCGCGCCGGTGCCGCCGGCGGCACCCGGCTGGCCGGGCATCGCGCCTCCGCCCCCGCCTCCGCCCGACGCTCCGCCGATCGACCTCGCGCCCGAGGCGAGCGCGCCGGTCACGGCACCCACCCCGCCGCTGCCGCCGCTGCCCAGTCCGGCCGTGGCCGGGACGACCAGCTTGAGCAGAGCGGGCAGGGCGACCGCCGACAGCAGCAGAACGCCGATGCCGGCGATCTTCTCCTGCACTCCGTCACCGCCGGCGTTGGTGCCGTTGGAGATCATCGCGGAGCCGGCGAAGATGACGAGGCCCGCCGCCGGCTTGTACAGCAGCCAGGCGATCATCCAGCCGATGTGCTTGCGCCACCAGCCGGCGCCCCAGTTAGTCATGGACGCCGCGGCCGCCACCGGCAGGGTGCCCAGCAGGATGATCATGACACCGAGCCGGACATACATGAGGATCGTCTGCACGATTGCGGCGATGAGCAGGAGAAGTGCGAGAACCAGCAGCACGACCGACTGGATACGGTCGGGGTCGGCGCAGGTGACGGTATTGAGCTGAGCCTGTGCGCCGGTGGCGAACAGGTGGTCGGCGTAACGGTCCGCGAGGCTTGCGAGCGCGGTCATGACGGCTGTCGCGCCGCCGGCCACCAGCAGCACGCGCAGCAGGCCCTTGAGAGCCACCCCACCCGCTTCACCCCGGCGTTCGATTGCCATACGCCCCGCGGCGAACAGCAGCGACGCGACGGCGCCGTAGACCACGATCCACTGTGTCTGCTCGTTCACCGCACCGGCGGTGTCGGTGGAGAGGGTGGGGATGCTGGTGACGAGGTCGCCGAACACGGTGATGGCGGCGCCGAGCACCTTGTTGGCGATGACCTCCAGGATTGTGCCGATGGGGTCGCCGAGGAAGTCGAAGAAGCCCTTGATGATGTCGCCGGCGCCGTTTCCCGTACCGCAGGCCATTTCACACCTTCCAGAGAACGTAGCCGTTGGTGCCGTCCACCGTGGACAGCTCGGAATGCAGCCCCCCGTCGCTGGCCGGCTGCACCTTCCAGTCGCCCCCGCTCCAGCGCAGGTCGACCGACGTGCTGAAGTACTGACCGGCGGGGCTCTTGATCAGCACGTCGACCGTGGCGCTGGTCCTGGTGAAGTCCGAGACCAGGAAACCGGCGTAGGTGCCGTTCTGGCGGGTTCTGATGCTCGACTCCGGTATGGAGGCGCGCTGGGAGACGAACAGATTGCGCCCGAAGCCCGGCACGACCTGGTCCCGGGTGACAGCACGCCAGTCGGGAGACGTCATCTGAGCGGGAATGACATGAGCCGCCATCACCGCCCCCATCGGGGTGTGCGCGAAGCACCAGAGCACCGACCCGGTCGACCGGGTCGGCCCCGCCGTCGGTGAGACAGGCACCCGGGTACCGCCGATGGTCCGCCACCGGACGTCCTTGGGCGGTGCGGCGGAAGTGCTCTGGTCACGATCGTCGGTGCCGCACCCCTGAGGCCTGCCCGAGGTGTCCGCCGCGGCCCGGGTGAGCGGGCCTTCCGCCGTGGTCGACGCCAGTTGCCCGGATCCGCCGCCACCCGTCGCAGCCGCGGTCAGCGCCATGAGGAGGGCCACTGCCAGGAACCCGGCGGCCAGCAGCCAGCCTCGCTGTCTCCAGAACGGTGTCGGCCCGCCGTCGACGTCGTCAGCCGAAGTGAACACGGGATGCGTCTCTTCCGGCTCAGTTGAAGACGAAGGTGACGAGGGGGCCGGCCGTGGCGACCAGGACGCAGCCTCCCAGCACCATGCCGAGACGGCTCATGTGCTCGGAACTCTCGCCACGCTTCATCGAGATGGTCATCATCGCGCCGGTGACCAGCACGCCGGCGACACCGGCCGCGGTGCCCGCCCAGGCGGCGATGCCCAGAACGAGGTTGATCTTGCTGGTGAGCGCATCGGGCGCGTTGGGCGCGGGATTCGGAACGGCGCCATCAGCGAGAAAAAATGTGAGCATGACAGAACTCCCAATAAAGATGGTCGATGGACGAGCGAACGGGAAACAAGAGGGGCCGCCTGTGACAGCGCGCCGTCACAGGCCCAGAGGCCCGAGGAACTGCACGATGGGGCCGGCGGTCGTCGCGAGGACACAGCCGACGATGACGTAGAACAGACCGCGCATGTACTCGGCGCCCTCGCCGGGTACACCATGGCGTAGCTGCAGGGCCAGCAGCGTGCCCGTGATGATCACGCCCGCGACACCGGCGGCGGACGCGCACCAGGCGAGGATGCCGAGGACGGAGTCGGCGTCGGCGCCGGGGTCGAAGGTGGCGGCCGCCAGGACTTCGTGAGCGGCTGTCATGTGCATCAGAACCTGTCCTTCTGAGGGGGGCGCGCGGGCCCGACGAGCGCCGCGAGATCGGCGACTGCCTTGGGAGCTTTGGCGACCGGCTTTCCCACCCGCCACTGGGGGATCCACGGGATGCTGATCGTGTGGACCGCGGAGCGCAGCACATGGACGCGGCGGGACAGTTCCGCGGGGAGCCTGCCGGGCGCGTCCGCCACAAGGACGAGCGCCACCAACTCGACACCGGCCGGGTGCCTGCCCGTCCTCAGCGCGTCCAGTGCCTTGGAGGCGGCCTGCAGTCCCCTCACATGCGTCCGAGCCAGGAGCAGCATCCGGCCCGGCTCCCCCTGTGCGGTGTCCGGCCACGCGTGTCCGATGTCGGTTCCGCCGAACGCCGCGGCGAAGGTGGTCGCTCCGGCACCCCCATGGGCGTTGGCCCAACTGACACCCGAGGTGCGCGAGGCCGGGCCGGCGATCTCACCGGCGCCCTCGTGACCGCCTCCTCCACCGGTCCCCACCAGGGCGTCGGTGGGAGCCGCGCCTCGGACGACGGCGGGAGCGGGAGCGTGCTGCGCGTACGCCTCGGCGGGCAACGGTGTTTCCGTGGCCGGTGCGGCGGGCGGGTGGTGCGCATGTGGGTCGTGCTGTGCGGGCACCGGCCCGCGGATCCAGACGTCCATCGAGGGCATCGCCGCAGGACCACTCATCGTAGGAGGCTCCTTCTCTTCACGTGCGTCATCGTGGGCAGGACTGCAACAAGGCGGACAGCGGTGATGTCATCGGCACCAGAGAGGTGCGCGGTGTGTGGACATATGTGCTCGGGGCGGCGCCTAGGGCTTCCGGCCTGCTTCTCACCAGTCGTGAAGGACAGGTTTCGGCTGCCGCCGCGCGCTCCCTACAACTGCCAGACGGGCCTTCCGGCCGCACAGTTCACACTCGAAATCAATTAACCAGAATTGAACTGTGCCGGGCCTGGGCCACGTGTCCGACAACGTAGAAGTCCGGGAGAGGCGGGGGTCGGTGAGCGACAGCGCAGGTGAGTCGTCCGGACAGGCCCTGCGAGTCCGCCGCCCCAGACAGTGAAGGACAGTGAGATGCCCATGTTCCAACAGGCACCCCGCAAGGCGAAGTCGGCCGACCCCGCCACGGCCCCCGGAACCGTCACCCGGGAGGAAGACGGTCCGGTGATGTCTCAGTGTCATGTCTCGATCGGCGCCGACGGAACGGCGACGATCGACGGGAGGACCGTCACCGTGGCGGGCGACTCCGTCCAGACGGCGGTACTGGATCATCTGTACCAGCGCGCGGTGGCAATGACCCGCGCAGTCGAGGCGTCGGTGCTCGACCACCAGCAACGCATAAGCTTCCGGATCCTGGTGCGGCCGGACGGCGCGAGCCAATTCCTCGACACGCCTGTGCGGCTGGACGAGTACGGGGTCTCGCCCCAGGTGGTACCGGCTCCGGCGCCCCCTCCGCCAGTCGTGCCCGTGCCGCTCCACACCACGGCCGGCGCGGACGTTCCGTCGCCGGAGCCGACACCTCTGGAGGAGGACTACAGCGAGCCCCAGACCACCATCCTGAAGATCCCCGCCGCCTCATCGCGCCGGCACACGCCCGCCCCGGTTCCCGAAACCCCGCCCCTCCCGAGCACCCCGCCGCCGACGGTTCCCGAGACCCCGCCCCTCCCGAGCACCCCGCCCCCCACGGTCGTCCGTGCTCCGACGGCCCCATCAGACCCGGACGTGCCCGTGCGAGCCGTACCAGACCTCCCGCGCATACCGGAAAGCTCCGCACCACGCACGGCACAGTCTGTCGCCGTCACGGCCGGTGCCGGCGAGCAGCGCCCTGCGCCGCCACCGCAGACCGCGCGCACCAAGTCCGCGCAGGTGGCCGTCCCGGCGGAGCTGGCAGCAGGCGCGGCCCTCGTCTGGGAGGCCGTGACCGCGGGCGACCTGGTCCTGGCCAGGGTCCGCGCGGCCGCGCTGGTGCAACAGGCGACACACGAGTTCGGCTCAGGGCATCTCTACACCCTGGAGAGCCGCGCCCTGGAGGCCTATGTGGCGTACCTGAGCGGAGAGCACGGGAAAGCCACGGCGCTTTCGCTCCAGGTGGCCGAGCTGAGACACCAGCAGGGCGACCCCCGTGCCCGGGAGGACATCGAGCGTGCGCACGCCACCTGGGAGCTGCTGAACTCCCCTTACACCGCCGTGCCGCTCGGCAGGAAGCTGCTGGCCCTGTGGGATCTCATCGCCGCGGCCGCCGGCACCCAGGGGTACATCGCTGCGGAGAAGCGGCTGTCCGCCTTCTCCCGCATGTCCGCCCCCTCCTTCGCCGCCCCTCTGCAGTCCGACGGACCTCATCCGTGACCCGCTCAGGACTGGTCCGCCTCATGGCCGGAGCGTGGTTGCCGCTCACAGCCCGCGTTACGGCAGTGGTGCCGTCTGACACGAGGAGCCTCTGTGCCGACGCACTGAGTGGCGCGACCGCGGGACACGTGCCAAGGTGCTCGGCCGCTCCCGGACCCTACCGGCCGCAGCACTTCGTCTCCCGCGGCTCCACGCACCCGACGAGAGACGAGATCTGTCCCCCCACACACAAGTCGCTCCCTCCGCCCGGCCGGCCCACCAGGCCCCGGCGAAGTCCTGGCCGCGGATGCGCCCCGGGCACGGACGGACGGATGATCGGGACTCCGACCGGGCACTGATCCAGGTCTGCCCTGACGACACGCCCTGCGCACCCAGGATCAGGAGTCAGCCCCTCTCCGCTCCGCCTTCGAGGGGCCGCTCGGCTCATCGAGCCGACGCAATCTGACGCGCAGAGGCTCGGCGTCGGCGTGGCTCAGCTGCTCGAGGATGTCCAGTCCCTCGGTCCACGCGGCGCGGGCCGCGTCCGGCTGGCCAGCGCTGAGGTAGGTGTCCCCGAGGCGCCCAAGGGCGGCTGCCGTGTACCAAGGGGGGCCGCCGGTCTGCTGGTAGAGGTCGAGAGCGTTTCGGAAGCTGGTGACGGCCTCGTCATACCGTCCGAGATGGTGGAGGGCGAGGCCGATGCTGTCCCAGGTGTCCGCCGCGCTGCTGTCGTCTCCGAGTTCCTGTTGCAGAGCCAGTGCCTGCTGGCAGTGGTCGAGGGCCTGCTGATGCTGGCCAAGACGCGTGTGGAACCAGCCCACCCCGTTGAGTGTGGCCGCGACCGCCGTCCGGCGACGGCTGTCGTCGCCCCCGCTGTCGTCATCGGCCCGGTAGATCGCGAGGCTTCGCTGCACGGCGCCGAGCGCGTCTTCCAGATCGCCCTGTCGTCCGGCCACATAGGCCAGGTAGTTGTAACTCTCGGCGCACGCTCCCCTGTCGCCCGAATCGGTGAGCAGTTCAATGGATCGCTCGGCATGAACGCGCCCCTCTTCGAGACGGCCCAGGTCCGTGGTCGCGGCGGCGAGACCGCGGTGGGCATGGGCCTGGGCGACAGGGTCGCCCAGCCGCAGCGCCGCCTCCATGGCGGCGAGGTGCACGGCTTCCTGGTCCTGCCACAGACCGCGCCGGTGCAGGTGGTCGTTCACGGCCCAGGCGAGTTGCCAGGCGTGCGCGTCGTAACGATGGGTGGCGGCCTGTTCGACGGCCGCGAGCAGCACCGCCTGCTCGGCGGAGAACCAGCCCGCGGCCCTCCTGGTGTCCTCGGCGAAGTCTTCGGTGTGCGCGCCTTCGGCCGGGGGCGTCAGGGAGATCAGTATCTGTGAGGGATTCGTCAGTGCGGCGGCTTGGTGGGCGGTGTGGAGGTAGTGGTCGAGCATGCGGTGT
>NZ_JBIBAK010000035.1:0-36099 GCF_042899865.1 Streptomyces sp. NPDC013157 | reverse complement strand
AGCCGGTGGCCGTTCATCTATGCGGGCACCATCCCAACGCCGGAGCAAACCCCCGGATCAGGTCGAACCCGTACACCACTTCCTTGGACGCAACCCCCCGCGAAGTGGCCTGACAGCTGCTGGGGACGTTCGTCTGTACGCAACTGGGGAGAGAAGTCCGTACGCCGACACCACCACGACACGAGACCGGTGAACCCGTCTGATCAAAGAGCTCCAGGCCCGGTGGTGCTTCAGGCTTCACCAGCCTCGTAACTCATCATTAGATGGTGCTTGGAGCCTGTTCGGGCACGGTCGACCGGGCTCGGTCCGGTTTTGGGCCGCCCTTCATGGCCCGGACATGGGAGCCGTCGATCACCGCCCGGGACCAGTCCAGCGCGCCGGCGGCGTGCAACTCGGCCAGCAGCGAGTCGTGCAGACGCTGCCAGACTCCCGCATCGTTCCAGTCGCGCAGGCGTCGCCAGCAGGTCATTCCTGAGCCGAAACCCAGTTCCTGGGGCAGGAACTCCCACGGGACGCCGGTGTAGAGCACGAACAGGATGCCGGACAGGACCTTCCGGTCATCCAGACGCTTGCGGCCGGGATGATCCGGCCGACGCGGCACGACCGGCAGCAACGGCTCGATCCGCACCCACAGCTCATCCGGCACGATCCACGGCGGCTGCTGACCCTTCCTCATGTACGGGTCAACAACCCCACAACTGCCCACATTCCAGGGCCACTTTGTTAGGAGTTCTTAACGCCCGGATGTGGGAGCCGCCGACCGCAGCCCGGGAGAAGTCCAGGGCGTTCGCGGTGCGAAGCTTGGCGAGGAGGACCGCGTGCAGGCGAGGCCACACGCCGGCCTCGGTCCACTCGGCCAGGCGCCGCAAGCAGGTCATGCCCGAGCCGAAGCCCAGTTCCTGCGGGAGGTGTTCCCAGGCGATCCCGGTGTGCAGCACGAACAGGATGCCCTGGAACACCAACCGGTCCGGGTGCCGCTTGCGTCCGGGATGACGGAGCCGACGCTCGACTTTGGGCAGCAGCGGCTCGAGCATCGCCCACAACTCGTCATCGACATGCCACGGCTTCGGTCGAGCCACCCCGCACCCCCAGATCATCAGTCCCGGAGTGATCCAACCACCTCGAAGATCATTTCGTTAGGAGTTCTTAGTAGGACTCCGTTAGGTCGTTCTTGATCTCGGTGTGGTGTGTGGCCTGGACGACCCACGCTGTGCGGAGGGAGCAGCAGGGACGTCAGCGGCGGATGCTCGCGGTCGTCTCTGCGGGCAGGTGCAGCGGAGCACCGGTCTTCGCCCGGACCTCCTCCTCGGTGACACCCGCGGCGGCTGCCGTCAGTACCAGGCCGTCCGGGGTCACATCGATGGTGGCGAGATCCGTGATGATGCGGTCGACCACACCGGCTGCGGTCAGCGGCAGCCCGCAGTCCTCGACGATCTTGGGACTGCCGTCCTTGGCGACGTGGTCGGTGAGCACCACGATCCGGCGGGCGCCGACCACGAGGTCCATGGCCCCGCCCATCCCCTTGACGAGGGCACCGGGGATGGTCCAGTTCGCGAGGTCGCCCTTGGCGCTCACCTGCAGGGCGCCCAGGATGGCGATGTCGATGCGGCCGCCACGGATCATGCCGAAGGAGGTCGCGGAGTCGAAGTAGCTGGCACCGGGGTTGACGGTCACCGTCTGCTTGCCCGCGTTGATGACGTCGGCGTCCTCCTCGCCCTCCCATGGGAAGGGGCCGAGGCCGAGGATGCCGTTCTCGCTCTGCAGGGTCACCTGCACGCCGTCCGGGATGTGGTTGGCCACGAGGGTCGGGATGCCGATCCCGAGATTCACGTAGTCGCCGTCGTTGAGTTCGGCGGCCGCGAGCGCGGCCATCTCGTCGCGGGTCCGGGGCACGGGTCGTGGCTCCTATGCTTCGACGGTCGCGCGGGAGCGGACCGTGCGTTGTTCGATTTCCTTGGTCCGCTGGCGTGTGACGACCAGACGGCCGACGTAGATGCCGGGGGTGGTGACCGAATCTGGGTCGATGAACTGCTCGGCGAGGTGCTCGGCCTCGACGACCGTCAACCGGCCACAGGTGGCCACGAGGGGGTTGAAGTTTCGTGCGGCGGCCCGGTACGTCAGGTTGCCCGCCCGGTCGGCGGTGTGGGCGTGCACGAGTGCGAGGTCGGCGACGATCGCGCGCTCCTGGACATGGACGTGTCCGTCGAACTCGGCGTGCGGCTTGCCCTCGGCGACGGGCGTGCCCACACCCGCCCTGGTGTAGAAGGCCGCGATCCCCGCCCCGCCGGCGCGCATGCGCTCCGCGAGCGTGCCCTGCGGGGAGAACTCGACCTCGAGAACCTTGTTCAGGTACTGCCGGGCGAACAGTTTGTTCTCCCCGACGTAGGAGGCGATCACCTTGGCCACCTGGCGGTTCTCCAGCAGCAGGCCGAGGCCCTTGCCGTCGACCCCCATGTTGTTGGACACGATCGTCAGCCCGGTGACCCCGCTGTCCCGTACGACCTCGATGAGGTCGTACGGGACACCGCACAGCCCGAACCCGCCGACGGCGATCGTCATCCCGTCGGTCAGCACACCGGCCAAGGCCTCTTCCGCGGTCGCGCGCAGCTTGTCCAATCCGTCCACCTCCCGCCTTCCATGCGATGCGTTCACTGTCCGAGCAGCAGAGTCAACTCGGGCGCTTCACCGACGTGCAAGAAATCGAGCCCCTGACCGGGCAAACCGATTGGCAGGCGAGCGGGCAGCAGACACAGCGTCCACCGAGTGAACGTACGATGAGCACATGGACGCGACCCCGGCAGCTCACCTCGTCGGCAGGTTGGGCGCGCTGCTACGCGCGCTGTCGACGGTCAACGAGGCCGGTGCGGGCACGGCCGCACTGGCGAGAGCGACGAGCCTGCCGAGACCGACCGTGCACCGGCTGCTCGTGTCGCTGGCGGAGGAGGGGTTCGTCGACCGCGACCGGCGCAGCGGGCGGTGGTTCCTCGGCCCCGAGCTGTATCTGCTCGGTGGGGTGGCGGGAAGCCGTTACGACATCACCCGCTACGCGCGCGAGAGTGTTCATCGGCTTGCAGCTCTGACGGGAGAGAGCGCGTTCTTCTCAGCCCGCCGGGGTGATGAGACGGTGTGCCTGCTGCGGGAGGACGGGGACTTTCCGATCCGTTCCTTCGTGCTGTACGAGGGCGCGCGCTTCCCGCTCGGTGTCGTCTCGGCCGGCCTGGCGGTACTGTCGTTCCTCGACGACACCGAGATCGACGCCTGTCTGGCCAGCACGGACCTGGTCGGTCGGTGGGGTCCGGCACACGCGGCGGCCGCGGTGCGCGAGCGGATCGCGCAGACCCGGACCGACGGATACGCCGTGAACCCCGGGCTTGTGGTGGAAGGCAGCTGGGGCATGGCCGCAGCCGTGTTCGACCACGGCGGACAGCCGGCGTGGGCGTTGACCGTGACGGGTGTGGAGACCCGGTTCCGTGCCGAGCGTAGACCTGAACTCGGTGCGCTCCTCCTGCGCGAGGCACACGCGCTCGGCCGGACGCTGAGTACCGGCGGGAGTGCCCGGCGTTGACCGCTTTTCATCCGAGGTGCGACTGCTCGGCCCAGACCACTTTTCCATCCCGGGTGTAGCGGGTTCCCCAGCGCTGAGTGAGCTGGGCAACGAGGAACAAGCCACGACCGCCCTCGTCACTCGGCTGCGCCCGACGCAGGTGCGGGGTAGTCGTGCTGCCGTCCCACACCTCAAAAATGAGCGTGTCGTCCTTGATGAGCTGGAGGCGGATCGAACCGCCGCCGTACCGGATCGCGTTGGTGACCAGCTCGCTGACAATGAGCTCCGCGCTGAACGCGCTCTCCTCCAGCTCCCATTCGGAGAGCCGCTCGCAGACGCTGCGGCGGACGTGGGCCACGACGGACGGATCCGCCGGAATGTCCCACCTGCCGACCTGGGTCCGGTCGAGGACGCGGGTACGAGCCAGGAGCAGCGCCACGTCGTCACTCCGTTCCGGGGCCAGCAAGGCGTCCAGGATCCCGTCGCCCAGCTCGTCGAGTGACTCACAAGGTTGTTCCAAAAGACCGCGCAGTTGCTCAAGTCGTGCGTCAATGTCCTGGTCACGGGTTTCTACGAGGCCGTCCGTGAAAAGAGCGAGGACACTGCCTTCCGGCACGGCGATCTCCGTGGATTCGAACGGAAGGCTGCTCAGGCCGAGTGGAGGACCGACCGGGACATCGACGATGCGCGCCTTGCCTTGCGGAGACATCATGATCGGGGGAAGGTGTCCGGCGCTGGCCAGGGTGCAGATGCCGACGACCGGATCGTAGGCGGCGTACAGGCAGGTCGCGCCGACGTCGCAGGCCACACCCTCCAGCCCGAATGCGGAAGCCGCGTCGGTGTCCGCGGTGTTGCTCACGATGTCATCGAGGTGCGTGAGGAGCTCCTCCGGCGGCAGATCGATGTCCGCGAGCGTGCGTACCGCCGTACGCAGCCGCCCCATGGTCGCGGCGGCTGTGAGCCCATGTCCCACGACGTCACCGACGACCAGCCCGACCCGCGCGCCGGGCAGCGGGATCACGTCGAACCAGTCACCGCCTGTCTCAGCCTCTCCGCCCGCGGGCAGGTAGCGTGCGGCTGTCTCGACGGCCGGGTGCTGCCCTGGGAGGCGGGGCAGAAGCATGCGTTGGAGGCCGAGAGCAATGCCACGTTCGCGGCGGAACCGGCGCGCGTTGTCCAAACAGACGGCCGCCCGCGCGGCAAGGTCTTCGCTGACCGTGAGGTCGTCCGGCGTGAAGATGTCCGGTGTTCGTGCGTTGCGCAGAAGCAGCACAGCGCCCAGGGGCACGCCGCGAACCCGTAGGGGAACCGCGATAAGCGAGTGGGCGCCGCCATCCCGCAGCTGTTCCGCCCGCGCCGGCTCCTCTTGGAACCATCGGCTGATCGCCGGGTCCGGAAGTGTCCGCAGCTCCGGCCTTCCGCTCCGTAGGCATGCCGCCACGAGCGACGAGGCCGGGTGTACGACCAGGTCATCAGGCGATTGTTGGACAGATGGAGCGCCGGAGTGCGGCAGAAAAGCCACCCGGCGCAGCGCGACCGGCCCGACCGGTACCGATGCCGGCAGCTGGCCTTCGATGACCTGGTCGAACAGGTCGACCGCGACGCCGTCGGCGAACCGCGGAACGATCACCTCGGCGAGTTCCCCGGCGGTGCGCGCCACGTCCAGGCTGGTCCCCAAGTGTTCGCGCGCCTCGTTGATCAGTGCCATGCGCTTCCGCGAGCCGTGCAGCTCCGAGTAGTCGAAGATGCACGTCGTTACCGCCTGTACACGACCGTCCTCGTCGGTGAGCGGGAAGACGTCGACGGCCCACGCATGTGCCCGGGGTTCCCCGGGGGCTCGGACGTATGCCTCGGTGGATTCGGGTACACCGGTCTCGGCGACTCGCAGCAGCTGTCGGTTGATCGCGGAGAAGCCTGGTCCGGTGAGGAACTCCGTCACCAAGCGGCCTCTCAGTTCCGCTTCGGTCGAGCCTGCCGCACGGGCCATCGCGGGGTTGACACAGAGTAGCCGGCCTTCACGGTCGGTGATCCCGGTGGCAGTCGGATTCTGGTAGAACGCCAAGGCCAGAAGCCGGTCGTGAGTACCACCGACCGCGCCAGCCTCGGGTGTGGCGGTCAGGAGGTAACCGGCGTGTCTCCCTTCCAGCACCAGGGGGGACACCAGCGGCGCCGCGTCGACACGGCGGCCTTGACGGTGCCGAAAGGCCAGGCCATCCCCTGTCAGCAGTGCGTCCAGCGGCCTTCCGACCACGTCGTCGGTGTCGAATCCCAGGAGGGACCGTGCGCCATCGCTCCAGTAGGCCACGATCCCGTCGGGGTCGGCCACTACCACGGGGGTGGTGGTGGCGATCACGTCGTTCACGGGCGCCCTGGCTCTCCCGGGCTGCACCACGGGGTCGTTCATAGCGCCTCACCTGGCCTCGACGGACAACCCGCGCTCTTTACGATGGTCCCACGCAGGCGCCCGCAAGACGAACGAACGTGACTCCCCCACACAAGGCAGATCGCGGCCACGCTGTGGGTCAGGACCAGGCAGAGGTGCGGATGGAAGGGAAGGCCGGTTCCGGCAGGCAGATCCCGCGCCGCAATCCGGGGAACGCCGCACGGACGCGTTGTGGTGCGGTAGGTACCAACGGATGGAATGGCCGCCGGCAGCCTCGCCCGCCTCGATGCCTGGCTCACCGGCAGACCGCTCGCCCGCACCCGCGTCTCGCCCTTCGCAGCACTCCGCCCCGCTGGATGAACTCCAGTGGGGCGGAATTGATCAACAGCGTCCGTTCGTTGGCTCGGGCTCGCACGTCCGGGCTGTTCAGGCAGGCAAAAAGGGGTGCCTGCGGTCATCTGCCTCTGATCCGCGCGGTGATCCAGACGGAAGTCTCCGGCGGTCCGCCGGTCGCCGCGCGCGTCGGACTCTCGCGCGGCGACCGGCACCGGTTCGGGCGGGGAACGGTCAGTCGACCCACACCGACCGCGCGCCGGCGCCGGTGAGGCTGTTGAACATCTCGGAAGCCTGCAGCTTGCCGTCGAACATGCGCAGGACGTGCATCGAGACGCACATGACCTCGATCTCGTCGATGACGCTGCGGCCCTCCAGCCACTTGGGCAGAACGCTGCGTGCGTGCATCTCCCGCATGGAGGCCGGCACGAAGGCGGAGATGTTCGCGGCGCTCGTCACCGTCGGCAGAATGTAGCCGGGGACCATGCCGATCGTCACGACCAGGCCCTGCTCGACATCGGCCGCGACGACCCGCGCTTTCGGGTCCGACGGCCGGAAGGGCGCGAGACCGTAGGGCATGACGACGGTGTCCTCCGGGGCGTGCGGGCCGGTGTCGACGCCCATGAGCAGGTCGTGGAACTCCGCGAACTCGTGGACCACACCGCCCTGTTCCATGACGACGCAGTCGTCTCCCTCCGGGGGCATCGGCGCCGCGGTGTCGATGAAGATGGCCCTGCCGAGTGCGAGCAGTTCCTCGCGGGTGGCGCGGCCGCTCTCCGGGATGGCGGACTTCCAGACCGCGGGCTCGTTGCCGATCTCCTCGGCGAGCAGCACGTAGCCGCCCTCGCCCCGGGACTTGGCGTGGAAGAGCTCCAGTTCGGTGATCCGGTCGTCGGCGACGGCGATCCGGGCCCAGAAGGTGGCCGGCGCGCCGCCGATCTCCAGGTTCGCGGTCATCACGATGTTGCCGAGTTCCTCGTCGGCGACGACCGGCCCCAGGGCGTTCACCCTGGAGACGAGGCGCCAGGCGGTGAGCATGTTCAGCGCACCCGGGATCGAGTTCTCCGTCGCGCGGTAGCGGTCCGCCAGCGGAAGGAGACCGGGGTCCTTCTCGACCATCGACTTGAGGACAAGGTCGACGTACTGCTTCATCTGGTACTGCTCCTTCGTAAGTGGGTGATGTGCCGTCGGCCGGTCCGTCCAGGCCGCGGACCTGGCGGGGGCGTACCGCTCAGGCGGGGTTCCGGCCGATGAAGAACTCCCGGAACGGGTCCATGCTCGGTTCGAGGCCGGCGTCGACGAGTCCCTTGCGCAGGGCGTTCATCTGCGGGTCGTGGATGCGCTGGGTGGGCATGCGCAGCGGGCCGCCGTTGTAGCCCTGGAGCCATCCCTGGAACTTCCACGCCTGACGGTTGATGAAGAAGCCGCCGTTGAGCTGCGCGGCGAGATTCGACTTGACCTTGCGGGCCGGGTGCAGCCGCCAGTAGATCTCCGTCGCCTCGTCGTACTTGCCGTCCCGCAGCAGTCCCATCACGTGCGGGATCGTCGGGCCGTAGTACTCGTGGTCGCTGGTCGCGGAGAGCTGGATCGGCATCACCTGGGAGAGGGGGATCAACTCGCCCTCGATGGGGCAGGAGATGACGACCTCGTCGCCGAACAGCCGGTGGCACTCGATGATTCCCTGGATGCTGGGGAAACCGCCCTCGGCCTTGATCACGGCTATGTTCGGGCAGTCGTCGATCAGCCGCCGGATCAGGCGGGCCGGGATGTCCGAGGGGTGGATGCGCGAGCTGAAGTTCCACAGGAACATCGGAAAGAGGATGACGGCCAGGTTCGTGGCGTCGCAGACGGCCCTGGTGTAGTCGTAGACCTCCTGCTCGGACTCCGGGTAGAAGTTCGGCGGGTACGACAGCAGCACCAGCTCCGCGCCTGCGGCCTCCGCGCCCTTGACCGCCTCGATGTTCTGCTCGAGATCGCTCCAGCTGGCATGGTGCACGACCACCAGGTCGTCGCCCGCCTCGTCGCGGACGATCCGCAGGAAGTCCAGGTACTCCGGCAGGGTGATGTTGACCTCGGAGACGCCGAGCGTGCCCAGGAAGCCGTGCTCCTTGGCCAGCCGCACGTCGTGCCGGATCGCCGTCTCGTTGATGCCGCGGAGGTCGTTGGTGAACGACGGGATGGTGCAGTTGACGGCGCCGACGAGCCTCTCGCGCGCCCACTCGCGCGCCTCGCGCCGGTTGTAGTCCGCCATGTCCGGTCCTCTCGTCTTATCGGTGACGGTTCGTCACGTACTGGGGCTGGTCGGGTCAGTGGGACGTGTGGTGCCGGTCCGTGACGGGCTCGTCACGCGGTTCTCACTTCTCGACCGGGTGGATTCCGAGGTCGGTGACGAGGCCGAGGCCGTCGCGCTCGGCACTGCGCGCACACATCTCGGCGACGGCGAGGTCCTGCACCGCCGAGCCCACCGACTTGTAGAGCAGGATCTGTTCGCGCTTCTCGCGGCCCGGGTGCCGGCCCGAGACCAGGTCGGCCAGGGAGACCGTCCTGCGGCTCACGTCGACACCCTGTGCCCGCGCGGCGATCAGGTCGCCGGTCTCCTCCAGGACCTCCTCGACCATGTCGGCGACGAGCAGCGCGCAGCGCGACAGCACCTCCGGGTCGACCTCCCGCTGCTCGGGCAGGGTCGATCCGATCGACACGACGGTCATGCCGGGGCGCAGCCACGCCCCGAGCAGGGTCGGTGACTGGTCGCGCGAGCGGGCGGCACACACGACGACGTCCGCGTCCGCGACGGCCGCCCGCGCGGACTCGGCCGGGGTGATCTCGACGCCCAGGTCGGCCAGTTCGCGTGCGCAGCGGGTACGGCTCTCGGAGCGGGGGCTGTAGACCGTCACCGAGGTGAGTTCACGCACCGCCGCCAGCGCCCGTACATGGTTCTTCGCCTCGAAGCCGGAGCCGATCAGCCCGACGCGCAGGGCACCGGCCGGAGCGAGGACGTCCGCCGCGAGAGCGGAGGCCGCCGCCGTGCGGAACCCGGTGATCGAGTGGCCGTCGAGCAGCGCGACCAACTCCGCGCTGCGCTGGTCGAACAGCGGGATCAGATAGGAGACGCGGCCGTGTTCCGGCGACGCCGCGATGATCTTCAGGCCCATGAGCGCGGGGTCGGCGGGCACGCCGCTCAGGGTGCGCAGCCACCCGTGGTCGCCGCGTGCCATCCGGCGGGCGGGGAAGCGGGTGCCGTCGGGATCACCGGCGTAGGCCGCGCGGAGGGCCTCGACCGCCTCCTTCCAGTCGAAGACGGACCGTACGGCGGCATCGCCGAGGATCAGGGTCATGGAGTGCCTTCCGTCGCCGGGGCGGTGAACACGTCCTCGACCCAGTCGGCGATGTACGAGCCGACGTGAGGGAGGTGGTCCAGGCCGATGTGCTCCGTGGCACCCTCGTCGGGCGTGAAGACCCGCAGCTCGCGCCGGGGGCTGCCGACGGCCTGCTCGTAGGAGCGGTGCGCGTACTTGACGTCGATCTGCCGGTCGTTGCTGCCGTGCGTGACGAGGAACGGGCAGGTGATCCGCTCGACGACGCCGTCGAGGTGGACGGCGGCCGCGGCCTCGATGAACGAGGGGACGTCGTCGTGGCCCCAGACCCACAGCACGTGCTCCCAGTAGTGCGGGACCGGGTTCTCGCCCTCCCGCTCCAGCCGCGCCTTCTGCACCTCGCCCCAGTTGTGGTTGGCGCCCCAGGCGACGGCGAGGGCGAGCCGCTTCTCGAACGCCGCGGCCCTCGGCACGTAGAACCCGCCGAGCGACCAGCCCACCAGGCCGACGCGGGCGTTGTCGACGTCCTCGCGGGTCTCCAGGTAGTCGACGCACGCCGTCGCCCAGTCCTCGGTCGTGACGCGCGCCTTGAGGTCCTGGAAGCGCAGCGCCTCACCGCTGCCGGGGCAGTCCACCATCAGGGTGGAGATCCCGCGGGCGGCCATCTCGGCGGGCCAGCCGGAGGTGTACATGTGCTCCTTGGTGGAGTCGAGGCCGTTCCACATGATCACCGTCGGCGCCGGGGTCCCGTCGGGGTGGGACGCCCGGGTGAAGTACGCCGGCAGGGTCGTCCCCTCGAAGGGCACCGCGACTCTGGAGGTGGCCGGGTCGACGAGCTCGAACGAGCGCTCCAGCAGGTCGAGGCAGTGCTGGTAGACCTGCCTGCGGTCGGGGTCCTTGGCGCTCTGCATGCGCTCCGCCTGGCACAGGTACGCCGCCGCCCGGAAGTACTTCTGCCCGGCGGTGCGCGGGTGGCCGGCCGCCGCGGCCTCGTCGGCCTGGCTCTCCAGCTGTCCGGCGACGGCCTGCCAGGACGCCATGAACTCCCTGGTGCCGACGTCGCTGCCCTGCCGGGCGAGTTCACGGATCGGGCGGCAGGCACGGTCGACCTCGTCGATGCAGCCGCCGGAGTTCAGCGTCGCGGCGACGCCGAGGCTCCAGATGTAGTTGTCTGGGAAGTACTCGAACATGTCCGTCACTCTGCCGTCGGTGGTGTGCGCCCGGAACCCGTACCGTCGTGATGCGAGGTATCGACGGGCTGGTCGGACGCGCCATGGACGACGAGGTGTACGACCGAGCCGCGCGCCGCGTACGGGGGTCGGCGGAACGCCGGCGCGTCGTACCGGGCGCAGGGAACTTCGACGGCGCGGTCGACGCGTGTACGGCGTCGACCGCGGCGCGTCCCACCGCCCGCGCTCGTCCGGCGTTCAGGACGGGCGCGTGGCGTCCGCGATGTGCTTGTGCGACACATGGGCGGTCATGCCGCCGTCGATCACCAGCTCGGCGCCGTTGTAGTAGGCGGAGTCGTCCGAGACGAGGAAGACGATCGTCGGGGCGATGTCGGCGGGAACCCCCACCCTGCCCAGGGGAATCTCCGCGACCGCGGCGGTCTGGAACGCGGGCGGCGCCGAGGCCATCAGCGGGGTGTCGATCAGCCCCGGCATGACCGCGTTGACCCGGATTCCGCGCTCGCCGAGCTCCAGCGAGGCGGAGCGGGTGAGCCCGCGCAGCGCCCACTTGCTCGCCGTGTACGCCGCCGCCGCGTGCCCCGACACCGCGGCGACGGAGCAGATGTTGACGATGCTGGAGCCCGGCGCCATCAGCGGCACCAGCGCCTGGATGCCCAGCAGGGGGCCGGTCACGTTGATGGCGAACGTGCGCTCCCACGCCTCGGCCGACACATGCGGGATCCGCTCGCGGGCCGCCACTCCCGCGTTGTTGACCAGCGCGTCGACGCGGCCGTACCGCTCACCGGCGAACTCCGCCAGCTCGGCCCAGCCGGCCGCGTCGGTGACGTCGTGGCGGAGCTGGGTGACGCCGCCGCCCGGCCGGTCGCCACCGGCGTACTCGAAGTCGAGGACATCGGTGGCGATGACGTGCGCGCCTTCGGCGGCGAGCGCCTCGGTCTCGGCGGCCCCCTGGCCGCGCGCGGCTCCGGTGACGACAACGACCTTGCCGGCCAGCCGGCCACTCGCGGCCGGGTTCACGGGGCTCATACCGGCGGGGCGACGAACACGCCGCTGTCGGGGTCGTTGAAGCTGTCCCGAGCGATGATCTCGCTCATCGGGTCCGCCGTGCCCCACAGGTCCTGCGTGTCGGGGTCGGCGATGTCGAACACCTGCGGGTGCCATATGTCGGAGTCGAGCCGGGCCAGCTCGGTGGTGTACTCCATCGTGTTGCCGCTGGGGTCGAGGAAGTAGCTGAAGGTGTTGTTGCCGGCGTTGTGCCGGCCCGGCCCCCAGATCTTCTTCGTACCGGCCCGCATGGCCCGTCCGGTGGCCCTCATGTACTCGTCCAGGCCGCGCAGTTCGAAGGAGACGTGGTGCACGGACGTGTGCGGGCCGCGGGCGATGGCGAGGCTGTGGTGCCAGTCGTTGCACCGCATGAAGTGCATCATCTCGCCCATGTGCTCGCCCCAGAGCGTGTCCGACAGCTTGAAGCCGAGTACGTCGGCGTAGAAGTCTCGCGTCTTGTTGGGGTCGGTGCTGTTCATCACCGCGTGGGAGAGCCGTACGGGGACGGACTCGCCCTCCTCGACCGCGCGGTGTCGGCGCGTCTCGACGTCGGCGCTGATCTCGATCGTGCGTCCGTCGATGTCGAAGAAGCGGAAGCCGTAGCCGCCGCCCGCGGTCTGCAACTCGCCGGGCTCGCTGACCAGTTGAACGCCCCGGCTGCCGAGCTGCTGGGCGAGGGCGTCGACCGAGGCGGCGTTGTCGGCGCCGAAGGCGATCAGGTCGAGGCGTTTGTCGGCGGACTTCCGCAGGCGGATGACGTACTGCTCCGGCGAGCCCTCGGCCGCCAGGTACGACAGGTCACCGTCGGTGCCCGTCTCGGTGAGGCCCCAGACCTCCTTGTAGAAGGTCCGCTGTGTCTCGTAGTCGGGCACGGCCAGGTCGACGTGGCGCAGATGGGTGATGCCGTGTTCGTTGAGGTGGCTCATGGGTCAGACTGTTCCTTCGCTCGGTGCTCGGTGGGCCGCAGGTCAGCCCAGGACCGTGCCGCCCCCGTCGACGACGAGGTTGACGCCGGTGATCCAGGCCGCCTCGTCGGAGGCGAGGAAGACCGCCGCGCTCACGACGTCCTCGGGGGCGCCCGGACGGCCCAGCGGGATGCGGGCGATGTTGCTCTTGAACGCGTCGTCGCCGTTGTCGACCAGCCAGGCCGTGGCCGGGGTCACGATGAAGCCGGGGCTGACGGCGACGGCGCGGATCTTGTGCGGCGCGCCCTCGACGGCGAGTTGCTGGGTGAGGTTGATGACGCCGGCCTTGGCGGTGCCGTGGACGTTCTGCGGCATGAACTCCACGCCGCGCGTGCCGGCGATCGAGCCGATGTTGACGACGACGCCACCACTGCGCTTGAGGTACTTCCACGCGGTGCGGGTGGTGTAGAAGACGAGGTTGAGTTCGTTGGCGATGCCGTAGTCCCAGGTCTCGACCGGCATCTCGTCGATCGGGCCGAACACCGGGTGCGAGGCGTTGTTGTAGAGGATGTCGACGCCGCCGAAGACCGCGGCCGCGTCCTCCACCCATTTCTCCGCGGCGGCGGCGTCGGAGAGGTTCACCGGCGCGAAGCCCTCGATCTCGCCACCGGCCTCGCGGCCCAGGCGGACCGTCTCGGCGATGCCCTCCTCCTTGATGTCGCAGCCGACGACCTTCGCGCCCTCCCGCAGGAAGCGCAGCGCCGCCTCCCGTCCCATCCCGCTGCCGATGCCGGTGATGAGCGCGATCTTGCCGTCCAGACGGCCTGCCATGGTTGCTCCTCTGTCTGCGTGTGCCGAATGTCTGCGTGTGCCGAATGTCTGCGTGCGTCGAATGTCTGCGTGTGTCGAGGTTTCGTGTGGGGGTGGGGCGCGTCGGGTCAGGCTGTCGTGATCTCGATCGCGCCGTGGTACGACGTGCCGGGCTTCGGCTCGGTCGGCACACCGTCGACGGTGACGGTGCCGGCGGTGAGCGTCGCGTCCGCGTCCAGGACGAGCCCGGTGAGGTGGCTGGTGCCGGTGACCGTCCAGCTCGCCCCCGTGCCGAGGGTGACGATCACACCGTTGTTCACGGCGGGGGCGGCGGTGTTGTCGACCTCGCCGAGCTCGCGGTACTGCTCGGGGCCGATCGCCGCCACCCGGTGCTCGGCCACGGAGGCGGAGATCACGCCGTGCAGCGAGGTCCGCGTGAACGTCAGCGCGATGTTCCGGCCGGCGCGGGCTCCGTTGTAGAAGTCGCCGCGCAGGTCGATGTCGGTGAACCGCGCGACGCTGTCGTCGTCGTGCACCTCGGTGACGTCCCACTCCGGGTCGCGCCGAGCGGGGCCGGTGGGCGGGGCGTACACGGCGCGTACGTCGTCGAAGTCGCCCGAGTTGATGATCGGGTCGTCGGAGTCCATGAACTGGAAGAGCACGCCGTTGCCCGCCTCCAGCCGGGCACCGCCCGAGCCGTCGACGGTGATGTCCGCCTTGACGCCCTTGTTGAGGAAGACCGTGCCGGCGCTGGAGATCCGGGTGCCTCCGGTGACGGAGAGGACGCTGCCCGGGAACTGGTGCAGGAGCGCCCCGAACCGTCGCGACTCGATGACGCTCGCCCGCTCGGGGAGTGCGGCGATCTCCTCGTCGCTCAGGCCGGTCTCCAGGTCCGCGTCGAGCTGCGCGACCTGCGCGTGCGTGCTGTCCCCGAGGGCGACCGAGCCGCCGCTGAGGACAAGGCCGTAGGTGACGCCGGTGAAGCGGGTGCCGAGGAACGTGTCGACGGCGTTGACGTCGGCGTAGGCGCCGTAGCCGTCCTTGCCGGTGATGACGGCGTCCACGTTGACGGCGCTCAGGCGCAGCGGAACGTCGAGGTTGCCGAGCATGGTGCTGGAGCCGACCGCGTCGCTGGCCAGCACGCCCCAGTTGCTGGAGGTGACGGAGCAGGCGACATAGGTGGCCCGGGTCAGATCGCCGAGGGTGACGACCGAGCGGACGTTGCCGGACAGGCCGAGCGGCCAGGGCACGGTCATCATGCCCGGCCCGAGGACGTCCTCGTAGTCGTCGGGCAGGGTGCCGTCGGTGGTGGTGATGACGGAGTTCTTCACGACCACGCGGGCGCCGTCGTCGGCGACGACACCGGCGCGCACGGCGCCGCGGGTGCGGATCGTCGCGCCGTCGACGGTGAGGCGGGTCGTGGGACCCTTCGCGACGACGGCCGCGCCCTGGGCGGAGAAGTCGCTTCGGCCGTTGCCGTCGAAGTCGAAGGTGGCGTCGGTGAGTTCGTACTCGCCGCCCGCGATGTAGAAGCCGTTGAACGCCTCGCCGGTGGAGGTGACGGTGACGCCGCGGGCGGAGCGGCCGTCGTAGGTGCCGCCGCGTACGGCGGACGGTACGGACTTGGCGTCCACGACGCCGTCCGCGTCGACGTAGACCGCCTGGCGCAGATGGAAGGGGGCGTCCATGACGGAGGCCGGGTGGTCCTCGGTGACCGTGACGACCACGTCGCCGCGGTAGGTGCCCGGCGCGACGGCGGTCGTCGTCGCGTAGGTGGAGAGCAGCTTCGAGCCGGTCTCGACGCCGTCGACGGTCACCGTGAGGTGGTGGCCCTCGGGCGCGGTCAGGGACCCGCCGTCGGCGACGGTCAGCGAACGCACCCGCGTGGTCCGCGTGAGAGTGCGCACCTCGCCGCCGCGCACGACGAGCGCGTCGGATTCGGTGCGGTCCTGGAGGGAGTCGGTCATGGTGGGCGAGTCCTTGGTCGGGGGCGCGGACGGTGGCCGGCCCGGGGCGCGCGGCGGCTCCCGGAGCCTCGGACCGGCCGGGGATCAGCGGTGCCGGGCCGGAGGCCAGGGGCGCTGACGGCCGGTCACTTCAGGTACCAGGAGGACTTGGCCGTCGGGTCGAAGGCGTACGGCTGCGAGTTGGGGCTGCCGTCGGGCGCGATGTTGACGAGGTTCCTCGCCGCGAGGTCGATGGTGGGGATCACGCCGGCCGAGACGATCCAGGCCTGCTGGTCGATCCGGTTCGTGATCGCCTGCATCGCGGTGTCCTCCTCCGAGGCGGAGGCCGTGCCGGCCGCCGCCATGAGCTGGTCGACCGTGGAGTCCACCACGCCGAAGCCGTTGCCCACGGTGCCCTTGCCGAGGAACTGGTTGTACTCGGTGTAGATGTCGTTGCCCGGGAGGTTGGTGACCACGGCGTCGTACTTCTTCGACGAGATCGCGGTCAGGAACTGCGTGAAGCCCGTGCTGATCACGTGGATCTTCAGCGTGATGCCGACGGCCTTGAGCTGGCTGGCGAAGGCCTGCGCGAGGCTGCCGTTGGCGTCCTGCTGGGAGAAGTCGAGCGTGCTGATGGTCAGACCGTTGGGGTATCCGGCCTTCTTCAGCAGCGCCTTCGCCTTGGCCACGTTGTACGGGTAGGGGTCGGAGTTCTTCTTGTCGTAGCCGCCCAGGCCCTTGATGCCGACACTGCTCTGCGCGGTGCCGATCCCGCTGAACAGCGACTTGATCATGGCCGAGCGGTCGACGGCGTACTCGATCGCCTGACGCACCTCGAGCTTGGCCAGCGGGCCGGAGGTGCGGTTCTCCAGCACCAGGGACGGCAGCAATGAGCCGTGCTGGGAGATCTGGAGTCCGGCGGACTGGGCGCTGGCGGCGTTGGCGGTGCCGTCGTCGAAGACGTAGTCGACCTGGCCACTGCGCAGCGCGTTCAGTCGCGCGGTCGCGTCGGGGATCTGGGTGACGACGACCTTGTCGAACTTGATCGCCTTCTGGTTGAAGTAGTTGGCGTTCGGTATGAAGGTCGTCTTGGAGCTGTTGGACTGCGAGGGGTCGAGCTTGTACGGCCCCACGCCGTCCGAGGCCTTCGAGAGGGTACTGGGCTTCGCGGTGCCGGTCGGGCCGACGATGATGCCGAAGTTGTCCGCCTGGCTGAACGTGTTGACCGCGAAGCTCTCCGGCACCGCCTTGGAGTAGGCGACGTCGACCTCGTCGTCACCGACCGCGGTGACGCTCTTGACCGGTCCGATCGACCCGTTGGGGCCAGGCGTCTTGACGATCCGCTTCAGGGAGGCGGCGACGGTGTCGGCCGTCATAGCGGTGCCGTCGGAGAACTTGACGCCCTTGCGCAGCTTCAGCTTGAAGAGGCGGTTCCCGTCGCTCATGCTCCACGACGTGGCGAGGTCGGGCGAGTAGGTGTTGTCGACGTTCTGGTGGATCAGCGAGTCGTAGGCCGCGGCCAGCACGAACGGCGGGGACGCCATCGCCGGGTCCATCGGGAACGGGGACGACTCGGCGATCGTGAGCGTGCCGCCGCGCTTGACGTTCGTCGCGTCGGTGAGGCTCGAAGCGGCCGTGGAGCTCCCGCCGGTGCCGGGCGTGGAACTGCCCGAGCAGGCGGTCAGGACCACGAGGGCTCCTGCCGTACACAGGCCGGCCAGCCCCCGCCGAAGCCTTTTGACCTCAGCCATGGATTGCTCCCTTCACGGAGCTCGTTCTCGGTGTGCGTGGGTGGGATGCCGCTGCCACGGAGCAGCGGTCCGTCGCTGCCGTCGGCTCGGTGTCCCAGATCACAGCAGCCTGGGTCGAACCGCAGCAACCACACCGTCTCGATGTGAGGCATTGCGGCCTGTGATGACCGCGGGCCTCCCCCCCCGAACGGGAAAAAGGCCCCGTCCACGGCGGTGCACGCCGTGGCCGGAGCCCTGGGGCGAAACGGGTCAGGCCGCACGGGCCCGGGGGTTGAGCAGGCCGTAGGCGACGTCTACCAGGAAGTTGACCAGCACCACGATCAGGCAGAACAGGACCGCGATGCCGAGCACGACGGGGATGTCCCCCTGACCCGTCGACGACGTGGCCAGACTGCCGAGACCGGGCATGGCGAAGATGTTCTCGACCAGGACGGCGCCGCCGAGCATGCCGACGAAATAGACCCCGACGACGGTGACGATCGGGATGGCGGCGTTCTTCAGCGCGTGGCGCAGCAGGATGCGCCGCTCGGACAGGCCGGTGGCGCGCAGCGCGTCGACGTAGTCCTTGCCCCACTCGCTCAGCAGGGCGTCGCGCGTCTGTTTCGCGATGCCGGTGACACCGCCGATCGACAGGGTCGCCACCGGCAGCACCAGGGAGCGCAGCCACAGCAGGGGGGAGTCACCGAACGACACGTAACCGGTCGCCGGCAGCAGCCCCCACTGCACCGCGAAGAGCTCCATCAGGACCAGGCCGAGCCAGAAGCTCGGCAGGGCGAACCCGAGCATCGACACCACGTCCAGGAAGCGCCCGACCGGGCCACCCCGCACGGCGCTGAACGCGCCGACGCCCACGCCGACCACGGTCGACACCAGCGTCGTGCCGACGACCAGCGACAGGGTGACCGGCAACCGGCCCATCAGCTCGGGAAAGACCGCCTCCTGGGAGACCAGGGACGAGCCCAGGCTGCCGTGCGCCGCTTGGTCGAGCCAGTCCCAGTACTGCTGCCACAACGGCTTCTCGAGGCCCAGTTCCCGCCGCACCTGCGCGATCTTCGCCGGGGTGGCGAAGCCGCCGAGCAGGGTGGCCGCCGGATCGCCGGGGGCGACCGAGAGGAGGACGAACGTCACCGCGGAGACGACGAGTACGAGCACGGCCGCCAGGAGCGCCCGGTGCAGTGCGAGGCGCAGGATCGGATGCATCCGTCGATCGCGCCGAAGGGTGACAAGCCGCAGGTTAGCCATGTGCCCACCCTAGGGACGGACACCGCCGCCCGGTTATCGCAGCCGTTGATGCTTGCCATCGCTTCGCCTGCCCTGCGCACGGGTTCCGGCAGGGGCCCTCGCCTGGTGGTATCTGGGAACCGTCACCGATGACGGTCGAGCGACGAAGGACGGAAAGTCGAGGCGGACGTCATGAGCGAGACAGGCCACGGTGCGAAGGAGCGTCGCTCCGGCGCCCGACGACTACGGGGCACTCTTCTGCGCCCGGCGACGTTCATCCCACTGGCCATCCTGGTGATCGTGGTGGGCGCTTGTCTGGCGGCCGGTCTGATCACCTCGGCCCCTCCCAACACCGGGGACCTGACGCAGGCGCTCCAAGGGCCCAGCGGCAGTCACCCCCTGGGCACCGACGAGCTGGGACGCGACATCCTGAGCAGACTGCTGCACGGCGGCCTGGTGTCGCTCGGTGACGCCCTGCTCGTCGTGGTCGTCACCCTCGCCGTCGCCGTACCTCTGGGGCTGCTCGCCGGCTATCTGGGCCGCTGGTTCGACCGCGCGGTCATGACCGCCGTGGAGATCGGCATGGCGATCCCGGTGATCATCCTGGTGCTGGTGGTGCTCTCCGTCTTCCAGGACCACTTCTCGATCGCGCTCATCGCCCTGGCGCTGCTGCTGGCCCCGCCCATGGTCCGCAACATCCGCGGGCCCGTGCTCGCCATGCGGAGCGAACTCTTCGTGGACGCGTCCCGCGTCGCGGGTGTGCCCACGAGCAGGATCGTCGCGCGCCACGTCTTCCGCCGGGTCCTCGGACCCATCCTCGTCCAGGCCACCTTGATGTGCTGCATGGCCCTTCAACTCACCGTCGCCCTCGCCTACCTGGGCTTCGGTACCACGCCGCCCAACCCCACCTGGGGTTCGATGGTCGCCGAGGGCGCCCAGTTGCTCAGCCGCGACCCCCGACTGCTGCTGATCTCCGGCGGCGTGATCGGTGTCGTCATCCTCTGCCTCGGTGTCCTCGGCGACGTCATCCGCGACGCCACCGTCGGCAGCTGGGGGCGGGCCGAGGCGGCCCCGGCCATCAAGCTCAAGCCGGCGGCGGCCGTCCGGACCGAGGCGGCCCCGGCGGGCACCGGCGGGCCCGCCGCCACGACCGTCCCGCCAGCGACCCGTGACGCCCTGCTGTCCGTCCGCGACCTGACGGTGAGCTACCGCCGCTCCGGCCAGGACGTCGCCGTCGCGAGCCGGGTCAGCTTCGACATCGCTCCGGGGGACGCGGTCGGCCTGGTCGGCGAGTCGGGCTGCGGCAAGACCTCCGTCGCGCGGGCGCTGCTGCGCATGGGCGGCCGTATCACGGACGGTGCCCTCACCTTCGACGGCCGTGACGTGCTGGCCCTGGAGGGCAGGGAGCTCGCCGACTACCGCGGCGGCTCGGTGGGCTACGTCTCGCAGGAGCCGATGACGGCACTCGACCCCACCATGCGGGTGGGCGCCCTGCTCGCCGAGGTGGTGCGCCGCCACGAGGACGGCCGCCCGGACCGCGCGGCGGTCCACGCGCGGGTCCTCGAACTCCTGGAGATGGTCCAGCTGCCCGACCCGGCCCGGACGGCCCGGCTGTTCCCGCACGAGATGTCGGGCGGCATGGCGCAGCGCGTCTCCATCGCACGGGCACTGGCCGGACGGCCCCGGATCCTGGTGGCGGACGAGCCCACGACGGCCCTCGACGTGACGGTCCAGGCCGGCATCCTCGAACTGCTGCGCACCCTCCAGGCCGAGACGGGCATGGCGCTGGTGCTGGTCAGCCACGACTGGGGCGTGGTGGCCCAGGTGTGCCGGCGCACGATCGTGATGTACGCGGGCCAGGTGGTGGAGGAAGGGCCGCTCGACACCCTGCTGACGACGCCCGCCCACCCCTACACCAAGCAGCTCATCGCCTGCCAGCCGGGCCGCGACACGCTGTCCGACGCCGGTCTTCCGACGATCCGCGGCTCCGTGGCCGACCCCTCGACATGGACCGGGACGACGGGCTGCCGTTTCGCGGCCCGCTGCCCCTACGCGACGGCCGAGTGCGAACTCGGCACGATCACCCTCGAACCGCTCGACGCGACCCATGGATCGCGCTGCGTCCACAGCGTCGCCGTGCTGGAAGGAACCGTGGAACATGCCGGCTGACGACGACGTCCTGCTCAGCGTCCGCAACCTCACCGTGCGGTTCGGAACGGGCCGGCGCACCACGACCGCCGTCCGCGACGTCAGCTTCGACCTGCGGGTGGGCGAGACCCTCGGCCTGGTCGGTGAGTCGGGCTCGGGCAAGACCACCGTCTCCAGGGCCCTGCTGGGCCTCGTCCCCGTGGCCGAGGGCCGGATCCTCTTCCGGGGGGAGGACATCACCCACCTCCGGGGCAGAAGCCGCCGGGCCCTCGCGCAGGACATCCAGGTCGTCTTCCAGGATCCCTACGGCTCGTTCAACCCCTTGCTGAAGGTCTCCCAGAGCCTGCGCGAGGGACTCGAAGCCGCCGGCGCCCCCCGTGCGGAGGCCCACCGGCGGATGACGGACCTGCTCGACCGGGTCGGGCTCCCGCACAGCGCCGCCGACACCTTCCCGTCCCAGTTCTCCGGCGGACAACGGCAGCGGCTCGCGATCGCCCGTGCGCTGATGCCGTCACCGTCCCTGGTGATCTGCGACGAGGCCGTCAGCGCCCTCGACGTCTCGGTCCAGGCGCAGGTGCTCAACCTGCTGCGCGAACTGCGCCGCGACAACGACCTCAGCTACCTCTTCATCGGCCACAACCTGCACGT
This sequence comes from Streptomyces sp. NPDC013157, assembly GCF_042899865.1. Classification (NCBI taxonomy): domain Bacteria; kingdom Bacillati; phylum Actinomycetota; class Actinomycetes; order Kitasatosporales; family Streptomycetaceae; genus Streptomyces; species Streptomyces sp. NPDC013157. Next base: position 14,862 of record NZ_JBIBAK010000035.1, on the reverse strand, counting down.
CGTGCGCTACATGTCCGACCGCGTGCTCGTCATGTACCGGGGACAGCTCGTCGAGCAGGGCGCGGCTGAGGACGTCGTCGCCCGCCCGCGGCACCCCTACACCCGCGCGCTGGTCGCCGCGATCCCGGAGGCCGCCGTCGACGCGCCCCGGGTCACCCGCGCCCCGCAGCGCGGGCGGCCGACGGGCCCCGGCGAGGCGGCGGGATGCCCCTTCGCCCCGCAGTGCCCCGACGTGATCGACCTCTGCCGCACCGAGGCTCCGCGACTGCTGGAGCACTCCGACGGACGCTCCGTCGCGTGCCATCGCAGCGGCGAACTGCCCGCCGGCAGCGAAACCCACAGCGAAACCCGCAGCGAAACCGCCAGCGAAACCCTGGGCGAAAGGAAACAGACAGCGTGAGCGCCACCCTCACCGGCCGCATCGGCGAACTCCGGTCGGGAACGACCTACACCGTGGAGACCACCACGGCGACAGACCATCTGACGATCCCCGCGGGTGTACGGCTGGTGGCCCCCGAGGGCCGTCAGCTGACCCTCACCGTGGACGGCGTCCACCGCGACGTGGTACCCGGCGAATACCGCGGCGAGGTCGTGCTCAGCGTGACCGAGTCCAACGTCGTCGACTTCTCCTTCATGAACATCGCCTACCAGCAGCACCTGGCGCAGGCCCTCTACCTCGACCAGGACGGCGTCGTACCGGCCAGGTCGGTGCTCGCCGCGGCACCGGGCGCCACGTACGAGGAAGGGGTGCTGGCCGATGTCGCCATCGTCTCCCAGGGCTCACTGCTGGGCGGCGTCTACGCGGCCGGCGGACGCCACGTCGTCCGCGGCGCCGACATCACGCTCGACGGCGACGGCGGCGACGACTTCACCGGCTGGGGCGCGGGCGTGGTCTCCGCGGGCAAGGGCACCAGGCTCGTCCTGGAGGACGCCACCATCCGCACCCACGGGGTCATCCGCACCGCCGTGCTGGCCGACCAGGGCAGCGACCTCGTCGTGAAGAACTCCGACCTGCGCTCCTCGGAAGGCGTCCTGCCCGACGACTACGTGCCCAACCCCGAGTTCGGCACGATGAAGAGCGTCCCCTGGATGCTGGGCCTGGACGGCAACTGCCGCACCACCCAGCTCCTGGGCGACCACGGCTCCGCGACGTACGTCAACTGCCACCTGGAGACGGAGAAGTGGGGGGTGCTGTCCAACGACATCAGCAGCGGGGCACGCCTGACCACGATCAACAGCACCGTCGTCGTCACCGGCGACAGCGGCTACGGCGCCTACGCCCTGGGCGGGGCCACCCACCGGCACTACGGCACCGAGTTCCGGGTCCGTGACTACGGCATGATCATCGATGTCGGCGGTGACACCGTCATCCTCGGCGCCAGCGACGCCGCGTCGGTCGCGGCCGTGGACGAGGAGCTCGGACTCGGCCTCACCGCCGAGGAGTCGGCCGCCCTCGCACCCCGCCCGACCACGGTCCGTTCCGACCGCTTCGGCGTCATGCTGCACGCGAGCGTCGACATGGAGGCGCCGGTCGCGCAGGTGCACGTCCGCGACGGCGCCTCGTTCGAGACCGGCAAGGCGGTCTTCCTGGTGAAGGGCGTACCGGCCCGGATCACCGTGGACGGCGGCGCCGGGACCCGCCTGGCGTCGGCGGACGGTGTCCTGCTCCAGATCATCGACAGCGACGACCCCGGCCCGCGCCTCGGACCGGACGGCGGTCTCGTCAACTCCGGTGTGTACCACGAGAAGCCCGGAGACCCGAGCCCTGTGGAGGGGTTCGACGTGACCGAACGCCACGAGCGCGACGTCCGGGTGTCCTTCACCGAGGTCACGGCCAGCGGCGACTTCTGCAACGGCTGGTTCAACGGCACCGGCCCCCAGCGCATGGGCGGCGAGACGGGCATCGCGCCCGAGCCCGAGCCGAGCGGGAAGAACCTGGTGCTCGACCTCGACCGGTGCACGCTCAGCGGGGTGATCTCGTCGACGGTCGCCAAGCACGCCAGGCCCACCATCGGTGCGGCGGACTGGCGGCTGATCGGTGAGGTCACCAACACCGTGGCACCGGCCGTGAACAACGGGGTGATCGTCTCCCTGACGGAGACGACCTGGACCGTGACCGGCACGTCGCACCTGACCGGCCTCACCCTCGACGAGTCGTCGCGCGTCGTCGCCGCCTCGGGCGAGGTCCGCTTCACCGTCGACGGCGTGGAGGTGCCGCTCAGGACCGGCTCCTACCGGGGAGCGATCACCGTCTCACCGGTGTGATCCGATACCACCGGCCGGCCTTCCGGACCTGGTCACAGGGTCCGAAAGGCCGGCTTCGTCATACGGCCGAAGCGGCGTCGACCCTGCCGGGACGTCACAGCACGGACGTCACAGCACGGACGTCACAGCACTGCGCCCCGCCGCTCGACACGACGGGGCGCAGAGGGACTTGGAGGGACTCAGGGGCCCTTGAGCGGATCACCCGGTGGAGGTCCGGGCGGTGGTGCGGTCCAGCAGTTCGATCAGATTGCCCTCGGGGTCGGCCACGTAGGCCATGCGGACCCCGGGGTCGGGTGAGGGCCTCGGGCTCATACGGTCCGTCGCGCCCGCCCCGATCAGCGCGCCGTAGGCTTCGTCGACGTTCGTGACGTCCAGTGCGATGTGCCCGAATCCGCGGGTCAGCGCGGCCTCCAGCGGGCCGGACACCTGAAGTCCGGCCCCGTTGCCGGCACGGTGGATCAGTTCTATCCGGTGACCGTGCGGGCTGTGCAGCATGGTGCCGCGCAGACCCACCTCCGGGACCTCGAACCTGAACTCCGTCCCGAGTCCCAGAGCGGCCGCGTACCACTCGCTCATCGCCTCGAGATCGGCGACGTTCAGGCCGACGTGGTCCAGGCGGCCGGCGGCCGGCCCGCTCACGCCACCACCACCGTACGGACGTTGGTGAACTCGCGGCTGCCTTCGGCCGAGAGCTCCCGGCCGTAGCCGCTGCGGCCGATGCCGCCGATCGGCAGCCGCGGATCGGAGGCCACCACGGAGTTGACGAAGAGGGCGCCCGACCGGATGCGCCGGCCCACCGCGAGCGCGTGCTCGGTGACGCCCCACACGGCACAACCGAGCCCGAACGCCGTGTCGTTGGCCAGTTCGACCGCGTGCTCGTCGTCGCGGGCCCGGACCACCGCCGCCGCGGGCCCGAACGTCTCCTCGACGAAGGCGGTCATGCCCGGGGTGACATGGTCGAGGACGGTCGGCGCGACGAAGTTGCCTGGCCCGTCGAGCGCCTCGCCACCGGTCACCAGGGTGGCGCCCTGCGCCACGGTCTCCTGGATCTGGCGCAGCAGGCCCTCGCGCAGGTCCGCCCGGGCCATCGGGCCCAGCGTGGTCGCCGGCAGGGTCGGGTCGCCGACCTTCAGCATCCCGACCCGGTCGACGAAGGCGGCGACGAACGCGTCGGCGATCGCCTCGTGCACGATGAACCGCTTGCCCGCGATGCAGCTCTCACCGACGTTCCCGAAGCGGGAGGTGACGGCCGCCGCCGCCGCGGCCTCGATGTCCGCGTCGGCGAGCACGACGAACGGGTCGGAGCCGCCGAGTTCGAGCACGGAGGGCTTGACGGCGGAGCCGGCGACCGAGGCGACCGCCGTTCCCGCCCGCTCGCTTCCGGTGAGGGTGACCGCGGCGATCCGCGGGTCCCGGATGATCAGCTCGCTGACCTCGGGCACGTCCGGCGCCGCGACGACCACGGACCGCAGCAGCCCGGGCGGCGCGCCCGCGTCGGCGAACAGCTCCTCGATCGCGAGGGCGGCCCCGGTGACGTCCGGGCCGTGCTTGAGCAGCACGGCGTTCCCGGCGGCGACGGCGCCCGCGCCGAACCGGATCACCTGCCAGAACGGGTAGTTCCACGGCATCACCGCGAACACGACGCCGAGCGGCTCGTACGAGAGCCACGAGCGCGACCGGCCGGCCTCGACCTCGTGGTCGGCGAGCCATTCGGGAGCCTTCTCGGCGACCACCGAGCAGTTCCAGGCGCACTTGTCGATCTCGGCGAGGGACTCGGAGATCGGCTTGCCCATCTCGGCGGTGATCAACGCCGCGTAGTCGTCGCGGCGTTCGAGCAGCAGCTTGCCGATGTCGCGCAGCAGGGTGAGGCGTTGCGCGAGCCCGGTGGCACGCCATCGCGCGGCGGCGGCGTGGGTCTGGGCCAGCGCCCCCTCGACGGCTGCCCGGTCGTGGGTCGCATAGCGGCCGAGCACCTCGCCCGTGGCCGGGTTGCGGGTGACGACCTCTTTCTCGGTGGGAAACACCATGGTCGATCAGGTCTCCTGACGTACGCGGCGCCGCGCCGGCGGGACGGGGGGAGCCGCGTCCTCGGCGGGCACGATCTCGTTGCGGATGGTGCCGAGGCGGTCGATCGACATCTCCACCACGTCCCCGATCTGCAGGGGCGGGGGGTCGAGCGCGCCGGTGCGCCCCCAGGACTCGGCGAGCGAGCCCGAGGCGCAGGTGCCGGAGGCGAGCACCTCGCCGGCCTTCACCCACGACGCCCGCGACGCGTGCGCCACCATGTGCTCGAAGGACCAGCCCATGTGGCCGGACCGGTCTGATCCGACGCTCACCCCGTTGACCTTGACCGTCATCCCGAGGTCCAGAAAGCCGTCGCTGTCCCGGCAGCCGTCCAGTTCGTCGGGGGTGACGATCCAGGGACCGATCGTCGTCGCGAAGTCCTTGCCCTTGGAGGGGCCGAGCTTCAGCGTCATCTCCCGGCTCTGGATGTCCCGGGCCGACCAGTCGTTCATCACGCAGTAGCCGCCGATGGCCGCCCTGGCCTGCTCGGCGCTCGCGTTGCGGACGTCACGGCAGATCACGGCCGCGATCTCCAGCTCGAAGTCGAGGCGGGCGGTGTCGGGCGGCATCGCGATGCCGTCGTAGGGGCCGGTCACCGCGTGCGGTGCCATGAACAGGAAGACCGGGGCCTCGTACCAGGCCTCGGGCGGGCCGGGGTTTCCGTGGCCCCGTTCCATGCCGTCGACGTGCGCCTCGAAGGTGAGGAAGTCGCGCATCGCCACCGGGTAGACCGGCGGCAGCAGCACGAGATCCCTGAGGCGGATCCCGTCCGCCTGCGCGGCCGTGTCGGCCGCCGCCTCGCGGCTCGCGGCGTCCGCGGCGAGCATCGGCACCATCTCGGTGCCGGGCGGGAAGGGATGGATCCACCATTCCGATCCGTCGCCCACCACCAGCCCGACGTGGCGCACGCCGGGGGGCTCGGTGCGGCGACGGAAGGCAGCCAGCTTCACCGAGCCTCAGCCGATCGTCTCGTAGAACGCCCGCTCACGCTTCGCCAGCACGGGGATCGCCCGGCCGTGCCCGTACTCGGCGAAGTGCTCCGACGCGCCGTGCGCCTGGTACGCGGCCTCGTCGTCGTAGATCTCGAACAGGCGGAAGACGCCCGGCTCTTCGGGGCTCTCGTACGCCTGGTAGAAGCGGTTGCCCGGCTCCTGGCGCGAGGGCGGCGTGAGTTTCTCGATGGCATCCCGGACGACATCCTCCTGTCCCGGCTGCGCGGTCCAGATCGCCGTCACGACGTAGGCCATGGGTGACTCCTTCGAAGGGGCAGTGATTCGCGTGGGTCGCGAGTTCCCTCACAGTAGGACCGGTTCTCATCCCCTTCATAAGCGCTGGTGGCGATGGCAGGCATCACGCTCACGGGGGCCATCGAACGGCGATGCCAGGTATCAGTCGGTGCAGGGTTCTCCCCCCGGCCGACAGGGGTGAGTGTGTGACGCGTCACGCAGTCAAGGAGGGACCCCACATGCCCCATTCGCAGACTCGCCGCGTCCTGATCGTCGGTGGCGGCATCACGGGCGGAGTGCTCGCCCTCGCCCTGAGGAAGCGGGGCGTCGAGGTCGTACTGGTCGACCTGCGCACCGACCTCGGCGGCGTCGGCCACGGCATCACCTTGCAGGGCAACGCCCTCAAGGCCTTCAGGTCGGTGGGCATCTACGACCGGCTCGCCGCGCACGCCTACGCCTTCGACAAGGTACGCCTGCGCCACGCCGACGGCACCCTCCTGACGGAGATCGACACCCCGGCGATGGGCGGCGCCGAACTACCGCCCACCATGGGCGCGTTGCGTGGCGACCTCGCGGCCATCATCGCGGCCGACCTGCCGGCGGCAGGTGTCGACGTGCGGCTGGGCACCACCGTCGAGGACTTCGAGGACACCGGCGACGGCGTCACGGTCGAGCTGTCCGACGGCACCCGGGAGAGAGTCGACCTGCTGGTGGGCGCCGACGGCATCCGCTCCAAGGTCCGCGGGATGATCGGCATCACCGACCTCCCGACCCCGGTCGGGATGGGCATCTGGCGCACCGTGGCCCGCCGCCCGGAGGCCATGGACTGCTCCGAGCTGTACTACGGCGGTCCCAAGTTCAAGGCCGGCTACACCCCGATCTCCGACGAGCTCTGCTACGCCTTCCTCATCGAGGGCAACCTCGACCGCTCGTTCGTCGGGGAGGGCCCGAAGGGCGCCGTCCTCAAGGAGCGGGGCCAGGGCTACGGCGGCACCTGGGGCCAGGTGCGCGACGGCATCGCGGACGACGCGATAGTGAACTACCAGTGGATCGAGGCGATGCGGGTCGAGTCCCCGTGGTACCGCGGCCGTACGATCATCATCGGTGACGCGGCCCACGCGTGTCCACCGCTGATCGCGCAAGGGGCGGCGATGTGCGCCGAGGACGCCGTCGTGCTGGCGGAGATGCTCACCGGCGGCGACAAGACCGACGACGTGCTGCCCGCGTTCATGGCCCGCCGCTTCCCCCGGGTGCGGATGGTCCTCGACAACAGCCTCCGGCTCGCCGAGTGGGAGATCCACCCCGACACCCCGGGCGCCGACCCGGGCGGGGTCATGGGTGAGACCCTGCACGCCGTGATGGAGGAGGCGTGAGCGCGCCCACGCCGCACTTCGACGGCGAACTCCTGCTGCGCGGCGACGCCGGCTTCGACGAGGCGGCCGTCGACCGGATCTTCAACCGGCGGCTGCCGGAACGCGTCCCGGCAGCCGTCCTGCGGGTCGCCGGCGAACGCGACATCGTCAACGGCGTCCGGCTGGCCCGCGAGCGCGGCTGGCAGGTGGCCGTCCGCTCCGGCGGCCACAGCTGGGCGCAGTGGTCGCTGCGCGAGGACGCCCTGGTGCTCGACCTCGGCGGCTTCAAGGAGATGTCGTACGACCCCGGGACCCAGGTCGTGCGGGCGACCCCGGCCGTGCGGGGCGGCCTGGAACTGGCGCCCTACCTCGCGGAGTACGGCCGCTTCTTCCCGGGCGGCCACTGCCCGAGCGTGGGCCTCGGCGGCTTCCTGCTCCAGGGCGGCCAGGGCTGGAACGCCCGCGGCTGGGGCTGGGCCGCGGAGTACGTCACGGCCGTCGACGTCGTCACGGCCGACGGCGAGCTGGTCCGTGCCGACGCCGAGCACCACAGTGACCTGTACTGGGCCGCCCGCGGCGCGGGACCCGGCTTCCCCGGCATCGTCACCCGCTTCCACCTGCGGACCCTGCCCGAGCCGCGCCACCTCGCCCACACGGTGCAGGGCTTCGGACTGAGCGACTTCGACGAGGTCATGACGTGGCTGCACACCCTCCACGGCACCGTCGCCGACACGGTCGAGATCGTCGCCCTGACCAAGACCGACCCCCACCTCGGCGACGAGCCCGTGCTCCTGGTGACCGCCGTGGCGATGGTCGACGACGCCGACGAGGCCGACCGGGCGCTCGCCCCGTTCCGCACGAACCCCGCCCTGGAGCGGGCCCTGTTCGTCGTCGACAACGAACCGACCACGTTCGAGCGCGAGCGGGAGCACCAGCTCGCCGCGAACCCGGAGGGCCACCGCTGGGCGGTCGACAACGCCTGGATCTCCGGATCACCCGCGGACGTCGTCGGGGCCGCGCGCCGCGTCTACACCACCCTGCCCACCGCGAAGTCGTTCACGATCTGGTTCAGCATGGCGCCGCTGCGTGAACTGCCCGACATGGCGTTCTCGCTGCAGAGCGAGATCTACCTCGCCAGCTACGTGCTGTGGGAGGACGAGGAGGAGGACGCGCGGAACCAGGCGTGGCTCGCGGCCGCGATGGCCGAACTCCAGCCGGTCACCGTCGGCCAGTACCTCGGCGACTCCGACCTCGCCCGCCGCCAGCTGCGCTTCGTCTCCGACGCGTCGTGGGAACGCCTGCGGAAGATCATCACCGTACGCGACCCGGACGGCCTGTTCGTCGGGTACCTCGCCGGCCCGGACGGTGCGGCCAACGCCAACCACTGGCAGGCGTAGCACGGCGGCCGGAGCCCACTGTGGGGTGGGCTCCGGCCGCCGGTCAGGCGGCGCCGCGGGCCTGTGCGAGGTCGGCCCGCACGGTTCCGGTAGCCGCGAGCTCGTCGCGCACGGCGTCGAGGCGGCCGAACAGCCAGCGGTGCGCCGGGTCGGCCAGCCGGTCCTCGGCGAACCAGTAGTTCTCGGTCAGGAGCACCTGCCCGAACGGAGGCTCCACCGTGACCAGCCGGCTGGACGGGCGTATCAGCATGCACGCGAGCCTCTCCGGCACGACCGCCACCATCTCGGTCCCCTCGATCACGAACGGCAGCGGAAGATAGCCGTGGACCTGCAACGCCACCCGGCGCTCGATGCGCAGCTCGCCGAAGATCCGCTCGTCCGCCGTGACTGCACCCGGCCCGTAGGACGAGATCGCGTGCGGCAGTGCGGCGAGATCGTCCAGGGACAGGCAGCCGTCGCTCAGCCGCGGGTTGCCACGGTCGGCGATGACGACCAGACGGTCCGTCCACACCGGGCGCGACATGCCCGGAAAGCCGTGGCCCGTCGGCACGATCAGCACGTCGTTGTCGACCAGGATCCGGTCGGAGAAGGCGGCGTGGGCCTCGAGGTGGCTGATGTCGAGACGCACGCCGGGCGCCTCCGCCTCGACCAGACGCACCAGCGGCTCGTGCACCACGGCGATCGCGTAGTCGCTCATCGTCAGACGGAACGTGCGCCGGCTCCTGGCCGGGTCGAACTCGTCCTCAAGGTCCAGCGCGCAACTGATGAGCCGCACGGCCCGCTGTACCTCGGGCAGCAGGTCCTTGGCGAGGGGCGTGAGCTCGTACTCGCGGCCGTTGCGGACCAGGAGTTCGTCGTCGAAGCGCCGGCGCAGGCGGGCCAGCGCCGCGCTCATCGCGGGCTGCCCGACATCCAGCCGACGGCCGGCCCGCGTGACGCTCCCTTCCTCCAGCAACACCTTCAATGGGAGCAGCAGGTTGAGGTCGGTACTGCCGAGCGCCATTGCTCGCCCCTTTCTGGCCGGCTGCCCGCCGCCTCCTGGAGGGGCGGGCAACGTATTCGCATATAGTCACCGCGACAGGGAGATGACGTAATTGGCTGTTCATGAGAATCATGTGAGGGAGCGGTTGCGGGAAGTCGACGCGAACCTTCTCCCGGCCCTGCACGCCCTGCTCGAGGAACGCAATCTCACGCGTGCCGGCGAGCGCATGACCATGAGCCAACCCGCCATGAGCGGCGCGCTCAACCGGCTGCGCAGACATTTCGGGGACGACCTCCTGATCCGCGACGGCCGGGGATTCCAGTTGACCCCGCTCGCCGCCCGGCTCCAGCCGGTGGTGGCCGAGGCACTCGAAGGCGCCGAGGCACTACTGGGCAACGAACGCGCGTTCGATGCCGCCAGGAGCAGGAAGCGGTTCAGTGTGACGATGTCGGAATACGCCATGACCGTTCTCGCCGAGCCGCTGACCCGGCTGCTCGCGCGGCACGCGCCGGGCTGCACGATCGCGCTGGACCCGCTCGATGTCCGCCGCGACCAGGTCGAGGCTCAGCTCATGCGCCGGGACCTCGTCATAGCACCGCTGGGCTACGAGTTTCCCGGACGCGTCCAGCCCGTCTTCACCGACGAGCTGGTCTGCCTGGTCTCGCGAGGCCACCCCCGGCTGCGTGACGGGGCGCTGACCGCTGAGGACCTGCTGGAGATGCCGCACGCCGTCGCCGAGTTCGCCGCGGCCGGAGAGCACCTGCGCCCGCTGGAGATCGAACTCGGGAAGCTGGGCCTCGCGGACCGCACCGTGCTGGTGCGCGTGACCAGCCTGCTGCCCCTGCCTTTCGCGGTCGCCGGGACGGACATGTGCGCCTTCGTGCCGTCCCGGCTCGCGCGGCGCTGCCTCGACGTGCTCGACCTGGTGGTGGCGAGGACGCCGGTGGAGACGGTCCACATCACCGAGGCCGCCCACTGGCACCCGCGCCGGGAGAGCGACCCGGGCGTGGTCTGGCTGCGCAAGCTCCTGTACGACGTCGCGGTGGAGGTCGAGGACGCCGTCGCGTAGCCGGGACGGAACGGAGGTCAGTCGCGCGGTCCGCCGTGCATGAGTCCTTCGAGACCGCCCGGCAGCGAGGCCGCGAGATCGTGCTCGAACTCGCCGTCCACGAGGACGAAGACGACGCGCGCCGTCACCGTCCCGCGGTTGGCCCAGGCGTGGTCGGTGCCCCGCTGCACCACGATGTCGCCGGCGCGCAGTGTCACCTCGGAGTCCTCGAGGATGAGCGTGATCTCGCCGTCGAGGACGATCCCGTAGTCGATCGAGGCCGTACGGTGCACGGGCGACTGGAGTCCCGCCTCGTCGAGAAAGCCCGGCGCGAACTCGTTGACGCGGATCTTGGTGCCGTGCCGCGGGGGCGGTACCGCCAGGGGGCGCTCGGTCGGCTCGTCCGGCTCGACCCCGGTGATCCTCGCGGGCGCGCCCTCGGTGTTCCAGACCTCGTGGAAGGCGACGCCGTCCTCCGGGATCTCCCGGGTGACCGGCACCGGGGCGTCGCTCAGGACGACCGACACCCCGTCGGCGGTGTGGCCGGTGACCACCCGGCGGGGAACGGTGTAGTTGCTCATCGAGAGAATTCCTCCACGGTCATTCGCCGACGGTCCACGGTGAGGTGCTGCCCGCCGGCTGGATCTGCATGAGCCGGTGCTCGCCCTGGATCCTGCCGTCGAAGAAGCGGTACACCTCGGCGGTGCTCAGCACAGCGGGCACCGGCTTGCTGAGCGGGATGTAGGGCAGCGACAGGTCCCGGCCGACATTGGGGTCGAAGCTCGGGTCGCTGTCCGCGTTCTCCCGGCGGGACTGGTTGTCCAGCAGCATCGACTCCGGCACGAACGCGGTTTCGAGGATGGGGTACCACCAGTAGAAGCTGGGGTACGTGTGCCCGGGCACCATGCCGAGGCTGACGACGATGCCCTGCACCTCGTCGACCAGGATGCGGGCGTGGTCGTCTGCCGGGCGGTCGGCCATCAGGTCGCAGCCGAGGCCGATGAGCTCGGCGTGCCTCGACTTGTCCGGGAGCAGACTGGCGTAGCCCGGCTTGTCGTACTCCTTGGGCAGCGCGTGCTCGCGCTCGACGCGGGCGAACATCTCCTTGGTCGCCCATGGCAGCAGCTCGCGCATCTTCTCGACGGTGATGTCGCCCATGACGCGCTCGCCGTTCTCGACCAGGTACCCCTCCTGGGAGGTCTCCGGGGTGCCGAGTCCGGGGTCGAAGACGCACCGGGCGATCTCGGTGAGCCGCTCCCGCGACGCCTTCTGCGCGTCGGGGACGGAGGCTGTCCACTCCTTCGGCATGTTGCGCAGCCCTGTGGGGTCGAACATGAACCCCGAGTCGCCGTTGGACCGGCACATGTACAGTTCGATCTCGGTGATCAGCTCGTCCTCGGCCTTCAGCCGCCCCCACAGGAGAGCGGGCACGCCGCCCTCGTCGACCTCGGCGGTCACGAACACCTGCTGCGCCGGGGTGTCGATCACGTACTGGAAGTCGGCCGGTGCCTTGTAGCCGGTGACGGTGCGCCAGATGTCGGCCATCCCCGGCGACGACGGCCCGTTGTTCTTCGTCATGGCATACGTTCGCGCCAGCGGCAGCAGCGTGGCGTCGCGCTTCGCCATCGACTCCAGCAACAGGTCGGCCAGACTCTTCAGTCTCTCGCGGTCGAGTGTGGGCATGGGTCCCGTCTCCAATCACCGTGTGTCACGTGACAGTCAGCCGCAGCCACGTGGCACCGGCAACCCTCCCGGCCATCACCACCACCGATCTCAAACATCGCGCGACGCGTCTGGCCCGACGGCGCGCGGTGAGGTTTGCAGGGGCCGTGGCGAGCCGGACCGGCCGTACCCGCGCCGAGGACGTCCGCGACGCCGTCCCAGGCCCGCACGACGCAGCCGACGCAGGGAAAACCGATTGGGTGCGGCTCTTCCTCAGTGAGCTGGTGATGCCGTGCGCCGTTGCCGTGCGTGCGCGGACGGCGGATCGTCGTGTCCTGGGACGTGGTCTTGGAGGCGGCGATGGTGTCGTGGCTGGAGGAGCTCGAGCGGCGGGAGGCGGCTGCTCGGGCCGAGATCAGTGAACTTCGCTCGCGGATGGAGGAGTTGGCTGGTCGTCTTGCCGAGCGGGAGGCTGTGCTGTCCCGGCTGGAGATCACACGGGAGACGATGACGGAGATCCTGTCCGGCGAGGGGGCGGTGACAGTGTCCGTGGACGAGGCCTCGGGGGAAGTCCCGGTGTCGGTGGAGCGGAGCGGGATCGCCGGTCGGGGTGCGGCTGGTGCCGCCGTGGGAGCCGGGGGTTGAGGCGGATGTGCTGCCGCGTTCGTACCGGGACATGGTCGAGGTGTTGCAGGACGCGGTGCAGCCGATGCGGGCGCATCATCTGTGTGCCGCGCTGGGGTTGTCGACGGACAAGAACAAGGTGGAGGTGTTCCGTTCGAAGCTGAAACGGCTGGTGGAGCGGGGCTGGCTGGCCGAGGACGAGCCGGGCCTGTTGGCGTGGGTGGTGCGCGGCGGGCGGGCGCGGGTGCGCCGGAGCGGGAAGCCGCAGCCGGCGAGCGGCGTCGCGCCGGTGTGGGGGCGGGCTCTCGTCCCTAGCGTCGATGGTGCCAACCAGATCGCCACTGTCCGAAGACGAGAGCCCGATGAACGCAGCGTATGAAACGGCCGCGGCGGCTGACCCCTTTGCCCGCGTGTTTTCTTCCCTCACTTCCCTGGCCACTCGCCTGTCCAGTCCCGAAGCACTCACCGCGACGCATGAACGGGTTGAGGCTGATGTCGAAGCGGGCTCCCGGGAGCTGGGCCGGCTGCTCCTGCAGGCCCATCTCGAGTGGCGGGCCCGCCGTGAGGAGGACCACCTGTCCGCCCTCGGTCCGCAGGAGCGGGCTGCGCTCGCCGGCGGCCGGAGCCGGCTGGAGAGGGGCCACCGGCGGCAACTGGCCACCGTGCTGGGGCCGGTGACCGTGACCCGGTGCGCTCTGCGCGGCGCGGGCATGGCCAATCTTTACCCCGCCGACGCCATGCTGGGCTTGCCTCACGGGCGGCACAGTCTGGGACTGCGCCGCCTCGCGGTCCTCGAGGCGGCCCGCGGTTCCTACGACACCGCGCTGGAAGCGATCGACCGCAGCTGCGGGGGTCGGATGGTGGGCAAACGCCAGGCGGAGGATCTGGTGCGGGCCGCGGCCGTGGACGTCGCCGCGTTCTATACGGCACGCACTGCCCACCCGGCCCTGGCCGGGTGGCTGCTGGTGATCAGTGTCGACCAGAAGGGAATCGTGATGCGCCCGGGCCACCTGCGCGAGGCCACCGCGAAGGCCGCCGCCAGGGCCCGGCGCACCTTCCGCACCCGGCTGTCGACCGGGGAGAAGTCCTGCCGCAAAAGGATGGCCACCCTCGCCGTCGTCCACGACGCCGAGCCCGCAGTCCGCCGCCCGCACGACATCATCGCCCCGCCCGGCGGCCGCACCGGAGACCGTACCGTCCGCAAAGGACCTGTCGCGCGGGCGAAATGGCTCACCGCTTCCGTGCGCGAGGACGCCGAAACGGTCATCGCCGCCGCGTTCGACCAGGCCGAAGCCCGCGACCCCGAACACCACCGGACCTGGGTGGTGCTGGTCGACGGCGCCGCCCACCAGATGGAGTTGATCCAGACCGAGGCCGCCCGTCGCGGCGCCACGATCCACATCGTCCTCGACATCGTGTGATCGAGAAGCTGAAGGCGGCCTCGCGGTGTTTCCACACCGCCACCGATCCCGCGGCCGAGGACTGGGTCGGCATCAAGGCCGCCCGGATCCTGGCCAGCGACGCCCCCGGCGCCGCCCGCGACATCCGCACCGAAGCCGACCGCCACCACCTCGGCGACGACCAGCGCGCCGCCGCTGACAAAGCGTGCCGATACCTCGAGAACAACGCCGACTTCGTCCACTACGACCAGGCCCTGGCAGCGGGCTGGCCGATCGCCAGCGGCGCCGTCGAAGGAGCAGCCCGCCACCTGGTCCCCGACAGACTCGACATCACCGGCAGCAGGTGGACCGTCCCCGGCGCCGAAGCCGTCCTCACCCTCCGCACCGTCATCAGCAACAGCGACTTCCCCGACTACTGGATCTTCCACGCCCGGAAAGAGCACGAACGGCTCCATCCCTTACCCGACCAGCACATATACACACTTCAAGCCTGACGCGGGAACTCACTCAAACAGAGCCGCACCCTTCCCACTCCGCCGGCGGGCTGGCCGAGCTGGCTGGAGTGGGCGGCAGACACATGGCCCTCGTGCACCGACAGCTGACCCGGCCGGCCCGCCAATCGATCACCAACCTTCGGTCATAACGCTCAACCTTCGCTGCGAGAGGCCATGTACTCGCCTCCGCCTCGCGGCTTCCGGTCCCAGAAGTGCCCGATAGCGTCACCGGCCGTGGGGACCAGCGGAACAGCCGGGAGTGTAAATCTAACGGCGGATCTGACGATCATGAGAGAGACGTCAAGTGACTGATACCGCCGTGGAGTTGAAGACCGTGGAGCCTGTCGA
>NZ_JBIBAK010000034.1:0-37158 GCF_042899865.1 Streptomyces sp. NPDC013157 | reverse complement strand
GTGGTGGACGGCACGGCCAGGAGCCGGGCGTCCGCGCGCAGCACCCGCTGGTACAGCGTCTGCAGACCCGGACCCGGATCAACCCCCAGCTCCTCGGCCAGGAGCGTCTGCGCCTCCCGGTACACAGCCAGCGCCGCCGCCTGCCGCCCCGACCGGTACAACGCCAGCATCAAAAGCTCCCGCAACCGCTCATCCAGCGGATGCTCGGCCACCAGCCGGTTCAGATCCGCGACCACCTCCGCATGCCCGCCCAGATCCAGCTCCGCCCTCACCCGGGCAGCCTCCGCCGACAACCGCAACTCCTCCAGCCGCCGCCGATGCGTCAGCGCGAACTCACCCCGCACACCCGCCAGCGCCGTCCCCTCCCACAGACCCAGCGCCTTGCGCAACAACCCCACCGCACCCACCACATCCCCACCACCCCGCAAACCCTCCGCCCGCACCGTCAACTCACGAAACACCCCCACATCCACCTGCCCCGCCACCACCCGCAACTGATAACCGTCCCCCGCAGAACGAATCACCGACGACACCGGATCCCCACCCGGCTCCAACGCCCGCCGCAACCCATGAACATACGTCCGCAAAATACCCAGCGCCGACGCCGGGGCACGACTGCCCCACACCGCGTCGACCAGCCCGCTCGCCAGCACCTGCGAACCCTGTGCCAGCAACAACACCGCCAGCACCGCCCGCTGCTGAGGCGGACCCAGATCAACCTCGTCCTCGCCACGCCAGGCCCTCACCGGACCCAGCAGCGCAAACCGCAACCGCTCCTCCAACCGGCTTCCTTCCCGGGGGATCCGCCGCCGAAGTCGGCTGACAGGCACGGCTTCCTGGGCACCCACACGGATCACCGCGAGTCTACCAACGGCCAATACAGCAAGGCGGATTAGCCGTGTGGCGACTGCAAAGGGAGGTCACGCACCCTGCCCGGTATCGAGCGAACCGATGCGGTCCGTGCAGCTGTGGGCCCAGATCTTCCGAGGCCGGGGCGCGGCGGCGCCGGAGGTGATGGCGGCGTGGTTCGGCTCGGCCCGAGACGCCCACGACGGGCGGTGGGCGGTGGACACGTCCGGCGCCATGCCCGCCCCCGTGCCGCACAGTGGCTTGGCCATGCCCGCGAGCTGCCTCAGGGAAGCACTGATCTGCTACGACGCGAGCTTGGCTCCGTCATCGTCGTGGAGGGCCGGCACACCTGCGAGCTTTCGCGGAACCGGACCGATGCCCTCCATGGAGGCGAACCAGGTACGGACGCCGGTGATGTAACTCTGGGAATCGTTGGTCGCGGGAACACCCTTGGCTTGGCGAACCGCATCGATGCCGACGTCGTACGCCGTAAGCGTCAGATCCAGCGTGTTTCCGGTCACTTCATTATGATTCAGCAGATCCTGCACCTGGTCCGACAGTTCACACAGGAACTTTCCCTGCGCGTCGATCGACTTCTTGGGGTCGAACGGATCGGCGTCGGCCCCCTCAATGCGCGAGAAGGCGTCCGGGGGTACCTGCGATATGCCCTTGGCGCCGTTCGGGCCGACAAATTTCGAATCGAAGCCGGATTCGTATTCAATCTGAGCGGCGATCACCACAGGCCCGATGGCGTCACATATTCCACCGGCGTCCTCGATGGCGTTGAAAAGATCCTCTGGCACAGTGCAGGGTATGCCGCCGCCTACTACGCTGTCAGGGGGTGTCACTTCGAGCTTTCCGCGACCATCGCCGGTGATTATCGCTGCAGCTCGGTTCGAGGTGCCATTCGGGTCGGACTGCGTTTGCTGGCGTTCTGCGGCTTCGCAACTCTGCTCGGCGACCGTGAGGCCGCTGCCAGGATTACCCACATTCCCGAGACCTGACAGAGAAAGGCCGTGGAAAATCATGAAGATGATGACGAGAGGGAACAGCAGCACCGAGAGCCCGCCGACGATCACGACGGAGCTGATCACGACGGTCCCTCCAATCGGAATAGCTAGGCACCCCAAACCACCTGCTGCCGCTGCGGCCACCGTGCTCGAATTAGTGCCGGTTGTCACCTCGTTTTCCTTCCTGTCAATGAATTCGGCTCTGCTGTTGCCGGTAGAAATGTTCCTCCTTCAGCACTACGAGCTTGCGCGGCTGTCAGTTCACTCCGTGGAGCGCAGGTGCCGGAGCCTCGGATCTCGCGCCTGCCGATCGGCGGCGCCGGCGGCGCCTTTCCGGCGATCAGCTCATCTCGGCGGCCGGGAGCGCATCGGCCCCTGCCTGCCGGACCTGTTGGTACACGGTGCTGGCGAGCATGGTCGGCGCACTGTTTTCTCCGGTGACCGTCCCCGACATGGCTATGTGGAGTCTGGCCCACTCCTCATAGTTGGCCTTGGCCAACTCGCGGTCTCCGGTCTTCTCGAATTCCTCTCCGGCGCTCAGGTACTCCTGCGCGAACATCGAAGGGTGGGGCTTGGAAAGTTCCATCATTTCCTTCCGGGTGAGCTACCCTCTCCCTTGATACAACGTCTTCGAGTGGGATTCGGGTCAAGAACCGAGCATCTTTTGTCCAGCCGAGCGAGGAGGTGTTCGCCGGTCGCACCGCCGCCATCGCTCGGCTAGGTCGCGGTGGCCACCCAAGCCCACATGAACCGAAGGTGGCCCGGGGCCGTTGTAGGGAGTGCAGGAGTTTCTCCTGCAGGTAGAACCTTCGAGACAGAGAACGAGTGGCGAAATGGCAATAGATTATGGGCGCCTGCTTTTTAGTACTTACATATGGGATAAAAACTATGCTTATGCGAATCCGGCAGAGTACCTGAGCGGTGGACGTCTGGCGGAGTATGCGAATGCGGATACGCATGCGTTTTTTATGAGTAAAGGATTCGCTGTCAAGGGTGAGGGTTATCCGGGCGGTATGGGTGGTGTTGTGATGCATATAACCAAAGAAGGACATGAGTTCTATGTAGGGCGGCAGTCGCAGATCTCAAAAGCGGATCAGGAGCTCCAGCGGGCGGTGGATCTGCGAGCCGCGGAGGAAGAATACAAAGCGACTCAAAAAAGGCAGCTTGACGCGATTCTGGATCGAAAGAAGAATCGGGTATTAATTTCAGATGGCCACACTTCGCCGTTTGCGGTTGCTCTGATTCCAGAGAAATCGACGGCTGAAGCTTCTGCATCCAGCTCTCGGCCGCGAAGCGATCAGTTCGGTCGGGCTGCCAGATCGCTTCCGGTGCCGGCGGGTGACTTGGCACCCCGAGCGCCTGCCCATGTCCCATCGCCAGGCCCGAACGGCCGCCATCTCTATGCCGGACACACCCCGTGGATGGTCCAACAGCCGATCCCCGCCGCCTACCCTCCGGGCGGTGCCTGTCCTCCCGACGGCGCCCTCCGCGCCGTACCCGCACCCGCCACCATTCAGCCGCCGCGTCTCGTCGCACCGCCTTACCTGCCGAACCCCTACGCCCGCTCGGCGTCCCACGTTCCCGAAGCCGCCCGTGTTCCTCAGCCGACCGTCTCCTACCGGATGCCGTACGGACATGCGTACGACACCCGGTACGTTCCCGCACCGAATCAGCGGTACGGACCGAGGCCGGCTCAGTAACTCCCGTCCGCCGCTGAGGAGATGCTCCTCAGCGGCGGGCCTCCTCTCCTCCGGGCAGCTGATGAGGTCATGAACGGCCGGGGCTCTTGGCCACGGGGGTGACGGGCCTGGAGGGCGGGGCCATGCGGTGCCGGTGACGGAGGGTGCGGTCGAGCTCGTGCCACTGGCGCGCCGCGCGGCGATGGCCGCGACCTGGCCGCTCATTGTCGGCCCCGCCCCACGGGCCTCGGTGTACTCGGGGCCGTCGAGCTGTCGGGAGCGGGACTGATCCGTGCTCGCAGTCCGCGTCCGGGGCCGAGCAGCGTCCTGCACAGCGGTGGACATGCCCGAAGCCGCCTCGGTGGCCGAGGTGCTGCTTTGCGGTGATCCCTTCGCCGTGAGTCGCCGTTTCTGGATCGCGCGCACGGCGACCTGCGTCACGGTGCCCACCAAGGCCCCCACCTCGGCGCCGAGGACCATACCTGCCGGGCCGGCGACGGCGAGGCCTACGACGGCTCCGGCAGCCATGCCTCTGAAGATCCAGGGGTTCTCCTTGGCGAACTTGACGGCGCGGTTCACCCAGGGCTTCACCGCCTGCCATCCGCGCCTCGCCCGGTCGAGCAGCTTCCCCGGGGCCGACCGTGCCGGCGCCGGCGTGGAACTGTCGCGCGGCGGAAACGGGTCGGTCTTTGAGCTCGGGAGATCCTCCGCGAACCTTGAACCCGCCGAGTCCATGAGTGTGGCGGCGGACCGGTGTTCCGGCGCAGGAGCCGCCGTAGATGCCGTCTCCGTGCGTCCCGAATCGGGCTCTCCTGGCAACTCGAACCCGGTTTGCGTGGGCTGGGGCAGGATCTGCTGCACGTCAGCGGTCGGTGCCTGGAGCGTGTGCCATTCCTGCCCGCTGCTAGGGGCGACGTCTGGCATTCGGTCCTCCGGTGGTGAGGGTTTCCTCGAAGAGTTGGAGAAGGCGATGAGGCCTCCTACAGGAGCTACGAGCAGCCCGCCGCACTGAGTTCATCCGTTCTTCGGCGTCACACCACGTACCCTCCGTCGCGACCTGCACGGGCGGAGGCGAGGGCATGCGCACGGTTACGGCACGGTCCCGACGCCACACACCATGTCCAGAGCGTCGCTCCCGGACCAAGCAGCCAGGCAGGTGAAGTCGGCTGCCCACCGCTCGTTTGGACGGGACGCGGTGAAGCCGCGTCGCAGCAGGTTCGTGGCCCGCTGGCGGCCGTCGTCCCCGATGGCGGTGGTCCCCGTGAACAAGGCTGATCCGCGTCTTCAGTGCGTAGCAGGTGCATCGCGATACACCTGGCGGTGCGCGTCGATGAACGCCATGAGCGCTTCGACGGCCGGTCGAGGGCCTCGCTCAGCCCGAAGAAGCTCAACGCACAGCAGGTTTGAACTGTGCTCGGATCCGGCCCGTCCTTGAGTTGTAGGTGGATGCCTCAGACGGGAGCTTGAGATGGCAGAGGACGCAGCAGGAAACGGGGCCGCGAGGGACAACACTCCAACACCCGAAGTTTCCTCCGTTTCGACTGGTGCCACGTCTCTGCGTACGCAGAGACGTCTGCCGCCGCGGCCGAGTGGGCCCGTGTCCGTGGATCAGGCAGCGCGGGCTGCTGGGGGCTCCGCGCAGGGCATTTCCTCCGGGTCCCGCAGACCGCCTACTGTCTCGGCGGCGGCGTGGGACAGGGCAAATGCTCGGTGGAAGGGTGTTGCCCAGGCCGCCGCGGCGGCTACTCAAGCTGATATGCAGCGTAACGCTCCGGCACCCATCGTTTCGAGCAAGCGTCCATACACGCCTGCCACGGGAGCCACGAAGGGACGGGGGGGATCGCGGTGATCAACTCGTCACCACCGGCACGGACACCAGCCACTACGGCAAGACCCGGGCGATGGCCTGGGACGGATGAATCCGGGACTCACCCCGCGCGGCCCGTGGCTGGAGTGCCGGGAGGAGGAACCGCTCAGACGGTGGTGCTCAACTTCATCGTCACCCACACCGAACTCCGTCCCGCCCGTCCTCTGGCCGGGGACCTGTGCCGCCTCCACCGATCCCGGAGTGTTCACCCGCAGTCGTCCGCCCTGGTAGAGCGACAAGACCTCCTTATCGCCGGCTGACAGTCCCATGACATCGGCCCGGCACCGTGGGGCCATGTTCACGATCGAAGACAGAGAACAGCAGGCGGACCGGACGGTGCCGGCAGGGGGCGGTCATGGCTGAGCGTGCCGCCGTGTCCCGTGAGTCTCCTGGCCGCGGCCGCGCCGTGCCGGCGGTGGTGCTGGCCACGGTGGTCGCCGTCGCCGCGGTCGGTGTCGCCGCTGTGGTGCGGCACTCGTCCGACGCTCGGGACCCGCATGCCACCGCCGAGCCTTCTGTCCACACCGCCAAGGTGATCCGCCGGGACCTGAGCGACAGTCAGACCGTAGTGGGGCAGCTGGGGTTCGGGCCGGTGAAAGAGCTCAAGGGCGCGGGTACGGGCACTCTGACGAAGCTCCCGCCCGACGGCACGACGACCGGGCGCGGCAGGGCGCTCTACCGAGTCGACGACAAGCCCGTATCGGTCTTCTACGGGGACACCCCTTTCTTCCGGGATCTGAAGAAGGTCGGCGTGATCGGAAACGATGTGACCGTCCTGCGGAACAACCTCGCCGCCCTCGGCTACGACGTGGGCGACGAAGGGGCGGTGCGGCGCTCGGCAGGTCAGGCGCCGGTACAAGGCTCGACACTCACGCCGTCCCTCGTGGCGGCGTTGAAGCAATGGCAGCAGGACGTGGGCCTCAAGCCGACCGGTGAGCTGAAGGTGGGTGACGGGGTCGTGCTTCCCGGGCCCGTGCGCGTGAGCGGTGTGAAGGCGCAGATCGGCGATCCGGTGGCAGAGGACATCCTCGGCTACGTCGCGCCGAAGAAGGTGATCACCGTGCCCGTCGACGCCCAGCAGGTGTCCGCGATCAAGCCCGGTGAGCCCGTGACCCTCATGCTGCCCGGACGGAACGTCCCCGGCACGGTGTCGGGGATCAGCGGCACCGCACAGGACGCCTCCTCGCAACCGCCCGCCGGAGACGACTCCACGTCCAAGATCGACGTGACTGTCCTGCCGAAGCGTGCGTCGGACGTGGCGAACCTCGATGAAGGCGACGTCCCGGTCGAGTTCGTCTCCGAGATCCACAAGAACGTGCTCACTGTGCCGATCGGCGCCCTGCTCGCCCTCAGCGGCGGCGGTTTCGCCGTGCAGCGACCCGGCGGTGAACTGATGAGGGTGCGGACGGGCATGTTCGCCACAGGGCTGGTCGAGATCAGCGGCAAGGGTCTCACCGAGGGACTGGACGTGGTGGTCGCCTCATGACCTCGCAACCGCCGGACGGGCACGCGCCCCGTCCCGTACTGCTCGTGGACCGGGTCAGCCGGACCTTCCCGGGCGGTGTCACCGCGCTGCACGAGGTCTCCTTGACGATCGAGACGGGCGAACTCCTCGCCATCGTCGGGCCGTCGGGGTCCGGAAAGACCACACTGCTCAACCTCATGGGAACGCTGGACCGGCCGAGCAGCGGTCTCGTGGAGATCAGCGGCACCGACGCCACGGCACTCGACGACCGGCAGCTCTCCACACTGCGGGGCCGCATGCTCGGCTTCGTCTTCCAGCAGTTCCATCTCACCGACGGGCTGACCGCGGTGGAGAACGTGTCGACCGGGCTCCTGTACGCCGGTGTACCCCGCCGTGATCGCCGTCGCCTGGCCGAGGAGGCTCTCGGCCGGGTCGGGCTCGCGCACCGCACCGGTCATCTGCCGGCACAGCTTTCCGGCGGCGAAAGACAGCGCGTCGCCGTCGCGCGCGCGCTCGTCCACGACCCGGCCCTGATCCTCGCCGACGAACCGACCGGCGCGCTGGACACCGCCAACGGAGAGTCGGTCATGGAACTTCTGGCCGATCTCAACCAGGAGGGCACGACCATCGCCGTCATCACCCACGACCGCGACATCGCCGCCGCGCTCCCGCGCCGTGTGGAGATCCGCGACGGACGTCTGACAAGCGACACGCGCGGGGGAGCGACCAGTGCCCTCCGATAGCCACGCGAAGCCGCCCCCGCGCACGACCGCCGAGAACGACGACACGAGGACGGCCCAGGTGGTCCGCCTCGGGCCCGTCGACCTGATCAGGGTCGGCATCATGGGACTTCGCATCCGCAAGGTCCGGGCCCTGCTCTCGGCACTCGGCATCTCGGTGGGCGTCGCCACACTGATCCTCGTCACCGCCGTCCCCGCCTGCAGCCAGCAGGCACTGCTGGACAGACTGACCGCGCTGGGCACCGACCGGCTCAAGGCCCAGCCCCTGGTTCCCGCGGGCCAGAAAGCGATCGAACTGCCGTCACAAGCAGCCGACATGGCCGCGAGGATCGGACCCGTCACGGCCACCAGCGAGGTCGCCAACACCCACCGGTCCGTGCGGCGCACCGAGGCCGACGACCCCGACGACACCGCCGCGCTGACCGTACTGGCGGCCCGGCCCAACCTGCTCGACCTGGTCGAAGGCTCGGTTCACACCGGACACTTCATCGACGCGAAGACCACGGCACTTCCGACGGCGGTCCTCGGGTACCGGGCCGCCGGCACGCTCGGCTTCAGCCATCTGACGGTCGGCGCGGACGCTCCGCTGCTCCGGCTGGGAGACCGGTGGTTCACCGTGACCGGCATTCTCAACCCGATGCCGCTCGATCCCGACCTGGAGCTGTCCGTGTTCGTCGGATGGAGCGCGGCCCAGCACTACCTGGGCTTCGACGGGCATCCGACCGTGGTCTACGCGAAGGCTCCGGACAGCGCGATCGACTCCGTCAAGTCGGTGCTCGCCGCGACGGTCTATCCTCCGCTTCCGAGTTTCGTGAGCGTCACCAATCCCTCCGACGCGCTCAAGGCCAAGCGCGCCGCCCAGAGCACCTATTCGACGTTGTTCGTCGCGCTGGCCGGCATCGCGCTCGCGGTCGGCGGAATCGGCGTGGCCAACACCATGTACATCTCGGTCCTCGAACGCCGCCGCGAGATCGGCCTGCGACGCGCTCTGGGGGCCAGCCGTGGCCACATCCGCGGCCAGTTCCTCACTGAATCGGTGGCTCTGACGCTGCTGGGCGCGTCCGGGGGCGCCGCCGTCGGGACGGCGTGCACCACCGCCTACGCGGTGATCCAGAACTGGCCTGTCGTCATTCCCCTCGGCGTGTTCGCCGGCGGCGTCGGCGCCTCCCTGGCGGTCGGTGTGCTGGCCGGTGTGTATCCGGCCGTCAGCGCGTCGCGGCTGACCCCGACCGAGGCGCTCGCCACGACATGAGCCACCGCGAACTCGGCCGCCCCGCGGATGACCCGGTGCCCGATCCACCCTCTGCAGAAAAGGAAAAGCACATGCCTGTGCACAAGAGCCGATCCGGGCTCGCCCTGCCGTCTCTCACCGCCGCCGTGATCTGCGCGGGCCTGCTTGTCGGCGGCTGCTCCAGCCAGGACCAGCAGGCCGCGAAGGCGGGCGTGGCCTCGTTGCCGCCCTCGGCAGGTTCCCCGGACTCCGCGTCCCCGTCCAGCGGTGGACGGTCCGCGTCTCCGGGTGATTCTCCGGGCGTACAGCTCCGGCTCGACGACACTGCCGAAAAGAGAAAGCAGATCCGGAAGATCTACGTGGCCTGTCTCGCCAAGAACGGCCTGGGGGCGAACGCGAACGGCCAAGTGAGTGACACGGTACGTGCGAAGGCGGTGGAGGCTTGCAAGGACAAGGCTCCGATTCAGCCGCCTGAGCTGGATCCCGCCAAGAATCCGCATTACAACGAGGACGTGGTGGCCGTCGTGAAGTGCCTCAGCGGCCACGGCATTCCGGCGGCGATCGTACCGGCCACCGACAGCCAACCGATGAGCTGGACACAGACCTCCGCCGACGTCCCCGACAACTACGACCAGATCAACACCGAATGCACGGTGAAGTCCTTCGGGTCTCACTCCTGACCATGACGAGCCAACGAAACGGATGTCCGCGCCACTCGGGGACTGCGGAAGGACGACATGTCGGTTCCCGTTCCGGAATCCGCCGTTGTGCCGTCCGGGGCCGGACCCCCAAGCCGGTTCGGGCGGACACGCGTTGGCCGGGACGGACTCATGCCGTGCCGCCGCCCCCGCTCCTGCCGGCCTTCGGCTGCCTCGGCCGTCCTATCGCCTATCAGAGCGATGAGGACCAGACGGAACTCTTCCACTGCCTGTACCAAGAAACATCTGGGATCACTTACATGTGCGCACACGTGCTGGTGGCGGAGGACGACGCCGATCAGGCCGAACTGGTTCGCCGGTACCTTGAACACGAGGGCCACACCGTCACGGTGGCAGATGACGGCCGTCTCGCTCTCGACCTGCTGCGCCGTCAGCTGCCGGACCTGTTGGTGCTCGACGTGATGATGCCTTGGATCGACGGCTTGGACGTGTGCCGCATCATCCGCGCCGACCCGCGTCTCGCGCACCTTCCGGTACTGCTGCTGACCGCCAGATCATCGGAGGACGACCTCCTGGCCGGCCTCGATCTCGGCGCCGACGACTACGTGACCAAGCCGTTCAGCCCGCGTGAGCTGATGGCCCGCATACGTTCGCTGCTGAGGCGTACCGGACGGACCACGCCCACCGCCACCGAGACGGCGGATCACGACACCGTCAGGCGCGCGGGTCCCGTGTCGGTCGACGTCGCACGACACGAGGTACACGCGTACGGGCAGCACATCACGTGCACGCCCGGTGAGTTCAGACTGCTGGAGATGCTCGCCGAGCATCCCGGTCACGTGCTGTCCAGAAGTCAGATACTTGAGCGTCTGCACGGCTCCGATCCCTTCATCACGCCCAGGACCGTCGATGTGCACGTCATGAACCTGCGACGTAAGCTGCGCCTGGCGGCCGGTGACAGTCGGCCCCCCATGCCGCTGGTGACCGTGTACGGGGTGGGCTACAAGCTCGTGGACGGGCATCAGGAGCCACGCCGTGGATGAGGCGGGTCCGCCGGCTTTCGCCGTGCGGCTCCGCGGTGTGCTGCGCGCCCGGCTGGTGCGACCACGGAGGCTCGATCCCCGCATCTCCGTGGTTCCGCTACGGCGCAGCCTGCTGATGCGTCTGCTCGCGGCATCAGCCCTCGTCTCGGTCTGTTCGGTCATCGTGACGGCGTGGGTGGTCTCACAGACCACCGCCGTCGCGCTTGGCGGCGAGCAGGGGCAGGCGCTCGCCGACGAGGCCCACGTCTACGACAGCCTGGTGGGCTACGCGGCGACCCATACCAGCTGGAGCGAGGTGCAGAGCACTGTGGAGCGACTCGGCCGGCAGGCGGGCCACCGGGTGGTTCTGACGGCCGAGGACGGACGGATCCTGGCGGACTCCGCACCTGAGCGCGGCCACGTCTTCCAGCCGCCTCCGAAGGCGACCGCCGTCGTGAATCCGCTGTCCGTCAGCGCACAGCTGGCCACAGCCCCTGGTGCGGACGGCGTCCAGGTTCCCGGGACCGCGGGCTCGGCGGCATCGGTGATCGACTCCAGGGTGGTCGGTCCTTTCGAACTGTCTGCCCAGGAGACCCGGCGCCTGCGCGTCCTGGCGGGCCGGGTGGCGAGATGCGTGCATGAGGTCGCGGGTGTGCAGGCACGTGTCCAGCTTCTGCCGAGCGGGCGTCCGCGCGTGATCGTGCCCGGTGTGGACGACTACGGTTCCATCGTCACCGGGCCGTGTGCGGGAAGCATTCTCAACAAGCCCGTGGCGTCGGAGACGAAGCCGCTGGAGAACCTCAACTCGCTCGTCAACTCCTGTCTGCGGCACCTGAGTACCGGGACGGTGACTCTGGAGATCACGGGAGGCTGGACCCCGCACGGCACCCCCGCTCCCTCGGACGACGCCGTCTCCTCGTGCCTCGCGACGAGCCGCGCGCAACAACTCGCACCGTACGTGGCGCCCGGGGCGTTGCTTTACGTCGACAGCAACAGCCGTACCGCGAAGACGTTCTTCGACCTGTCCGCCGCGAACAGGCTGAGGATCGCAGGCTGGGGGGCCGTCGTCCTCGTGGTCACGGTGATCGTCACGAGTCTGGCCGGTGTCCGCCTGGCGCGGCCGCTGCGCAGGCTCACCGTAGCGGCCACGCGCATGGAGGACGGTGATCTGACCGCCAGGGTCCCCGTACGCGGCCGCGACGAGGTCGCCCGGCTGGCGGCGGCTTTCAACGCAATGTCCGAGCGCCGCGAGAAACTGGAGATTCTCCGCCGTGACATGACCAACGACATCGCGCACGAACTGCGCACCCCGGTGAGCAACCTCCGCGGCTGGCTCGAAGCGGTGGAGGACGGTCTCGCCCGTCCCGACGCCGACTTCGTGACATCACTCCTGGGGCAGGCCCTCCAGTTGCAGCACATCATCGACGACCTCCGAGACCTCTCGGCGGCGGAAGCCGGCGAACTCCGTCTGTCCCGTGCTCCGGTGCGGGTCGCCGAACTCCTTCTGAGCGTGGTGACGGCCGGCCGGGCGGCGGCCGCCCCGGCCGGTGTCTCCCTGCGCAGCGAGGCGGACCCAACGATCATGGTGCTCGCCGACCCCGTCCGGCTCCGGCAGATGGTGGACAACCTCGTGTCGAACGCGATCAGACACACACCGGCGGGCGGAACGGTCACGCTTCGTGCAGACGTCGAGCACCATGACGGGCCCGACCACCACGACACGGGGCGACAGAGGCACGAAGGCCGCACCGTTGTCATCGACGTGTCCGACACGGGATGCGGCGTCGAACCGGCCGAACTCCCACACATTTTCGACCGCTTCTGGCGCGCCGAGAAGTCGCGCAACCGGCGGAGCGGCGGCAGTGGCCTCGGGCTGGCCATCGTACGGCGCCTGGCCGAGGCCCACGGCGGCTCGGTCACCGTCACCAGCACGGTCGGCAGCGGGTCGACCTTCACCCTCAATTTGCCTTTGTGAGCGCGCAATCCGGCTTGATCCCGCTGAACGCCGCCGATTCCTGCTGACGCCTGCACCCCGTTCACCTTGCGAAGCCCGGCAACGGTGTCACCGTCGTACGCTCGCGTAGTTCATCTCGTTGGCATGACGGCGTACGGCCGGAACAGCCTGCTGAGGGTGCAGCAGGGTGGAAGGGGCGGCCGGGACAGGGTGACGCGCGGCCGAGGCGGAGAAGTCCGGCTTGTTCATCCGCTCGTCGGGGAACCGCGAGGACGGGACGACACCGCGCAGCTCCGGCTCGGTGAGAGGCGAGATCGACCGATAGCGGCGATAGCTGTTGTCGTAGGTGAGCTTGTCCCCGACGTTCGCGTGAGCCGCCCACATCTGTGCACTGGTGAGGACTTCGTGCACTGTGTGGTGTCCGTGTTCCACGAAGGCGGCGATCGCGGCGAGCCGCACAAGTTCGAGGTCGATGTTCCTCACACCCCGGTCCTGTGCCAGTCTGGCGATTTCGAGAAGGACCATGGTCGATCCGGAGAGGCCGGTGGACACAAGCCCTCCGGTGGGCTCCGCGTCCCTGTGGGCGGAGCAGGAGACCGGAAGCGATACGTACTGATCACCCCTACGCCATGCGACGAACCCTCCGTCACTCCCCGCGGACCGGGACGCGAACAACATCTCGTCCGTGGAAAGCGGCGGATGTACATTCCGTGCCCACCTGCGTTGCAGACTCGCGGGTTGGTGCACCCTTTTCGCGCGCTGCGGTTCCAGGCTGTCCAGGCACCGGAACTCCGTCAGCCCACGGAACGCTCGGGTGCGTTGGCCCGCGAGGAGGAAGGCCACGGTCTCCCTGAGGTTGCCGGAGTGGACGACTCGCCGCAGAGCCGCCATATCGCCCCCTACGGCGCCTGGCTGCGTCGCGTCGGTCTCGGCGAAGTTCTTGATCCTGGCCGGATCGATCTCGCTCACCATGCTCCATGCCGCCGACGCGACCGTACGCATCTGCGCGGTGACGTCCGTGCGCCTGTCGATGATGTAGCGCGCCAGAGCGGCCTCGAACAACTCCGCCTCCCTCTGGTACTCGATCGCCGCGGTGTCACAGGCGGAGGCGTCCTGAGGAACGAAGCGTGGCGGCGGTCGGTGGGACGGCTGTCGCTGTGCCGGGGCCGGCGCGGGCTGGAGACGGGTGACGAGCGGCGGAAGCCGGTTCGGCGGGGCTAGGGCGGGCGGCGGGGCGACGATCCGCGGGAGTGGGGCGACGACTGGCGGAAGCGGGGCCGGCGGCCGCGCGGAGGCGGCCGTGGGCGCGTACCGAAGCGGGGGCGCGTAGGACTGCTGTGCGTAAGCCTGCGCATGGGATGCCGCATACGGGACGTGGGGCGCGGCGGCGGGCCGTGCGGGCACGGGCGCGGGCACCGGATATCGTTCGGTTGGTGGCGCCGGTGGAATGTAGGCCGGGGGCAGCGCCGCCGCCGAGGCTTGTTGTTGCCGCTGCACAACGGCTTGATGGCGCAGCGCCACATCGTGCTGCACTTGATCCCGGGATCGTGGATCCGGCTGGGCGGGAACTCCGTAAGGGTAGTGTCTCGAGGCTCCGTACACGGGCAGCATCCTTTCGTGGTTCCCTCGGGTGACGCCCTGACGCCCTGACGCCCTGATGCGCAGTGCGGCGACGACGTGGAGGGGGATGCGGCCCACCGACAGGCGCGCGGCACCCCTGGCGTGTCTGGTGAAGAACCGCATAGGTAATACGCGTCATGAGGCACCCCGGGTTCACGTGGGGACGGAACAGCCACGGACAGGAGCTGCCCCTTCTCGCATCCCGAGGCAGCCAAGTCGGAGAGCGCCCACAGAGCAAGTTCCGGGCAATGAGGGGGTGTCGGCGCCGCACGCGGTGCCGGCCGACTACGCCCGGCTCGGCCGGGCGCGGAGGCCGGGGAAGCGGGCGCAACTGCCGCGGGTGCGTCCTCGCCGACGGGTAATGTCTGAGTATGACGGATCTTCTGGTTGACGCGGGGCCACCGGACTCCGAGTTGGTACGCGCCACGCTTGCCGGTGACGTCGGCTCCCTCGGCCTGCTGCTCGCCAGACACAAGGCAGGCATGTACGCGGTCGCGTTCGCCGTACTGGGCCACGGCCAGGACGCGGAGGACGCCGTGCAGGAAGCGGTGCTCATCGCGCTGCGCCGCATCGGCGACGTACGGGACCCCGACGCGGTCGGGCCGTGGCTGCGGATGGTGGTGCGGAACGTGTGCCGCGCCCGGTTGCGCAGGATGTCGGCCGTACCGATGGCCGAACCTGCGCAGGCGCT
This sequence comes from Streptomyces sp. NPDC013157, assembly GCF_042899865.1. NCBI lineage: Bacteria > Bacillati > Actinomycetota > Actinomycetes > Kitasatosporales > Streptomycetaceae > Streptomyces > Streptomyces sp. NPDC013157. The sequence continues at coordinate 22,371 of NZ_JBIBAK010000034.1, read as the reverse complement.
CACGACGGACTGGTCGGACGGCCCGCCGGACCCGGCGGAGATACTCGACCGGCACGCACTGCGGGACTGGGTCTGGAGCGCGCTGGAGGACCTCTCGCCCCCGCTGCGGCTCGTGGCCATGCTGCGCTTCTTCACCGGCGCCACCTCCTACGAGGACATCGCGGCGCTGTGCGGCACACCCGTCGGCACGGTACGCAGCAGGCTCAGCCAAGCACGGAAGAAGCTGGCCGAGGCGCTCATCGGTACCGCGGACCGGGCCCACCACGATGCCACCGCCCTCACAGAGCTGCACCGCAAGGTCGCCGAGGAGACCATGGCGTCCGCCCGCCACGGCCGGCTCGCCTCAGCACTGTCCGACTGGTGGTCGCCGCAGACCGACATCACCTGGCCGACAGGCAAACGCACGGACATCGACTACCTCCCGGTGTCCCTCGACCGGGACATGTCCGACGGCGTACGCCACCAGCTTCTGAACGTGGTGGCCAGTCGTGACGTGGTCATCTGGGAGGCAGCCCTGCTCAGCCCGCCGGAGGACCCGTTCCACTGTCCGCCCGGTGTGGTCTGGGTGCACTTCATGAAGCAGGGCCGGTTCAGCAGGATCCGTCTCCACCATCCACGCAGCAGCTGAGAAAAATTCGCGGCCCTGCGAACTTTCCCGGCGCCCGCCGCATCGTGTGGGTGTGAAAGCAACGAACCACACTCTCGGCGGCCGACGGACCGGGGAGGCCGCCCCGGCTACCGCACGGACCTGTGTCGTCGACGGCGTACGCCAGGTCTATCGGGTCGCGGGTGCAGGGCCCGTGTGCCTCGTGCATTCCGGTGGACCGGGCGTACACCCGGAGTACCTGCGCATTCCTGCCTTGGAACGTGAACTGACGATGGTGTACGTGGACCCCGTCGGCTCCGGGGACAGCGACTTGCTGGTGGACGGCGACTACTCGATGTCCCGCTACGCCCGCTTCGCCGCGGCCGTACTCGATGACATCGGCGCCCCGAGCGGACACTTCATCGGGCACTCGCACGGCGGCTTCGTGGGTCTCCAGTTCGGCCTGGACCATCCAGGCCGTCTCGACGGCCTGATCCTTTACGACACTGCACCGCTGAACGGCGGCGAACTGAGGGAAACCGCCACCACGGAGATGGCCGCCTTCGCGCGGCGCTGGCCGGACCGCCCGGAAGCGGCCGAGGCGGGCCGCGTCTGGGACGCGGTCAACGTGACGAAGACGCGGAAGGTCATCGACAACGAGACCTACCTGGGCTATCTGCACGGCATCTTCCCGGCCTACTTCGCCGACTACCGGGAGACGGCCGGGCGAGTGGGGACCGGCCTGAACCTGCGGGGCACCTACGATCCGAACCGGCGTCCGGCTGACTGGGACGTGCGCGACCGGCTCGGCGCGATCGACGTGCCGACGCTGGTGATCGTCGGCACCCACGACTTCATCTGTCCGCCCAAGTGGGCGCACGAGTTGCAGGCCGGGATACCGGACGCACGGCTATGTGAGCTGAGCGGCAGCGGCCACTTCGGTCACATCGAGGAGCCGGACCGCTTCACCGCCGCCGTCCTGGACTTCGTACACGGCCCACCGTCCGGGAACGAGCGTGAACGTCATCGCGCCGGCCCGTCCGTCCGCACGGCGTGACTGCCGTGCGCCGTCCGGTCACGGACCGCGAAGCGGGGAAACCAGCCGCTCCCTGAGGGCACCGTAAATCTAGAAAAGGATTCATCATGGCGTTCGAAATTTCCCCGGAAACTCTGGAGAAGGCAGAGGCCGAGGTCATGTACGAGATCGAGGAAGGGGTCACGGAACCTGCCCGTTCGGCTTGGGGGCTGGACTCGACCCGACTGGGCGGCGGCGTCGTGCTGGCCATGCGGGACGACCCCAGTGACTACTGGAGCAAGGCCCTCGGGTTCGGCTTCGACGAGCCGGTGACGCTTCCACTGATGGAGCAGGTCATCGCCTTCTACCGAGAGCGAGGCGTCCGCAGGGCCACCATCCAGCTCGCGCCGTCCGTCATCCCGGACAACTGGTCGGCCATGTGCGAGAAGCTCGGCATCGAAGGCGGCCACGCCATCCGCAAACTGGCCGTCGACATTGACTCCGCCGTGAGCGCCAGTGCGCGTGCCAAGCTGGACGAAGGACTGGAAGTGGGCCCGGTCGGTCCCGCAGAGGCCGCCGCATGGGCCGAGATGCTGCCGCGCGCGATGGGCATGCCGGCGCAGGGGGCACAGGAGATGGCGGCCGCCTCGGTCCGCCGCCCCGGTTGGCACCCCTTCGCGGTCCGGGAGGCCGGTGCCATCGTCGCCATCGCGACCTTGCGCACCGCCGGTGAGGTGGGCAGCTTCTTCGCCGGGTGCACCTTGCCGGAAGCCCGCAGAAGAGGTGCGCAGTCGGCGCTGATCGCGGCCCGGGTCCGGGCCGCCCGGGACGCGGGCTGCCGCGTGCTCGTCGTGGAAACCTTCGACGAACCGCCGGGTACGCACAACTCCTCGTACCACAATCTGCTGCGAGCCGGTTTCACCATGCGATACAGCCGCCGGAACTGGATCTGGAACAACCCCGGCTCCGGCACATCGACAGGAACGGAGCCGGGCGCATGACGGCCGGAAAGGCAAAGGCCTTCAAAGCCGTGCATGCCGAAATGCTCGTCCGGACCCTCTACGAGGCGCATGGAAAAGCCTTGCTCGCCTTCGCGGAACGGTTGACCGGTGATCGACTGATCGCTGAGCAGGTTACCCAGGAGACGCTTGTCCGGGCCTGGCGGGAAAACGGGCTCATTGCCGGTCAGGGCCTGCCTCCGCGTGGCCTGCTGTTCACGGTGACACGGAACGTCGTCGCGGAACGTCGCCAGGCGGAGGTCATGAGTCCCCTGGCCTCGATCGTTCATGAAGGTCCGGCAGCTTGCTGACGCACCCTCCGTGGTGAGCGCAGGTGGGATTTTCGGGGGCCTGGGCACACAGGTGGCCCGGCCGGCGCCGCGGATGCGCGCCGGGTTCCGGGGCTCTGGTGAGCGCCGGTGAGGGCGGACGCCGTTGGAGCTGCCCGACCATCCGGCCCGCTGGCGGATCGTGGTGGTGGCCGCCGCGGCCGACACTCCGTTGCGCGCCAGGCAGGTGTGCGAGGGGGCGGACCTGGAGACCGCGCCCAGCGACATCAACACCACCCGCCTGAAGCTCAAGTGGCTCGCCGAGGAGGGGATCCCAGTGGCGGCCGGCCAGGTCCTTTTGGGGCCGAAACGGGACATAAAGTTACATCCCGCTCACGGGGGGGATTGGAAAGTGGTGATGCCTTGATGCTTTTCCAGCCTCCGGTCTGTGCTGGTCAGAACACGCCGGGCCGCAGCGGGTCATGACCTGCGGATCCGTCCTGGCTGTTCTCGTGCTTCGTGACGCGACGTCACGAAGCACGAGAACGGCCGCCTCTACTGTCCCGAAAAAGAGCGGACTATTAGCCTCGCCGTTTCACTTGGGTATGGCTGGCTTTGGGGCGGAAACGCGAAAGTGCCTTCCTGACCTGGGACGATGAACCTTGCTGAGGGGTTCTGTCGGTCCAGGCGGAGGGCACTTTCTACGTGCAGGCTATCGGGTTGCGTCCCAAGGTTCATGTCAGTGCCGATGGTTCGGGGGTGGTCGGGCATGCCGGGGCACGGTTGCTGGCAGATCTTGCTGATGCCACCGGGCTGACCGCCGCATACTCAGCCGCGCTCAGGCCGCTTCGGCCGCGAGGGACCGGGCATGATCCGGGCCGGGTCGCCACCGAGCTCGCGGTGATGCTCGCCGACGGCGGTGAGACGATCGCGGATCTGGCCGTGCTGCGGGATCAGGGTGAGGTGTTCGGCCCGGTCGCCTCCACGCCCACGGCTTGGCGATTGCTCGCCGACACCGACGAGGCCGCACTCGCTTCGCTTCGAGCGGTCCGCGCCACGGCCCGGGAAGTCGCCTGGATGCAGGCCGCCGAGACCGGCGAGGGCATACCTGCCGCTCGGGCCGGCGGACGAGAACTTCCCGGCCTGGTTCTGGACCTCGACGCCACGCTGGTCACCTGTCACTCGGAAAAGGAACAGACTGCCCCAACCTATAAAGGCGACTTCGGCTTCCATCCGCTGCTGTGTTTCCTCGCGAACACCGGCGAGGCCGTATCGGGGCGGCTGCGGCCCGGCAACTCCGGAGCCAACACTGCCGCTGATCACGTTGTGGTGCTCGACCAGGCGCTCGCGCAGATCCCCGACGCTCACCGGCACGGCACTGACATCCTGGTCCGCGCCGACAGTGCCGGATCCGCGAAAGCCTTCCTCGCCCATGTCCGCGACGTGCGGAAACAAGGAATCCGTACCTTCTTCTCAGTCGGATACGCGATCACCGAGCCGGTCCGCCGCGCGATCCGCTCGATGCCCGACCGCCTCTGGCATCCCGCCCTGGACCAGGACGGGGCACTGCGTGATGGCGCCGAGGTCGCCGAGCTGACCGGGATGGTCGACATGGACGGCTATCCGCCCGGCACCCGCATCATCGTGCGCCGGGAGCGGCCACACCCCGGAGCCCAGCTGTCCCTGTTCGATCGGGACGAGGGCCTGCGGCACCAGGTGTTCCTCACCGACACCCCCTACTCCGGTGGTGGTTCCGCCCAGTTCCTGGAGGTCCGTCACCGCGGGCATGCCACGGTCGAGGACCACATCCGGTGCGGCAAGACCACCGGCTTCGGCCGCTTCCCCTCCCGCGACTTCGGCGTCAACGCCGTCTGGCTCGAACTCAGCCTCGCGGCGGTCGACCTGCTCGCCTGGACGCGCGTCCTGCTGCTGGACGGGGAACTGGCCACCGCCGAGCCGAAGAAGCTCCGCTACCGGCTGCTGCACGTCGCTGCCCGCCTCACCCGCGGCGGCCGACGCCTGCGCCTGCGGATATCGGCGACCTGGCCATGGAGAAACGAACTGGTCGCGGCCTTCCACCGTCTCGCCGCACTGCCCCGTCCGGTCAGCTGACCGGAGAAACCACCCTGCCCGCCCACGACCCGAAGGACTCCGGAGAACCCGACCACCGCGCCGGGAATCCGCCATGTCCGAGCACCAAAAGTCACGTCGTTCACCCGGCAGTTGTCCCTCAGCGACGCCTCATCGCCCCAACCGAAACGGCGAGGCTAGTAGCAATACCGGTAACTTAGGGCTTTGGTGTTCGCTTGACCCGTTTGGGCTTGGTGGCGCCAACGAGGGTGATGGCCATGGCGGGTGAGCGATCTGCGGCCCGGTGGACGGCGCGTTTGAGGGGCCAGCCGACGACTTTGCGCTTGATCACGCGAGGGTTGGACCGGTGGCGTCGTCGTGGCAGGAGGCGTTCCAGGAGTTCAGCGTGGGTGGCTTTGACCGCGCGGGCGAGTCGGCCGGGGGGAAAACGCCGCCTGGTCGGTGACCTGGCGGCGCACGACGCGCAGTGAGCGGGTGAAGGAGATCCGGTCGGGGTCCCGGTCGGCTTGTCGTGCGGCCTGGTGCATCAGGTGCCGGATGGCGTGGTGGACGAGCAGGAAGCCGTAAAGTTCCTGCTCGGCCCCGTCAGGGTGCTGCGAACGCAGTACCAGGTGCGCCCCGCCGAGGTGGGTCTTGATTTCGTCCAGGGTGGACTCGAACTCCCATCGCTGGGCGTAGAGGGCGGCCAGGTCCGCGGCCGGCGCCATGTGCGGGTCGAGGATCGTGGTGAGGAGCCGGTAGACGCCCTCATGGCCGGCGATGGTGTACTCCACCGCACGTACCGGCACCCCACGACGGGTGTGGTGGATGTCGCTGCGGTCGAAGATCTCAGTGAGGTAGGAACCGTCCGACAGTTGCTCGACCACCGGCAGCACGAGGTCTTTGCGCACTCGCCACAACAGGTCCGCCCCCGTGGCCGCGGCTGCGCGCCACAGGTCCACGCTGTAGAAGCCGCGGTCGGCCAGCAGCAGCATGCCCGGCTGCAAGGACACCAGGACCGCCCGGGCCAGAGCCTGCTCTCCCGTGCGCAGAGCTCCGGTCGCAGCATCGAAGACAGCGTGGGAGCCGCACTCCACCAGGCCGACCATGCGCAACTGCGGGTAGCCGAGGTCCTGTTCACCGCGCCCGGAGCGGGGCGGACGGCCGAACGCCTCCACGTTCGCCTTCGTGTCGGGCAGGTCGAACGTGGTGCCGTCGATCGCGGTCAGCCGCCAGCCGCGGTAGAAAGCGCTCTGAGTGTCCGGTGCGGCAACAGGACGGCACACCCGCGCGAACAGCTGCCGCAGCGGCGCCGCCCCCAGCCGGGATCTGGCCTTCCAGATCGCCGCCGTACTCGGCACCACCCACGACGTACGCCAACGCCGCGCACCCTGCAGACCCGCGGTCAGCAGTCGCGCGACCTCCTCATAGCTCTGCCCGGAAAACAGGCACATCGCCAACACGAAGTAGACCACCAGCCGGGCCGGCAACAACCGGTTCCGCTGCTGCGCCCGCCCCGTCTCCGCCAGCACCTCGTCCACAAGCGACTGGGGAAACGCCTGGGTCAGCACCCCGCCCGCGACCCGGTCCGACAACCGCTCACCAGATGACTTCAGTTGACCCGCTCTCGCCACACCAGCAACAACGACCGGATTGCCCCTAAGTTACCGGTATTGAGGCTAGTAGGGCCTGTCGTCAAATTCCCGCCTGCTCCGCGACGCCATGCACGCTCCCTCAGAGGGGGGACCCCCACTCGCCGCACCGGGCCTCAGACCCGAGTACATCCAGTACGAGGGTCAGGGCCCGGCACTCCCCCAGCCTTTGGCCGGGGGGACCCCCAGAGCACGCACCTGACGCCGCGGAGCCGCCCGCACCTTCGCGATCCGCGCCAGGGTGGTCTCGTCGAGTGCGGCCAGCGTGCGGCGGGCGGTCGAGTCCGAGGCCGCAGCCCCGAACAGCGGCCGGTGATGGAGTTGGAGTTGCTCGGCCTCCGACAGATTCGCCGCCCCGAACACGATCGCGACTGCCAGTTGGACCAGCACCCCCGCGCGTTCCCGCCAGCCAGCCACCGTGCTGGACGGCAGCACCTTCGCCAGGGCCTGCGTGAGCCCTGTGCGGTCCGCGCACCGGCGCAGCAGCACCGCCCCAGCATGCCCGACCAGCCTCTTCCCGTCAGCCACCACGGACAGCCGACGGTCCCACCTTGTGCGCTCAACCACCAGAAAGGTGCCTTGCTCCCGCAGCGGATACGACGTAGACACTGGCATCCTTGCAGTTCAACGGCACCTTTCTGCTGCCAGGGCGTCAGACCGCCCCATTCCGCTGAATACCCAGGGCTAAGAGAACGAGGCCATCCGACACAACGTACCTCGACAACGCCGGGAGACTTCGCATCGATCGCCTCGTACGACCTTGACGACGCTCACATGCTCGTCTCCGGCCCCGCCTCCAGCCCGACTGATGCTGTTCTCGGCTGAGTGCGTTGAACCGTTGAGGCGAGTTCCACGTTGTAGTGAATGAAAGACAGTAAATAACAACGCAAACCAAGGAAGGTTTCATGCCGACGCTAAACGAGTACAAGACATCGATTGCTCACTACCTGAAGCAGAATCAGACCCGCAGTTTCACTACGGACGACCTCATTGCAGCCTTTGGGGCCACTGGCAACGATAGGCGGATCCTTGGTGCAGCCATTATTGATCTACAGAGGGATAGGGTGGTGATGCAGATCAATTCGCGCTTTCCGGGCCGTGCGCCGTCTTTCCAGTTCGACGTTCAATCAGAACGGAGTCGGGTTATAGCCTCTGCGGCTGCCGCGCAGGCGCAGTCAAATTCTCATTACACTGGAGACCCCACCTCCAGGCCTGTGCCCAGGTACGAGAGCCCAGCTCCTAGCTTTGTCAGCGGCAGCAGTAGCGTCCCGAGTTACCACAGCGGAACCGGCGGGCAGGCACAGGGCCGTCGTTGAGCAACGAAAAAAATTCCTCTGTCGTGATTTGACCCGGGAGCGTCTACCTTCTCCTGTCGGCCTTGGAACGCGCCCAGGACGGTGCCGGGTACATCCTGGTGGGTCCCTGCACGCGCGGCAGGGGATGCGGGCCTGGTCAGATCCGTCACTGATGCGGTGTTCACGGGCCCCGTGAACACCGCAAACGGCCCCCTGGGCGGTGCGCTTCTTCAGCATTGCCAGGACTTCGGGCGGGTGACGCCACGTTCGAGGCGTGTTCTTGCCGCAGTCAGGGCGCGGTTGACGGTCTTCTCGGTGAGGGTGAGAAGCTGTTGTCTTTCCGGGCGTGATCGGTGCGTTTCCGCTGGTCGGGGATAGCAGTGGTGATTCCGTGGGAGTCGTGGCCTGTCGGGTTGTCGCTCCCCAGGAGGTTACGAATGCCGTCAGTCGTCGGACTGCTGGAACAGCACGAGCTCGCCGCTCGCCGTCGAGTGGACGGGCTGCGGGAGGAAGCCGACCGCATCCAGGCCGAAATGGCCGCGGCCGAGCAGGAATGGCAGGAGTGGGCGATCGCCCGAAGGCGGGTCGACACGGTGCTGGCTCCGGACGGCGGCAACACTGCCGGCACGGAGGTCACTGAGGATCCGCGGGATGCGCACGCGCCGCCGGAACCCAGGGACGGGGCAAAGCCGAAGTCGCAGGTGCCCGTGTGGCGTGAGGGGCTTGCCTGGCCGGTGCTGTCGGTGGACTACCAGCGCATTCTCACGGCGCTCGCGGACCGGGACCGGCTCCATCAAGGGCCGCTGACCTGCCAGGAGATGGCCGCCCTGTTCGGCATGGACGTGGTGCCGGCACGAGTGGAGGCACTGCGGTCGAAGGCGAAACGCCTGGTCGCGCGGGGCTGGCTGGCCGAGCGGCAGCCGGGCCGGTTCACCCTCGCCCAGGGTGCGGCCGGGCAAGTCGGCGCGTCATGAGCAGGGTCATCGACCAGTAGACCATCGCCTCGGCGCTGACGGTGCGCCGCTCGAAGTCGCGCACCAGGCGCCGGGTGCGCATCAGGTGGGCGAAGAGGCGCTCGACGATCCACCGCTTGGGCAGCACCACGAAGCCGCGCATGTCGTCGCTGCGTTTCACGATCGCCAGGACCAGCGCGAACGCGGCCAGGCAGTGCTCCACGAGGCTGCCGGTGTAGCCGCCGTCGGCCCAGACCAGTTCCAGCCGGTGGTGCACGTCGGCCACCTGCCCGAGCAACTCCTGGGCGGCGATGCGGTCGCCCGTGTCCGCGGCGGTGACCATCACGCCCACCAGCAGGCCGAGCGTGTCGACCACGCCATGCCGTTTGCGGCCATTGATCAGCTTGCCACCGTCGAAGCCCCGGCTGTCCGCACCGACCACGGCGTCCGCCTTGACCGACTGCGAGTCGATCACCGCGGCCGTCGGCTCCGCATCCCGCCCCAGTTCCTCGCGGACCCTGGCGCGCAATCGGTCATGGAACTCCTTCACCAGGCCGTGGTCGCGCCAGCGGCGGAAGAATGCGTAGATACGGTCCCACGGCGGGAAGTCGGCGGGCATCGCCCGCCACTTGATCCCGTTGTCCACGAGATACCGGATCGCATCGAGCACGGCCCGGTGGCAGTACCCCTCCGGCCGGCCGCCCCGGCCACGCATCCAGCCCGGCACCGGCAGCAGCGGGCGGATGACGGCCCACTCCCCGTCCGTCATGTCCGTCGGGTAACGACGCTGCCGCGTCCCGCTGTCGGCGGCGTTTCCGAACCGGTGAGCCAGACAGTCACACTCCCAGGTGACCGCACTGGACTGCCCAGCCATCGGCACGCAAGACTGCTGCACCAGGGCCTCCTGCTGCTGCTCGGTGATTCGACACCAACGAGCTGTTCAGGAGGTCCTGCTCGTATGCACCCAATGCCCCGCGACCACCCGATCGGGACTTCCGTTCGACACGCAACTCCCAAGATCGAAAAGACAACAGCTTCTAACCTCGCCGTTTCGCTTGGATGCAGGGGCTGGCAGGGCCGAAACGCGAAAGTGGTTTCCTGACCTGGGATGATGAACCTTAATCAGGGGTTCTGTCGGTCCAGGCGGAGGGCACTTTCTACGTGCAGGGTATCGGGTTGCGTCCCAAGATCCAGGTCAGTACCGATGGTTCGGGGGTCGTCGGGCATGCCGGGGCGCGGTTGCTGGCAGATCTCGCCGATGCCACAGGGCTGACGGCCTCGTACTCCGCTGCTCTCAGGCCGCTGCGGCCCCGTGGGACCGGCCATGGCCCAGGACGGATCGCCGCCGACCTGGCGGTGATGCTCGCCGACGGCGGCGAGGCCATCGCGGACCTGGTCGTGCTGCGGGACCAGGCCGACGTGTTCGGCTCGGTCGCCTCGACACCGACGGCCTGGCGGCTGCTCGCCGACGTTGACGAGCGGGCACTGGCTTCGCTGCGCTCGGCCCGCGCTTCGGCTCGGGAGGTCGCCTGGCTGCAGGCCGCCGAGAACGGTGAGGGCCTACCCGCTGCCCGGGCCGCGGGACGCGTACTGCCCGGCCTCGTCCTGGACCTCGACGCCACGCTCGTCACCTGCCACTCCGAGAAGGAGCAGGCCGCACCCACCTACAAGGGCGGATTCGGTTTCCATCCGCTGCTGTGCTTCCTGGCGAATACCGGCGAGGCAATGTCCGGCCGACTACGGCCCGGCAACGCGGGCGCCAACACCGCCACCGACCACATCACGGTGCTCGACGAGGCGCTCGCGCAGATCCCCGACGCCCACCGGCACGGCACCGACATCCTCGTCCGCACCGACAGCGCCGGATCCGCGAAAGCCTTCCTCGCCCACGTCCGCGCCCTGCGGAAACGAGGCATCCGTACCTCCTTCTCCGTCGGATACGCCATCACCGAACCGGTCCGCCGCGCCATCCGGGCCATACCCGACCATCTCTGGCATCCCGCCCTCAACCAGGACGGGACACTGCGTGACGGCGCCGGGGTCGCTGAGCTGACTGGCATCGTCGACCTGGACGGTTACCCGGCCGGCACCCGCATCATCGTGCGCCGCGAGCGCCCGCACCCGTGCGCCCAGCTCTCCCTGTTCGACCAGGACGAGGGCCTGCGCCACCAGGTGTTCCTCACCGACACCCCTCACTCCGGCGGCGGCTCCGCCCGGTTCCTGGAGACCCGTCACCGCGGGCACGCATGCGTCGAGGACCACATCCGGTGCGGCAAAACCACCGGATTCGGCCGCTTCCCCTCCCGAGGCTTCGCCGTCAACGCCGTCTGGCTCGAACTCAGCCTCACGGCGATCGACCTGCTGGCCTGGATGCGCGTCCTGCTGCTGGACGGCGAGCTCGCGGCGGCCGAGCCGAAGAAGCTCCGCTACCGGCTGCTGCACGTCGCCGCCCGTCTCACCCGCGGCGGCCGCCGCCTGCGCTTGCGGATATCTGCGACCTGGCCCTGGAGAAACGAACTCGCCACAGCCTTCCATCGCCTCGCCGCACTGCCCCGTCCCGCCAGCTGACCGGCAAGCCCTGCCCGCCTCGACCTGAAGGACCTTGGAGAACCCGACCAATGCGCCGGGACCCCGCCATGCCCGAACACCGAAATCGCCTCGTCCACCCGGCAGTTGGCCCTCAGCGACGCCTCATCGCCCCAACCGAAACGGCGAGGTTAGGTCAAGCAACCCGCCATGTCAAACACCAGGCCTATACCTTGGGCCCGCTGGTCGACGACGTCGGAGCCTGTCGCTGCTGCGTCGTCCTGCGATATGGGGTCGTACTGGTGGGCTGCTGGAGCGAGAGTGCCGACGTCGTAGCGGCGGGGGCCGCATAACCGGCTGCCGCGGCGGCTCGCTGCTGGGCGGCCAGTTGCTGCCGCTGCTGTTCGTGTGACTTGTGCAATACTTCTCTGCCCAATTCAAGCCCCGCGGCAAGGGCGGTGCCACCGGTGCCTACTCCACCCAAAGCTTTCGCCCAGCCGGCGTTTGGATTTGGGGCAACCGCCGCCCCAATTTCCGCCCCGGCTCCCACAAGCCGGGCGCCAGTCGCTGCGACTGCCAAGGCCCGTTCCCCGGCTGACGACCCGGGCCCTCTGTCGCGAAATGACTGAGCCGCATCCACTCCGGCATTTATGGTCTGCCAGACTGCGTTTGCACCACTGAGCCCCCTCGTCGCATTGCCCGTCGTGAAGTTTGCGACGCCGCCCAGGAGGCTGGGGCCTACCTCGTTAAAGAACTTAGTTACCTGGGGCCAGGTGATTTGTTTCCATACGCCCTGGGACTGACTCCACCGCTGGATCTCCCTATTGTTTTGCTGAGCAAAGAATTGACCAGACTCCACATCGAGGATCGCAAGGTGAGTAGATTCTGGAAGGGGGGAGCCGGCGTACCGTTCACTGGAGCGCCAGGTGCCACCGGGTCGCCCGAAATGATTTTATTTTCCGACATGCTGACGGCGGAATAGTAACTGGAGGTGGAGCCGCCGCTGCTGTTGCTGTTTTGGCTTCCTGAAGGCACTGACATCACTCATCTGACGTTCTGTGACTATTAGATTCCGAATTCACCGCGGCCGGACCATCGCTTAACTCGGCCCTTCGATTAACACAACGGGCTCGCGGTGAGAAAGATTCAACCTCGCCCACTTCAATCGTGATCGTTGTCAAGTTGGGCGGACACGAGGGGGGCGACTGGCAGCGGGCACAGAGATCGGCGGGGCGGCGGCGTCCACCGTGGGCAAAGGCGGGACACTGTACATACGACGGGCCGTCATTAAACCTGCTTTGAGATGGTCGGCTGCCCAACCGTCGCCAGGTCCTGAGCCTGGCACGGCCTGCAGATCGTGTCCCATGAAGGACACCGTTGGGGGTGTTCGCCCAATGACCTTGCGGCGGCGGGATGACGGCTGGAACGGCGTGGGGGCGGCCCAAACCGCCGAGGTGGCCCGGCTGGCGTTCCCGATGGGCTGTTTGTGCATGCGGATCCGGGAAGTAGTCGGGCCGCTGTTTGCCGACAAGGATTTCGCGGTTCTGTTCCCACAGCGTGGTCAACCTGCCTGGCGGCCACCCCATCGGTTGGCGCTCGTATCGGTGCTGTAGTTCGTGGAGGGCCTGTCGGATCGCCAGGCGGCCGCTGCCGTGTGCGGGCGCATCGACTGCGCGGATGGTCGCCGTGGGCGTGGCCGCTGATCCACCTGCCGGTCCGGTGCGCGGGCTCACGGAACTTCGGACGGAGTCGAACGAGAATCGCTCTCCAAAACTGACGCCCAATCAGGTACACCGGACCCATGACAGAGGATGCGACCCACACAGATGAAACCCACAGCCGCACGTATGCGGAGCTGGCCGCCGTCGGCCCATATGGAGCCGACCTCGGACATGCCCTGATCACCATGGTCGAGCCACACCCGGGCCACGAACGCCAGTACAATCGCTGGTACGAGGACGACCACTTCATCGCCGGCGCGATGGCCATGCCGTGGATGTACGCGGGCCGCCGCTGGGTCGCCACCCGGGACCTCCAGCTCCTGCGCTACCCCGAGACCTCCGCCGTCGCGCGGCCGGTGACGGCGGGCTGCTACATCTCCGTCTACTGGATCACCGCCGGCCGCTACGCCGACCACATGCGCTGGACCGTCGGCATCAACAAGCGCCTCAACCGCGACCACCGGGTCTTCCAGGACCGTACCCACGTCTTCACCGCCTTCCAGGACCACCTCGCGACCGTCTACCGCGACGGCGACCAGGGGCCCCGTGACATCCACGCCCTCGACCACCCCTACGCCGGGCTCGTCGTCCAGGTCGTCGACGCCAGGTCCCCCGGCGAGCGCGCGGAACTGCTCGCCTGGCTGCGCGACGACCACCTGCCGAAGCGGCTGGCCGGCTCCCCGGCGGCCATGGTGACCGTCTTCGCGCCGACCCCGCTGCCCCTGGACCGCATGACCTACGTCAAGCAGGTCGAGGGGGTCGGGACCCGGCTGACCCTGCTGTGGTTCCTCCAGCAGGATCCCCGCGCCGTCTGGCGGGACCACTTCACGGACCTGGACACGGCCGTGGCGGCTTCAGGGCTGGGTGAGGTGGAGTTCGTCGCACCATTCATCCCCACGGTCCCGGGCACCGACCGTTACACGGACGAGCTGCGGTGACCCCCCGGAGTCGGTCGCAGACTGACATACCCCTTGATCAGCATGGCCGTGATGCTGATCGTGGTGGTCGCCAAGGTGGCCGTCACCCTTCGGCGCAGTCGACACGGATGGATGGGTGCCTCCAGCCGGACCTGCGGCTTACCGCGTTCGCCACCAACACCACCGGCGTCCCGATCGCCGCACTCGAACTGTCGCACCGCCAGCGTGCAAGGGCCGGGGCCCGCAGACGACACCTACCTGGCGAGGAACGTACAGGGACGTAAAGGCAGTCTGCCCACTTCCAACGCCCTATCGGAGTCAAGCTCAGAGACCGGCGGAGGTCTACTGTCGCCGGCGCAGCAGCAGATAGCCGTCGCGGTCCACCACGGTGACGTAGCCGTCGGAGAGTGCTTGGTCGATCAACTGCCGCTCCTGGAGAGGCGAGATGGGCCAACCCATCGGCGTGGCGGTGTCAACGGCGATCCACTGCGGGGAGGGCCGACTGCCGGGAAAGCCGAAGACCGTCACCTGGGCCCGGTCGGTCAGTTGCGGCGCGAGCCGGTTGGAGGCGGCGACGGTCGCACCGTCGGGGATCTGCTGCAGTATCCGGTGGGCCTGGGCCACGCGCGCACTGGTGTGCCAGGTGTCCAGGTGCAGGAGCTGTCCGAGCGGGAACTGCGGCAGCAGCAGGGCGGCGACCGCGCCGGCGACAGTCAGGGCGTGACGGCGGGAATGCTCCCAGGAGCTCAGCGCGTCGACGAACGCGACGAACACCATGGGCATCAGCACCGCGCTGTAGTGGAAGCCGGTGCCCCAGTAATCCGGATTGTCAGAGAGTAGCCGCCAGGCGAGAGTCGGCACACAGACCCATGTCAGCGACGAACGCAGGGCGACGAAGGCGGTCGGAGCGAGCAGCATTAGCAGCATGGTCGCCTTCGGGTCAGGGGCGATGACGCCCAGCGTCCAGTGGTAGAGCGTGTCCCCCACGCCCTGCGGGCCCCCGGTGCCCGTCCCGGATGCCGACATCTTGTCCCAGTAGGTGAAACGACCGCCGGGATTGAAGGAGGGTATGACGACGAGGATCTCCAGCATGCTGCCCACCACGCCCGCAGCGGCGAGCGCGGCTCCCGTGCGTCGTGCGCCGCGCCAGACCATGACACAGCCGATGGCGCCCACCGTCAGACCCAGGTCCTCCTTGACCGTCAGCAGGGCCAAGGACCAGAGAGCGGCGGCGCGCCATCGGCCCTCGGCCAGGGCTACGAGGCCGAACGCCAGCATCGGCACCGCGAAGGCGACCTCGTGGAAGTCGAATCCCACTACTTGGGCGACACCCCACGAGCTGCCGTAGCCGAAGGCGACGACCATCGCGCCGCGTCTGCCGACCGTGCGCTGGGCGAACGTGGCGATCGGCACGACGGCTGCGGCCAGCAGCGCGGCCTGGGCGACGAGCAAGGTCTCCGGGGTGGGCCAGATCCGGTACAGCGGAGCGAGCGTGGCCAGTACGGGCGAGAAGTGGTCCCCCAGCAGGGGAAATCCCGGTCCCTTCAACTCCGCCACCGGTAGGTGCCCGTGGGCGTAGGACCGCACCGCCTGCTCGAAGATGCCCAGGTCGTACCCCGTGGTCAGCATGCGCTGGTGCAGCCGCAGCGACACGGTTCCGTAGGCGGCAAATAACAGGGCAGCGGCCGCCCACACCCATCGGATCCCCGCTTGCGGCGACTCGTCGAGCATGTGCCGGGAGCCGGGCAGCAGCCGGGGTGGCGGCACTCGTGTCGCAAGGATCGACGACCTTGCAGTTCGGCTTGCACCCCGCAACTGTGGCTGGCGTCCACTGACGGCATGCTGACCGATCTTGATCAACGAAAATACCCCTTCAGTTCTCGAAGCAATAGGAAGATTCCCCTCGCCCGCAATGCCGGAAGATCCGGAAATGGATAACATGATGGGGGCTCTCACTCCGGCATGAATGAGCTTCTTCAGTGGCCACCCTCAAGAAGCCTAACGATTAGAATGCGGCATGCTGATCTTTTTTCGACCCACTGCCCGTGCTGGTAATCGCGTCGCCTTACGGCACCTCGGGCGTCACCTTGGGAACTCGGCTGAGCTGCACTCTGACGGTCACCCAGGCGCACGATTGCCGGACGGCCGGGATTCTCGGTTCATGAACGGGACACCCGTTTCGCATGCGGGTTCCCCGTATACAGCGCCAGCACTCTTCGCGTCTACGCGTAAATTCGCTGTCGTGCTCGCGTGGATATTTCCCTGACGGGCCTACCTCTTTTGCGGATCTGTCACATGTCGTCAACCGCGCTCTTGAACGGTGACGGGCCGGCGCTGAAGAAGAGTGTGATGACGGGGTGTGGCATCTACCTGTAGTACGGACCGGGCGGGGAGAGAGTTCTCCGCTTCGGAACTTTTTTCGGTCAGCCTGGGAAGAGGCCTGCAGATCACGGGGAGTCGCAGGTCAGCGACCTACCGAGGGCTTTCAGCGTTGCCGCTCCGAGGGGCGGACGGCAGTGTCAATCCCCTCCCTTCCGTGACGAGGCTTCGGCCGCCAGACCTGTCGACGCCGATGATTCCCGGCCCGTGCGGGAGTCTGTCTTTCGACAGCAATCTTCTGGAAGGCGGCCTCATGACGCCCCTGCACGACTTGCTCCAAGCCCACGTCGGTGCCGGTACGGTGCCGGGAGCGGTTGGCCTCGTGGCCCGGGTGACCAGGTCGAGGTGGTGGCCGTCGGCGCGCAGGACGCCGACGACGGCGTCCCGAGCGGCAGCAGCGCCCTGCTTCGATGTCAGACCTGGCCGCTAACGTGACGTACGAGTTCAGACCGTCGTCAGCCGCGGTGAACGCTCGGTGCCCCGTGATCTTCTGGGGCCGTTAGGAGACGTGCATGCCCTCTGCCCGCTTCGCCGACAAGCCTTGGCAGAATGTGGACGGACCGTCCCTCGTCGCATCCGCGGCCGCCCTGCAGTTGATTCCTGAGAACATTCCTCGTCTCGTACGACTACAGCGCCTGGCTGCAATCGGTGCCTGCCTTCCCAGTCGGCCAGATGCGCCTCGGTTGTCCCCCACCAGGATTCGTGCCCTGCTCAAGGATCCTCTGGTCAGTGGTCCCAACATCCGTGCCCAGGAGGACCTGTACGACGACTTGTACACCGCTGAGGTCTCCTTCCACGGCGGGCCGTGTCTCGTCGCGCAGGGGCTGACGTCCCGCTGCGCTCACACTCTCGGTCTGATGTTGCGGAGCATCCTCAGCCCTGCTGGACAGACTGCTCTGCCAGCCCAGTTCGTCGAGGACACGCAGCTGTGGGCGCACACGGTGCTCCGGCTGAGCGACGTCACGCTTCGCCGAGCCGGGCTGCACCGCGGTATCGCTCCACCGCTCCATCACGGCGAAGGAGTCTTCGTTCCGGGCGAGCCCGCCCTCGCATCTCTGCGTGCGGCTGTCCGCTACGACTTCGCCGACCTGACCGGCCTCCTTCCAGCCCGTTCCGCAGACTTGATCGCAGCATGGGGTCTTCGGCCCGGCGAACACACGTTCACCGAAGAGCCGGGGCCGGACGACGGACTCGTGCTCGCACCGCTGCTCCTGGTGGACGACGGCCTCATCGTGGCGAATCCGGCTGAACTGGTGACGACCCTGCGGCACAAGCTCATCGTTCACGCCGGACTGCACGGATGCCGACCCGAGCTGGCATGTCTGATGCGTGAGACCACACTCGCTGATGTCAGCCGCCTCCTGATGTTGACTGGCGCGGCCCCCGTGGGGCCGGCGCAGGTGACCGGCGACGACTTGATCTCCCGTCGCACCTTTACGTTTGCCCAGGACAAGATTCTCGACGTGGCCGTGCTCATGGATGACCTGTCCGACTACGACGACACCGACCCATCGGGGTACTGGCCCATCCGTGATCTCGGCCTACGAGTCCAGAACGTCATCGATCCGGACGGCACGTCGCTGCCCGAAGACGCGCGCACACTCCGTCTCATCATCAACGAAGGCGTGGGGCGATCCTCGTTCCTGGGGCTCATGGAGCACCGGCGTTCCGGCCCTGTCCTGCTGACGTCCCTCAGCGATCTCCAGGTCATGTCGGAACTCGATGGCTCCGACCCTCTTTTCCTCTGGCGGTTTGCCCAGGCAGAGACGGAGCTTCACGAGACGACCCGTGTGCAGTCGTGGAGCACGCTCGACAACTACGGCCTCTACCGGAGTTGCAACTACAGCTACTACGTGTCCGACGACGCGAAGCCCACGATGCTCGTCATTGAGCAGGACCATTCGCGGGCTCTACGCGTCGAGGTCCAGCAGCGGTACGACCGCCACGAAGTACCCAGCCCGCGCCGGCCTGTTTTCGTACCGGTGGTCTCCGTGTACGGCACGTCGACGGCGCCGATCTACCGCCCTCACCCGGACGTGCCCGAGGAAGGCAGGCTTGTGGAAGCCTCAGGCGTACACGTGTGGTTGGGGCCCGGTGACCAGGCCGTCCCCGACACGCTGGAGGGTTTTCACGACCTGGCAGTGGAGGCGGCAGCCTTCTGGGTCTGGCAGATTTCCCTCGCTAGACCCGGCCTCTTGCTGGCAGCCACACACACGGGCGGTCTGTACATGAGCCTGTCCTTCGACGACCCCGCAGCATGGCAGAGCGTCTTGAACGGCGCTCCTGCAACGGGCGGTGAACGTCCCTGGATCGGGGTGCGGCGGACTGAGCCCGGACTCGTCGATCTGTGCATGAACGCACAGGGCACGGCGACGCTTCTCACAGACGCCAACGGGGCTGACCGCGTCCTGCTGCGGGCCCTGCTCGAAGGCATCATGCAACTGGCCGGAACACAGGAGGGAGACCTGGACGCCCTCGTCGATCAGCTCGCGCCCCACGGCGACAAGCAGATGCTGCATGTGCAGATGAACCAGCGCGTTCCGTTGCGTCCCGGACCACTACCGCGCGCCCGACTGGTCCAGCCGGCGGCTTCTGCCACGGTCCTCGACGAACTGGGCCAGTACCTGAGTGAAGACGGAATGGCAGTAGGCAGCATCCCAACTGAGCAGCGCACCGCGGTTCTGCAGAAAGTCGTAGGCCACTACTTCGAACTCATCGAGGCGGCGGTAGCAGATCTTGCGAGCGAGGGGCTCGTCCAGTCGCTGGTCGCTCGGCACGAGGCGTTCGTGTACGAGGAAGCAACCAACGATTACATCCTCCCCGCACGTATCGCCTGTTTTGGAGAGGCCAGCCACCCGGTCGAGGAACTTGTGCAGACCAATAAGCGCCGGGTGGGGGCAGCGCAGGCCAGCCGTTTCCTCATCGAGTACGTGGCCGCTCAACCCCCCACCGGACACAACTCACTCACGCTCGATGCCTACGACCAACTCCTGGCCCTTGCCGCAGAGCTCATCTCCCGTGCCACCCTCTCGGAGGCCATCCACCACGACTTCTCGGAAGCGCAACTCGCCATGCTGGCCTCGGGTCGGCTCGGTGTCTCCCGCGGCGACCGATACGAAGCCGGCACCAACGCCCTCGCGACCGCCCAAGCCGAAGCTCTCCTCAAAGCGGCGCCGAGCCGGAACTCACCGAAGCGTTTCCAGCCCGAAGGACCGACGGCTCAAGTAGAGCAAGCCATGCTTTCTGAGTTCGGCTTCACTCTCACTGATCTCGCCCAAGGCGTCGGTGAACTCATCGCCTTGGGAGGTGAACGCTGCACGACGGAGCCCTACGTCCTTGCCGAGTCCACCATCTCCAATCATCTGTGCACGGCTCTCAGCTGGCCCCAGGGCAAAGCACGGTCCTTCCTCGACCGGCTGACTCTGCGCCCCCGCCCGGAGTTCCTGTCCGTCAAGACCGACGCTTGGCCGTGGCGATTCAACCGCGAATGGTCCTACGTCCGACGCCCCCTCATCCGCATCGACGCGCCTGACGGTGCCCACGTCGTCTGGGGAGCCCGGCAAACCTGGACCAGCGGTCCCTACTGGATTGACCTCATCTACTCAGGCCGACTGCGCAGCACCTCGGGCCCCATGAAGAAACTTCTCGGAGTAATTCGCCAGGACGAGAACAAGACCTTCGAGACACGCGTTACCGATACGCTGAAAGCAGGAGGCTGTTCCATCGCCGTCCGCGGCGTCTCCAAGATCGCAGGCCGCAGACTCCTGTCTCCCGAAGGGGACGATCTGGGGGATATCGACGCCATCGGCATCAACACGGCCCAGCGCGTAGTCATTGTCATGGAAGCGAAAGACTTCGAGCTGTCACGCAACCCCACCGAACTAGCCAACGAAGCCGAAGATCTGCTACGTGGCGATAAGAGCGCGCTCTTCAAACTCGGTCGCCGCACCGAGTGGGTCCGCCAGAATCTGGCCGCGACACTGGCCCACTTCACCGGTACCAGCGACACCACCGGGTGGACCGTCACGTCCGCCATCGCCACCAGTCGCGACCTCATGGTTCCTCGGGTGCTTACCGCCCCCGTCCCGGTGATGCCCATCGGCAAACTTAGACAGTGGGTTGCCACAGAGGTCACCCGGGACAAGCGAAGCGGACGACGACGGCGTCGTTGATCTGATGAATCCGCGCCATGCGCAGCGCTGTGTTGGCGGTGTGGAACCATGGGGGCCGCTGTCTGCCCTTGAGCAGCGCGAACCGTCGCGGGCAGGAGGACTCACGTCCTCTGGCACCCCGGAACCTTGTCGTGTGTTCACGTAGTGGCGCCTTGGGCTCGTGTGCCACGCCGGAGCGTCCTGACCGTCCTCAGGCGTTAGACCGATGTCAGAGATGTGAGAATGCGGTGCCGAATGCAGTGACGATGATCCCCTCCACTGCCAAAGGCGGATGGGCGTAGGTGTCCCATGTCTCGGAGAATTCAGCATGCCTGGATAGCGCCTGCACGGTCTTGGGGTCGTGCTTCCCGGAGGCGCCGAGCGTGCTGGTGTAGAAGTGCTTGAGGTCATGGAAGCGAGTCCGTTCCGGAAGTTCCGCTTGCGTCACAGCGCGTCGCCATTTCCGATAGAAATCTCCGTGGAGGATGGGGCGGCCGGACTGGTTTGTGACGATCAGGTCCTCACCTGTCGGGTTGGTAGGGTCATGTTGCTGCCCCATGCGCCCGGAGCGTTGCGAAGCGGACTCCGGCCTTGGCCAACGCGAAGTGTGTCGGGCGAGCTGTGCGATCAGGAAAGGGTCGACCGGAAGGGTGGCACGGCTGGCTCTGGTCTTGAGGCGGACAACCTTGCCGCGCTGTCGCTGCTCCACGATGTGTAGAAGGTTCCGCTCCCACACCACCTGGCTTCGTCTCAGGCCGAAGGCCTCACCCTGGCGCAGGCCGGCGCACGCTCCGAGCCAGATCAGGACCTCATAGCGGGGTGCCACCTGACGCATCGCTGCTGCGACAGCTGCGACTTGTACGGGCGACAGGGCCACCTTGACGCGTGGCGTGAACTCCGGGAGCTCGATGCGCGCGACGATGTTGGACGGAAGCAGGACATCCTCGTCGAGCATGTAGTGCATGAGAATGCGCCAGGTCTTGAAGATCTGTCGAACTGTGCGGGGTGAATTGATTCCGGGCTTGTCGAGCAGATAGTCGACGAATGACACGGAGTCCCGGCGGCGCAGGCTGCTGGCCCCAAGATTTCCGGCGAACGGCAGAATGTAGTTGCGGAGATGGCCTTCGTAGGCGTCGGAAGTGTTGACGTTCTTCTGTCGCTTGCGCCTCCTTTTCATCATCTGGGCTGCGAAGAACGCAACGCGCCTATCGCCAAGAGAACTCGGCGACCTTTGTTTTTCGACGTCAGCGAGTGCCCGGTCCAGGTGGTCACGTGCTTGCTGCCATGTGCTCAGGCAAGCCCGTCGCTCCTTGCCCTCAATGTCGGTGTAGCGCGCTTGCCATCGACGACCTCGGCCGTGATCAGCAGACGGATACAGTGGGCGCCTTTTGGTCCCGCATCGGCACGGTTCGTCGCCGCGTTCTGGTTTGGGATATCGCTTGTGCCAGCGATCGAATGGCTCGGTGGACTTGCTCATATGTTCCGCCCGCGCGTCGGTCTTGCATGCTGCATGGTGCGGGTCGCCGAGTGCTTGCACTGGCCAGGCGACCTGGTGTTCCGGCAATGCTTGAGGTTCATCTCGGCGTCGGTTGCTGGGATGAGGCTCGCCTTCTGTAACCAGCGCACGGGGTTCGATCCGGGCCGGCCAAGGCGATACTTTCCGCTACGTCCAGTGATTATGCACAGCTGTTCATGGTGCGACTCGATGGTGTGACGATCGAGTCATCGTGTGCCCAAAAGTCAATGAGGTCTTTCAGCGGGGCCACTGAACGGGTGACGGAGTCGATGCCCGCAACGCACGAGGCTCCCGTGCCGTTGGGGGAGGTGTTCGAAGTCTCA
>NZ_JBIBAK010000033.1:0-61275 GCF_042899865.1 Streptomyces sp. NPDC013157 | reverse complement strand
CTTCTCGGCCGCCGCCGGGCGACGCTCGCCTCGATCCTGTGGCTCACGAGCTGGTCCGGGGCCGGCGCGCTCGCCGCCGCCCCCTGGCAACTGGGATTTCTCAGAGTGCGGTACGTGACTTGATGTCCGTATTGCCCTCCCCGCTGACCGGCTGGCTCGTCGACCGGTACGGCCGTACACCGATAGCCGCAGCCTCCGGCCTCACCCTCCTCGCCGCCGGAATCAAATCACCGCCGTCGCGGCGCCTGCCGCGGCTGGGCTGGAACCCGGGCCTCGTCTCCGGCACCGCGATGATCACCGATGCCGTGCCGCTGGCCACCCGCGCCAAGAACCAGGGCATGGCCGACGTCTCTGTCGCCATCGCCGGCGCCACCGGGGGCTTCAGCTCCGGCCTCGTCGTCTCCGCCTCCGGCTACCCCGTCCTCGCCCTCACCGGCGGCATCCGCACGCCGTCCTCCACGCGATCGCCACCAGTGCGAGCAGCCGGTGACCCGGCCGGCCCCGTCGGGGGAAGCCGGCCGCCCTCACCGTCGACGGCACCGGACACCGTCGTCCACGTCTTCGCCAGAACCTCATCCGCCCGATGCTGAACTCGACAGAGACCGCCAACCCGTCCTCGGCGGCCTCCAGGCAATGGAGGCGGTGCGGTGGATCAGCTGCGGTGCCACGCCGGTGCGGTCACTTCCAGTCGCTGTTCGATGGAGCCGTCGCTGTTGGCTCCGTTTCTTGGGCGGCCGCTTGCCTGTGCTCGATGAGGGCCGTGGTACCGGCTACCACCGCAGAGAGAGCCACGGCGGCGGACAGCATGGCCGAGGTACGGCTGACGTCGCGCCGCAGGCCCGCAGCCAGGAAAGCGGCGGCATCGACCGAGTCCATGACGATGTTCACGGCAAGGAACTGCTGCTGCTGGGGCCGGGTGAAACTGTCCATCCGTTGCAGTCCGAGCCCGAGAGCGGCGTTGCGGATCGCGAACATCCGCGCATAAGGGATCGCGGGGGTACCGCTAGCCGTGAGCTGGAAAAGCCGCGCGGCCAGCCGCGGGGTGAACAAGTGGGTGGCCGCGACGATGAAGCGCCCGGTCGTCAGCGCTCTGCGGGAAGGAACCAGGTGGAGGGGGAATTTGGACATGGAGAATCCTTTCAATCCGGAACGAGCCGGTCAGTTGTTCAGGAGGTGGCGGGTCAGGAATTCGACCCGGTCCGCAACGACGGCGTCGAACGCCGGCAGGCCGCTCATCCTGGGACGCTTCAGCGCGAGTCGGGGCGGGCGAGGCCCGAAGCGGCGTCGAGGCTGTCGATGGCGGTTCGGGCCTCGGACACCGCGGCGGCGACCGCGGCGGCGGCCTGCCCGGCTTGTTCGGGCGTGTGGGACGGCATGACCTGTAGGCGCAGTCTGGCGGAGCCGCTTGGCACCACGGGGTATTCGACGACCATGGCCGCCACTCCGCGCGGGCGCGGATTACGGTGTGTGAGGCGTGCTACGCGTTCGTCGCCGATGACGGCCGGAACGATCGGACCCGGGCTGCCCAGGCAGGCCAGTCCGTGGTCGGCCAGAGCTTCAGCAGTGCCGACGCGGCGCCGAGTGTCTGCCGGCGCAGCCGTGCTCCTTCCGGGGACACCGCGATCCGCAATGCGGCGTTGGCTGCCGCGGCCTGGGCGGAGGGAAGGGTACCTATGGGGTTCAGAGCCCGGCGACGACGCGTCGTAGTGTGCCCGGCGCGATGCGCAGCATGGCGGGCATGACTTTCGTCTGACCCGGGAATGCCATGTTCCGCCCCCGCCGAAAAGCTTTCATCGTGACCGCCGCCACCTGCTCGGGAGTCAGTTTCTTCCCCGTGGCTGCGGCGTTCATGGGTGTGTCCGTAGACGGTGGAAGGACCTCGAGGACATGGGTGCCCTGCGGGGCGAGTTGACGGCGCAAGCCATCCGCAAAGCCGTGCAGGCCGGCCTTCACCGCGCCGTGGGTAGGCGCGCGAGTGGGCGAGACCAAAGCGAACCCCGAGGTGATGAATACGATCGCGTCGGGCCCTGGCCATCGCTCGAGCACTTCACCCGTCAAGTGGATGGGGGCGGTGAGGTTCAGCTCCACCTCGGCATCGAGAGTCGCATTGGGGTTCTTGCCGGCAGCATAGTCTCGTTCCTCGAACGTACCGGCGTTGTTGACCAACACGTCCAGACGCCCGAAGCGATCAGCGATTGCTTGCAGCAACGCTGCGCGGTCAGCTGCGTCCGTCACATCGGCCCGCACGGCCAGCGCCTGCGGGTGTGCCTGCGCGAATCGGTCAAGCGCAGCCTGCGAACGTCCGCAAACGACGACAGACGCCCCGAGCTCGACGAAGGATTGCGCGAGGCTCAAGCCGATGCCTGAGGTTCCACCAGTGATGAGTACGGTCTGTGACACGATCCCACCCCTCTGTATAGCGTACCGATTGGTACGAAACACCGTAGCACATCCGTACCGATCGGTACCGAAGGAGTAGGATGAAGAAATGACCTCGCCGACACCGGTCCCTCCTGGCAGGCCTCGCGCGTTCGATATCGACGAGGCACTCGATCGTGCAGTCCTGGTGTTCTGGTCAAAGGGTTTCGAGGGTGCCAGCCTTGACGACCTCACCGAGGCGATGGGTATCAGCCGCCCCAGCCTGTACAGGGCGTTCGGCAGCAAAGAAGACCTCTTCTACAAGGCGCTGGAGCGGTACACCGAGGGCTTGACCGCCTACTTCGGCCGAGCTCTGGCAGAGCCCACGAGCGGAGCAGTGGCTACTGCCGTCCTCCACGGGGCGGTCGAGGCGGCAACCATGCCGGGATTGCCCACGGGCTGTCTTGGCGTGCAGGGTGCGTTGGCCACCGGGGATGACAGCCGCCCAGTCCGAGACGCACTCATCGCATGGCGTGAAGACGGGATAGCCCACTTGACGCGCCGGTTTCAACAGGCGGTGGACGCCGGTGACCTTCCGCCTTCCACAGATCCTCATCTTCTCGCGCTCTACCTGAGAACAGTCGCCAATGGGATCGCCGTCCAGGCCGCGAGTGGTAGTTCCCGCCCTGAACTGCTGCAGGTCGCGAACCTCGCGTTGGGCAGCTGGCCAAAGCCGTAGTCAGCCAGTCAGCCCGGGATCTGCGCACGTACTTCGGTTTTCCGTGGTTCGCGCGACGGGCGCGACGGGCGGAGGAGCTGCGGGTGCGGCGGTAGCGGGCGGTTCCGCGGGGGCGCGGGATGCCGACGCTGCGACGGGGCTGGCGAGACGGCACGTGCCGGGGCCGAGGCGCGCAGTCAACTACCGGTGATCAACTGTTCGTCAAGCCGTGCGTGCCGGCGGCATCCCGGCTCCCGTCCTTGTCGCGTCGGTGCCCCAGCTGGCCAGCAGTCGTAGTGCCTCCGCGGACGGGGAGTTGGGTTCGGCGTGGTACGTCGCCAGCGTCTGTTCGTGGTCGTCGGCCAGGTGGAACGACTCGAGGCGGAGATCGAGTTCGCCGACGAGCGGGTGGTGCAGGCGCTGGATGCCGTGGCACTTGTCCTTGACGTCGTGGGCGGCCCACAGCCGCCTGAACTCCTCGCTCTTCACCGAGAGTTCGCCCACGAGCGCGGACAGCCGGGGGTCGTTGGGATGGGAGCCGGCGTCCATGCGCAGCTGAGAGACGACGTCGTTCGCTTTTTGCTCCCAGTCCACGAACAGGTCGCGGTACTCGGGCCTGAGGAACACCAGCCGCGCCCAGTTCCGCTCGTGCGCGGGCAGCTCGGCCCAGTCGCCGAAGACCGCCGCGGCCATCCGGTTCCAGGCGAGTATGTCCGAGCGCCGTCCCACGAGGATCGCCGGGCCGCCTTCCATGGTGTCCAGCAGCGTCCGCAGGGGGCCCCGCACCTGCTGGGTGCGGCCGGCCGGCTTCTTCTTGTGCTGTTTCGGCTTCGCCAGGTGTGTGAGGTGGGCGTGCTCGGCGTCGCTCAGCCTGAGCGCGCGGGCGATGGCCTCGAGGACCTCCGCCGACACGTGCCGCCCGTTGCCCTGCTCCAGGCGCGTGTAGTACCCCACCGACACCCCGGCCAGCTGCGCCAGCTCCTCGCGGCGCAGCCCCGGCACCCGCCGGTGCCGCCCGAAATCCGGCAGGCCCACGTCCTCCGGCTTCAGCCGGGCCCGCCGGGTGCGCAGGAACTCACTGAGCTCGGCACGCGGGTCCAGAGCGCCGTCGGCGGGCTCGTGCACCGGGTCGGGGTATTCGTCCATGCCTCCGAGTATCCACGGTCGGACGCACACCAGCCTGCACCAGTCAGTGGTAGTCACAGCGGATGTACACCAAGCCGTGACCTGGGTGAATACCGGATCGTCCCGCACGCTGGCCACTGTGCCCGGCTGGAAGGCAGCCGGGGCGTGGCTTGCATCAAGAACGGAGCACACCCCATGACCGCAACACAGGCGACCGAGTCGAGGACGCATCAGACGGAAACGGCCGCGGAGGTGGTCGGCCGCCTTCGTGCGACGTTCAACACCGGCGTCACCCGCGGACTGGACTGGCGCGTCAGCCAGCTGCGGCGGCTGCGGGCCCTGCTGGTCGAGAACGAGCAGGAGCTGATCGAAGCGCTCTGGAAGGATCTGAGGAAGAACCCCGCCGAGGCGAAGACGCAGGAGATCGACTTCACCGTCGCCGACATCGACGAGACGCTGGCGACTCTCGAGAGCTGGCTTCAGCCCCGCCCGGTGGAGGTTCCCGCCCACTTCGGTCCCACGACCACCGCCTACACCACGTACGACCCGCTCGGGGTCGTCCTGGTGATCGCTCCCTGGAACTTCCCGCTGCACCTTCTCATCGACCCCATCATCGGCGCCCTGGCCGCCGGGAACACCGTGGTGGCCAAGCCGAGCGAGATCTCGGTGCACACCTCGGCAGTCGCCTCACGCCTCCTGCGCGAGTACTTCGACCCTGACGTGCTCACCGTGGTCGAGGGGGGCGCCGAGGAGACCACGGCCCTCCTGGCACAGCGTTTCGACCACATCTTCTACACCGGCAACGGCACGGTCGGCCGGATCGTCATGGCCGCAGCAGCCAAGAACCTCACCCCCGTCACGCTCGAACTCGGAGGCAAGTCGCCCGTCTTCGTGGCGCCCGACGCCGATGTGGAGGAGACCGCCAAGCGGCTGGTCGGCGCCAAGTTCGGCAACGCCGGTCAGCAGTGCATAGCCCCCGACTACGTTCTGGCCGATCCTGCCACCGCCGCCGCACTGGCCCCCGCCCTGCGTGCGGCGGTCGAAGCCCAGTTCGGCACCAGCCCGCAGACCTCGGCCGACTTCGGCCGGATCATCAACGAGCGGCACTTCGACCGGCTCACGCGTCTGCTGGACTCCGGCCGGCCGGCGGTGGGAGGCCAGCACGACCGCGACGACCTGTTCATCGCACCGACCGTGCTCACCGATGTCGACCCCGCATCACCGGTCATGCAGGAGGAGATCTTCGGCCCGATCCTCGCCGTCGTCGAAGTCGAAGACCTCGATGCCGCCATCGCCTTCATCAACGAACGCGACAAGCCCCTCGCCCTCTACGCCTTCACCGAGTCCGAGGCCACCAAGTCGCGCCTGGTGAACGAGACGTCCTCCGGCGGCGTCGCCTGGGGCCAGCCGGTGATGCAACTGCTCATGACTGGCCTGCCTTTCGGCGGTGTCGGCGAAAGCGGCATGGGCCGCTACCACGGCCGGTACTCCCTCGAGACGTTCAGCCACCTCAAGGGTGTCGCGGACGTCCCGCTCAGCTAGCCTCGCGCGTTCTGCCGACACCACCCACACCCCGATCCGCCGGGACAGCGTGGCCCCCCTGCGCCGCAGACCCTCATCCCGTTTTCCTCCCTATTGCAGAGAGAAAGAAACCCATGCCTGTCAACACTTCAGAAGTTTCGCCCGTCCCGTCACTTTTCTCCCCCGTCTCTCTCGGGAAGATCGAGCTCGCCAACCGCGTCGTCATGGCACCGCTGACCCGGGTCCGGGCCGGTTCCTCCGGCATTCCCGGGGACCTGATGGTCGAGTACTACCGGCAGCGGGCGAGCGTCGGAATGATCATCACCGAGGGCACCTACCCCGACCACGCGTCGCAGGGGTATGTCGGTGAGCCGGGCATCGCCACCGACGAGCAGGCGGCCGGCTGGCAGCGGGTGTTCGAGGCGGTGCACGCCGAGGGCGGCCGCATCGTCCTGCAGATCATGCACGCCGGCCGCGGCACCCACCCCGACATCAACGGCGGCCGCCGCATCCTCGCCCCCAGCGCGATCGCCATCGACAACAAGACGTTCACCGAGAAGGGCGAGCAGCCCTACCCCGTACCGGAAGCGATGACCACCGCAGAGATCCGGGCAGCCCTGGAGGACTTCGTCACCGCGGCCCGCCGGGCCATCGAGGCGGGAGCGGACGGCGTGGAAATCCACGGCGCCAACGGCTACCTGCTCCACCAGTTCCTCTCCCCGGCGGCCAACCAGCGCACCGATGGATACGGCGGCTCGCCGCAGAACCGCGCCCGCTTCGTCGTCGAGGTCGTCACGGCGGTCGCCCAGGCCGTCGGCGCCGAGCGGGTCGGGCTGCGGATCTCGCCGGAGGTCGTCCTCGGGGACGTCTTCGAGACCGACCGGGACGACGTCCTGGCCACCTACGGCACCCTGATGGACCAACTGCGCCCGCTGGGCCTGGCCTACCTCTCCGTACTGCACACCGAGCCGGGCGGCGACCTGGCACAGGAGCTGCGGCGGCGCTTCGACGGCAAGCTGATCGTCAACAACGGCCCCTTCGGGGGGCAGACCAACCGCGAGCAGGCGCTCCAGCAGATCGAGGCCGGCCACGCCGACGCCGTGGTCGTGGGCCGGGCTCTCATCGCCAACCCCGACCTGGTCGAGCGCTGGCAGGGTGGCCACCCGGAGAACGAGCCGCGGCCGGAACTGTTCTACGGGCCGGGCGCCGAGGGCTACACCGACTACCCCTTCCTCGAAGCGGCTTGAGGCCCACGGTCACGCCTGTCCATGCGGCAGCCCCACTCACCCATGGACAGGCGCCCGACCGGCGACACCGTGCCCGCCCCTTTGAGCCCGCGCTCACACCGGCGGTCACCGGCTCCAGGACCGTCGGATCCGTCAGGGCGTTGACGGTCCGCAGGTTCCTGGTCAGCAGCCTGCGTTCGGTGACCTCGCCGAGCACATCGCTCTCGTGCGTGGCCACCGCGGCGGCCTTCGGCCACAGCTGACGCCTGTGACATTTCTCCGGCGGCGGCCCATCCACCAGGTCCGCCTTCCGTAAGGCAGTCCTTCGCCGATATCCGTCAGTTCGCCGCGGCCGACGCCCCGCTGCGGGCACGGCAGGTCCGCGAGGCGATGGACGTGGAGATCGCGCCCAACAACATCAACAAGACCCGCCCGAAACTCAAGCGGCTGACCGGGCGTGGCATCTTGGTCGAGACCGAACAATCTCTGCTGAGTCCTGGGTGACCTGCGTGATGGCTGCCTCGATGTCGAAGGCTCTGGAGCGTAGTTCGACGCCGGGGCCCAGGAGCGCCCAGTGGGCGCAGGCCCGTCCGTAGGGCATGCCGATGCTGCCGGGGTTGATCACAAGTCGGCCGTGGGCGAGGCGGACGAACGGCATGTGTGTGCCCGCAGACCACCGTGCGAATGCCGGTGTCAAGCCCGCTGAGGACTTCTCGCCAACGGTCGAGGCGTGAGTCGACCAGAACGACCTCCTCGTCGTCCCGAGGGGTGGCGTGACAGAACAGCACCTTTCCCAGGCCGCGTACTGGCAGAGAGCGCCGCCGCGTCATCGGCCTGCGCTTCCACGGTGTCCGGGGTCTGGCCACTGGAGCTTGCGACGCCTGTGTTGTCGAACAGAATGACCGGACGGTTCGCGGCCAGTCCGTCCGTCACCGCAGGATCCCAGTGATCCATGCCGCCACGGAAATGCTGCAGGAACATCAGCGGTGTGCCGGTCTCGGCGCCGAAGCGCCGGTAGGCGTACCGAATCCCGTTCGCCGTGACGAACCGCGTCGGAGCCGTCACACGGGAGAGAGGCGGTGTGTGAGTCGGTCGGGTCGTCGTCTTCGGCTCCTACTTCATCAGCCGCACGGGAGAACCCGCCTGGAACGCGGCGATGTCCTCGACGGAGTCCTGATAGAAAATCTCGTACAAGTCGCGGTTCACGAATCCGACGTGCCCCGTGAGCAGCGCGTTCGGCAGCGCCCGCAACGGGTGGTCCGCGGGTAGCGGCTCGGTGTCGTACACGTCGAGGGCGGCCGCTCGGATCGCGCCCTCACGCAGGACGTCGATCAGGGCGACCTCGTCGACGACCGGTCCGCGTGAGGTGTTGACCAGGACGGCCGAGGGCTTCATCGACCGGAGTTCCGCCGCGCCGACCAGCCCGCGTGTTCGCTTGCTGAGCAGTACGTGGATCGAGAGCACATCGCTTTCGGTGAAGAGTCGCTCCTTCGTCACCGCCCGCACGCCGTGCTCGGCGGCTGTTTCGGGGGTCAGGTTCCGACTCCATGCGATGGTGTCCATTCCGAAGGCCTGTCCGATCCGTGCTACTCCGGAGCCGACGCGACCGAGGCCCAGAATGCCGAGAGTCCTGCCGTGCAGCCCCTCGCCGACCGATACCTGCCAGCCGCCGGCGCGCATCGACTCCGCCTCGACGACCAGGTTTCTCGTGGCACCGAGGATCAGCGCCCAGGTGTGCTCGATGGTGGGGTGGGACTCATAGCGGGTCCCGCACACCGTGATGCCGAGTCTGTGGGCGGCCGTAAGGTCGATGGCGGCATTGGCCGGGCCGGTGCTGACCAGGAGCCGAAGGTCGGGCAGCCGCTCCAGGACCTCGGCCGGGAATCGCGTGCGCTCCCGCATGGCCACGAGCACGTCGAACCCGGCGAGGCTACGGACCACCTCGTCGGCATCGGCGAACGGCTCGGTGAAAACGACGACCTCGGCAACGAGCGATCCCCAGTCGGCCAGGCTCGTCGCGACGTTCTGATAGTCGTCGAGGATCGCGATCTTCATGCGGGTGGCCATGTCGGCAACCTCCGTATTTCGTCGAGGTGATGCGCCTGTCTTCGCGGGGTGGCGACGCGGCGTGGCTCAGGCGAGCAGGCCCAGGGCGCTGTACCAAAGGGGTCCCGGGTTGAGCCGGTCACCGTGGAGCTTCGACATCTCCTCGAAGAACTCCAGCGGCTCCGGCTTGCCGGCCAGGAGCCGGATCGCGTCGCGCAGGTACTGCCGGGTCTCGTCCAGGATCTTCGGGTCGTCGGGCAGGTCTGCCTTCTTGTGGCCGGCGACCACGTGGCGCGGATCGAGTGCGGCGAGCCGGTCGATGCCGTCCAGCCACGCCTGAAGGCCGCCGTCACCGCCTTCGAGCATCATTAGGTGCACGCCGTTGTAGACCACGTCCCCGGCGACGACGAGACCGATCGACGGCACGTGCAGGACGCTGGAGTCGTCGGTGTCGGTGTGACCGGTATCGACGGCCCGGAGGACTTGGCCCTCCAGCCGGAATCCCTCGGTCGGCACGGGCACGGCGAGGACCGGGGTGTTCTCCGGGACTCCGGGGAAGGTCTTCGCGAACCCCTTGTCCTTGCTCTCCAGTTGGCTGCGCATCTGCCGGATGGTGCCCTCGGTGGCGTACACCACGCTGTCGGCGTCGCCGAACTGTTCCAGCAGCGTCGCGGTGCCGAACCAGTGGTCGGGGTGGCCGTGGGTGACGTAGACGTACGCCAGACGCTTCCCTGAGCGCGCCAAGCCCTCGGCGACCTGCGCGATCTGGGTGTGAGTCAGCGGCGGGTCCACCAGGACCGCGTCGCGTTCTCCGGTGATCAGGGTGGATGAGATCGGCGAGGACACGATCCCGTCGCCGTTCGGCAGCTGAAGATCGATCTTCCGGGGAACGCCGTCAGAGACGAGGACTTCGTAGGACAGTTCGGGCATCGCGATACTTCTCTCGTGGCGGGGGCTGCCCCTCACCGAACGCGCGAATGAGCGGCGGTTTGCCTGGCGAGGGTGAGCACTATTGATCAGTGGATCTACATCCCACGGTGGAAACCCGTGGCGCGCGTTGCCGGCGTGCACGCGGTGGTCTGGAGAGTTCCGGCAGGTCAGGCCAGGCGCCGGGTTGTCATCGTCCCCGGCGGAATGGCCCTGATGCCGCTTCGAACGCCCTGCTACGGCTCGGCTCGCGTCCGCGCGGGACCCGCGACGGTGCGAGTTCCTCCGGAGATCGTCATGACCGGGCCACCTTGAGCAGGGTCTTTCCGCCGCGGACGACCTGCTCGATCGCCGTATGGATGTCATCGAGGTCGAACACGGCGCCTGGCGGAACGAACAGGGCTCCGCTCGCTACCAGGGGCGTGGCCTCGCGGATGACGGGGAGCACCTTTGTCGCGTAGTCGAAATGGCCGGCGAAGAATCCGTGTACCGTCGCGCGCTTGCCGATCAGGGTCAGTGCGTCGACGGACATCGGCTGTCCGGTCGCCGAGGCGTAGCTGACGAGCGCACCGCCCTCGGACAGCAGGTCGAGCAGGCGGGCGGGAGCGTCGCCGCCCACCGAGTCGACGGCGAGCCCGACCCGGGCATCGCCGATCGCCGTGCGAACCTCTTCGACCGCCGTCGCGCCGTCGAGGCGGACGATGTCCGCGCCGGCCGCGGTCAGTTCGGCGAACACGGACTCGTCCCGGACGAAGTTGATCGTCCGGAATCCGCGGG
The DNA here is from genome assembly GCF_042899865.1 of Streptomyces sp. NPDC013157. NCBI lineage: Bacteria > Bacillati > Actinomycetota > Actinomycetes > Kitasatosporales > Streptomycetaceae > Streptomyces > Streptomyces sp. NPDC013157. Next base: position 50,577 of record NZ_JBIBAK010000033.1, on the reverse strand, counting down.
CCTTCGCCAGGGCGATCAGGGAACGTCCGACGCCGGAGTTCGCGGCGTTCTGCACGATCCAGTCCCCGGGCCTCAGGTCGGCGTACTCGCTCAGGATCAGACCGGCCGTGGGCGGATTGCTGCCCAGCATCGAGAACTGCTCGACGCTGCCTTCCGGCAGTCGGAACAGCCCGTCGGCGGGCAGCAGCAGCCGCTCGCGCCAGGCACCGGCGAACAGCGGCAGAACCACCAGGTCGCCCGCCGCGAGCGTGTCGACGCCGGGGCCCGCCTCGACAACCCGGCCGACACCCTCGTTGCCGAGGACCAGCGGGAGCGGTGGCCGCCCGAGCTCGCCCCTGACGACCTTGAGGTCGTGCAGGTTCAGCGGTGAGAACTCGACCGCGACCTTGACCTCGCCGGCGCCGGGAGCGTTCGGCTCCTGGAGATCGACGACGCGTACGACGTCCTCCGGCTTTCCGAACTGGGTGATCTGGACGGCACGCATAGGGACTCCCTTCCCGGTGAGAGGCGGCGAGCTCTTCGCCACAGTCAAAATGCACATTTTGCTTATGTCCGCCGCGGCATGTCCGTCGTCGGACGAGAGGGGGGAATGTCAGCGCCGCACGTACGGTGCGTCCGCCCTGGGGATCAGCTCCAGCGCCGACCGGGCCGTCTGCCGGAGCGTCGTGCCGTCGACACCCGCCTTGGCCATGTTGTCGATGCCCCTGATCACGCTCAGCAGCAGATATCCCAGGGCCGTGGCGTCGGCATGCTCGGCCACTTCTCCCGCGTCCTGGGCGTCGCGTATCGCGGACGCGAGGGCGCCGGCGAGATCCTCGAACGCGCGACGGGCCGTGGCCGCCACCGTGTCATCCTCTCCGGCGCGGTCCGCGGTGACCTTGCTGAGGAAGCATCCCCGGCGGGGCGACTCGGTCGCGAAGGCGTCGACGAGTGAGGCGACGTAGCGCTCCAGGCGGGCCATCGGCGAGGTGAGCACCGCGTGCGGGCCCTCCCGCAGCTCCTCGCGGGCCTGGGCGACGAGGCCCTGGCAGTAGTCGGAGAAGACGCGCACATAAAGGGAGTGCTTGTTGCCGAACGCCTTGTAGATGCTGCCCTTGCCCAGGCCGGTCGCTTCCATGAGGTCGTAGGTGGACGTGCCGTCGAATCCGGTGGTCCAGAACCGGTCGCGGACGACATCGAGCACGGTGGTCTCGTCGAAGCCTCGGTTTCGCCCCATGACCTCACAATACCTCATTGTGGTCCAGGTGGACCACAATGGTCGGCAACCCAGCCCTCCATGCCGGCACGGAGGGATCGCCTGACGCTCCTCGTTTTGTTGACCGACTGGACCACTTCATGGTTCCGTTGTGGTCCAGTCGGTCAACAAAGCCGCGTCAGTCGGCAAACCTGTGGAGGACTGATGACTCAGAGCCGAACGAAGACGGAGACGGAGCGGAACAAGGCCGCCGTCCTCGAATTCCTGACGACCGCGTTCAACTCGAAGGACTTCACCGCGCTGGACCGGTACCTGCACCCCGACCACCTCCAGCACAACCCGTTCATCCCGCCGGCCAGGGCCGGGCTGCGCACGTTCATCGCGGACCTGCCCGACGCCAGCCGGTACGAGCCGGGAGCGATCATCGCCGAGGGAGACCTGGTCATGATCCACGGCAGGTACTCCGGCAGCACCGAGACGCCCCTCCTGGCGGTCGACATCTTCCGCTTCGAGGAGGGCCTGGTGGTGGAGCACTGGGACGTCCTGCAGGACGAAGTGCCCGCGAAGGACACGGTGGCGGGCAACCACATGTTCACCAACCCGCAGGCCGGCCGGGCCTGAGGCACCGGACCGGCGAGGCGGGCGGCACGCGCCGCGCGGGCCATGACGGCGAGGGGCTCGACCCTCGCCGTGCCGGGCCGGCGGACGCTGTGCCGGTCCACTGTGGGCCACCGGCACGCGGAGGCATCATGAACATCGATCAGAATGAGGATTCGCTTTGACCACCTTGCTGGATCTTGTTGTCGAGGCCCATGGCGGCCTGGACCAGTGGCGACAGGCGCGCACGATCCGCGCCCGCGGGGCCATCGGCGGCGTCCTGTGGGACCTCCGCGGCCGGCCGGGCATCCTCGCCACGGCGGACATGGCGGCCGATGTGCAGCAGCAGCGCTTGGTGTTCGAAGGCTTCACCGGCCCGGACCTGCGGGGCGTCTTCACCCCCGAGCGCGTCACGATCGAGCGGAGGGACGGAGAGGTCGTCGCTGAGCGCACCTCTCCACGGGATGCCTTCACCTCCCAGGACCAGGACACCCCCTGGGACGATCTCCACGTGCTGTACTTCGCGGGCTACGCCATGTGGAACTACCTCACCGCCCCCTACCTGCTGACGCTCCCCGGCGTCGTGGTGGAGGAACTGGAGCCCTGGACCGAGGCCGGCCGGGATCTGCGACGGTTGCGGGCGACGTTCCCCGACACCCTCGCAACCCACGCCACAGAGCAGATCTTCCACTACGACGCCGCAGGCCTGCTGCGACGCCATGACTACGCTGCCGAGGTGCTCGGCAGCCCGCCGGCGGCGCATCTGTCGGAGAAGCACGAGACCGTGTCGGGGCTGGTCTTCCCGACCCACCGGTACGTGCTGCCCCTGGCGGCGGACGGGCGGGTCCTGCCGGAGCCGACGCTGATCACCATCGACCTGAACGAGATCTCTGTCGCCTGACCACGCCACGGGACCGTTCGGCACCGCCCTCTCGCGAAGACGGCCGGGCCGACCGAGGTGCTCCACAACCCCCGGCCCGGCTCCAACAACCGGCGGGGGCGGGCTGGATGCTCGCGCGGGACCTGGCGGCGTCGGCGCCGCCGCCCAGAGCAACCAGGACCAGGGAGCCGAGGGCGTACACAAGGCCGACCTCGCCACCGCCGCCGAACTCGGCAAGCGCGTCGTCGAGGTCGCCCGCGTCTACGCCGCAGGCCGCACCGCCCTCGCCGCCTGAGCGACCGACGCCGGGGCGGATGCGCGGCCCGGACGACGAGGGCGGTGCCCGACGAAGCGCACCGGCAACTACTCCGGACCGGACAGCAGCACCGCAGACTCGCGATCAGCGACGCGCAGCGACGCCATCATGAGGCGGTCGCTTGGTCTTGATCAACGGAACCGAGGTTGGCGCCCGAGATTGATCTTGAGCGATGGCGCTCTTCGGTACACCCCCCGGCTCCGACCGCGGGCTCAACGGGGCGGGCACGGTGTCGCCGGTCGGACGCCTGTCCATGGGTGAGTGGGGCTGCCGCATGGACAGGCGTGAGAGTGGGCCTCAAGCCGCTTCGAGGAAGGGGTAGTCGGTGTAGCCCTCGGCGCCCAGCCCGTAGAACAGTTCCGGCCGCGCCCTGCCCTGACAGCCCCGGTAAGACGTCGGCGGCGACCAGCGCCCGTCGGCGACACCCTCGCCCACGGCGAATCACAAGAGGTGGGCCTTCTCGCGGAAGCCTTCTCGCGGTAACTTACAGGGTACGAACGCGCCTTCCAACGTACCCGATATCGTCTTCCGGGGCGGTGAGGAGGCCGAAGCGTCGTCGCGCGCGGGCTGTCTCGTGCCGTCGACGATGCCGATGGCAGACCGCCGGCGACTCTGCGGCGTCAACCGGCCTCGCCACCTCCACCCTCAGCACCCTGAAGGAAGTGAAATGTCCGATATCCTCATCGACTACGACGTCGACGTGCCCATGTCCGACGGCACGATCCTGCGCGCGGACGTGTACCGGCCCGGAACAGGCCAAGGCCCCTGGCCCGTCCTGGTGCAGCGCAGCCCCTACGGCAAACGTGGGTTCATCACCAAGGATTTCATCGACGTGCTCAGCGTCGCGGCACACGGCTACATCGTGGTGCTGCAGGACACCCGCGGCCGCTTCGCATCGGAGGGCGCCTGGAAGCCGTTTGACTTCGAGGTCTCCGATGGCCGCGACACCGTCGAATGGGCCGCGAAGATTCCCGGCAGTATTGGGCTCGTCGGCATGTTCGGGATGAGCTACACCGGCAGCACACAGTGGACCGCCGCGATCTCCGGCGCACCCGCGCTGCGGGCCATCACGCCCGTGATGACGTGGTCGGAACCCCTGGACGGCATCCACCGGCGAGGCGGCGCGGCCGAGTTGGGGCTCAACGCGGTCTGGACGCTGATGACCGGTGCGAGTCACCTGCCGCGCCTGCATTCCGGTATGGAATTGGGGGCGGCGTTCCACTCACTCGTCACCGACTTCGACGGGCTGCGGGATCGCGGCTATTGGGAACTCCCCACCGGAAAACTGCCGCTCATCGACCGCTACGGCGGTCCGGATATCGGCACCCAGGCCGCCGTAGCCGATCCCGGCGCGGATTTTCCGCACCGCGTCCGCGGCAAGCATCATGACATCGCTGTTCCCTCGCTCAGCGTCGCCGGCTGGTACGACGTCTTCCTGCAGGGCACGCTCGACAACCACGTCGACAACCTGGCAGCGGGCAACACCGCCAAGTTGGTGATCGGGCCCTCGCAGCACACCGGCCTGCACACCTCGGGCGGCGGCGTGACCGGTGAGGTCAACTACGGCCTGGGCACCGCACCGACGAGCATGTTCGGCACATCCCTCACCGACCTGGAGGTGCGGTGGTTCGACCACTGGCTGAAGGGCCATGACACCGGCATGCTCGAGGAGCCACCGGTCAAGATCTTCGTGATGGGCACGAACGTGTGGCGCGATGAGAACGAATGGCCGCTCAGCCGGGCCGTGGACACGCCGTGGTTCCTGCAGCCCGGCGGCGGCCTCGCGACCAATGAACCGGCGCCCGAACTGGGCGAGACGCCCGACGACTACACCTACGACCCCGCCGATCCGGTGATCACGCGCGGCGGCAACCTGTTCATGTCCCCCGAGTTCCCGGCGGGACCGTTCGACCAGGCCGCAGCGGAGGCCCGGGACGATGTCCTGGTGTACACCAGCGAACCGCTCACCACCGACCTCGAGGTCACGGGCCGAATCCGCATGCGGCTGTACGCCGCCACCGACGCCCCGTCCACGGACTGGGTCGTGCGGCTGTGCGACGTCGACGAGAAGGGCGTGTCACGCAATCTCGCCGACGGCATCATCCGAATCCAGGCGGAACCCGATTCCGTCGGCGCCTACGACGTAGACCTGTGGTCCACCAGCAATGTCTTCCTCGCCGGGCACCGCATCCGGGTGCACGTCACCTCGAGCAACTTCCCACGGTGGGACCGCAACCCCAACACCGGCGAACCCGCCCACGAGGCGACCACCTTCCGCACCGCCCACCAGCGGATCTTCCGCGACCACGTGCGACCGTCCCACATCATCTTGCCGGTGATCCCCCAGTGACCCGGCCTCGGTGATTCAGCTGTCACCGAGTGATCTTGTCGAAGATCGAGAAAGGGTGCGCCCGGCCTGCAAGGATCTGAGTGTCTACGTCAGGATCCCTGCAGAATCGGGTGCACCCTTTCGGCGTCGAAGACTGTCGGACGGGACCGGCGGCCGGCCGTGTCCGCAAGCGCGAAGAACCCGGTCGGTCATGCGGAGGCGGTGCTGCTGCGGGCCTGCGCGGACCGGACCGGGCTGACGGCGGCGTTGTCGCAGGCCATGCCGTCCAGCACCACGGCGGGTTGGCGGGATCGGGGTGTCACGCTGGTCGGCACCGCGATCGGGATCGTCCTGGGGGCGGTGAACCCGGCCGACGCCGAACGGTTGTGGGCGCACCAGCCGACCGGGTTCGGGACGCCGGCCTCGGACTCCACGCTCCACCGGACCCTGACCGCGGTCGACGACATGATCCTGGCGAAGGTCGCCAAGGCCCGGGCCCGGGTACGGTTTCTGCTGGCAGGGTCATCGGCACGGGCACGCCGTCGCCGGCGGCCTCGAACTCGCCCTGGCCTGCGACGTCGTCGTCGCCGACGACACCACCCTCATTGGCGACAGCCACCTCAACCGCCGCCTGGTACATCCCGGCGGGTCCAGCGTCCGACTGCACGCCACCCGTGCCCAGGATCGACTCTCCGCCTCGGGCAGCGGGTGCCCCTGGGAGTCGTAGCGACGGGTGATCCCCCGGTCGGTGTCGTGTAGGCCGGCGGGGCATCCCGCCAGCACTGCCGTCGCCCGGACCACGGCCGCGACCGAGGCCCGCTCCTCGATCAGGCTGTCGAGTCATGTCCGCGGCAGTGCGAACATGACCCGTTGCTTGCCCTTCCCTCACGGCCCGGGGAGGGCGTCGACAGCGACCGGCCCCCGTCGCCGACACCGTTGCCTACGGCGAATCACCAGAGGTCAGCGTTCACGTGGTAATTGACAGGGTACGGACGTACCTCCTAACGTACCCACATCCGGGGCAATGCCGCCAGCTCGACGAGGAGCACCGATGCAGCACCTGTACGAGATAAAAGGACCAGTCGTGAGCGCCGCCGACCGGGTCTCCGAGCTGACCGCGGTCTTCGCGGCTCCGTCCCTCGACGTGGCTGGGCTGCTGTGCGACCGGCACCCCGCCGACCGCACAGCGTTCACCGTGGTCGACGGCGGCGGCAAGGCTTCGACGCTGCCGTACGGCGATCTCGCCGCAAACTCGCACCGGTACGCCCGGGCGCTGCAGGGGCTTGGCGTCGGTCCGGGTGACAGGGTGGCGACCCTGATGGGCAAGAGCACCGACCTGGTCACCGTCATCCTCGCGATCTGGCGGCTCGGCGCGGTCTACGTCCCGCTGTTCACCGCGTTCGCGCCCCAGGCCATCGCCCTGCGTCTGGAGGGCGCGGGTGCGCATGTAGTCGTCGTCGACCCGGACCAGCGCCACAAGCTCGACCCGGGCCCCGACATGCCGGGCGACCCCCAGCGCCGCATCGTCGTCACCGGAACTGGCACGTCGCGCGGTGACCTGTCGCTGGCCGACCTCGTCGCGGCCGCGTCCCCCGAGCCGGTCCCCGCCGTCACCACGAGCGGGGAAGGACCGCTGGTGCACATGTTCACCTCCGGCACCACCGGCAAGCCCAAGGGCGTCATCCACCCCGTCTCCTACATCGCGGGCTGGCAGATCTACCTGGAATACGGTCTCGGCGTCACCCCGGACAGCAGCTACTGGTGCGCCGCCGACCCCGGCTGGGCCTACGGACTGTACTCCGCCATCGTCGCGCCGCTGGCCGCCGGCATCCCCAGCCTGCTGCTGTCCGGCGGGTTCTCCGCCGAGACGACCTGGCGCACCCTCGCCGACCACCAGGTCACCGACTTCACCGCCGCCCCCACCGTCTACCGGGGTCTGCGCTCCTCATCGATACCCGTACCGCAAGGGCTGCGCCTGGAACGGGCATCCAGCGCGGGGGAGCCATTGACCCCCGAGGTCAACGAGTGGGCCGGCACCGCGCTCGGCCTGGCCGTGCACGACCACTTCGGCCAGACCGAGGTCGGCATGCCCCTAGCCAACCACCACCACCCCGAACTCGCCCGTCCCCTCAAGACGGGATCGATGGGTCGGCCGGTACCCGGCTGGAGCCTCACCGTCCTGGCCGACGAGAAGGACGAGCCGGCCGGACCGGGCGTGCTCGGCCGGGTCGCGATAGACGTCGCCGAAAGCCCGCTGATGACCTTCCGCGACTACCAGATCCCCGGGCAGAGTGGCTCCAAGTTCACCCCCGACGGCCGCTATTACCTCACGGGCGACGCCGGACGGGTCGACGCGGACGGAGACTTCTTCTTCTCCTCACGCGACGACGACGTCATCATCATGGCCGGTTACCGGATCGGGCCGTTCGAGATCGAGAGCGTCCTCGCCCAGCATCCTGCGGTCGCCGAGTGCAGCGTGATCGGCGCACCCGACGACGTCCGCGGCGAGGTCATCGAGGCGTACGTCGTCCTCCGCGACGGCCACGACGCCTCACCGGAACTGGCCACCGAGCTCAAGCAGTTGGTCAAGACCCGTTACGCCGCCCACGCCTACCCACGCACGATCCACTTCATCGACGCCCTGCCCAAGACGCCCAGCGGCAAGACCCAGCGCTACCTGCTGCGCAACCGCCGACGCACCGAACTTTCCAGCCGAGAGGCACAGTGACCGACACCGATCCCCTCATCGTCGAGCAACGCGGCCCCGTCCGATGGCTGCTGCTCAACCGCCCCGAGCGGCGCAACGCCCTCGACATCACCCTCGTAGAAGCCCTGGACAAGCAGATCACCAGCGCCGAGGCCGATCCCGATACGGCGGTCGTCGCGGTGGCGGGGAGGGGGCCGAGCTTCTGCGCCGGCGGAGACTTCCACCAGTTCCTCCAACTGCACGACCGCGGCGACAACCCGGTCGACTTCCTGACCGACGTGTCGGCCTGCTTCAGCCGTATCGCGGCCAGCCCGAAACCATGGGTCGCCGTGCTCCACGGTCACGCCGTCGCCGGGGGCCTCGAACTCGCCCTGGCCTGCGATGTCGTCGTCGCCGCCGACACCACCCTCATCGGCGACGGCCACCTCAACCGGCGCCTGGTACCGGCCGGCGGATCCAGCGTCCGGCTGCCGGACGCGGTCGGACGGGGCCTGTCCCGCTGGCTCCTGCTCACCGGCGAACTGCTCCCCGCGACCGCCTTCGCCCACACCGGCTGGATCCACGCGATCGTGCCCGCGGCCGACCTCGACGCCACCGCCACCCGCGTCTGCCACCAGCTGGCCGACCGCCACAGCCCCGCCCAGCAACACCTCAAGACACTGCTGCACCGGATCGACGGCATGCCCCCCGAGCAGGCCCTGCGCGAGGAACTGGCCGTCTTCGCCGACAACTGGCCGGCGAGCTCGGTGGCCGACGCCCTGCGTGACTTCCTCACTCCCCCCACCACGAAAGCAGACACCAAGTGAACCGCTACCAGGAACGCGTCGTCGCCATCACCGGGGCCGCACAGGGTCTCGGCCTCGCCATGGCAGCCCGGTTCGCCGCTGAAGGCGCCACCGTCGCGCTCGCCGACGTCAACGAACAGGCCCTCACCGCCGCCGCCGAAACCATCACCGACGCCCACGACACGAAACTCCGCACCGACGTGGTGGACGTGACCGACTCCGCCCGCGTCAACGCCTGGATCGACGGCGTCACCGCCGAACTCGGCCGCCTCGACGTGCTGGTCAACAACGCGGGCATCATCCGCGACAACCGCGTTGAGGACATCAGTGACGAGGACTGGCACGCAGTCGTCGGCGTCAGCCTCACAGGCGGCTTCCACTGCGCCCGGGCCGCGTTCGGCCCCATGAAACGCCAGGGCTACGGCCGCATCGTCAGCTTCTCCTCCATGTCATGGCGCGGGAACTTCGGCCAGACCAACTACGTGGCAGCCAAGGCCGGCATCGTCGGCATGACCCGCACCCTCGCACTCGAAGGCGCCCGCCACGGCATCACCGCCAACGCCATCGCCCCCGGCCTCATCGAGACCCCCATGCTCGCCTCCATGAACGGCCCCGCACGCGACAAACTCACCAACAAGATCCCCATGCGCCACACAGGCAAGCCCGAGGACATCGCCGAAGCCGCGGCCTTCCTCGCCAGCGAAGCCGCCGGCTACATCACCGGTGTCGTCCTGGACGTGGACGGCGGCATCTCCATCGGATCCTCCATCCGGTAAGCGCGAACAGGGCGGACGAGCAGGCGATCAACCGCTGCATGAGCCGTCGTCGTCCGGCCCAGCCACGCTGACCGGGCCGTAGTGACAATGGGACCGGAGGTACTGATGCAGGGTGTACTCGTCACCGCGTTCGAGGGTCCTGGACCCTGGTGGTACGAGAGCTTGCGGATCCGGAGGCTCAAGAGGGCCAGGTCCTCATCGATGGGACTGCGGTCCGCTGCTGCGGACATCGCCTGTTCCGACACCCTTGTCTGAACGTCGCTCACGGGGGCACTCCGGGCGGGTACGGTACGTTAGACGGTACGATAGTACCCATTTGGAAGGGTCGGAAGCCTTCCGGCCTGGACGACCACCCGCCGCTTCCGGCGGAGAAGCTCATGGGGGACTGCTGCGGTGACGGCCCAAACTGACTCGCGTGACCGACGCCCGCGCCGAAGTGCGCGCAGGCGGGTCGTCGACACCCGCCGGCGGGACGAACTGCTGCGCCAGGCCGAGACGATCATCCTGACCGAAGGCTTCACCGCGGTGACCATGGATGAGCTCGCCCAGCGACTGGGGTGCTCCAAGGCGACGCTGTACAGCCTCGCCTCCACGAAGGAACAGCTGGTCCTGGCGGTCACCCGTGCTTTCTTCCGGGATGCGACCGCCGAAATCGAACGGGCTGTCCAGGCCGAGCCCGACCCCAGGCAGCGCATCCGGGTCTATCTCGCCGGCGTCGGCACGGCCATGCGCCGCCACTCCAACGCCTTCTACGACGACATGGTGGGCTACGAACCGACGGCGCAGATCTACCGGACGAACTCCGCCGCAGCGGCGCGCCGGGTTCACGAACTGATCGAGGAGGGCGTGCAGACCGGCGCTTTCCGCGCGCTCAATGGCCATTTCGCCGCCCAGGTCGTGGCGGTCACCATCGACGCGGTCCAGTCGGGTGTCCTCCTGGAGAGGACCGGCCTGACCGCCGGCGACGCGTTCTCCGAGCTCGGTGACCTCCTGCTGGACGGGCTCAGTTCGGAGCAGGGCGCATTCGAGCCTCCGTCCACAGCTATGCGCTCGCCCGGGGGCCAGGTCTCGGCGCCCAGGTAAAGCCCGAGGAAGGGGGGCACCTCCCGGATCGTCTCTGACAGGCACCACCCCCGCATCCCACGACGTGCGCTCTCAATGCCTTCCGAGGGCAGACCTCGGACCCGTTTTCGACACAGGCGCGCGTCAGAGACCCGACCGACTTGGCGCCGATGAGCGTCGGCACGTTGCGCTGTCACGTCGTGGACGGTCCGGCTTTCACTACATGAGGGGCGCACGTGGGTGACTGGGACACGGACAGGAACTGGTGAAACTGGTGCACCTTGCGCGGCGGCAGGAACACCCGGCGGCCCTGCGCCGCTTGGCCGCCGCCCCCGCCACCCTGAACTCCCCCAGCCCGCCCGGCGGGGGCATCTCGGGCACCAGCAGGGACCCCTCACCCAGCCGCATCCCGCTGTGAACAAGACCATCGGCGAACAGGGCGTTGCGCTCGCCGTGCCGTCCCCGCCACGCCGGGTCAGCCCCGCCTTCCGGTACCTCCCCGCGCAGTCCCACGTTCTGCCACAACAGGTTGTCCTCGAAGGACACGAACCGCAACGGCTCGTTCTCTGGATCTTGCTCTTCGATGCCTTTGCGGGCGATGCGGTGGCGGATGCCTCGCTTGCGGAGCCATCGCGCACGGGCTGCGCATCACCCGGCTTTGCAAATCCACCGGAACGGCCATGCCGGAGCCGTGCACGAGCGGGCCGTGTCGGTTCTCTCAGCCGTCGCCGTCGGCGCTTTCGTCCTCGCTGCGGGCGATCCGCCACAGGAGCACGGCGACTGCGGCGCGTTGGCGTCCGCCGGGCTTCGTGACCGCGTAGCCGAGCTGGGTCGACAGCCAGGACAGGCGTTCTTGCAGGGTCGAGTGGTGGAGGTGGAGGCCGGTCGCGGCCTGCCGCAGACTCGCCTGGTCGAGCACTGCCTGGGGGGTGTCGATCACCCAGGGATGGGTGACCGGCACCTGGTCCAGGCGGTGCACGTCGGTGGTGGTACTTGTCGTGGTCGTAGCCGCGGTCGGCAAGGAGCGCGTCGGGCCGGTGTCTGGGCCGGCCCACGACTCCGGCGACGGCCGGGATCTTGTGGAGCAGGGGCAGGAGCCGGGTGACGTCGTTGCGGTTTCCGCCGGTCAGCGACACCGCGAGCGGGATGCCCTGGGCGTCGGTGACGACGTGGTGCTTGCTGCCCGGCCGTGCGCGATCGACCGGGCTGGGTCCGCTTTTGGGCCGGGTCGGGCGGCCCGGACGTGGGAGGAGTCGATCACCGCCCGTGACCAGTCCAACTTCTTCGCGGCCCGCAGCTTGTTCAGCAGCACCAGGTGCAGTGCGTCCCACACGCCGGCCTCGTTCCAGGCGGCCAGACGCCCCCAGCACGTCATCCCCGAACCGAAGCCCAGCTCCTGCGGCAGGTACTCCCACTGGATGCCGGTATGCAGCACGAACAGAATCCCGCACAACGCCTGCCGGTCCGGCACCCGCGGCCGACCCTCGACCACCTTCGGCGCCGGCTCAGGCAGCAACGACTCGACGAGCGACCACAATTCATCTCAATGGCTGCGTTGTGATACTCCCAGCCATAGGTAATCCACAGATTAGGACGATGGTCCTGCAAAGAGGGACGGTAGCCCCAGAAAGCGGCACCTGACCATAGACGCGGCCACTCGGTTCACATTCATAGGAGTTACTCACTCCGCCTCGAACCTTGTGGCTGCGCAGGATTGACCTTTTCGAACCACCAGTCATACGCTCACCTCTAGTCCTAAATATAGGGATCGTGTTCTGAAATTCAGGATCACATCGTTCATGACAAGGAGGGGTGTCCATGTGGGACCCCAACAACATGTTTCTCAACGGGCCTTACGCACCCTGGCGAGAAGAGGGTGAGGCATTCGATCTGGAGATCGATGGCCGGCTCCCGGACGAGCTGAACGGTGCGCTGTACCGGGTGGGCGCGAACCCTATGTACCGGCCTAAGGATCCGAGCCGCTACCACTGGTTCGAGGGTGACGGCATGGTCCACGCCCTCTTCCTGCGCGACGGCAGGGCGAGCTACCGCAACCGCTACGTGGAGACCGTCGGCCTGCAGCGGGAGAGGCAGGAGGGCCGGTCCCTCTACGGCGGTTTCATGAACCCCAGTGAATTCCCCCTGCCGCCCGGTACCTTTCCGAAAAACCTCGCCAACACGCACGTGCCCCTCTTCGACAACCGCCTGCTGGTCTTCTGCGAGGCTGACGTTCCGCACGCAGCGGACCCCCCCTGACGGCCCACCACAAGATCGATCCAGCCAACGGCGACATCCTCACCTTCGGCAACAGGGGGGGCACGGTCACCTGGTTCCGGGCCGACCGCCGCGGGCAGGTCCTCGACCTTCACACGGTCGACCTGGGCGTCCCCACCTTCACCCATGACTACGCCGTCACCACCGACTACGCGATCTTCCTGGTGAATCCGGCGATGGTCCGCTTCGAGCACTATCTCAAGGGTGTCCCGTCCACGGTTTGGGAGCCGGAAACACTGGACACGTGCCGCTGGGCTGTCCTGCATCGCAGGACAGGCGAGGTAACGTGGATCGAGGCGCCCGGCTCCTTCACGGAGACCCACTTCCTCAACGCCTACCAGGACGGCTCCAAGATCGTCGTCGACGGGCACCGCACCCCCCGTTTCGGCCCCACCTGGAGGGAGTTGGAGTCACCGCCGCCGGGTGGGGACTGGAACTATTGGTTCAAGAACATTGTCGCCACCCCCTGGCGCTGGGAACTCGACCTCGCCACCGGGAAGACGAAGGACAGCCAGGTCAACGACATCCTCGGTGAGTTCCCCCGGATCAACGATCAGCGGACCGGCCAGCGCCACCGATACGGCTACTACGCGACGACACGGGGAACCGGCGACTGGTTCATCGACGGCCTGGCCAAGCACGACTACCTCACGGGCGAGACGTCGATGCAGACAGCCGACGGTGTGCTGACCTCCCCCAGCGAACCTGAGTTCGTGCCCCGCCCCGGAGCCACGGCCGAGGACGACGGCTGGCTGCTGTCGACTTGGTGGGACCCCACCACTGACCGCAGCGAGGTCATCGTTCAGGAGGCCCAGGACTTCACAGCCGCGCCCATCGCCCGGATCAAGCTCAACCACCGAGTTCCCCTGACAACCCACGGCAGTTGGTCGGACGCAGCTGATCTCGACGCCGCCATACGCGGCTCCTGAGTCCCAGGCATCCACTGCCTGGCGGAGCGACGAAGCTTCCCGCCGGTCAGTGGACGCCCCACCCACGGCCGCCCCGGTCGCCGGATCAAGCTGAACCATCGTGTCCCCCTGAGATTCACGGCAACTGGCCGGACGCTGCCGAGCCCGACGCCGCCCTGTTCTCTGCACCGCCTGAGGCGCGGCGATCGAGTGGGCCGATCGAGTGACGAAGCACACCGCGGCCCGCGGATGCCCGTGTTCGGCTCACCTCAGCAGCTTCCTCGTAGGACTCGGCTGCGCCGCTCCCCGGTCCAGCTTGTCTTCTCGGCACACGGCAAGAGCACCTCCGAACTGCAAGGCCTTCGCTCAGGCCGGTTCTGTGCCCTTGCCGGCCCCGTCTTCCGAGAGCGTCCCGTGTTTGCTCACGCTTCGTAGTCGGCGAGGTGGACGAGGGCGGCGGTCTCGAGGCGTCGTCGGGGCTGCCCTCCCCCTGGCCGGTGTGCAGCAACTGAGGCGTGTATGAGTCAGAGGCGGGACCGTAGCGGGCGAGTCCCAGCGGTCCCCGTCGAGGTACTCGATGCGGCACGGCGGATGCGTTCTTGTCGGTCGTCCGGGCCGACCAGGGACGCGAATTAGCCGAAGGAGCCGCGCCAGCGCGTGGCGGCCTCGGTCAGGGTCGGCCAGCGGAACGCACCAACTCGGCCACCTTCATCGCACCCGACCGCTCGCGGTCACTCAGACCGCCGAGCCCGTGCGCGGCGAACCGGCCGCGCCAGCAGCGGACCGTGTCCACGTGCATGCCGGTCTCGCGAGTGATGCTCACTCGTCTCGCGCAAACCACAGGAAGTCGAAGAACGTACGCAGATCACGAGCGTGGGCAGCCTGCGTGTTCCACGGCGATGACGCCAGCCACACCGAGAAGTATCGGTTCAGTTCGACGTCGTACTCGCCCTTCGGGCTGAGCAGGAACGGCTGCCCCTCCGGCACGCCCCGTTCGTCCAACCATCCATCGAGTCCGGCGAACAGCGAGGCCGAACTCCCGATGAACGGCGTCACTTCGCGTGGCCGTGCCAGCTCCCGGCGAGTGAAGTGCACCCGCCATCCCGTGATCGACATGGCGCCGGACTCTATCCCGCGGACAGTTCAACAGCGCATAAATCAAGCTGATGGTTCTCGGCGAACGTGCAGGTCATCATCGACGCCGACACACGCCTGGTCGTGGCGACCGCCCGGCCGGCCCCGGGCAACAAGGCAGACGCCCATGTCTGGCGCAGCTCCGTCCTGCCAGAGCAGTGCCGGGGCCTCACCGTGCTCGGCGACGGTGCCTACATCAACACCGGCCTGGTCGTCCCGCACCGCCAACGACCCGGCCGGCCTCTGCTGACCGGCGAGGAACCGGACCGCGCGGAACATCGCCGTGTCCGCGCGCGGGTCGAGCACGGGATCGGTCGTCTGAAGAACTACAAGATCCTCCATGACTGCCGACAGCACGGCGACGGCCTCCACCACGCGGGCCAGGCCTTCGCGCACATGCACAAGCTCGCCCTGGCCGCGTGTCCATGGCTGCTGTCCAACGCCGTGTGCGCCGATAACGCTCGTCGTTGACCGTTTCAGACTCGTCGGCAGGAGAACTTGATCACTTGGAACGCAGTCCCGCCAAAGGCTCGGTCGCTGCCTGCCCGACCTGGCGGAGAAAGGCATCGATGCGATCGTTCGCCTGATCCGCAAGCGAGAGAGGGAATGAGGTGAAGCCATGTACGCCGCCGGGGTAGATGGCCAGCCCGGCCGGGCTGCCGGCCGCGATCCAGCGGGCGTGCATGAACAACGAGTCGTCCAGGAACGGGTCCAGGGTGCCCACCGTGAACAGCGCCGCCGGGAGATCCCGCAGATCCGCGAACAGGGGGGACAGATCCGGGTCCTGGCGTTGTTCGCTGCGGGGCGCGACCGCATCGGTACACGCTCGGATGATATCGATTGAAACCGGTACCGCGCCAACGCCCAGCAGCGTCTGGCTCGGAGTCATCGAGAGATCGAAGTTCCCGAAGACCAGGTTCGCCGCTTGGAAGCCGGTGCACCCACGCCGTGCGCGCAGCCGGACCAGGACGGCGGCCGCGAGGGTCGCACCTGCCGATTCGCCGCCGATCGCGAGCGCATTCGTTCCGAATACCGACTGAGCGTTCTCGATAAGCCATATCGCCGCGGCCTCGGCGTCATCCCATGCCGCCGGGTGAGGGTGCGTGGGGGCCAGTCGGTAGTCCACGTCGATGCAGGCGAGGTCGGTGTTCCGCGCTATCCGCTCCATCACCTGATCCGACTGCGCCGCGCTGCCTCCGACGAAACCGCCGCCGTGGAAGTGCAGATAGACACCCTTGGGGCGGTCCGGAGCGATGACTCGCAGAGCCAGTTCGTGGCCGCCCTTTCCCGTTATCCGGATGGTGCGCGCACGTTCCGAAGGCGGCGTGGGAGGCACTGGAAGGCCGCCACGCCCGCCCGCCACGGGACCATGCAGGCCCTTCAGCCGTTCGCGAAGCTGCAGGTTGAAATCGGCAGTTTCCGGTGTGATCGCTTCTGCCCGGAACAACGTCCCATCAAGCCCGCTTGCCCGATCCAACCCGAACGTCGTCATCGCGACCCCGAACCGCTGAGGAGAGCCGAGGATTCCGTAGCGTTCACGCCGATTCTGCGGACCGCAGGCCAGCTCTTGGTCTCGGGCAGACAATGCTCGGCGTGACACTGCCTGTCGCACACCCCCTCCCCGTCAGGCCTTTCACCGAGGAACAGCTGGGGCCGCGTTGGCGCACAACACGTGGAACCGGGAGAAGGCCCGCCCGGCCTCATCGGCCGCACAGGACCAGGCCTCGTGGTCGACCGCATCCGGTTTGACGGGCCAGAACTCAGCTCCTCACACCGCCAGGGCTTCTTCAGCCCCTGCCAGACGGTCGTCCCTGATGTCCGCGCCGACGCCGTCCCCGGACCAATACCACTACCAGCTCCGGCGGTGAAGGCAACCTTGCCTGCAAGGTCTCTCATGTGCGCACGACCTCCTTGTCAAGCACGCCACAATGTCCTGCATAATCGAACTGTACTCTCGATTAGCAGGACAAGTGAAGTCGAGAAGGCACCACGCGTCAAGTTTCGCTCCCCACGCCTTGGACAAAGGTGTCTCGCACAGCGACATCGGACGAACCTTCGCGGCGCTTCAGGTCTTCGCCGGGGAGATCACCGGCTGGTCTCCGCCACGGAGTTCAAGGGTGCGCTCACACCACGTCGGCCACCGGTCTCGTCCGCATCTGCCTCGAACTGGTGCGAGTGGCCGAGGCCGGCCGATCAGACATTCGCGCCCGACTGAGACCGATGATGGAGAACCGGCCCAGGCGCTTGGGGAAACCCACGGCACTCGCTGCGGCACGTAAGCAGATCGCATCGTCGCCGTCGGTCAAGCCACGACGCGTGCAACCACCCATGAATCATGACAGGGAGCTGTGCCGCCAGACGGGGCCTGCGATCACCAACCCATGACTCCGGACCCCCCGCACGAACTTGCCAGTACCCTCCTCGGTTGGTGCTGGTGCCGACAATCGCGCCCACCTCGGGCATGCCGATCATCGCCCTGGCATGCTCGTCAAAGCGGCGATCCAATCGCGCTGCCACTCACCGACCACCCGCGGCAGTCCCGCCAAGAGGCCCCTCCCGACCGGCCGTGCCAAATCGTCACTCGCAGTTTCGCAGCTGATCCAGTCCGCGCAGGACGAGGTCGAGACCGAAAGAGAACTCGTCCTCCAGCCGCACCGGCAAGGAGTCGGCGACCGCTGCGGTCGCAGGGTAGACATGTGGGTCCACCTCACGGAAGGCGGCAGCCACCCGCGCGTCGTCGCGATCTGTGCCGTCATACCCCTTGAGCTGGATTGCGAAGCCCAGGACGTAGTGAGCCAGGGTCGCGTAGGCGCGTGCCGCCGTCCGCGGAGGAAAACCATTGTCGAGCAGTACCGCGATGCAGCGTTCGCGCAGCGCCATGGCGTTGGGGCCCATCGGATCCTGCTCCGCGAGCAGCGGGGTCGCGTTCCGGTGCCGACGCAGGGTGTCAAACATCCCGTTTGCAATCGTCCGGCAGGCCTGCTGCCAGCCCATTGCGGCGAATTCGTCCACCGAGAGCTCGACGGCGCCGAACATGCGGTCCACGACGTGGGCAACGAGCGCTGCACGGTTGTCGAAGTGCCGGTAGAGGGTCGCCGTACCAGATCCCAAACGCTGAGCCAGGGTCCGCATGGACAGCGCCTCGGCCCCGTCCTGGTCCACGATCTCCACCGCCGCGGCGATGATCCGCTCCAACGGGACGGGCGGTCGCCCCGGCGAGCGCCGAGGCGAGGCCCCACCCGCCTGCATATCCCTGCGCTGCGCTGTCACACGGAAAGTATGACCTAATCGAGGTGCCGACCATGACGACAAGGTCGTCCCTCACACAACGTCTCGTCAGCATCGGGAGCTCTGCCGCGCTCACGCGGAGACCCCTTTAAGTTGCATATTGTGCAAAACTTGCACATTGAGTAATCTTGCACGGAGTGCAATCATGTTTATATGACTCAGAAGACAGGAGGCCTGCGTGAGCGCAGGCGCCGTGAGACGCGGCAAGAGATCCGGGCCGCCGCACTGCGACTGGCCGGAGAACATGGTTACGACAAGATCACCATCGAGATGATCACGGCCGAAGCCGACGTCTCCCATCGGACCTTCTTCAACTACTTCCCGAACAAAGAGGCAGCCGTCCTCCCCCCGCCGCCACAACTGGCGGACGAGGAGGTCGAGGCATTCACCTCCGCCGGACCCGCGCATCCCCGCAAGATCCTGGCAGACCTGACCGAGCTGCTCCTACGGGGCGCGGCTGAGCGTCCACCGCAGCGAGACGAGTTCGCTGCCACCTTCTTGTTGACCCGCGAGCACCCGTCCGTGCTGGCCGCCGTGCTGGCCAGTTTCGCGGAGTTCGAGCAGTTCCTGGCCGGCGTCGTGGCAGCCCGCACAGGAGAGCGGCCGGAGGAAGACGCGCCGCGCCTGATCGCCGCTCTGGCGATGACCGTCCTCAGGACCAGCATCGAGGGCTGGGTGGCCGAGGGCCTGCAGGACAAGGACGACAACACGCTGCCGCACGTGGAGCGCGTGATGACCCTGGTCCACGCCCTCCTCGGCCCCTGACCCCGGCATGGCCCCTCGTCGGGTCGCGCCGCCTAGGCCGCCACCGCGACCTCACCTCTCTGGAGTGACTCGATGACCGACCCCTCTCCTGCAGAGCAGACAGAGCAGCCCGGCTCCTCCACGCTGCCCCAGCGATTCGGCCAGCTTCAGCCCGGCTGCGGCCGGCCACGTGTCGCTTGCGAAAACTCGCGCGCCCGTCCCGCAGGTAGACGCCGCGCACCATGCCGTCACCATCCAACCAGTGGTGGCGGTCTGGCTCGATCGGACGGCAATGCCGATACGAGTTCCTGCTGCGCCCCGGAGAGGGCACACCCGGTGTTCCCCCGCCCTTCGAGCTGGTGCGCGAACTGCTGCGCCCGTACCGAGCGATCACTCCGGACCAGGTCGAGCGCGCTGTGGCGTACGCATCCCATGCTCTGCCGGCCGACCGGTTGCGCGACGGACGCTGCTTCCTCCTGGGCGACGCCGCACACATGATGCCGCCTTTCGCCGGCCAGGGCCTCAACTCCGGTGTCCGGGACGCGGCCAACCTCTGCTGGAAGATCGCCGAAGTCGTAGCGGGCGAGCCGGAGAAGCGCTGCTCGACACGTACGACGTCGAGCGTCGCCCGCACGCCCAAGCTGTGATCAACCCTTCTGTCCGGCTTGGCCGCATCGTGATGACCACCAGCCGTGGCCGGGCGCGGCTGCGGGACCCGCTGGTGCGCACCGCCATGCGAACGTCGCCCGGGCGCCGCTACCTCACCGAGATGCGCTACCGCCCGAACACCCGCGTACGGTCGGGCGCGATCGTGTCTCTTGACGCCAAGGCCAAGTCGCCAGTGAGTACGGTGCTTCCGCAGCCGCGCGTCCTCTACGGCCCACAGCACCGGGGCACCCCGTTCGACGACGTACTCGGCCGCGGCTGGAGCCTGCTCGGCGTACGGGTCGCCGAAGCCGACTGGGACGCCGCGGAACGCGCCAACCTCCCCGCAGGCACGCGGGTCGACGTGGTCCTCGACGACCGCTCCGCCCGCGACCATCCGGGGCGCGTCGTGTCGCCGACGCCGACGGCCGGCTCCAGGCCCTCTTCGAGAGGCACACCGGGCGCTTCGTGCTCGTTCGCCCGGACCGGCTGATTGCGGCTGTGTTCGAGCCCGGCCAGATCGACCTGGTTTCCCAAGGCCTCCAACGGTTCGCACCCGGCTCAAGCCATGGTGTCTCCGTTCCGGACGCGGAAAGCCCGGCAGAGAGCAACCTGCAGGACGGCAGACCGTCGGCCGCCCGGACCACGCACTCCCTCACCCACGACGCTGCCAAGATTCAAGGGGGACCCCGATGAGGCTCAGCACCATCCGCCTACAGGACAGCCGCGGCACGGCCGCCGCGCGCCAGGAAGGAGACGAACTCGTTCTGTTGCCCTACTCCGACGTCGGGAAGCTGCTGTCGAGCGGCGACGACTGGCCGGAGCGCGCAGCCGCTGAAGGGGGTCATCGCTTCCCGGTCGGGACGGCTTCCCTCGCCCCCGTCGTCCCCCACCCCAACTAGATCGTGTGCCTGGGCCTCAACTACGCCACGCACATCAAGGAGATGGGCCGTCCGACCCCGGCCCACCCGACCCTGTTCGCCAAGTACGACGGCTCGCTCGTCGGCGCGTACGACGACGTCCACATGCCGCCGGTGAGCGATGACCTGGACTGGAAGGCGGAGCTGGGGGTGGTGATCGGGCGCCGCGCACGTCATGTGTCCAAGGACCGAGCGCTGGCGCACGTCGCCGGGTACACCGTCGTCAACGACGTCACCGTCCGGGACTGGCAGCACCGCACCCGCGAGTTCCTGTCCGGCAAGACCTTCGAGGCCACCACTCCGGTGGGACCCTCGCTCGTCACACCGGACGAACTGCCACCCGGCGCCTCCGGCCTGACGATCAGTTGCAGCGTGGACGGTCACACCATGCAGAAGTCCAACACCGTGGACCTGCTCTTCGATGTCGCGTCGATCATCGCCTATGTCAGCACCATCATCACACTCCTGCCCGGCGACCTGATCGCCACGGGTACCCCAGGAGGTGTCGGTGCCGGCCGTGATCCGAAGGTCTTCCTCCGCCCAGGGCAGGAACTCGTCACGACCATTGAAGGGGCTGGTGAGATTCGCAATACGATCGTCAAGGACCAGTTGTGACTCCTGGCATCTCTTACGGCCACCCAACGCGCTAAGGTGTCTCACATGTCAGGATCCGCGTCCCCCAGCTATCGCGAGCGCAATTCCACGGCCGACCGGGCCCTGGACATCCTTCTCATGTTCACGGACACACAGCTCGTCGTTTCCGGTAGTGCGGTCGCCGAGCGGCTGGGCGTGGCGCGCTCGACCGCCTACCGGTATCTACAGAGCCTCGTGAGCAGCCGCTTCCTCGAAGAAGCGCCCGGAGGAGGATTCCGTCTCGGACTGCGCGTCATGGAGATCGCCCGACTGGCACGACGCAGCTACGGCCTGTCCGAGGTAGCTCTCCCGGTGATGACGGAGCTCGCCGAGGACGTGCACGAGACGGTTCTGCTCACCAGGCGAACCGGAGAGCTCGTCGTGTGCGTCGACATGGCCCAGACCGGCACGCGTGCCGTGCGCATCTCCTACGAGCGGGGCAGCACCCTCCCCCTCAACGCCGGCGCGTCGGCGTTGGTGCTGCTGGCCTGGCTTCCCCAGGAGGAAGCCAGGCGGCTTCTGGAATCCGCAAGCCTGCACCGTTTCACGCCTGCCACTCTTACGGATGTCGACATCCTCATGAAGCGACTGGACCACATCCGGCGCGCCGGCTACTCGGTCACCCGGGGCGAGCTCGACCCCGACGTGATGGGCATCGCCGCTCCCGTCCGTGACGAGCGGCAACAGGTCGTGGCAGCGGTGAGTGTCGCGGCCCTGGCCTCCCGGGTGTTCCCCGAGGCCGAGGCGGAGTTCGCCCGGAAGGTTCAAGAGACAGCGCAGAAGATCAGCGAGCGGCTGATCGCCGTCGGGGGCTGACACCGACGGTTGAGGTGAACGGCAGGCGGGTGACCGCGGCAGTCGGGGGGATCGCCGACTCTGCCCGGCGTGACGGGTTCCCCGCCATTCCTGACGCACGCCGGTGTGTCACTCGCGTCGGACACCAGGACCGTGGTCAGCATGACCGGGTCGGCGGCTGCCTCCGCGGCGGCCGTCCACTCCTGACCCAGCAGCATCCACCCGTCAGGCTTCGACACGATCATGCCCAAGATCCTCGCCGGCGCCAGCACCGACCGTCTCATGCACCATGCTCGCCTCGATCGAGACGACCAGCGGCGACGGGGTATCTCGATGGCCGTTGACATACGCCAAGACCGCCGAGTCCAACCAGGCCACCATCACCCTCGCACCGCTTCTGATATGGGCGTGACACATAGACGACAGCCCCTGGCTAGGAGAGCTTGCGCAGCAGCTCGCTGAGTTCCCTCGGCATGGTGATCATGCAGTCGTGGCCGGTCGTCAGCTCCCAGACCGCGCGGCAGTGCCATTGGGTTGGATCGGGAGGACAGGACGCCGGGTGACGCCCGCCGGCGCGGCGCCGACATTGTGGATGTGCGTACGCGGGATCGCGTTCACGGCCGGGTTGTCCAACCGCACCGGCTGCTGCAGACAGCGCACCGGATGGTCCGAGAGCATCCCGCGCAGCCAGGCGACGTCCGCCGGGTCGGTGACGCCGAACACGCCGAAAGGCGCGGGCTGCTCGGGCATCGGCGGCACGCGCCAGCCGCTCTCTGACTTCTCGGCGAGCTCGATCAGCTGCCGCGTGACAGGTTGGGCGTCGAGCGCAGACTCGCCGTCCTCCGGGACCATCGCGTCGAGGTAGACCAGGTGCGCAATGCGTTCGGGGCTCCGGTTGGCCGCGGAGGAGATCACCAGGCCCGCGTAACTGTGGCCGACGAGCACGACGTCGCTGAGGTCCCCCTCGGCGAGGAGCACGACCACGTCGTCGACGTGCGTATGAACGGCGCGGGCCGCGGCACCCTGCCGCCCGGCGACCCTACGGTGTCGCCATGAAGCCCAGCACTTCCCTGGGCGAAGCCCGGTCTTCTCCGCACCGATGAACCGGTAGACCTCGCTCACCGGTCGTTGTCCTTCGCGAAGAAGGCCGCGACTCTTTCAAGATCCGACCGTCTTCTCCTGCTTGGTGTTCTGCCCGCGCAGCCGCTTCGGATCCCCGCGCTCGTCGGCTCGCCCAACGCGCCCCCGCCCCGGTCGATCCGGTCACGCTCCGACCACCCGCAAGCCCTCCGGACTCATTCCAGATCCTGTGCGACCTCGGTGATCGTCTTGTCGGAGGAGCACGTCAAGGCAATCGGATCCGGCTCGAACTCCTCCGGAGCCGCTGGGAGTACGTCTACGCACCTGGCACTACTTCCTGCCGAACCGCATGTCCCGGCTTCTTCATCCTGCCCCCGTCACGCCGTCGAGTGCTCGCTCACCTGGAGCATGCGCCCCCTCCGCCGGGGCGATGAGCAGGATGTCGGCGGTTCGCCACCTCCTCCACCGACCGCGACCCTGGCTGCGACGACTCGTGTCGGTCGCCGCGCTTCTGGTGGCGGGGAGCTCTGCTCTTGATGCTCGCACGGCTCGGTGTCGCTGATTCGGAGCCGGCCTCTTCCCTACGGCGGCGCACACTCTCCGGTCCGCCGGCCGCGGCTCCGGCACGAAGGAAGCCGGTGAGGGCACGCCGTTCCCACGGAACCCTCACCGGCTGGTCTGCTTCGACGCCGTCGTGTCAGACGCGGGCCAGCGCCCGCTCCTCGTCCGGATCCGTGCCGCTGTCGTTGCCCTGTGTGTGCAGACCCGCGCCCTCGACGTCCAGGTTGGGCAGGACACGGTCCAGCCACTTCGGGAGCCACCAGGCCTTCTTGCCCAGCAGGGCCAGGACCGCCGGGACGATCGCCATCCGGACGATGAACGCGTCGAAGAAGACCGCGGCGGCCAGACCGAAGCCCATCATCTTGATCATGGACTCACTGGAAGCGATGAAGCCGGCGAAGACCGACATCATGATGATGGCCGCGGCCGTGACCACCCTCGCGTTATGCGTGAAACCGGTCACCACAGCCTGCTTGGGCCGCTCGCCATGGACGAATGCCTCACGCATCCGGGTCACGAGGAACACCTCGTAGTCCATCGCCAGACCGAAGACCACACCGATCGTGAAGATCGGCACCAACGACATGATCGGGCTCGTCTCCTCGACACCGACCAGACCTCCCAGCCAGCCCCACTGGAAGACCGCAACCAGGGCCCCCAGAGCAGCCAGCACCGACAGCAAGAACCCCAGAGCAGCCTTCAGCGGAACCAGGACCGAACGGAAAACCACCATCAGGAGCAGGAAGGCCAGGCCTATCACCAGGGCCAGATAGGGGACCAGCGCGTCGGACAACTTCTGCGAGAAGTCGATGTTCATCGCAGTCGTGCCGGTGACCAGCACCCGCGCGTCCGTGTCGGCCTTGATGCCATCGGCCTTGCCACGGATGGAGTGCACCAGGTCCTCGGTCCGCGTCGAACCCGGCTTGGAGTCCGGTATGACCGTGATCGTCGCCGTGTCACCGGCCTTGTTGAACGACGCCGGAGTGACCATCGCGACGTCCTTCAGACCCTTGACCTCACCAGTCACCGTGGTCGCAGCCGCCTGCGGATCACCGCTGTGCTTCGTGTCGACGACGACCATCAGCGGACCGTTGAAACCGGCACCGAAACCTTCCGACAGCATGTCGTAGGCCTGCCGCTGCGTCGTGGACTTCGGCTTCGTACTGTCATCGCCCAGGCCGAGTTGCAGCTGGGTCGCTGGAAGAGCCACCACAGCCAGAGCAGCCACGCCCAGCGCCAGGACACCGGCCGGACGCCGGACGACGAAACTCGCCCAGCGGGCCCCCGTGTTCGGCTTGTCCTCGGCGTGCACGGCCGCCTTCCCGTCACCGGACCGCTTCTTGCTCTTCTTGCCCGCCGGCCGGATCTTCCCGCCCGCGTAACCGATCAACGCCGGAATCATCGTGAGGGCGATCAGCACCGCGATCGCAACCGTGCACGCCGCCGCGAGACCCATCTTCGTCAACACCGGGACGCCGACGACCGACAGACCGACGAGCGCGATCACCACCGTCAGCCCAGCGAAGATCACCGCCGAACCCGCCGTCCCCGTGGACCGCCCGACCGCCTCCTCACGCTCACGGCCCTCGGCCAGCTCGGCCCGATAGCGGGAGAGAATGAACAGCGCGTAATCGATACCGACGGCAAGCCCGATCATCATCGCCAGAATGGAAGTGGTGGAGCCGAGGTCGAGTGCCTTGGCGACGGTCGTGATGCCCGCGACGCCGATACCCACCCCGATGAGCGCGGTCAGCAACGGCAGCCCCGCCGCGACGAGCGAGCCCAGGGTGACGACCAGGACCACTGCAGCGACAGCCACACCAATGACCTCGCCGGCACCCATCCCGGGCGACTCGTCGAGCACGTCGCCACCGATCTCCACGGTCAGGCCGGAGCGCCGGGCCTCCTCCACCGTCTTCTTGATGAAGTCCTTCGTCGAGTCCTTCAGCTCCTTGGCCGGTGCCGTGTACTTCACCTGTACATACGCGATCCTCCCGTCCCTGCTCACCGCGTTGTGCTGCGTGAACGGGTCCGCGACGGAACTGACCTCGGCACCACCGCCGAGCTCCTTGACCGTCTTCTCGACAACCGCCTTGTTGTCGGAATCCGTCATCTTCTCACCCGAAGGCGCCTCGAAAACGACGTTCGCGCTTCCCCCGTCCGCGCTCGATCCGGGCGAGCGCTGCTCCAGCAGGTCGTAGGCCTTCTGAGCCTCGGTGCCCGGGATCGAGAAGGACGACGATCCCGCCGAGGGCGCATTGACAGCAGCGACACAAATGGCGGCCAACAACGCCGCCCAGAACAGGGCAATGAAATGCCGTCGCCGGAAGGCGAATCGGCCCAGTTTGTAAAGGAAGGTTGCCACGGGACGTACTCCCGATCAGGTCGAGGATGAGCAAGGCAGGATGGACCAGCCCGTACAAGGGCAGGACAGATCGGCCCACGGGGAGGCGGGGTCGATCGGCGCTCCGTACAAGAAACTGGTCCGCCCGACGACGTGAGCAGTCGCGTCAGGTGGTGCTCAGCTGCCGGTCAGGCAGCGACTGTGCTGTCTTTCACCGTGTTGGCACGCCGAGGGCGGGGAGGACCACGGCGTCGATGTACGAAAGGAGGAACTCCCGCGTCGGTGGCAACTCGTCGAGCAGCATCCGGGTGACGCAAGAACCGACCATCATGTGCAGCACGTACTCGATCGCCGGGTTGTCCGCACGGACCTCTCCGCGGTCGATGGCACGCTGCACCACCTGGCGGAAGTCCGCCGTCTCCGGATCGACTAGGAACTCCCGGAACGCCCGGAGGAGTTCGGGATTCGTGTGCACCACCATGAACAGGCCCCGCATCAGCGCGGAGTGCTGTTCCATTGCGGAGTCGTCCTCGCGCTGGGCGAGCGCGTGGAGATCACCCCGCAACGAGCCAGTGTCGACGTCGGCGATGCCGCCCGGCCTGCTGAACCGCATCGCCTTCGCCACCAGTTCGGCCTTGCCGCCCCACTGACGGTAGAGGGTGGCCTTGCTGGAGCGGGTGAGGGCGGCGACGGCGTCCATGGTCAGGGCCTCGTAACCGACTTGCCGGAGCCGGTCGAGCACGGCCCTGTACAGATCCGCCTCACGCTCGGGCGTGAGTCGACTGCTTCGCGCCGTTGCGGTCTCAGTCATCCCACACTCCCCTCACCTCTCACGAGAAACCGGTCCGGACAGCCCGACAGCGGGGAGCCCAGACCACGGATCCAAACGAAACCGTTTCGTACACCGCGACGGTACCCCCAACATTGCAGTCGATGCAACCTTGCACATGATGCAACCAAGGAGGCCGCGAGTCTGCGTCGGTTCGCTGGGATATCCGCCCCAGGCTCGCCAGGCCGATACGGGGTCACGAACCGCTCCCCCGGCGAGTACGGTCCGCTGACGCCGGAGGGCCCCGCGTTCCTTTCCGAGTTCTCGTTCCTGCCGTTGCTCGAACGGACGGCACGAGACCTGCCCAGCGTCGAGATCCGGTTCGCCACCCGCCTCGAGACGTTCGAGCAGGACTCCGAGGGAGTCTCTGCTGTGGTGCGTGACCTGGGAAGCGGCGCTGCCGAGACATTGGCCGACGCGTATCTCGTGGCGTGTGACGGGGGCCGTAGTGGTGTCCGGCGGGCACTGGACATCGGGTTCGAGGCATGTTCGCGCAGGGCCAGAACTTCGCGGTGCATTTTCGTTCCCCGCAACTACTGGGTCTGCTCCGGCAGCGACTGGGTGGCCCGGCGGCGCAGATACAGACCCTGTCGTCGGAGCGCAGGCCATACATCACTGTGGTCAACGGGGTGGACGAGTGGCGGCTCTCGGTCTACCTGGAGGAAGAGCCGGAGCCCGGGGACGCGGTCGCCTGGGTGCACGAAGCCGTCGGTGCGCCGATCGACGTGGAGATCCTCGCCGCGCAGCCTTGGAGCGGACACTGCGTCGTGGCTCGCAGCTACCGGTCAGGACGGGTGTTCCTCGCGGGCGATTCCGCGCACCTTCTGTGGCCCAAGGGGGGCTTCGGCGCCAACACCGGAATCGGCGACGCCGTCGATCTCGGCTGGAAGCTCGCCGCAACCCTCCAGGGCTGGGGCGGCCCGGCGCTACTGGACAGCTACGAGCTGGAGCGGCGACCGATCGCCGTTCACAACGTCACGGAAGCGTCGAGCAATTGGAAGGCCGACTCCCGTCTCGTGGCCGACGCCGTGCTCTGCAGCGCAGGCGCAGAGGGCGAACGGGTCCGAAGTGACATGGGCGACCTGATCCGCCGGTCGAGAGGCAAGGAGTTCCGCAGCATCGGCGTTCAGCTCGGATACCGTTACAGCGGTTCCCCGGTCTGCATGCCGGACGGCAGCCCGGAGCCGCCCTATGAGCCGGACGACTATGTCCCGTCGACCTGGCCGGGTGGCCGGGCACCACACTTCTGGTTGCCCGACGGCACCTCCATACTCGACCACTTCGGCCGCGGTTTCGTGCTGGTGGTCTCGGGCTCGGCGGACCCCTCCGCGCTGGTGGAGGCCGCTTACCGCTGTAGCGTCCCCTTTATGGTGCTGCGCCTTACCGATTCAGCCGCGGCGAGAGCATACGAGCGGCCGCTGGTGCTGGTCCGCCCCGATGGACACGTCGGGTGGCGGGGCGAGCAGGCTCCTGCCGACCCGGACGCGGTGCCGGACCGGCTGCGCGGGGCAGAGGGCAGTCGTCACGCGACTGGTCCACGCATGATGCCGCAGGCATCAGGGAGACTCGACACGCACCAGGTCTGAAGTGCCCCGTTCAGTGATCGCGCCTCTCGAGCGATCCGCGCCCGGCCAGAATGGACTCCATCAGGAAACGGATCATCTCGTGCGCCGGTCGGTTCCGGTCGTTGGGCACGTTCGCACCTTCGAATACAGCGGCGGGGATGTCGCGGACCAGCGCGGCATCGGCAACCGCACCACCGTCGAGACCGTGCTCGGCCATGACCTCATCGACCATCCCGACGATCCAGGCCAGGAAGGTGTTGTGGGTGGTGCGAACCGCGTCGGAGTGTGGAAGCCGGTCGTGCATGGCCTGGTGGGGCGGCCTGTACAGGCGCATGTCGGACAGCCCGCGCACCAATCGGCTCAGTGGATCGGCGTGCGCCGGTTCCTCCCCGAGGATCCGGATCTCGCGACTGAGCATCCGGTCCATGACCGCGGCAAAGATGTCGTCCTTCGAGTTGAAGTACCAGTAGATGTTGCCTCTGGCCACGCCGGCAGCAGTGCTGATGTCGGCCATCGTGGATCCCGCTTAGCCCTTGGCAAGAAAAAGCTCTGTAGCCGCGGCCAGCAGATCGCCTTCCCGTTCCTCGCGGGGGATCTGTTGGCGGTTCCGCGGCATCCCGGCCCCTTTCAAGCGTCCAGGCGGTCTCGCCCGGGTGTAGACACCGACAATGCCGCGTCTGCCCCACAAGGGTCCATCACGGCGGCGAAGGAGTGAGCACAAGTGCCGCCACAGGGGGGCGCCAATGGGCGCCCCCCCATACGTCGTTCGTCGGCACTGGATCAGAGATAGACGGACTGCAGTGCAGGTACCCGGCAAGGCCTTCGGGGCCGAGCTCACGGCCCAGGCCGCCGACCCTGACCCCGCCGAATGGTACGGCGGGGTCAGGGCCGGCGGTCCAGACGGCACCGCCCGGCCCGTAGTCGGAGTCGTTGGCGATGTTTGGCGGCGTGGTCGACGTCGTTGTGAGCGCGCTCGGCGACCAGTTCGACGGTGTGGTGGCGGGCCTTGCCGATGTCGGCACCCGCCCAGTGCCGGGCCATGAGGCTCCTCCGGTCGTTCGGCATACTCCGCGCATCCGGCCGACCTGCCGACATGGACCTACTCAGCGATACCCGTGAGCTCGCAGCTCCTCATCAGCGGTCGAGTCGTCATGCGATCCGGGCGGCCGGAGGGCGGACCGGAGCATCAGGGACATCGCGGTCAAGGTCGGGCAGCAGGGACAGCACCATCTCCTCAAGCAGTGAACCACCCCGATGGATCCCGGAAAGCGCCAGCCTCCCATCCACTCCCTACCGGGTAGGCGCCTTGTCGCATTTACCGACAGGGTCAGATCTACCGCCGGATCTCGTGCCGGAACGCGGTTGAAGCGCCCGGGGATCGGTGGAGGTGTCACGCTCTCAGTCGAGGGCGCGATGGCTGACGCCGAGGGCATTGAGACGCTCCAGGTGCGGACGCAGCCGGTCGGTGACGAAGTCCGCGAAGTCGTCGACGCCGTTGCCGTCGTTCCGCCACACCGCCTCGGCGAACGCGCACAGACGCGGGAACAGCATGTACTCCGCGTGCTTGGGCGTCGGAACGTACTCCGTCCACAGCTGGCACTGCGCGCCCAGGACATGCCGCGCCGCTTCGGGCTCGTCGGCGAGCGCTGCGGGCACGGGGCGGTAGTCGTACACCTTGGACAGCGGGACGAAGCCACTGATCGCGAGCGGCTCCCTGTCGTGATCCTCACTCTGGTAGCGGTCGAAGTAGAGGTACTCGCACGGCGCCATCACCACGTCGAGTCCACCGCGTGCCGCCTCGATGCCGGCCTCCTCGCCGCGCCATGACATGACCACGATGTCCTTGGGGAGGTTGGCCGGCCCGCCGCCTTCGAGTACCTCGTCCCAACCGATGAAGCGTCGGCCGTTGTCCGAGAGGAACGTCGCCATCTGGCCGGTGAACCACGCCTGCAGGGCGTCCTCGTCGGTGAGGCCGAGCGATCGCATCCGCGCCTGTGCGGCTGGGCTGGCCCGCCACTCCTCCTTGGGGCATTCATCGCCGCCGCAGTGGATGAGCCGACTCGGGAACAGGCTCATCACCTCGGTGAGAACGTCGCGGCAGAAGTCGAGCGCAAGGTCGTCGACGTTCAGCACCTGCTCACTGATCCCCCATATGGTCCAGACCTGGGGCGGTCTCAGGCCGTTGCCCAGTTCGGGATAGGCCGTGATGGCGGCGAGCATGTGGCCAGGCATGTCGATCTCGGGGATGACAGTGATGAAACGTTCCGCTGCGTACGCCACGATCTCGCGGATGTCGTCCTGGGTGTAGAAACCGCCGTGCGGCGTGCCGTCGAAGGTGTACTCATCCTCCGGCCGGTCGGCATGGCCGACGAGCGTCTCCGGTCGCCAAGCGCCGACTTCGGTGAGGCGTGGGTACTTCTCGATCGCGAGCCGCCAGCCCTGATCCTCCGTGAGGTGAAGGTGGAGGACGTTGAGCTTGTGGAGAGCAAGGAGGTCGATCAGCCGGAGAATGAACTCCTTTGGCATGAAGTGCCGCGCGGCATCGAGCATCATGCCGCGCCAGCCGAGCTGGGGCCCGTCGGTGACGCTGACGGCCGGCACCGTCCAGTCGCGTTCGACGGCCGTCGCCGAGAAGACCTCGGCCGGAAGGAGCTGCCGCAGCGACTGGACGCCGTAAAACACACCTGCCGGGTCGCCGCCGGTGATGGTGATGTGGTCGGACGTGACGGTCAGTTCGTACGCCTCGGCGTCGAGGGCCCTCGGGGCGACGGACAGAGTGATCGCGGCCTGCCCGCCATCGGCATCCGGCAGGGCAAACCCGGTCGCGGGTCGCAGCGCACGGCGGAGAGCGTCGGCTGCGGGGGCCGAAGCGGCGTCGAAGCGGATCGATGTGGTGCCGGTCAGGCGGAAGGCACCGTCATGCTCGTGACGGCCGAGGCGCTGAGGCTTAGGAAGAATCACGCCATGTGAGCCTACTGCTCAAATCTGCGTGACAATAGGCCAATCAGATCACCTTCATGCATCCTGAGGGGAAATGCCAGGCGGTTCGTTCGGATCAGCGGGCGGACCAGAGGAAGATGCCTGCGACAGGGCCGATAGATGGTTGCGGTCGTCTCGTAGCGGGTCGTGTACCTCGCCATTGCTTCAGGGGATTGATGCAGTGTTTGAAGGTGCGCTGCTTGTCCTTGCGCTGTGGTGCTCGGACGGGCCTCCGGCCCATGGCTAAAACGTGTTACCAACCAGTTGGCCGACCGCCTGCCTGACGCCACCCTGTTCGCGGTCACCGCAGATGGCGACCGACTGTGGTCCTGGCTGAACCGCGGCCTCCGGCGACCGGGAGCGGGACCTGGAAACCGGCCGGAGTCCGGTGCGCTGCGCCGAGGAGCAGCACGTGCACCGCAACACGATCGTCTACCGGATGCGCCGCATCGAGGAGCTGCCGCCCCCGCCGATCACCGAAATGCACCTTGAGATCCATACCGCGCGCCACCTCGCGTCCAGTACGGCACCCGAGAGCTCCCCGCCTCCCGGACCGACCGCTGCCGAACGGGCCGCCACCGACGGATGGCCGTCCCGGGCCGCCAAGCCGACCGCCCTGACCCCGACTGCTGACAGGACTACAGGTCCTGTCCGTTCGCAAGCGGCTGGTCCGCAGGGGCGCCGCCCAGCAGCACGGCCGCGGCCTTCCCTGAGGCCGCGATCTGCAGCCTTGTCGGCGCGTGCCTGATCGTCGCACGATCAGGCGAAGGCCCGGCCGTGCGACGATTGCGACGTGACTAGACCTCCGGACATACTCGACGGGCGGGAGCGCAAGAAGCGGGCCACACGCCGGGCGCTGCGTTCCGCCACACTCGACCTCGCCTTGGAACGAGGACTGGACTCGGTCCACATCAACGAGATCACGGCGCGCGCCGGGGTATCCCCGCGCACCTTCTTCAACTACTTCGAGACGAAGGAGGATGCCGCGCTCATCGACGCGCCTGGCATCGAGAAGCAGGATCTGCACACGCTCAGCGCCGCGCCCTCGGGCCAGGGCCTGTGGACCGAGCTCGGCAAGTTGTTCGCCGACGCTGCGGAGCGCACCACCCAGGAGATCACCGAGCTGCCGCGGCTGCTGCAACTGCAGGAGCGCACCCCCGCGCTTGTCGCTCGGCAGCACGGACGCTTCATGCAGTTCGAGGCGGTGCTCGCAGAGGCCGTCGCCGCCCGCCTGGACGACGGACCCTCCGCACGGATGCAGGCAGAGCTGATCGCCGGCGCCGCCATGATCGCCCTCCGCGCCGGCACCCGCCAGTGGATCGCCGACGGGCAGCGGCGTCCGGCAGGCGTGTACGTCGAGGAGGCCTTCGCGCTTCTCGGCGAACTCACCCTGGTCGGCGGCATGCAGCAAGAAGGGGTCCGGCAACCCTGATCTGCCCGGGACCGGTCGTCTCGCGAGGTGACCGGTCCATCCGGCAGCCGTCAGGCCTGAGGTCGTACGGGACTGACATCGGCATCGGTCCGCGCCAAAGTTGACCGGCTTTCGTTTTGCAGTTGATGCAACTTGCATTTGATGCAAATATATAGGTGTGCGGACTTCCGTGAAGCCATCGAGTGGGCATGAGCGCACAGGTGTCACCCGTTGCGCCAGTCGCTGCCGCCGAAGCCCCGGGAACCGGCGAACAGGAGGCCCTGCCCGCCGACGCGAGGGCCCTCGAAAAGCTGGGGCCCGAACTCAGCGAGAGGTTCGCCGCGGTCACGGAGCTCACCACACAAGCCATCGACGCCCGGCAGGAAGGCCAGTCAGATGTGGGGTACCGACAGCATGTTCCTCAACGGCCCGTTCGCGCCCTGGGGCCAGGAGGGCGTGGCGTTCGACCTGGAGATCGAGGGTGGGCTGCCCAACGAGCTGAGCGGTGCTCTGTTCCAGACGAGCGCCGGCCCGTATTGCCGTCCGATCGAGCCAGACCGCCATCACTGGTTGGATGGTGACGGCATGGTGTGCGGCGTCTACCTGTGGGACGGGCGCGCGAGTTTTCGCAAGCGACACGTGGCCGGCCGCAGCCGGGCTGAAGCCGGAGATGGCGGAAGGCCGGGCCCTCTTCGGAGCGTTGATGAACGGCGGCTCCAACCCTCCGGCCATGCCATCAGGCCGCCCGCCCTGCAAGGATGGCGCCAACACCAACGTTGTCCTGTTCGACGGCCGACTGCTGGTCTTCGCCGAGCCGGATGTCCCGCACGAGCTTCGCCCCCACACCCTGGAGACCGTAAGCGAACGGTACGACTTCAAGGGAGCGCTCACCGATTCGGCTACTACGCCACGTCCGGCCGGGGCCCCTGGTACACCTATGTCCTTGCCAAGCACGACTTCCGGGCCGACCGCACCGAAACACAGACCATCCCGGTCTGACCTGCCCCAGCGAAGCAGTGTTCGTGCCCTGCGAGGGGGCCACGAGCGAGGATGACGGCTGGGCCCTGTCCAACCGGTACGACCCCGGCCATCGACCGCGGCGAAGTGATCGTCCAACACGCCCAGGACTTCACTGGCAGACCGATCGCGCGAATCAAGCTCAACCACCGGACGCCGCAGGGCTTCCCCGGGAACTGGGCGTCGGCCGTTGATCTCGACGCCGCAGCGCGTCGGAACTGATCCCTGCCGGAGACGACACCGGGCTGCGGCTGTGACCTGCACGCGCAGTCGCCATGCCGTGGAGGAGACGCAGGGCGGCCCAGCTGGCGGCTGCGCCCCCGTTCTCGCCACGAGGACCCTGTCGACGCCTGGGTCAGACCTCGGCGGGAGTGTGAGCCACAACCGAGTCGACACCGACGTGTCGTCTCATACGCGCTGTTCGGACAACGCCGTCCTGCCGGTGCGGACCCGCAACCGATACCCGAACCCCTGAGGGGCAGGTCCTGCCATGTCATCCACCTCGGTCGGCACAGTCCAGACCAGGCCGTCCGGCCAGAACCCCGCGCAATCCAAGCACCGATGGTGGGCACTGGCCGTGATCAGCCTCGCCCAGCTCATGGTGGTGCTCGATGCCACGATCGTGAACATCGCGCTGCCATCCGCGCAGAAGGCGCTGGAGTTCGACAACAACGGGCGGCAGTGGGTCGTCACCGCGTACTCCCTGGCCTTCGGTAGTCTGCTACTGCTGGGCGGCCGACTCGCCGACCTCTTCGGCCGCAGGACGACCTTCATCATCGGCGTCGCCGGCTTCGCCGCCGCCTCGGCGGTAGGCGGCGCGGCCAACGGCTTGACCATGCTGGTCATCGCCCGCGCGGTGCAGGGGCTGTTCGCCGCACTGCTGGCACCGTCGGCACTCTCCGTGCTCACCACGACGTTCACCGACCCCAAGGAACGCGCCAAGGCGTTCGGCGTTTTCGGTGCCCTCTCCGGCTCAGGCGCCGCCATAGGCCTTGTCCTCGGAGGCATGCTCACCGAGTACCTGAACTGGCGCTGGACGCTGTACGTCAACGACGTCCTCGCTGCTCCGGCGCTGATCGGTGCGATTCTCTTGATCCGCCAGTCCGTCCCGGCCAAGCAGCCCCGGCTGGACATTCCGGGAGTGGTCCTGGTGTCCGGCGGCCTGTTCAGCATCGTCTACGGCTTCGCCAACGCGGAGACACGCGGCTGGGGAGACCGGATGACCTGGGGGTTCCTCACCACAGGTGCCGCCCTGCTCCTGGCGTTCTTCGTCTGGCAGACCCGGGCGAAGAACCCTGTCCTGCCGCTGCGCCTGCTGGCCGACCGCGACCGCGCCGCCTCCCTGGCGGCTCTTCTCATCTCGAATGCGGGGATGTTCGGCGTCTTCCTCTTCCTCACGTACTACTTGCAGTCGACGCTGGGCTACTCGCCGGTGAAGAGCGGCGTGGCCTTCCTGCCTCTGGTGGGCACGCTGATGGTGATGTCGCAGTCGGCAACCCGTTGGCTGGTGCCCAGGCTCGGCCCTAAGATGGTCGTGCCGTTCGGTACGTTGTCGGCCGCGAGCGGCTTGGTCTGGCTGACCCGCCTCGAACTGCACAGCGGCTACGCGGCACACGTGCTGCCGCCGATGCTGCTGTTGGGCGCGGGGCTCGGTCTGGTGACGCCCACGGCGATGAGCTACGCCACCCTGGGCGTGCGCGCGGACGATCAGGGCGTGGCCTCAGCGGCCGTCAGCACCACGCAGCAGGTGGGCGGCGCGATCAGTACCGCGCTGCTCAACACCCTGGCCGCAAGCGCTGTCGCCGACTACGCGAAAGGCCACCTCGCCGACCCGCTGGTCCAGGAGAAGGCGGCGCTGCACAGTTACGCCGTCGTCTACTGGTGGTCTGCCGGCTTTTTCGCCGTCGCCTTGATCGTCACCGTACTGATGTTCCGCCGCAAGAGGCGCGCAAGCGCGCCTACAGAGGATTCCCAGGCCACGGCCACACCCGAGGCGGATACAGTCGGACAGACCAACCCCGTGGCCACCCTCTCGTCCGCCGGAGCCGAAGACTCGGGCTGGGCGGATGCAGCCGCCGTCCGCGGACGGATACGGGACTGAGCGGGTGCGCCTGTGCCACACGCGGCGATCACCCTTCTGCACACGGCCGACCGCCGGGTGGCCCACTCCACCTCCCGCGAGGACGGCTCCTGCACCGTGGACACCGGCGCGCGGCGGCTTGGTCGTCATCGGCTCGGCGCCCGGCCGCCAGCCACACGTCTCCACCCTGGCCCTCAGCGGCGCGCCGGTCTCGCACAACCGCGTGATCGACCCAGCATGGGGGTGCTGACCAGTACTGTGCGCGGCGGCGACGGCGAAGCTCTCTCCGGCGTCCTGGTGGTGGCCACCGACCCGCACGGAGAGGTGCCGGCCTCCATCACCAGCGGCAACGACGGTGGACTCTCCGGCCAGCAGTGCGTCGACATAGTGCTACGCCACAAAGAGCCCAGGCAATTCCATCCGGCCATCTGTCCCGACAAGGGGTCTTTGCTACCGGATCCGGCTGCGGCTCCCCACGACCGCCTTCGTGGCCCCGCAACAGGGCTACCGGCCCTGGGAGTCGGCGCGGATTGCGTGTGCTGCCATCGTTGCGTGGGAGATGAAGATTCATGAGGCCTCTGGCGTGCAGTTCTTTGCGGCCATTGCCTCCGAAGGAGTCGACTGACCAGGAGCGGGAGTACTCGATCCGCTGGTACCCCGGGCGCGACGGGGCGACCTCACCTGGAGGATCGGCAGGTCGTCCGTGCCGTGACGCCGGGATCTCAGCGATGCCGGCACAGAGGAAACGAGACAGTTTCGAACCTCGCGTCGACAGCGCCTGAGCTCGACAACGCGGAAGGTGGCAAGCGAGCGTCTCTCCGGTCATGTCAGTGCGCCAACGCTCCGAAGCGGGGGCCACCAGGTTGTTGCACACCTGGATTCGCTGAGCCGAGGTGCCCCTACACATCCAGCCCAAGTGTGCTGGGGAAGATGTCCGGCGGGCTCAGGGCACACTCGGCCCACACCGTCTTGCCCTGTCGGGCGTGACGTGTTCCCCAGTGTTCGGCGAGTTGGGCGACGAGTAGCAGACCGCGTCCCCCTTCGTCGAAGATACGGGCCCTGCGCAGGTGTGGGCTGGTACTGCTCGCGTCAGAGACCTCGCAGGTGAGGGTGCGATCGTGGATGAGCCGCAAACGGATGGGGGGACGACCGTAGCGAATGGCGTTGGTGACCAATTCGCTGACGATCAGTTCTGCCGTGAAGTCCAGGTCTTCCAGCCCCCAAACGGACAGCTGCTTGGAAACGTCCGCCCGAGTGAGAGCGACCGCGGCCGGATCAGCGTCAACGGACCAGGTGGCGACCTGGCGCTCCCCGAGCGTTTGGGTGCGGGCCAGCAAGAGGGCTACGTCGTCGCGCGGTCGATCGGCGGACAGCAAGGCTTCGAGGACGGTGTCACAGGCGGCTTCCAGCGAGGGGGTGCGCTGGGCGAGGGCGTGGCGCAGCCGGGTGAGACCCGCTTCGATGTCGTGGTCCGCGGACTCGATCAGGCCGTCGGTGTACAGGGCCAGGAGGCTGCCCTCCGGCAGGTCGACTTCCACTGCCTCGAACGGCATGCCCCCCAGGCCCAGCGGCGGGCCGGCCGGCAGGTCAAGAAGGGTCACGATTCCGTCTGGGCTGACTACGGCGGGGAGCACGTGCCCCGCACGGGCGAGGGTGCAGCAGCTGGCGATGGGATCAAAAACGGCGTACAGGCAGGTGGCGCCGATATCCCCCGTTGATGCGACGTCCGGTTCGGCCATGGCTTCGGCAGACAGGCGGAGCACGACGTCGTCAAGGTGCGTGAGGAGTTCGTCGGGCGGCAGGTCTATGTCCGCCAGCGTGCGTACGGCGGTCCGCAGGCGGCCCATGGTGGCGGCGGCATGGACACCGTGGCCGACCACGTCACCCACCACCAGGGCGACGCGGGCACCGGACAGCGGGATCACGTCATACCAGTCGCCGCCGACGCCGAGTTGAGCGGCCGCAGGAAGATAGCGGCAGGCCACCTCCACGGCGGACTGCGACGGCGTCACCCTTGGGAGAAGGCTGCGCTGCAGCGTCAAAGCTGTGCTATGGGCTTGCGTGTAACGGCGGGCGTTGTCGATGGCTACCGCTGCTCGGGCTGCGATCTCCTGAGCGAGGAGGAGATCCTGCTCGTCGTAGAGGTCGGGGGTGCGGTGGCGGAAAAACTGTGCGACACCCAGCGTGCTACCACGGGCACGCAGCGGCACCACCAGTGTCGAGTGGATCCGCTGAGCATCGGTGTCAGGGCCGTGGGCCGACCGCGCCGCCTGGCGGTCCTCAAGCAGGGACGCATGGATGTGACGCGAAGGCCGGCCGGAATCGAGGGCGAGAGCCAGTGGTGATCCGTCCGGAAAACTATGGAGCTGCTGCGGCGGTATGGAAGGCTCCGGACCGTTTTCCATCACCGACTGCTGCGCCACCCGGCGCACGACCGGTACCCCGCCCCGCTGGGGGCAGTTTCCAAGGGCCGAGTCAAGCATGTCGACGGTGACGGCGTCGGCGAAATACCCGGTAGCCAGGTCAGCCAGCTCCTGGGAGGTACGGACGATGTCCAGGGTGGTGCCGACGCGCATGCCCGCCTCGTTCACCACGGACATCCGCTGCCGAAGGTGGCGATCTCGCTCCTCGTGGAACATTATGACCTCTTGCTCCGAGAAGCGGTCCACGTACGCGGCCACGAGCGCGACCAGTTTGCGCATCGCCGCGCCGGCAAGTTCCGTGTCGTCGGTGAGTCGAGCGATCTCTTCGAGCAGCCTGTCGACGACGCAGCTCTGCGCGAGCCGGAGTCCCCGCAACGTCGAGCTGACCGACTTCCCCCGCTGGGCCAGTCGACGCGCACCCTCCCCGTCGATAGCCGGCAGTGGGATCTCGCTCGGGTCGTTGCCCTGCTCAAGGCCGGGCAACGCGGCAGCAAAGTACTTGACTATGTTTTCCCTGGTCAGCCGCGCTACGTCCGGATCCTCCCAAAGTTCGGGCACCTCACGTTGCAGGCATCGCTCCACGTCGTGAATCAACCGCTCCGCTCCCAGGCTGAGCGCGTGCACGGCACTGGACACAACGCTGTCCACTGTGGGCTCCACGGCAACGACGTTACGCCGATCGAGGGCATATGCATACGAACCCGAGGATGCCGGGCAGCGTCTGCGGCTTCCCGGTCATGATCTCGCCCATGACCGTCTGCGTGACGGCGCCCGGACGATCCCTTCCGCGCGCTCCAGGCAGGAACGGGCCGGCGGACCCCACAGCGATCGTCGCCGTCCTCAAGCTCACCGAGCGACTCCGACCGGCCCGGGCTCCCCACCTCGAACCGTCGGCGTACTCGTCGCCCCCCGTCACGTCCGGATCCGCAAGTTCGCCCTGTGCTGCCTGTCACTTGACCCGGGCCGAAAATAATGGCAACACTGTAGCCATTATGAAGCTCTGGGCCGAACCCCAATCCGACTCGCGATTCGTGGTCGTCGACGATCTGCGGGTCCACTACAAACGCGCAGGACACGGGCCGACGGTCGTGCTGCTGCACGGCAGCGCCTCGTCCTTGCACCATTTCGAAGACGTGGCGGCCGCGCTGGCGTCGTCGTTCGACGTCATCCGTCCCGATCTGCCGGGGTGGGGCCTCACCGGACCACGCGCCGACCGGGACTACCGCATCCCGACGTACGCGGCGACGGTCGCCCGTTTTCTGGACGCGCTGGGCGTGCGCAGCAGTGCTGTGGTCGGCAACTCGCTGGGCGGCAACATCGCCTGGAACTACGCACTGGAGCATCCGCATCGGGTCAGCGGCCTGGTGCTCGTGAACGCCACCGGCTACCCGGAGAAGTCGGTCCCGGCCGGTCTGCGACTGGCACGCAACCCGCTGCTGCGTCCCCTGCTGCGCCTGGCAATGCCTCGCCGCGTGATCGAGCGGAACCTGCGCTCGGCCGTCGGCCCGCACTCGGACATCGTCGACGAGGAGATGGTGGAGCGGGCGCACCAGCTCATGAGCCGACCCGGAAACCGGTCGGCTTTCATCGACTTCGTCAATACGGACCAGCCCGACCGCAGTGCGGACATCCCATGCATCGCGGTGCCGACGCTGGTGCTGCGCAGCGCGAGCGTCGACGGCCAGCACTTCGCCCGTGACATCCGGGGCGCTCAGGAAATGGTCCACAGCGAAGGGGGCCATCTGTTGCCGGAAGAAGACCCGCAATGGGTCGGCGGCGCGATAGCGAAGTTCCTCGACTCCCGTGAGGGCATCGAGGAACAAGGAGAACGAGCGTGAAGTACTTCATAGCCGACGGCGAGGACCACCGCCTCGACCCGGTCTCGCGGCAGGACCTGCGCGGTAGCTTCGTCGAGCTGTCCGACGGTGTCACCCACTATGCGCTGGCCGGGCCCGACGGCGGCGAGGTGGTCCTGCTTGCCGGCGGGCTGACGGTTCCGCTGTTCTATTGGGACGGCCTGGCGGCGGAACTGCATACCAGGGGGCTGCGTACCCTGGCCTGCAGCGCCTACGGGCGCGGCTACTCCGACCGGGTGCGGGCGACGTACGACGAAACGCTGTTCGTCCGCCAGCTCGCCGAACTGACGGACCGGCTCGGCATCGGCCAGCCGGTGCACCTCGTCGGCACCTCCATGGGCGCCCTTGTCGCGATGCAGTACGCCACGCGGCATCGGGAGTCCCTGGCGACCCTG
The DNA here is from genome assembly GCF_042899865.1 of Streptomyces sp. NPDC013157. Lineage (NCBI taxonomy): Bacteria > Bacillati > Actinomycetota > Actinomycetes > Kitasatosporales > Streptomycetaceae > Streptomyces > Streptomyces sp. NPDC013157. The sequence goes on along the minus strand of NZ_JBIBAK010000033.1, from coordinate 10,049 downwards.
ACATTGGCGGGACCTGCGGGACTCATCCGGCAGAAGCTGCCGCCGCACCGACTGCTCGCCAGTGACCTGCCGGCCGGTTTCGTGGCCCGGCGGTTCGGGCGCCGGCTGTTGGAGAGCCACCTGGGCCACAACGTGCGTGATCCGGAGCGGTCCGCCGAGCTGACGGCGATGGTTCTCGAAGCCTACAGCTACGAAGGTTCGCTGTACGCGTTCTTCGACACACTCCAGCACCTGCCGCTGTCCGGCCGCACCGAGCTGTTCCAGCGCGTGGGAACGCTGGAGATACCGACGTTGCTGCTCTGGGGCGAGGACGACAAAGTCACGCCCATCGGTCAACTCGCTGCCGCGCGCTCCCTGCTGAAGCCGCAGCAGTGCCATGTCATCCAGGACTGCGGCCACATGGCCCCCTATGAACAGCCCCGGGAAGTCGCCGAACGGATCGCGTCGTTCACGGCAACGCGCACGGAAAGGCAGGGCTCATGAAATACCACAAACCTCTCGACATCCTGATCATCGGTGCCGGGCCTGCCGGGACGACGCTGGCGATCGACCTCGCACGCCGCGGCCTCGACATCCGCATCGTCGACAAGTCGGATCACGCCTTCGACGGCTCACGGGCCAAGGGCATCCAGCCCCGCACCCTGGAGGTCCTGGAGGACCTCGGAGCGCTCGACGACGTCATCGCCGGCGGCAGCACCTATCCGCTCGCCGGGATTCATCTCGGCCCTTTCGCAGCCCCGTGGCCGATGATGCGCAACCGGCAGCCGAGCACGGACGTTCCGTATCCCAACACATGGTTGATACCGCAGTACCGTACCGACCGCGCCCTGCACAACCGCCTCGCACAGCTCGGGCACCACGTCGAGTTCGCGTCGGAGCTGGTCGAACTGGACCAGGACACCGACCTCGTCAGCGCCAGGGTGTCGAGCCCCGCAGGGATCGAGGAGATCACCGCCCGGTATGTCGTCGGCGCCGACGGCGGTTCGAGCACCGTCCGCAAACAGCTCGGGATCGGCTTCGCCGGATCGACGGACGAACAGGACCGGATGCTCGTCGTGGACGCCGTCACCACGGGCCTGTCCCGTGACCGATGGCACATGTGGCCACGTACCGGGGGGAAGTTCGTCGGCGCCTGCCCCCTGCCGCACAGTAACCTCTTCCAGTGGATGATCCGACCGGCGATCGACGAGGAGCCCGCGCCCGACATGGCGCGGCTCAACGACCAGATCCGCTCGGCCACCGGCAACCGGCGTATCACACTGAGCGAGATTCAGTGGACGTCGGTGTTCCGGCCCAACATCCGCCTCGCTGAGAACTACGGCCAGGGACGGGTCTTCATCGCAGGCGACGCCGCGCATGTACATCCCCCGGCCGGTGCCCAGGGACTGAACACCGGCATCCAAGATGCCTACAACCTCGGCTGGAAGCTCGCCCAGGTCCTGGCGGGCACCGCCCCCGGGCTGCTGGACACCTACGAGGCCGAACGGATGCCGATCGCCGCCGGAGTGCTCGGCATGTCGGCGAAGAAGTACGAGGGCATCGCCAAGCTCGACCCGTCGAGCATCAGCCGCGGAAAGGACGAACAGCAGCTCGCCCTCAGCTACTTCGGCGGCCCCCTCGCGCCCCGCGACAGCGACCGCACCAAAAAGCTGCGCGTCGGTGACCGCGCCCCGGACGCCGTCCTGACGGGCCGCGACGGGGAACAGGTCAGGCTCTTCGACATCTTCCGCGGAACGCACTTCACCGCCCTCGCCCACGGCCGCCGCGCCGCCGACGCCCTGGACCGGCTCGAATGGCCGGCAGCCGGCGCAGAGGTGAAGCGGATCGCCGTAGGCTCCCCCGCCGACAGCGCGGACCACTTCCTCACCGACTCCGCGGGGACACTCGGGCAGGTGCACGGGATCGCCGGGGAGGCCCTGCTGCTCGTCCGCCCCGACGGTTACATCGGCCACATCGCGACCCAGGACTTCCTCACCGGTACCCGCACCGCCATCGAGGCGATGACACCTCCCGCAAGGAGTCGCATCGTGTCGGAATCCTCCTCCCGTACAGGAGTCGCCGAATGAGCCGCACCTTGCTGCGCGGTGCACAGGTCATCACCATGGCGCCAGGCCGCCCCGACGCCGAATGCGTCGACATCCTCGTCGAAGGCGACCGCATCGCCATGATCGGCGAGGATCTGGACGCACCCGATGCCGAACCCGTGGACCTCACCGGACGGGTGGTCATCCCCGGCCTGGTCAACGCCCACCTGCACACCTGGCAGACCGGGCTGCGGTCCGTGGGTGCCGACTGGACGCTCATGGAGTACCTCACCCATCTGCACGGAGGCGCCGTCCAGCACTACAGGCCCGACGACATGTACGTCAGCAATCTCGCCGGTGCCCTGAACCAGATCAACTGCGGCACTACCACTCTCGGCGACTGGTGCCACAACAGCCTGACGCCCGAGCACGCCGACGCAGCCGTCGAAGGGCTCGTGCGAGCCGGCATACGCGCCGTCTTCCTGCACGGCACCCCCTACCGGGACCCGGACCTGCCCCATCCGCTCGCCGAGACGGACCGCCTCCTTGACGGCCCCGTCCGCGGCCATGCCCTGCTCACGCTCGGCATGGCCGTCCAGGGCCCGCAATACTCCTCCCCCAGCACCGCGGTGGCCGATTTCCGGGCCGCGGCCGAACGCGGTCTCGTCGTGTCCCTCCACCAGAGCGGTGGGGGCCCCGCGCCCGGCTGGGAAGCCGTACGCGATGCCGGGTTGTTCAGCCCTCATACCAACGTGGTGCACGGCTCGGACCTGCCCGACGGCTGGGTGAGGACGCTGGTCGAGGCCGGCGTCACCTTCACCAGCACACCCGAGAACGAACTCGGCCAGGGCCACGGCACCCCCGTCACCGGCTCCCTGCTGCGCCACGGGGGGGCTCCTTCGCTCGGCACCGACGTCGACACCGTCGTACCCGGCAAGGTCCTCACCGCCGCCCGCGTCGCCCTTGCCCACCAGCGCAGCCTCGATCACGCTCAGCACCGCCAGACCACCGGCACCTTCGCCGACAGGCCGTCGGTCACCGCCAAGCAGGCTCTGGAGTGGGCCACCGTCGAAGGGGCGAAGGCGCTCGGCCTGGCCGACCGGGTCGGCCGCGTCGAGTCGGGCATGCAGGCCGATCTGGTAGCCGTCGACAGCCGTGCCCTCAACCTCTGGCCCGCCCACAACCCGATTGCTGCTGTCCTGCACTCGGACATCGCGAACATCGAGGCGGTCATGATCGCCGGACGCTGGCGCAAGCGTGACCACGTCCTGCTTCACCCGGACATCGCCGAGGTCAAGGACCGGCTCCTGGATTCGGGCCAACGGCTCCTCCACGCGATGGGCGCAGCGTGAGAACTCGTCCTCGGCTGCCCGAGACATCCGGGCCGCCGCGCTTCGGCGAGCGTCCACGCCGACCGGCCCCACCACGCGGGGCGGCGTTCTGGCTGGTGGCCCTGGCCTTCGCCGTGACGATGCTGGGCACCACTTTGCCGACCCCGCTGTACGTGCTCTACCAGCATCGCCTGGGCTTCTCGACCGCCATGACCACAGTGATCTTCGCCGCGTACGCGGTGGGGGTTCTGACCGCTCTGGTGCTGTTCGGACGTGCCTCGGATGTCGTCGGACGACGGCGCACGCTGCTCCCCGGACTCGCCTGCGCCGCACTCAGCGGGCTGCTGTTCCTGGGCGCGGACAACCTGCCGCTGCTGATCGCCGGACGCGTGCTCTCGGGACTCTCCGCAGGCATCTTCACCGGCACCGCCACCGCGACACTGGTCGACCTCGCCGACGCGGACGACAAGGAACGCGCCACCCTGGTGGCCACGGCAGCGAACATGGGCGGACTGGGTGCAGGACCTCTGCTGTCCGGGCTGCTCGCCCAACTCGCCCCCATGCCGTTGCGCTTGCCGTTCGAGGTGCACCTCGGGATGCTCACCCTGGTGACGGTCGGGGTGTGGCTCATGCCGGAGCCGGTCAAGGTCACCGGACAGCTGCGGCTGAGCATGACCCGACCGCGGGTGCCCGAGGAGGCGCGGGCCACCTTCGTGCGGGCATCGATCGCCGGTTTCGCCGGCTTCTCGGTGCTCGGGCTGTTCACGGCTGTCGCACCGTCCTTCCTGGGGCATCTCCTGCACTTGCACAATGCCGCGTTGTCCGGCTCCGTGGTCTGCGCGGTATTCGCTGCTTCGGCCATCGGTCAGGTCACGCTCGTACGACCGTTGGGCCCAGCAGCCCTGCCCGTCGGGTGCGGTCTGCTGATCGGAGGCATGGCCCTGCTGATCGCGGGACTCGCCGCGGGGTCGCTGGTGCTCCTGGTGGGCGCCGCCGTGACGGCCGGGCTCGGGCAAGGAGTGAGCTTTCGCGCCGGACTCACCGCGATCAACGCCGAAGCGCCCAGTGGACAGCGGGCGGAGATCGCTTCGACGTACTTCATCGTGCTCTACGTCGCGATCTCCCTGCCCGTGGTGGGCGTCGGGGTGATGGCCGACGTGGTGGGCCTTCGGACAGCCGGGATCGGCTTCAGCGTGGCGGTGTCCCTGCTGGCCTCCAGCGCCTTGACGGCTCTGCGTCGAGGCCGACGTGAACGGTAAACCCCGCTTGCTCTCGGTGCCTCCGTCACCGCGATGCCCCCCCGGAGTCTGCGTCTGACTACGGGTGGTTCACGAGGGGTTTCAGGCGCGGCCCGTCGTTCGCGGCGCGACGCGAGCAAGGCCCTCAGCCTGCCGAGGCGAGCCGCAGTCGTCGCGCATCAGCGGGGGCTGGCCTTGTGGCGCTCCATCCATTCGAACATCAACTGGAGTACCTGGGGCAGCTTGGAAACGGCACAGTGTCCCGTGTCCGGTAGCAAGTGGACTTCCGTGTCCCGGCGGCCCTCGAAAACGAGAGTGTCGTGCTGGGGGACGTGAACGTCCTCGGCACCGTTCATCACAAGCATCGGAACGTTGACGTCGAGGTCGAGTAGCGGGCGCAGTGCGAACGACGGCCAACTCTGGGCCAGTTCGGCGTGGGTCGGTTCGTGGTCGAATCCCAACGCGTTGCCGACGATGCCGTCCATGCCGTGCGCGAAGGTCCGGCCCCGGGCGAACGCCGCCTCGACCGGACCCCCGATGACGACCGCTGCGTCGACATCGCCGGCCAGGCCCGAACAGGCCGAGAAATGCCCGCCCATGGAGATGCCCAGATGCAGTACGCGCCCATTGCCCAGCGCCCGCGCATCGGCGGCCAGTGCGCGTACCATGTCGGCGCCGTCCTCCGAGTCCATGGGCCCGGCGCACTCACCGGTGCCGGGGATGTCGAAGGTCAGCACGCCCATGCCGGTGCGCAGGGCGACCTCCTCGAAGAGCCCGTGGAAGTCCATTTTCCAGGTGTCCACTCCACCGCTGGCAAGCAGGATGGGGGCGTCACCGGACCAGCCGGGCGGTGTCAGAAGGTGCACGGGTACGACGGTGCCCCCATGCTCACCCAGCACCTGGACCATACGGCGCTCGAACCCGACCTTGAAACCGGGAACGGCAAGCACGTACTGCTCAAGCTGCCGCTCCAGCGCCGTGCGCCTCGCGTCGTCCGTCAAGGCGGGGAACTTCGCCCATCCGTAGGCCAGCGCCGCACGTTGGTGCCGATGGTGCCGGGCATACCCGGCGGCGAGTCGCGACCACTCGTACACCCATCCCCCCGGCTGGTCGAGCCACATATCGGCGACCGCGGATCGGACGGTGTCGACATCCTCGGCCGGCAGACCGCTGCTCACCATCTGCCGGTACCGCTCTGCGAACAGGTCCTCCGGGGCGAGCTTCCACTGGTAAGGCATGCGGACACCTACTTTCTGCTGGCATTGACACAGAAATTGACCTGAGCACGTTCGCGGCTCCGACTCCGGACGGGAGGTCGCTCCGCTCCCGGCCGGTGGATCAGGCGAGAAGGGACACGGGGGTGCGGCTCCAACGGGCTGATCGCGAACAGGACACGACTTTCACCGAGCCGGATGGGAGGTCGGAGGGAGGAAAGCCAGAACTGAAGAGAGTCAGGAACGCAGGGAACTGATCAGGGCACTGCGGCCAGTAGCCGCCGTTCCCAGCCGGAGAGTGCCGGACTCTCATGGGGCAGTGATCGTCCCCCTCTACATCTACCGAACCGTAATGTCCGGCCTAGCAGAACTCAAGTTTCACATGAGAGGACACGATGGGACGACTTCCGGTATCGTCTACGTCTGCGTCGGCAGCATCGTCGGCGGCGCCGTGATGCTCGTGCCTGCCGCTCCAGCTGATCGACGACGACAGCGCTCTCCCCACGCCCGGCCGCCGCGCGCTGACGCCCTCCTGGAAAAGCGCTGCCCCGCGGTCCGGGGTCCGCGTCCAGAGCGGCCGCCTGCCGACTCACTCCCCGACCAGCACGTGAAGGTGGCGCATGCAACGCTCCGCTCAGCCCCCGCAGCACCACGGCCTTACCGATCGCCCCGCTCCCTCGCCGCTGTCCGAAGCGCACCGACGGGCGGTCCGCCTGGACCGGACCTTCCTCGCCCCCAACGCCGCGTGCTTCGGCACTGCGGTCGTCCTGGGAGCGGTTCCCGGCGACCCACTCGCCACGCGGCTTTTCGGCACCGACGCAACCCTCGGGCTGTCGCTCTACCTGCTCCAGGCCGTGGTCCTGCTGGCGACGGCCCGCCGATTCGACCGCGGCTCTGCACGCCTGCTGGACCCGCTGCAGCACGTACCCGCGGAAGCGGACGCGCCTACCATGCCCGTCGGGCAGATCCGGGGACGGAGATGAACGACAAGCGCGCCGTCCTCGCGGCAGCAGGAGACCACCATGCCCTGGTCCTGAGCTCCTTCATGCTCTTCATGGTTGTCGCACTCTTCGGCTCGGTCTTCGCGGGCCTGAACGGAGATGCCCCGAAGGAGTTCTACATCGGCGACCGGCAGAGTTCGGCATGGAAGAACGGTCTGGCGTTGGCGGGATGTTATGTCTCCACATCCCTTCTCCTCAGCGTGACCGGTGTCGTGGCAACCATCGGCTTCGACGGCATCACCACCACGACCAACGTGCTTCTGTCGCTGGGTGTGCTCCTGCTGCTGGTCCGGCCCGTTCAGCTCAGCGGCGCCCTCACGCTCGGCGACCTGTTCACGCTCCGGGCACCGGGCATCGCCCCTCGGGTGGCCGCCGCGGTGACCGTTCTCGTGGTCACCGCTCCCCTTCTCGTGGCGCAGCTCATCGCCGCCGGCAGCGTCACCGCCGCTCTGCTCGGGTTCTCCGGCCTCGGCATACAACAGATGTGCGCCGTGCTGATCGGAGGCCTGGTGGTCACCTGCGGCATGCTGAGCGGCGCCAAGGGGATCACCGTCGTACAGGTACTCGCCGCAGTCATCACGCTCACAGCCATGATTTTCGCGTCCGTGGCCGTGCTCCGACTCTTCCACGGGGATGTCGACTCCCTCATCGCCTCCGCGGACGCACACAGCACCCGCCCAGGCCGGTACCTGAATTCGGGCGGTCTCTTCAACACTGGCGGAACACCGCATCTGGACTTCGCAGCCGGCCAGGTCATGACCATCCTCGGCGGAGCCTGCATGCCTCACGTTCTCAACCGCGTCGCCGCGGCGAAGGACACCGCCACGGCACGCCGCTCCGTCCGTTACGCAGCCGGAGTCGTCGCCTTCGTGTGCGTGACGGTGGTCATTCTGGGCTTCGGTGCTTCCGCGCGAGTCGGCGCTCACACCATCCTCGGTGCCCAGTCGAACGCGGACGACTCCCTGATGCTCCTGGCCGGCAGCCTCGAAGGCGGCCTGGGAGCTGGACTGGGCCGCCTGCTGTTCACCGCGCTCGCCTGCGCGATCTTTCTCAGCGTGCTCGCCGTCGTCGGAAGCATCACGCTGGCGGCGGCCGGCACCCTCGCCCGGGACGCGTACCACCACCTCGTCCAGCACAGACGGTCGGATCCGGCGCGTGAACTGATGGTGGCGCGTGTCGCCGTCCTGCTCTTCGGCAGCCTCGGCATCCTTCTCACCGTAGTCTCGCAGGGACACTCTGCCGCTCTCCTCGCCCAGTTCGCCACGTCCGTGGCCGCGTCGACCGTGGCCCCGGTTCTGATCTACACGTTCTACTGGGACCGCTTCAACCGAACCGGTCTACTGTGGACCGTGTACGGCGGAATCATCCTGAGCGTGGGTCTGCAGGTCTCCTCGCCTTCCGCCTCGGGCGGCCCGCAGGCATTCCTGCCGAACTCCGACATCGCCTGGTTCGATCACCCCACCCCTGTTCTGGTCTCCGTCCCGGCCGCCTTCCTGCTTGGCTGGGCCGGCAGCCTCGTGGGGCGCCGCCGGGCCCAGCGCCACCAGGCCGAGGGCACCTCTACGACCAGCACTGTTCTGCTCATCGGGCGGACGGCCGCGGCGCCCGTGTCTACAGCACCCACGGCTGTGCGCCGAGCAGTGGAGTGAGCAGTTCCCGGGACCTCTCCGGGGTGATGACGTCGGCGGGGTCCATCTTCTCGATGTGTCTGCTGGCCGAGTCCTCGTAGATGTGCTCCCCGATCAGGCGGGCGTCGGCGTCGTAGGGCCGGAAGGACGCCACATAGTGGGTCAACTGGTAGTAGGCGCCCGGATCGTCGATGTCCTCGCCCTGCTCGGCGAGAACCCGTCCCGGTATGTGATTTCCGAAGCAGGACTCGATGGCCAGGCCCCAGTCGGCCACGGCGATGTTCTCGCTGATGGGGCCGAAGACGTTGAGTCCCGCTTCCGTGAGTCCCGCGTAGAAGCGGCCGATCCGCCCCTCGCCGCGCAGGTGCAGAGAGATGCCGTTCTCGTTGATCCGGTAGTAGGGGTCGTCCACGACCATGTCGGGGCTGCAGGACCTCGCGGCAGCGGCCCGTCAGCTCCAGGAGCGCATGGCGACGGAAGTTCAGCAGGATCGCGCGATGACGGGGGTTCTCGGTCACCGCGAGCAAGGCGTCGGGGGCCTTGACGACGTTGCGCACGTCGAAACGTCCGTGGTGATGGTCCTTTCGTGGCGTGTGGTCGGGACGGACGGCTCGTTCACGCCTCTCTTCGCATGGGGTCGCTGACATCGACACCGCCGTCGATGACATGCACCCCGCCCGTAATGAACGGTGCCTCTTCGCTCAGCAGGAAGGCGACCAGGGCGGCCACCTCGTCTGCCGTGCCCATGCGGCCGACGGGGCTGTGCGCGCGCAGCGCCCGGGCGGCGTCCGGATCGCCGAGAAAGTCCAGGGCATGGCTCTGGAGCGGGGCCTCGATGAACCCCGGGGCTACGACGTTCACGCGTACTCCGGCAGGCGCGCCTTCGATGGCGGCGCTCCGGGCCAGGCCGATCACGGCGTGCTTGCTCGCGGTGTACGGAACGATGGCCGCGCTGGCCCGCAGTCCCGCGAGGGAACTCGTGACGACCAGCGAACCGCGACGGCCCGCCTGCCGGAAGTAGCGCAACGCTTCGCGGAGGCCCAGGAAGACGCCGCGTTGGTTGACCGCGATGACCCGGTCGTATTCCGTCGCCTCTGTTGCCTCGAAGGAACCGAAGGAACCGAGGATCCCCGCATTGAGATGGATCAGATCTATCCGGCCGAAGTGGGCCGCCACTGCTTCCATGTACGCGGACGTGTCCACCTCGTTCGAGACATCCGCGCGCAGCACGAAGGGCTTCCCCTCACACCTCTTCGCCACGGCGCGGGCCGCGCAATCGTCACGGTCCACGAGAGCCACCAGGCATCCTTCAGCGGCCAGTCGGCGAGCTGTCGCGGCCCCGATGCCGCTGCCGGCGCCCGTCACCACGGCGACCCGCCCGGTCAGTCCGATGAACGGCATCCACATACCTTTCTCGATGTCTCATCAATGTCTCCGATCAGTTCGTCGATGAGTCCGTAGCGGTGCTGGAGCGCGAACTCCTGGAGGGAGAGGTAGACGTCACTGATGGCACCCGACTCGAGGCCGCGCTGGACGTCTTCCATGGCGGCCAGGTCCTCCCGGGACACGGTGTACTGCAGGGCCCGCGAGTACGCCTGGGCCAGGCGGTCGCC
>NZ_JBIBAK010000032.1:2826-78008 GCF_042899865.1 Streptomyces sp. NPDC013157 | reverse complement strand
GTGAGCACCGCTATGCGGAGGAGCACGTGGTGCAGGAAGCGGCATTCGCAGCCCTGGCGAAGGAGGCCTGAGGCCACGGTGCAAGGCGTGGATCCGGTTACCGGTACCCGCACCCTGAACAACCGACGCGAATGGCTGCATGCCCATCTCGACGCGGGGAGCCCCCTTCAACGCCATCTCGATCGACGACGCCCGAGCGGTGTACCCGCCTGAACGGTCGGGCCTTCCACGTGTTGGCGGATCGCTGCGTCCAGTGGCGTCGTCGCTGTCGCAGGTGGGCCCGGCCAGGACGGCGGGGACGTACTCGGAGCCGGTGCCGGGGTGGGTCCAGCCGCACCCCGGATCACCATTGTGAGACATCTCCGTCCCAGCTCGCCGACGCATCGTTGTGCCCAGCCTTTGAACAAGCCGCCGCGCCACCGACGCCGGGCGGTTCATAGTGGGCGTGCACTCACGCTGTGTCGTCGTCGGCGGGGCGGCTTCGCACGACCGGTCTCAAGCCGACAACAAGAACGTCGTAGGCCTGGATGGCTCGAAGCATGCTCCCGACGGATATGACCGTCAAGATTGACGTGTTGCCATTGACACGCCAGTCGCCAGTCGCCAGTTGCTGCGCTGCCTGGGCCCCGAGCCCCCATGACGGGGTGTCCGGACGGAGGAGCCAACCCAGCAGCCAGTTGGGCGCCACCTCCAAACCCGGTCCTTTGGGACCAGGTCAAGTTGACTACGGGCGGGCCGACCCGTTCGTCGGAACTGCTCAGCGGGGCCGGCCCCGGACCCCACTCGCCTGCCATCGTGATCGCCGCCTCCGACGTACATCGGTCGTCAGCCCTGTCCACGCGAACCATGTCCTCCTCAAGCAGTATGTGAGCCTCGCCGGACGGGCGGGATCTCCTCCAGCGGCAGTACCGCGATTGCGTGCCGAGCGACGATGCCGATGAGCGGCCGCTGCACGAAGGATGGCTCCACGCATCCCGCCCCCGCGCAGGCGGTGGACTGCTTCCACGCTGTCCCGGTGGCCTGCCGTGCCTTGCGGCCCTGCACGTCGCCCACTGCTGAGATCCAGACTGGAGAGCCCCCTTCGTGGCCATGTTTCTCTATCGACTGGGCCGAGTGTCGTTCCACAAACGACACTGGTTTCTGTTGCTCTGGGCGGCGGTACTCGCCGTCGCCGTCTTCGGCGCGGTCAAGGCCCCGGCCGCGCCCGAGCAATCCATGTCCCTTCCCGGAACCGAGTCCCAGAAGGCCTACGACCTCCTGGACCAGCGCTTCCCGAACAGCGGGAGCTCCAACGGGGCCACCGCACGGCTCGTCTTCGTCGCGCCGCACGGGCAGAAGATCACCGCGGCCGGAAACAAGGCCGCGATTGAACACACGGTGCGCGAGATTGCCGACGGCAGCCAGGTGAAGAGCGCCCTCGATCCCTTCACGACGCATTCCGTGAGCAAGGACGGCACCACCGCGTACGCCGTCATCAACTACGCGAAGGCGAACAGCGACCTCACCGACGCCACGACCTCCGCGCTCAAGGGCGCGGCGCAGGACGCCCGTGACGCCGGTCTGACCGTGGAGATCGGCGGCGACGCCTTGTCGCAGATGGCGACCCCCGGCAGCACCGAGGGGATCGGCGTCGCCGTCGCGGCGGTCGTCCTGCTGATCACCTTCGGGTCCATCGTGGCAGCGGGCCTACCGCTGATCACCGCGCTGCTCGGCATCGGTACGGGCGTCGCCGTCATCACGGCGGTCGCCAGCACCATCGGCTTCTCGTCCACGACCACCACGCTGGCGCTGATGATCGGGCTCGCGGTCGGCATCGACTACGCCCTGTTCATCCTCTCCCGTTACCGATCCGAACGGGCGGAAGGGAGGGATCCGCAGGAAGCCGCCGGGAGGGCCGTCGGCACGGCGGGCTCCGCCGTGGTCTTCGCCGGCCTCACCGTGATCATCGCCCTCGTCGGCCTGTCCGTCGTCGGTCTGTCGTTCCTCACCAAGATGGGTCTGGCAGCCGCGTTCACGGTTCTGGTCGCGGTGCTGATCGCCCTGACACTCCTGCCCGCGCTGATCGGGTACGCCCCGAACGCCGTGCTGCCCCGGTCCGTGCGCAAGAAGGCCGAGAAGGACAAGGGGAGCGAGTCGGGCCGGACTCCCGCGGACGGGGCCCGCACGCCGGAGAAGCCGAGCCCGAGCACACGCTGGGCTCGCTTCGTGATCCGCCGGCCCCTGCTCGTGCTCCTGTTCGGTGTGGTGGCTCTGGGTACCTGTGCGGTGCCGGCGCTCGATCTCCAACTGGGAAATCCGGGCGACGAGTCGAAGCCCACGTCCACCACCGAGCGCCGTGCCTACGACGACCTGTCCAACGCCTTCGGCCCTGGCTTCAACGGTCCGCTCACCATCGTCGTGGACGCCAGGAACTCCGACGACCCCAAGGCCGCGGCCACAACCGTCGCCGACGATCTCAAGGCGACGCACGGCGTCGTCAGCGTGACCGAGCCCAGGTTCAACAAGGCGGGCGACACGGCCATGTTCACGGCCACCCCGTCGACCGCTCCCAGCAGCACCAAGACCAAGAACCTCGTGCACACCATCCGGGACGAGGCCGACGACATCAAGGCCTCCACCGGCGCGGACATGCTGGTCAGCGGCTCCACCGCCGTGAACATCGACATGGCCGACAAGGTCACCGGCGCGATCCTGCCCTACCTGGCAGTGGTCGTCGGGCTGGCCTTCCTGCTCCTGATGGTGGTCTTCCGTTCGGTCCTCGTTCCCCTGAAGGCGGCGCTCGGCTTCGTGCTGTCGGTGTGCGCGGCATTCGGCGTGATCGTGGCGGTCTTCCAGTGGGGCTGGCTCGCCGACCTGCTCGGCGTGCAGACCGTGGGACCGATCTCCAGCATGATGCCGATCTTCCTGATCGGCGTGGTCTTCGGCCTGGCCATGGACTACGAGGTCTTCCTCGTCACGCGCATGCGCGAGGCATACGTCCACGGCGAGCGGCCCGGACAGGCGATCATCACCGGGCTCCGGCACAGCGGCAGGATAGTCGTGGCCGCGGCCGTGATCATGATGTCGGTCTTCGCCGGTTTCATCGGGCTGAGCGATTCGACGATCAAGATGGCGGGGCTCGGTCTCGCCTCGGCCGTCTTCTTCGACGCGTTCCTGGTGCGCATGACCGTCGTCCCGGCGCTGCTCGCGCTCCTCGGGGACAAGGCCTGGTGGCTGCCGGGCTGGCTGGGGAAGGTCCTGCCGAACGTGGACGTCGAGGGTGAGAAGCTGAACCGCCTCAAGCCGGTTCCGGCCGCCGCGATCCATGAGGCCGAGCAGGAGCCGGGCCGCGTCTGACCGACTGGTTGGGAACGGAGCGGTGGGCCGCCCTCGAGTAAAGGGCGGCCTGCCGCTCCCGCTCGGAGACGCGGTTGAGAACGTGCATGCCGGTGAGCAGGGAACACAAGGGACACGGTGGAGAGACGCATCATGATCAGTGACTGGGGGAGCACCTCCCGCCGCCACCGACATGTGACGGACGGTGCCCTGGCCGTGGCCACCTTCGCTCTGGGGATCCTGGGGAGCGCCGTACCCCCCGAGCACCCCACATATCTGCACGTGCCCGACACGTTCGCGGTGGTGGTCAGCGCCCTGGGGTCCGCGTCCTTGCTCCTGTACCGCGATCGCCCGCGGCTGACGACGGGGCTCACCACGGTGTGCGCGCTGTCTCTGGCACTCGCAGGTGAGCAGCTCAACCCCCTCATCCAGGCACCGTGTCTGGCGGCGCTCTTTCTCCTCGCGCTCCGCACCGATCGACGTACGGCCCGTATCGGAGCAAGCGCGACCGCTGCGACGGTGCTTGCGGCTTCGATGGTCCACGGCCCCGTATTCCCCTGGGAGATCTTCATCATCGGGCTGATCTCGTGGACGCTGCTGCCCGCGGCCATGGGAGACGCCATGCGCAGCAACACCGAGTACCTCGCCGCCGCCGAGGCCCGGGCCGAACTCGCCGAGCACACACGGGAGGAGGAGGCGCTGCGCCGGGTGACCGAGGAACGCATCCGGATGGCCAGGGAGCTCCACGACGTCGTCGCCCATCACATCGCGCTCGCCGCCACGCAGGCACGTACGGTCACGTACCTCATGCGGCACCACCCGGAGCGCGCGCCGGAGATGATGGAGAATCTGTGCGACTCCACCGACGAAGCGCTGCGAGAACTCCGAGCGACCGTCGGCCTGCTGCGCCAGCGCGGTGACACCGACTCCCCACGAGAACCGGCCCCCGGACTCGCCCAGCTTCCGGACCTGCTGCGATCCTTCGAGCGCGCGGGCCTGAGTGTGGAGGTCACCACGGAGGGGGAAGCGCAGCCGTTGTCGCCCGGTGTGGATCTGACCGCCTACCGGATCATCCAGGAAGCGCTGACCAACGTCACCAAGCACGCCGACACCGCCGGCGCCAGGGTGCATCTCGCGTACGCCCGACGCTGGGTGACGATCACCGTCGTCGACGAGGGCAGCCCCGGCCTCCCCGCATCCCCGCCCGGCCGCGTGTCAGGCTACGGGCTGATCGGCATGCGGGAACGCGCACAGTCCGTCGGCGGCCGGCTGCAGGCCGGGCCCAGGGAGGAGGGCGGCTTCACGGTCACGCTCGGACTGCCGATGCGCAGGACGGCACAGCACCCGAGCTCCGAGGAGGTACCTCAGCAGTGACCATTCGCGTACTGCTCGCCGACGACCAGGCCCTTGTCGTCGGCACGTTCCGCATGCTGATCGATCTGCAGGAGGACTTCGACGTCGTAGGGGTCGCGGCCAACGGCCAAGAGGCCGTCGACCTGGCCCGCGCGACCCGCCCCGATGTCGTGGTGATGGACATCCGCATGCCGGTGCTGGACGGGTTGGCGGCGACGGCCGAGATCTGCTCGGACGTGTCACTGCGTACCACGAAGGTCCTCGTGCTCACCACCTTCGAGACCGACGAGTACGTCGCCGAGGCCATCCGCGCGGGGGCGTCCGGATTCGTTGGTAAGGGCATCGGACCGGAGGAACTCCTCGCGGGCATCAAGACGGTGGCCGGCGGGGACGCGCTACTGTCGCCCGCCGCCACTCGAACACTGATCTCCCACTTCCTCGCCGCGCCCGGGGCCACGGGACCCACCGTTCGTGGCGCGGATGCGCTTCCCGAACTCACCGCGCGCGAACGGGAGGTGGTCGCCGAGGTGGCGGGTGGCCTGTCAAACGACGAAATCGCGGAGAAGCTCTACGTGAGCCCGCTGACCGTCCGCAGCCACGTCCAGCGCGCCATCATGAAGCTCGACGTGAGAGACCGGGCCCAGCTCGTGGTCCGGGCTTACCAGTCCGGTCTGGTTCAGGCCAGTCGCGAGTAGAGCCTGAGCGGACGGCCATGCCACTGGCACGGCTCGTGCGCGTGTGAGTACTCGGCCGTGGATCGTGGCCTATGGCCTATGGGCGTTGGTCGGGCCGCCGCCGGCGCCCTTGCGGGGAAGTCGAGATCCGCATGTCGTAGTTCGCGGATGCACCTAAGTTCAGGTGATCGTGGGCGGCGCGGCGCCGGTAAAAGGGCCAGTCGACGGTGGGGGTGCCGGACAGGCGCAGCAAACGTCATGGGGCCGGCGCCGTCCATGCGTACGCCCGACTGCACGTACGTGGAATCATCGACGCCACGACGGCGACCGCGAGTCCGTTCTCGACCGCATGGGCTTCCGCCGCCTCGACGACGCGCTTCGCGTCTTCGAGGGAAAGCGTCAACTTCTGTTGCATGTGCTCATGGACCTTTCGGTGGTTGAACGCCTGACACGATGACGCAGCCTGTCTGGTCCCGGACGACTCAGTCGTTCGCGCGATACCGGGTGCGGGCGTACTCGTTGTACGGGGCGGGCTGCACGGTCGCCTTGATGCGTTCGAAACCCAGCTCGGCCTCGGGAGCGGTGTCAGGGCCGGGGTGCTCACCCCACACGAACGTCACCTCCGTGCCGGGCACGGCGTACTTCTTGTCGACCAGCGCCACCGCCAGGGCGGTTCCGAGTGGGGCGATGTGGCCGGTGTTGCAGGCCATTCCGACAACCTCGTCGTCCGCCTCCACGCGGTAGCGGGACTGCGTCGCCAGGAACCCCGGCTCGGCACCCCACACCCGGTGCACGTCGGCCTTGTCGAAGACCAGCGTGACGCGCTCGCGCGCCACGTCGTGCTGGGCCACTTCCAGAGCACGGCGGCCCACGAAGTCATGTCCGAACGAAATCAGCCTGCCGTACCCCAGCTCGTAGGGGGTCGCGTAGTAGTCCTCGATGTTCTCCGAGAAGAAGCTGCCTCGAAGCGGATTCAGCCCCTCGAAGGACATCGCTGGGAGCGACTCGCGGTACTTCCGCAGCCCCGGTGCGCTGTAGATGCCGGCGACCGGCATCGGTATCCAGCCGCTCTCCAAGGCGTTCGTCGAGTAGGCCAGCGCGCCCACCTGGACGAGGCCGAACGACTCACCGGCCTCGAGCAGCGCCTCCTTGACGAACTCGCCGTCCTTCCACAGGCCGATGAACTCGTAGCCGGGCTGCCCGGTCATGCCGTGCCGCAACGCCTTGAAGGTGCGGCCGCCGAGCGTGACAGGGGTCGCGTGGAAGAACTTCGTCTTGGGCAACGGTCCGCCGAAGACCCGCGCGACCAGGTCCAAGGCGTGTGGCCCCTGGAGCTGGTACCGGAACAGGACCGGATCCGCGCCGCGGCGCGTCATCGAGTTCGGGTCGTGCGAGAACGAGACGTCGTAGTCACCGGTCGCACCGTGGTGCCTGATCCACGACAGCGAGTAGGGCACCCCGCTCATCGTGAACTTCTCCGCACCGTCACGGCTCAGGATGGCATCACCGACCAGGTATCCGTCGTCGGTGACCACGATGATCTGTTTCGCCTGGCCGATCGCGAAGCTGGCGTAATCGTTCGCGCTGTGCTCCGAGAGGAGCCGGTGTGCGTCGGGGCCTTCGATGAAGAGGTCGTCCATGTGATGGCACAGATCGGAAAGGGCCACGGTCTCGTACGCCGCCGCCTGTTCCTCACGCCATCCCCGGAACTCGGCCGGCACCACCGGAGGCAACCATTGCGGCGCGTTCGGCTTCCAGAGCAGCCGGACGGGAGAACCGGCTCGGTCAATGGCTTCCTGCAGGGTCGGGACTGCCATGTGTGTACCCCTTGTCCAAGGCTTCGGGCAGTGAGCGACTACTCGCGATCGCGCCTGCGCATGACGATGCCGTCGGCACGGTGAAGTCGGCGATGGTCGGCTGACACCCGGGCCAGGCAGGCTCTCGGAAGGTGCCTCCAGCGGTCATCGACTGCATCGTCGGCGCCTCCTTCATGCGACCAAGCCCATGTGTGACGCACTGGCAACACGATTGCCAACTATCTATGCGACAGTCACAGACTCGATAGGGCGTTCTGTATAGCAGATGAGCTATCTGTAGTACAGACAGCGGGTGACGACGAGTTGCGTCTGGCGTTGAGTCAGAAGGCGCCGTCCGCGTCACGCGTCATCACCCAGATCTGCTTCGATGCGAGCACCGCGATCGACTGGGCACGCCGAGTGCACCGGCGCCATCCCGACCTGGACGTGGTGGGGGGAGTGCCGGCCCTGGTGAACTGGCGGAAGCTGCTGCGCATCTCCGCGAGTTCCGGGCTCGCCGCACTGCTCGCCCGTCTGGGCGACCACTGAACTCACGGACGAGAAGCGGCTCATGGGCCACACAGACGCAGGCATCGACGCGGACCAGGGCCGGCTGTTCGTGTCCGGGATGGGCGGTCGAGGCGTTCTGCGCGCGCAGAGGCGCAAAGCACATGTGGTGTGCACCTCTTCTTCATTGACCGGTGTGAACGGCGACTCATACGCTAGTTGCGTGTATCAGGATCAGAGTCCTGCTTAACGAGACATAGGGGTAGAGCATGGCTATCACCGGACTCGGTCACACCGGACTGTGGGTGTACGACCTGCCGAAGATGCGGGACTTCTACGAGCGCGTCATGGGGCTGGCGGTGACCGACGAGGACGAGGACTTCGGGATCGTGTTCTTCAGCGCGCGACCGCACGAGGAGCACCACGAGTTCGTGCTCCAGACCGGGCGCACGTCGCGCATCGGTGACAAGCAGCAGCATCAGATCTCGTGGCGCGTGGAGTCCGTGGAGGACCTGCGAGTCTTCCACCGACGGTTCGAGGAGGAAGGGGTCGAGGTCCAGCAAGAGGTGACGCACGGCAACGCCCTCGGCATCTACTTCTTCGACCCGGAGGGCAACCGCAACGAGGTCTACCTCCGTATCGAGCGGGACGTGCGGCAGCCCTTCCGCAAGACCATCGACTTCTCCCTCTCGCCCGAGGAGATCTATGCGGAGGCCGAACGGCTGCTCAACGACGGTGGCGCCGCCTATCAGCCGGTCCAGTAGCGGCTCGCGGTAACGGCTGCACCCGGCGGAGGCCATTCCCTGCCCACGTACGACGTCCTGCAGGACAGGACGACAACAGGCGGCGGCGGCCCGACCGGGCAGTACCGGGAGCGCAACTCGACTGCCGACCGGGCCTTGGAGCGAGATCGCCCTCCCCGTGATGAGGAACCTGTCCACGGCAGTCGGTGAGACGGTGCTCCTCACCCGTCGTGCCGGCGGGGCCGCCATCTGCGTGGAGCGCTGCGAGGCGGCCCATCCGGTACGGATCTCCTATGAGCGCGGCAGCGTCCGCGCGCACCTTGATGGACATCCTGGGCATCGCCACCCCTGTCCGCGGAGCCTCCGGGACCATGGAGGCCGCGTTGAGTGTGGCCGCCCTGGAACACCGGATTCCGGACCGGCGGCTCGACGAGGTGGTCGCAGCCGTGCGCGACGCCGCCGAACACATCGGCAGTCGGCCGGCGATGGTCGGAGACTGAACCGTTTCCGGCCCCGGCCCGGGGGAGGCATCGGCCTCAGTCCGAGGGGAGGAAGAGCTCCTTGTAGGGGTGCACGGCGGTCAGACTCCTCCCGTCGGTGCTGAAGTCCAAGACCGTCCGCCACATCAGTCCCACCCTGTGGTCCGCCCACACGGCCTGAACGGGATCGATACGGAAGAAGGCCTGCTGCCCTTCTTCCGGACCTCGGACGTTCTCGAACAGGCCCGAGTCCGCCGCCCACGGAAACTGCTCACGGCTGAGGCGAGCGGCCAGGGCGATCTCGACCGGCTCGACCACCAGCGTTGCCCGACCCTTGACCTGGAGGGAGCGGGTCTCGAAGCGTTCGTCGTAGCCCCCTGACGGCAGGTGGCTGACAACATAGCTGACGCGGTCGTCGGCGACCATCTCCGAGCGCTTGCGGGTCTGGGCGAAGGTGTGCATGTAGACGCGCAGTCCGTCGGCGGCGATGTGCATCGCCGAGGCGGACGGGGAGCCGCCGTCGTCCAGTACGGCCAGGGTGGCGATCTCCTCGGTACGCAGCAGCTCGGTGAGCGCTGCTGCGATCTCTTCCAGGCTCGGCTCTGTTCGGGACATCACGCCTCCACAGGGGTGTGAGAAAGACGGCGGCAGGGTCTGGTCGCCTGACCGATGAAATAGGACGATGGTCCTCCTATGCAAGACGCGTGCAGGCAGTCGTCGCGTCCGACCGCGGATGATCCTGGGTCAGTCCGCGCCGGCGGCCGTCGTCGTGTCCGTCGTCGTGTCGTGTTCCGCGACCAGCTGCATCAACGCCTCCTCCTCGCGTTTTTCGAGGGTGTCGACCAGCGCGGCGTGCAGCCTGCACCGGTCCCGGATGTGCTGCGTCAGGGCGACGCCCCCTTGCGGGCGGACGTCCAGCGCGTGCCGCTCGACCACCTCCA
This sequence comes from Streptomyces sp. NPDC013157, assembly GCF_042899865.1. Taxonomy (NCBI): domain Bacteria; kingdom Bacillati; phylum Actinomycetota; class Actinomycetes; order Kitasatosporales; family Streptomycetaceae; genus Streptomyces; species Streptomyces sp. NPDC013157. Next base: position 68,200 of record NZ_JBIBAK010000032.1, on the reverse strand, counting down.
GAAGAGCCACGTACAGCGAGCACAGGAGTGCGTTCGGGGTGATGTCGGCGACTCTGGCGTGGAGGCGCCAGTTGGCCCGCACGAACGCGTCGACATCGCCCGCCTCGACAGCCGCGTCCATCGGTTCGAGATGGAGCCGCAGATCCTTGATGTCCGCCGGCGAGGCGTGCCACAGGGCGTCCTGCCACAGCAGGGGCTCCAGCGCGTTGCGGATGCGCAGAGCCTGGGTCACGTCCGCCTGGGAGGTGTCCAGGGCCAGGACGGAGTGGGCGAGCCTCGCCATCGGGGTCTGCTCGGCGGCGAACAGGCCGCCGCCCGGTCCGCGTTGCACGGTGACGACTCCTCGCGTCTGGAGCAGGCGGAGCGTCTCGTTGAACGTTCCGACCGAAACCCCGCAGCGGGCACGGAGTTCGTCCTTCGTCCCCAACCGGGTCCCGGGGGTGACCCGCGACGCGAGTTCGGCCACGAGGTCGGCCGCCGCTTCCGCACGCGACGCGCCCCCCGCCTGCCCCCAGTCGGCGCGTCGCAGTGCCGGCGGGTCGGCACTCCTGTCATTGGCCACGTCCTGCTCCTCGCGTCGCGTGCTCTCGCCGTCTGCCGGCACCGTCGGTCCATCCTGCGTCGTGTCGTCGTTGATTCATTATGACGAATAGCCTCCCACCTCTTGACGTCGTGCGAAACAGGGATGCAACATCACCATAATCATCATGACGAATGGAGATCCCATGGTCCCCGTCCTCGGTGAGCAGGAATTCCGTGACCTCATGGCAGGCGTCTGCGCACCGGTCACGATCGTCACCGCCACGGCCGAGGGCCGCCCCCACGGCACGACGGTCAGCGCCTTCGCGTCGCTGTCACTGCGGCCCCCCATGGTCACCGTGGCACTCGATCGCGGTTCCGCAGTCCTGTCTCACATCACCGCGACCGGACGCTTCGGCGTCAACGTCCTCGCCCGCACCCAGGACGACCTCGCTCTGGGGTTCGCCCGCCGTGGCACCGACCGCTTCGCCGGCGTCGACTGGCAGTTCGATCACGGTCTGCCTCGCCTTGGCTCCGCCCCAGGGTGGCTGGTGTGCGAGGTGAGCCAGGTGGTGGAGGGCGGTGACCACCTGCTGCTGCTCGGCACGGTCACCCATGCCCGGACCACCCCGGCACCGCCGCTCGTCTACGGATACCGGACCTTCGGCACCCACTCCGGCTACGGGGACCGCCCGCGGCACACCATCCGCGAGCAACTCGCCGCCTTCGCCCGCTGACCCCTCCCCACCGCCCCGGCCAGGACTCGCGCCCCGCCGACCGACAAGAAAGAGCGCCCCACCATGACGACTCATGACGACCTCGTCGCCCGTGCCGTGGCCCTGCAGCCGCTGCTGCGCGAGCATGCGGCGGCCACCGAGACCGACCGGCGGGTACCGGATGCCGTGATCGACGCGCTCACCGAAGCCGGGCTGCTCAAGCTCTCCATCCCGAAGCGGTACGGCGGACACCAGACGTCCATGCGCACCATGGTCGACGTGTCGGCCGCCCTGGCGGAGGGTGACGGGTCGACCTCCTGGGTCGTCACCCTCGTCAACGTGTGCAACTGGCTCACCAGCCTCTTCCCTTCCAAGGCGCAGGACGACGTGTTCGGGGCCAACCCGGACGCCCGGGTCACGGGGGTGCTCACCCCGACCGCCACGAGCGTCAAGGTCGAGGGTGGCTGGCGGCTGTCCGGCCGCTGGTACTACAACTCCGGTTCGCCGCACTCCGACTGGGCCGTGCTCGGCGTGCCCCTCACGGACGAGGACGGTGAGGTGGTCGACCAGGGGCTGGTCCTGGCCCCGCGCGGCGACCTGTCCCTGGAGGACACCTGGTTCGTGGCCGGCATGAAGGGCACCGCCAGCAACTGCCTCATCGCCGAGGACATCTTCGTCCCCGAGCACCGCGTCATGTCCGTGCCCGCCGCCATCGAGGGCAACTACCCCACGGAGCACACGGACGAGGTCCTCTCCCGTTCGGGATTCGTCCCCGTCCTCTCCCTGGTCCTGGCCGGCCCGCAGCTCGGACTCGGCCGCGCGGCACTGAAGTACGTGACGGAGAAGGCCACCCGCAAGCCCATCTCCTACACCTTCTACGAGACGCAGGCCGAGTCGGTTGCCGTGCAGCTGCAGATCGCGGAGGCGGCCCAGCGGATCGACACCGCCACGCTGCACGCCCACCGCGCAGCCGCCGACATCGACACGGCCGCGCAGAACGGCACCTACCTCGACTTCACCGAGCGCGCCCGTGTCCGCGCGGACACCGGCTGGGCCATCCAGAACGTACTCGGAGCGATCGACACACTCGTCAGCGTGCACGGCGCAGCCTCCTTCGCCGAGGTCAACCCGCTCCAGCGGATCTGGCGCGACGCCAACACCGCCGGCCGTCACGCGGTCGCCGCGCCGACCGTCGCCATGGAGGTCTACGGCAAGGCCCTGCTCGGCATCGACGAGAAGATCACCCCCCTCGTGTGACCAGGTCACACCAGCATCCCCGTCTCCCCAAGGAGCAGCACGTGCGTACCGCCAACCTGTCCGGGCGTCTTGTCATCATCAAGGACGACGAGACCGCCGTGGACGTGGAACAGGCCAGCAACGGCCTGTTCGGCCCCGACCCCCAGGGCGTCTATGCGCGCTGGGCCGACTTCCGCGCCTGGGCGGCCGGCGCCTATCTTTCCGGAGGGCGGCCCTTCACCGCCGCAGAACTGGGTTCGCCCGCCCCGGCCCCGCGTCAACTGCTCGCGGTGGGCCTCAACTACCGGGCGCATGCCGACGAGTCCGGCTTCGCCGTCCCCGACACGCTGCCGCCCGTGTTCACCAAGTACGTCTCCAGCATCACCGGTCCCGTCACCGAGGTGCGGCTGCCGGAGGGCGGTCACACGGACTGGGAGGTCGAGCTCGTCGCCGTCATCGGCGAGCACGCCTACCGCGTCGGCGAGGACGACGCCTGGCGGTACGTCGCCGGACTGACGGCGGGCCAGGACATCTCGGAACGCATCACCCAACTCCAGGGCCCTGCCCCCCAGTTCGGTCTGGGCAAGTCCTTCCCGGGCTTCACCCCGATGGGTCCCTACCTGGTCACTCCGGACGCGTTCGCCGACTCCGACGACATCGAACTGGGCTGCACGATCAACGGCGAAGAGGTGCAGAAGGGCCGCACCCGCGACCTCGTCTTCTCCATACCCGCTCTCGTGTCCCGGCTGTCGCACATCGTGCCGTTGCTCCCCGGGGACGTCATCTTCACCGGCACCCCGGCGGGCGTCGGCCTGGGCCGCACCCCCCAGCGCTGGCTCACCGACGGCGACGTCCTCGCCAGCCACATCGAGGGCATCGGCGAACTGCGTCAGACCTTCCGCGCCTGAGCGCGGCTCAGCCCCCCCCCGCATCCAGACCCTTTAGCGCCCTGGAGTTCCACCATGGCCCTGCATCGTCTCTCCTCGATCGTCATGGGTGTCCCCAACACCCACGAGACGATCGCCTACTACACCGACTTCGGGCTGGCGCCCGAGTCGGACGGCTGGTTCAGCACCCGCGACGGAGGCCGCCAGCTGCGCGTCGTCCACGCGCCGACCCGCCGTCTCGTCGAGCTCACCGTCGGAGTCGACACCCCCGACGATCTCGCCGCGACCGCGGCGAGGCTCGAACGGCTCGGTGTTCCCTCCGACTTCGACGACAAGACGCTCACGGCGTACGAGAAGATCACCGGCGTGCGCGTGGTCCTGCGCGTCGAACCCCGCGTCCACCAGCCGGAAATCCCGGCCACCCCCTACAACGGCCCGGGACGGTTGGAGCGCGTGGGAACGCGCGCGCCCGGAATCGAGCGGGTCACGCCCGTCCGCCCCCGGAAGCTGGGGCACGCCGTCCTGGGCACCACGGACTTCGAGGCCACCACCGGCTTCTTCCTCGAAGGACTCGGCTTCAAGCTGTCGGACCGGATGGGTACCGTCGGTGCCTTCATGCGCTGCTCCACCGACCACCACAACGTCCTCGTCCTGTCGGCGCCGGTGCCGTTCCTGCACCACACCTCCTGGCAGGTCGACGACGTCGACGAGGTCGGGCGCGGTGCCAAGGCCATGCTGGACGACCATCCCGAACGGCACGTCTGGGGCCTCGGCCGCCACCACGTCGGCTCCAACTTCTTCTGGTACCTGAAGGACCCGGCCGGCAACTTCTCCGAGTACTACTCCGACCTGGACTGCATCGTCGACGACCAGCTCTGGAAGCCCGAGGTCTTCGAAGGGGCCAAAGGCCTGTTCAACTGGGGGCCGCCCCTGCCGCCCTCCTTCCTCAAGCCGGACGACCTGGCCGAGCTGATGACCGGCTCGCACAGCGGCTGAGTCCGGGAAGCGCGCTGTGTCCAAGGAGTATCTGGTGCTCACCGCCAGGGACCCCGACAGACATGTCGAGTGTCAGGACTACGTGATCCACCGTCACGCGCAGGCGGTCATGAGTCACCGTGCCTTCCAGGGAGTGTTCAAGCGGTACGTCGCGCATCGGCCGGTCCGACTCGGCGTCCGCACGGACTCGCGTCATCTCTATGACGCACGTCCCGACATCCCTTTGATCGTCGAGCATGTCTGCGAGGACGCCTCACTCTTCCGTCGGGCGCTCCAGGACGATGACCACAAGGCGGCGATCAAGCCCGACGAGGAGTACATAGGCCGGGAGTTCCTGAGCGGGCCCCCGATGGTGATCGAGACGACGGAGACGGAGATCTTCGCGGGGTCAGGCGCCGGCCTGTTCCACGTCTTCGACTTCCGGAAACGCCATCCCGAAACCAGTCCGGACGGCTTCTCCTCCTGGCTCGACGAAGAAGGCAGCGCCCTCGCCGCTTCAGCTGAGTTCAGGTCGGTGGTCTCCCGGCGCGTCCACAGCCTCGTCAGCAAGGACGAGGCGGTCTACGCGGAGGACGGCGGCACCGGTGCCTCTACGGGCCGGGCGTACGACGCCGGCACCGAGACGTGGACGGACTCCTTGGAAGACCTGGCTCGCGCCTGCACCCGGAGACGTGGACGAGGCACAAGGGACGCGTGGACGCCGTGTCGAGCTTCTCCCTCGTCACCGCCGAGCACGTCCTGATCGCCGACCGGCGCTGAGGGGTGACCCTTCGCCTTCATCGGGTCCGACGACCTGGCCGGTCCGATGGCTGGTTCGCACAGCAGACAGCCAGACACCTCAGAGGAGTTCACATGATCGAGCTCAGGGATCTCGAGGTCTCGACGCCGTTCCTGGCACAACTCCAGGCCGCGGACGACGGACAGCCCGTCACACTCGTCAACGCCTTCGTCGCCCCGGAAGGGAAGATCGACGAGGTCATCGACGTCTGGCGCCAGGACTCCGTCATCATGAAGGCGCAGCCCGGCTTCATCTCCGCCCAGCTGTACCGGGGCATCGGCGACAGCCGCATCCTCACCAACGTGGCCGTCTGGGAGAACCTGACCTGCCTCCGGGACGCGTTCATGCGCGAGGAGTTCCAGAAGACGCTCACGCTCTACCCCGACGAGTCGATCGCTCACCCGACCGTGGTGCGCAAGGTGGCGGTTCCTGGGGTGTGTGTCGCATGACCTCTCATACCGCGGGCTCGGGCGACCTCACGTTCTTCGAACTCGATCCCGGACAGGACTTCTTCACCCAGGTGGCCCTCGACAGCGGCCCTTGCACGCTCCTCGACATCGTGGTGTCTCCGCCGGGAGCGCACGACGCGGTCCTGGAACAGTGGCGCCGCCACGCGGACCACATGGTGACTCAGCCCGGGTTCATCCGCGCCCAGCTGCATCGGTCGACGGGCGCTGACGGGGACACGATCGTCAACCTGGCCGTCTGGGAGTCCCCCGCCGCGCTCCTCGCCGCCGTCACCACACCTGAGTTCGCTGCCATCGCGACGGAGTACCCGGCGGGTGCGGTCTGCACACGTCAGCTCCTGGCCGAGGAGGCGGTCGAGGGTATCTGCGTGGCATGAGCCGACCCGTGGTGGCCGCGCCGCACGGCCACCACGGGTCACTGCCAAGGCCCGCGCAAGGCGTCCGAACGCCTTGCGCGGGCCTTGTGCGTGGCGGGGCCCACCGACCGGCGCCGGCCCCGGCGAAGGGAGACATGAGGTGGGCGGCGCCGCCGGGGTGACACCCGGCTTGCTCTCCCAGGTCAGGTCGGCGGGGAGAGGCATGATCGGACGGGGCAGGATCGTGTCGTCGCAGGAGTGGATGAGGTGCGTCAGCCGCGGGTCCCAGTCGTAGCCACGTCCGTCCGCCTCTGCCTCAGCGGATGCCATTCCCTCAAGTGTCCGTCGTCGTGGTCCATCCCCGGACGCATCGGCCGGTGACGGGATGCAGTTCGAACGGGCCGCCCCCTCCGCGCTCCCGCTTGCGAGGGGGCGGCCCCGCTCTGTCGGCTGATCAGGCCTTCCCCACCATCTGGGCCAGTTCCGCGGCGCTCTGGCTGAAGTCGATCTCGTGGATGGCGTCGAAGGGGAAGCCGACCCGCTCGAACTCCGCCTCGACGGCCTTGGCGTTCTCGGCCTCGTAGACGGTGACGATGAACCCGGTGTCGGTGTTCACGTACAGATGCCGGAAGGTCGCGTGCACCTGCTGGGCGACCTCGGGCGCGTTGCCCGCGATCTCCTCCTCGGAGAGGCCCGGCGCCTGGTGAAGGCTCAGGTACAGAGGCATGGCAGTACTCCTTCGTTCGTGCAATGTATCATGATGCAGAACACTGTCCCGTTCACTGAAACGTAATGGCAAGACTCGTGGGGTCTGGACATCCCTGCGCTACTGTGCTCTGCGTGGATCAGACATCGGGGACCAACAGCGACGAGCCCAACTCCGCCAGCCGCCCGGCAGGCCTCATCGGAGCCGTCGACAACGTGCTGCGCCTGCTGCGCATGTTCGAGAACCATGAAATGATCCGGGTCAACCAGGTGGCCCGGGACATGGGCCTGTCGCGGTCGACGGTCCACCGCATGCTGGCCACGCTCAGCCACCACAACTTCGTGGCGCAGGACGAGTTCTCCCGCGCCTACAAGCCCGGCCCCGCGCTTGTGGACATCGGCCTGTCGGTCGTCGCGAACATGGACATCCGCGCCATCGCACACGGCGCCCTCGTGCGCCTGCGGGACGAGACCGACGAGACCGTGCAGCTGGCCACCCTCCGGGGCACGGAGGTCCTGTACATCGACAGTGTCGAGAGCAACCAGGTCGTACGGACCAGCAGCCGTACCGGCTGGACGCTCCCGGCCCACGCGACCGCCGCGGGGAAGGCCCTGCTCGCGGAGCTCGGTGACGAGGAACTGGAGGCCCGCTATCCCTCGGAGGAACTGCAGGCCCCCACGTCGCGTGCCCCCCAGACGCGGGAGGAACTCCGCAAACAACTGGCCGACGTGCGGCTGCGCGGCTACGCGGTCAACGACGCGGAAAGCGAGGCCGACGTCAGCGCGGTCGCGGCGGTGGTCCGCGACAAGCACGGCCGGCCCCGGGCGGCCGTAGCCACGACGGCGCCCCGGTCTCGGGTCGACGACAACTGGATCACCGCCGCGGCGTCTGCGACGGTCCGCATCGCACGCGAGCTCAGCGACCGCATCGACTGACGAGTTCGCCCGCGCGTCGGTGGCCCCGGGCCAGGCTCGGAGCCGCCGACGGGAGCGACGTGCGTCCCTCACACAGCCGTCGCCGCGGCGTGGTCGAGAACCTGGACGGTGCATCGCTCGGGGCCCAGGTTCCGGAACAGCTGCTGGTGCAGTTGCTGATGGACGGCGGCCAGTCCTGCCTGGTGGATGGGGATCGCGACGCGGGGGGCCACGACCCGCAGGTAGTCGATCGCCTCGCTCGCCTTCATCCACGGGCCTCCGGTCGGCAGGAGCAGGATGTCCACCGGCTGCGGCGAGAGGACGAAGGCGTCGCCCGGGTGGAGCAGCCGGTCGTCGACGAGATAGCCGTTGTTGTGGGTGCAGGGCAGGTCGGGGTGGATGACCGCGTGGTCGCCGGCCAGCACCTGAACAGGAACCTCGGCGACGGTGACGGTGTCTCCCTCACCGACGGTCTCGTGCGCCAGCCCGGCGTCCTGCAGAAGCTTGCCGCTGCCAGGGTCCGCGATCAGCCGGGCAGCGGGGTTCTGGGCCAGCAGCGGTGCCAGCCGGGCGACGTCGACATGATCGGGGTGCTCATGGGTGATCAGTACGGCATCGAGGTCGCGTACGCCTTCGAAGTCGGTCGAGTAGGCGCCCGGATCGAAGAGCAGCCGGACGGTGCCGGCGTCGCGCTCGATCTCGACCAGGACGCAGGCGTGTCCGAAGTGGGTGATCTTCATGGTGTACTCCGATGGGCGGGAGGAATCGTGGGTGTCACAGCCACGGGGGCAGGAGGGGGAGACCGGGCGGTGAACAGGTGAGGCCGATACCGGGGGCACGTCCGGTGAGCCAGCCCAGGAGCTCGGCGGTGGTGCCCTTCACCTCCGTCATGCTGCCGAGAGGTTTGCTCGGCCGGGTCATCAAGGGTGTACCGCCCGGCTGGGTGCGAATGATCAGGGCCGGGCAGCCGTCGCGTCCGGCCAGGGTGGTGACGACGTCAGGGAGCAGCGCCGTGGCCAGGGCGTCGGGGAGTGTGCCGAACGTGACGCCTGTGCCCAGGTCGACGAGGTGGATCCATACTTCGCGGATGCGCAGCCACGGGACGAGGGACGCCGGGACCGTACGGCCCTGCGCGGTGCGGACGGTCCGTGCCCAGGCCGCTTCCGGCATCCCCGCCAGGGAGTCCTGAAGCCGAGCGGCGCTGTCGTGGACGTCCTTGAGAAGCACCTGCGCGGAACGCTGAGCGCCTTCCTCGATGTCGCGCAGCCGCCCGGACGCACCGTGCGGGTACATCGGCGTCTCCACGCCCGTGGTGGCCCAGGTGACCAGGTTGTTCAGGGCGTCGGCGTTGCGGGCCAGGTGCGTGAGCAGGTGGGCCGTCGTCCAGCCGGGAAGAGCCGACGGACCGCTCACCCAGGTTTCGGGTGCCTGGTCCAGTTCGGCGTCGAGCAGGCTTGTGCCCGCCGCGAGCCATTCGAGCAGGAGCGGGCGGGGTGCGGGTTCACGCGCCATCGGGCTTCTCCTGGACGCAGTGGTTACGGCACTCACCGAGTCCCTCGATCCGGGTGGTGAGGAGGGTTCCGTCGCTGAGGTATTCCTTGGGCTCGCGGGCATGGCCCACGCCGCCGGGAGTGCCGGTGGCGATGACGTCCCCGGGTTCGAGGGTGATGATCGTCGACAGGTAGGACACCAGGGCGGCCGGGTCGAAGACCAGGTCACCGGTGTCGGCCTTCTGTTTGGTCTCGCCGTCGACCACGGTGGTGAGCCGACGCGAGCCGGTACCGGCCTCGTCCGCGGTCACCAGGACCGGTCCGAACGGCGTGGTGGCCTCGAAGTTCTTGCCCTGCAGCCATTCCTTGGTGCGGTACTGCCAGTCCCGGGCCGTGACGTCGTTGAGGACCGAGTAACCGGCGATGAGCCCCGCGGCCTCCGCCACGGAGACGTTGCGGGCACGTGCCCCGACGACGACCGCCATCTCGCCCTCCCAGTCCACGGCCTGTGAGGCGGCCGGCAGCACGATGTCGTCGTACGCACCGATGAGGACGGCGGGGAACTTGGCGAACAGCGTGGGGTATTCGGGGAGGTCACGTCCCATCTCGGTGATGTGCGTGCGGTAGTTCAGGCCCACGCAGAAGATCTTCTGCGGGCGGGGAACGACGGGCGCGTAGTCGAGTGTCTCCAGGGCGTGCCGGGTGCCGTCGGCGGCGGCGGCGAGCTCCTGCCAGCCGTCTTCGGCGAGCAGCGCGCCGACATCCGGGTGACCGGTCTCCACCGCCTCCGTCTGGTCGATGCGGACGGCGGCCGTGCCGGAGCCGGTGCGGATGGTGGCGAGCTTCACGAGTACTCCCTGCGGGCGAGGTTGAGGCGTTCGAAGACGGGGGCGTCGCTGAATCGGAAGAGGTCCAGGTCGGTGCCGGCCTCGATGGAGACCTCGCACCACGACGGCACGGCGATGACGTCGCCCCGAACTACGTCGGTGCGGGTGCCGTTCAGGCTGATCACGCCGGACCCGTCGAAGACCTGCCACACGCTGGAACCGGTCTCGCGGACAGGTGCCGTGCGCTGACCGGCGGCGATCCTGTGCATCTCGGTGCGCAGTGTGGTGAGCGCGTCGGACCCCGTGGTGGGGTTGGTGAAGCGCACGGCGGCGTGGCCGGGTTCCAGAACCCCCGGGTGCCCCTCGGCGGCGACTTCGAGCTGGGCGGCCAGGGCCGCGTCGGTGTGTTCCCAGCGGTAGGCGGCCAGGGGGGAGTTGGGTGTGTCCTGCTCCGTCGCCGAGACCGGCCGCAGGCCCGGGTGGCCCCACACCCGCTCGGAACGGGAGCGGTGCGGGGTGGAGCGGTCGCTCACACCGTCCTCGCCGAACTCGAAGAAGCCGGTGTCGGTGGCGGAGACGAACGGGATGTCCAGGCCGTCGAGCCAGGCCATCGGCCGGGGGTGCGGGTTGTGGTGCCCGTGGAACTGCCAGCCCGGTGTGAGCAGGAGGTCACCCCGGCGCATGGCCACGGGATCTCCGTCGACGACGGTCCACACGCCCTCGCCTTCGAGGACGAACCGGAAGGCGTTCTGGCTGTGCCGGTGGGCCGGGGCGACCTCGTTCGGGCCGAGGTACTGGATGGCCGCCCACAGGGTGGGTGTCGCGTACGGCAGCCCGGGCAGGCCCGGGTTGGACACGGCGATCGCCCGGCGCTCGCCCCCGCGTCCGACCGGGACGAGGTCGCCCGCGCGGGCCGCCAAGGGGTAGAGGTCGCCCCAGTGCCAGATGTGCGGAACGGCCTGGGGCTCGGGCGTCATCGGCATGAGGCCCTCGCGCTCGGTCCACAGCGGGATCAGCCCGAACCGGCTGAAGCCCTCGTACAGCTCCTTCTCGGCGGCGCTGGCCTCGGCCTCGTCCGAAGGCGTAGGGGGTATCTGCGTCTGCGTCATCGATCATTCCTCTCCGCGAGCCGCTGCAGGTAGTTCCAGCCGGCCTCGCGTTGCGTGGGGTTCCACACCTGGTCCCGCTTGAAAGCGGCCTCCTCGCTGTCGGACCACACCTTCGGTCCGCCGGCGGCCATGGCCATCAGCTGCGTACGGCACGCCCGCTCCAGCAGGACGGCGTTCATCACCGCGGCCGCCGCGTCCGGACCGACGGTGACAGCGCCGTGCTGCGGCATGAGGACCGCGGGAGCGTCGCCGAGCGTCGTGGCGAGCGCGGCACCGAGTTCGGCGGTCGCGATGAGCGCTCCCGTCTCGGTGAAGCGGGGCAGTTGCGGATCGCAGAACACGACGCCGTCGTGCGAGATCGGCCGCAGCGGCACGTCGAGGGAGGCGAAGGCGCTCAGCGCGGGTGCGTGGGTGTGGACGACACAGCCGACGTCCGGCCGCCGCGCCATGATCTCGGTGTGGATCGGGAACTCGATGTGCCGCTTGCCCTCGCCGTGGAGGACCTCGCCGGCACGGCTGACCAGCAGCACCCGCTCGGCGTCGATCTCCTCGAACCCCCAGCCGGAGGCCTTCATCCACACGCCCTCGCCGTCGGGGTCACGGATGGCCGCGTGCCCCCACACCATGTCGGTCAGGCCCGCTGCCGCCAGGGCGCGACTGGCACGGACGGTCTCGTCGATCTCTTGCTTCATCACGGTCCTCGTGGGTCGGTTCAGGCGGCGTGCGGCTGGTACAGCCAGTCCAGGTCGGTGTAGTCGTCGGCGCTGCGGAGCCGGAAGAGGCGGTCCCGCAGGGCCTCGATCACATCGCCTTCGGCGTGCCAGACATGGCCCCAGCCGCGCGCGACGCGCTGCACCAGCGCCGTACGGGGGATCCGTTCCGCCTGGTAGGCGGCGAACGCCTTGTCGATGTCGCCGTTGTGCTCGGCCATCTGGCGGGCCAGGCACTCGGCGTCCTCGATGGCCTGGCAGGCACCCTGCGCGAGGTACTGGAACATGGGGTGTGCGGCGTCGCCGAGCAGGGTGATGCGTCCGCGGGTCCAGTTGGCCAGCGGCTCCCGGTCGTACAGGGGCCAGCGCCTGGACCTGTTGAACATCCTGACGGACGTGCGGACCTGCTCGCACGAGGTGGCGAAGGCCGCGTCGAGTTCGTCGGGCCCTCCCCACTGGTCGGTGTGCTCGATCTCCGGCGTGTAGCTGGGGCTGCGGAAGACGGCGACCTGGTTGTACAACTCGCCACGCCGGATCGGGTACTGGACCAGGTGCCTGTTCGCGCCGAGCCAGATGATCTCGTCGTCCGGCTCGACCGGCACACTGATCTCGCTCATCGGGAGCGCGCCGCGGTAGGCGACGTACGCCTCCGTGAAGGGCCGGTCCTCGGAGAGGAGCAGGCGGGCGCGGGAACGCAGGCCGTCGGCGCCGATCAGCGCGTCGGTGCGGTAGCTGTCGCCGTCGGCGAAGCGGACGACGGCGGTCGTGGTGTGGTCCTCGATGTCGACGACCTGACGGTTGTTCTCCAGCGTGACCTTCGGGTGCTCACGGCACGCGGCGAGCAGGACGTCGAGCAGGTCACCGCGGTGCAGCACGCTGTAGGACTGGCCGTAGCGCTCCAGGAACGCGGCACCGAAGTCGATCGTCGTCATGTGCCGGCCGGTGTCGGCGTGCAGGAACACCAGGTTGCGCGGACGCACCGCGACGTCGCTGACGGCGTCGAGGACACCGAGGGATTCGAGGACCCGCAGGGCGTTCGGCGCGAGCTGGATGCCGGCGCCGATCTCCGTGAACTCCTGGGCCTGCTCGACGATGTGGGTCTCGAATCCGGCCTGGGCGAGGGCCAGGCCGGTGGCCATGCCGCCGATGCCGCCTCCGATGATGAGCAGCGGGATGTGTCGCACGGTCACTCCTTGGTCCAGTCGGCGACGAGGGGGGTGTCCACTCCGACGGTGCCGGTGCCGCCGGCGCCACCGGGGCTGTCCAGCGGGGCGTCCTTGCCGGGCAGCGCCGTGGCGAAGAACGCGGCGTTGTCCTGCTTCCAGACGGGATCCGACTTCTCGGGCGCGGTGATGGCGTCCACCGGGCACTCGGGCAGGCAGGCCCCGCAGTCGATGCACTCGACAGGGTTGATGTAGCGCTTGGTGAGGCCCTCGTAGATGCAGTCCACGGGGCACACGTCGACGCAGGAGCCGTCGAGTTCGTTGATGCACTTCTCGTTGATCACGTAAGCCATGAGGTGTCTTCCTCCGTTCAGGGGGTCGGTGTCGGTGGGCGTTCGCTCGAGTGGCCCGGGAAGAGGTCCTCGTCGGGCCGGAGCCGTACGGCGATGTTGTTCACGGCGGTGGCGGCCTCCCCGAACCCGACGGCCATCAGCCGGACCTTGCCGGGGTAGGTGGTGATGTCACCGGCGGCGTAGACGCGATCCAGGCCCGTGGACATCGAGCTGTCCACCTGGATCTGCTGCCGGTCGAGCGTGAGTCCCCAGGTGGTGAGCGGCCCGAGCGAGGCGATGTGTCCCAGGGCCGGGATCAGGACGTCGGCGTCGACGGTCTCCAACGCGTCGGTGCCGCAGTCCCGTACGGTCACGGCCTTCAGGGACTCGGTTCCGTGCACCTCCGCGATCTCGCTGTTGGTCAGGACCCGCACGGGGGAGTCCATGAGCCGGTCCACCGAGAACTGGTGAGCGCGGAAGCGGGTGCGTCGGTGTACGAGTGTGACCTGCCGCGCGTGCGGGGCGAGGGTGTTGGCCCAGTCGACGGCGCTGTCTCCGCCACCTACGATCACCACCTGCCGGTCGGTGTACGCGTGCGGGGGCTCGACCAGGTGGTGCACACCTTCTCCGGCGAACGCCGTCAAGGCGGGCAGCGGTCTCGGGGTGAAGCGCCCGATGCCGCCGGTGATCAGCACGGCGCCCGCCCGGATGACCCGTCCGGCGTCGGTGGTGACGACGACCGCGCCGGCGTCGTCTCTGCGCAGTTCCATTGCGCTCTCCCCGAGCAGGACGGACGGTGAGGCGGTCTCGGCCTGCTGGGTGAGCCGCTCGACCAGCTCGCGCCCGCGGACGGCCGGAAACCCGGCGACGTCGAAGATCTCCTTGTCGGGGTAGAGCGCCGCCACCTGCCCGCCGAGGTGGGGCAGGCTGTCCACGAGGGTCACGTCGAGGCCCCGCATTCCCGCGTAGTAGCAGGCGAAGAGGCCGGTGGGACCGGCGCCGACGATGAGGAGCTCGGTCTCCAGGGCGGCGGGGGCCCCGGAGGGCGGGACGGGTGTGGACATCAACGGCTCCCCAGTGTTGCGTCGGCGACGAGATCGGCGTGACCGCGGGCGGCCGCCGGATGCAGCGGAAGCGGCGAGGGTGCTGTGGCGGCAGTGCCGGCGGAACGGTACGTCCGGGCGAGGAACCGCGCGGTCACGCGGGCGACGTCGTCGTCCAGGTCCTCGCGGCAGAGCACTGCGAAGTCGGAGCAGTCCAGCGTCGGCAGGTCCGCGTCGAGGAGGGGGAGCCGACCCGCGGGGACCACCCGGGTCGGCCAGCCCTGGGAGGCGAAGCCGTGCAGCACGCGCGCGTCCCACGCCAGGTACTTCACCGGCCGCGCCTCGGAGGCTGCCGTCCAGTCGGGCGTGGACAGCAGGTCGTGGATGACGACGTCCGCCTCGCCGCTGGCGAAACGCTCACAGCAGGTGGCCGGCTGTTCGTCGTGGACGTATGTCACCTGGGCGTCGACACCGGCGATGCGCAGTGCGCGGCGCACTGCGAAGCCGACCAGGCTCACCCCGTCGTCCGCGGGAGTGGCGACTGTGATGCGGCTGGTGGCAGCGACCAGCTCACTGACCGTGTCGTGGGCAAGTCCGGCATCGGCAGCGGCGATCAGACCCCCGCGGCGAGCAACCACCCCGAGCGCGACCAGACCCTGGAGATCGCCGAACTGATGCAGGAGGCGCACTGCCGCGGCGGGTGTGACGACGGCGATGTCGGTCTCCCCGGAGAAGAGCCTGGCGGTCTCGTCCAGACCGCCTCGCCCGACCCGGATGCGGAGACGAGGCCCTTTCGGGCCGAGCCGGCGCACCTCCTGTCGGAGGTGGACGGAGATTCCGCGCAGGTCGCCGAGACCTTCCGGTTCGAACTCGCCAGTCACGGAGTCGCCTTGTGTGCCGCGGACAGCCGTGCCTTCGTCCGGCTCGGGAGCGACGGTGAAGCCCGGCCGGGCAGATCCGGACGCTGGAACATGGCGGCTCCTCCAGGATGTTTGAAGTGTCGCATCATACGGAACGCTGTTCCGTAGTGTGGCGCTATTTTGAGGCTGAAGCAAGACCTGCAGTCGTAACCAAGCCGCCCTCCCAGCCCGCTGATTGCGGGTCGGAAGGGCGGGAGAGCGCGCTGCGAGAGTGATCAGCTGGAAGCGATCCGCAGTACCAGGGCGGCGATGGACAGCACCGTCAGGGCGGCGGCGCCGGTCATCGACTGGTTCATGCGCCCGGATCTGAGATGGAAGGCCAGCGCACCGACGAAGTACGCGGCGCTTCCGACGGCCGCGGCGACGCCGACGGGCCACCAGAACAGCCCGGCAAGAAGGCCGATCCCGCCGGCCACCGTGCATGCGCCGAGCATCCACATCCGTTCGGCCGGGAAGCCGACCTCCGCCATGAGGTCGGCCTGGCCGGTGTTGCCGGTCAGCTTGGCGATGCCGCTGCCCAGCAGGGCGACGGCGAGCACACAGCTGACCATGGCCGTGGCAACGAACATGGACGTCCTCCAGGCGGGATGTGCGATCTCACGCCGGCTCCGCCGTGATCGGAGGAGCCGGCGGCGGTACGGGGCCCCGCCCCGCACCGCCGGTAGGGCAGGGGGTGGCGTTCTCGGCCGTGACGCCGACGGCCAGCCGGCCGATCCGGTCCACCGTCAGTTCCACGGTGTCGCCGCTCTGGATCGGGGCCACACCGGCCGGGGTGCCGGTCGTCACCACGTCGCCGGGTTCGAGCACGGTGACGGTCGAGGCATACGACAGGAAGCGGGCGGCCGACCAGATGAGGTCCCGGGTGTTGGCCTTCTGCCGGAGCGCCCCGTTGACGGTCAGCTCCAGACCGACCTCGTCGGGTGAGCCGAGTTCGTCCGGGGTGACGATCCAAGGGCCCATGGGCGTGAACGTGTCGAAGGACTTGCGGGTGGAGCGGTCCTCACCGCCGCGCATGGTGATGTCCATCAGGCCCGTGTAGCCGAAGACATGATCCAGGGCTTGCTCCGGCGTGACCTGGCTGGTGCGGCGGCCGACGATCAGAGCGAACTCGGCCTCGTGGTCGAAACGGCGGTCCGAGTAGGGCAGTCGGACGGTACCCCCCGGGTCGAGCAGCGAGGACGGGGACTTGAGGAAGAACCCGAGCGCGTTGATGTGGAAGGCCTCGTTCATCTCCGCCTGGTGGTCGCGGTAGTTGACCGGTGCGGCCACGATCTTCGTGGGATCGGGCACCGGGGCACGCAGCCGCACCTCGTCCAGCGGCAGCCCTGCCGACGCCTCGGATCCGGCAGCCAGTTCCTCCAGGATCGGCCGTACCACGGTGAACTCTGTGATCAGGCGCCGGACAAGGCTGTACGGGCCGGGGGAGAGGGCGGAGGTGAGCTGATCGGTGATGTCCAGGACACGACCGTCTCGCACGAGACCGAGGCGGTCGTCGTCGAAGCGGGCGATGCGCATGAGGGCTCTCCAGGGGGCATGGTCAGGCGGTCACAGAGGTTTCGGGAGGATCGGCAGCCGCTTCCTCCCGGTAGAGAGCCAGGGCTTCCAGCACCGGGGCGTCACTGACGGTGAACAGATCGAGCGGTTCGTCCGCGATGTACGCCACGGACGTCCAGGAGGGGACGGCGATCAGGTCACCCGGGGCGACGTCGTAGGAAATCCCGTCCAGGACGACGGCGCCGGTGCCACGGAAGGCGGCGAGGAGCGAGGAACCGGTGCGTCGCAGGGCGGGAGCGGTGTGGCCAGGCAGGTATCGGTGCATCTCGCACCGCATCGTGGGCATCACGTCGCGGCCGTTCGTCGGATCGGCGAAGCGGACGTGCGCGTGGCGGGCACCGGCGGCCTCGGCGCCCTCGTCGGCGAGACGGCTGCTCAGCGCGCGGTCGGTGGCGGCCCAGGGGTAGCGCAGGAGAGGGGAGTGGGCGGCCGGCGGGGAAGGCCCGTCGCAGGGAAGGAGTCCCGGTCCGCCGCCGTAGCGGCTCTCGGAGGCGGACCGGGGAGCGGTGACGCGTGCAGCGCCGGGTTCGTGGCCACGTTCGAAGAACACGGCCCCCAGCGCCTCGACCAGGGGCAGGTCGAGTGCATCGAACCAGGTCATGGGGGTGGTGCCTGGGTTGTGGTGTTCGTGCCAGGTCCAACTGGGGGTGAGGATCAGGTCTCCCGCCGCCATGTGCAGCGGATCGCCGTTCACCAGAGTCCACACGCCCTCGCCCTCCAGCACGAAGCGCAGGGCGGCGGGGGTGTGGCGGTGGGCGGGCGCCGTCTCCGCGGGGCCGAGGTACTGCACCGCCCCCCACAGTGTGGGGGTCGCGTACGGGGCGCCGCCCAGGCTGGGATTGGCCAACGACAGCACCCGCCGGTCACCACCGCGGTCCACGGGGACGAGGTCTCCGGCCCGCGCGCCCAGTTCCCGCAACTCCTTGCCGCGCCAGCGATACGGTGTCGCCCAGGCTTTCGGCGTGGGGGTGAGCAGCCCGGTCAACTCCCACAGCGGCTGGAGGTTTCTCTCCGCAAGGTCTGCGTACAGGTTGCTCAGAGCGGGATCGGCAGGCGCGTGAAAGCGCCGAGTAGCCATGTCTCTCCTACGGTGTCCGGCGGCGGGGAGGCCGGATGCGGCATCGACGATGCCGGTTGCCAAGACCGCGACCATCTGTCAACTGCCGCTTCCTGCCCCGCGGTGTGTCGTCCTCGCCCGGGGGCGGCCTCAGGCGACGGGAACGGGGGCCTGCCAGCCGTACGACGCCAGGTTGATCTCCGGGTGGACCGCCGCGCACTTCGCACAGGTACGGGCGGACAGATCGGTGGTGAAGCGGGCGCAGGCCGCTGCGTACTTCTGGACGACCGGGGTGTCGTTGTCGTGCTCCCACTCGTAGCGACAGAGCTCGGTCTGGCATCCCGGGCAGTACCACGCGGCCCCCTGGCGGCCGGCGTCGAGCGCCATGTAGCGGATCGCGACGCCTTCCTGAAGCGGCACGATCTGGTGCGGGGTGCCGGCGGGAACGTAGATGTGATCTCCGATGTCCATCCGGAACCGGTTCACGGAACTGTCCTTGAGGTGCACCTGGGCGGCGCCGGACAGCTGGCTGATCACGGTGTCCTTCTCACAGATCAGGTGGAAGGGCTGCGGCAGCCAGTTACGTGACAGATAGAGCTGCGGGTCGGTGTCGGCGGGCAGGACGGCGGCGTCCTCGTAGTTCCCCAGCTCGGCGGCGACCTTGAGGGAGTGCAGCATGCGGCGGCGGTTCATCACTTCTCCTGCTCGTCCTGCGGGGCGGCTGCCTCGCGCATGGCGCGGTGGGCCTTGGTCGTGGCGTCGGTCTGGACCACTGTGCGTGCCCAGCCCCAGATGTCCGACGGGAACACGTCGTTGACATGCCCGCACGCCTGACAGGTGCGTCCCTCGTCGGAGTTGCGCCGGCTGACGAACTCCATGGAGCCCAGCGTCGTGGAGAACTGGCGTATCGGGGCGTCGTGTTCACCGTGGCGGGCCACGTCGTATCCGGGCAGCGGGAACGGCGTCGCGTCGTAGTCGTAGCGGACGATCTCCGCCTTGCAGTTCTTGCAACGGGCGATCAGCGCCTCGGTCTGGTCGCCCTCCTCCGACTGGTGCTGGGTGACGACGATGACCGCGTACGCCTCGGGGTTCTTCTCGTCCCGAAGGAAGGAGTTCACTCCGTGCAGATTCTGGGTCGCCATGATCTGCCCGGTGGCGAGCATCGCCTCGTTGGAGCCGTAGGTGACGGCCACCTCGTTCACCGTGTTCCAGTGGAAGAAGTGCCCGTAGGCCTTTTCGGGGCCGCCGATGAGCACGTTCCCGCAGGGCACGATCGCCCCGGCGTGGTCGTACGGGAAAAGGGGCGTCAGCTGCGAGGCCGCCTTGGCCATCCGCTCGTAGACGTTGGCCTTCATCGGTTCGCGGTCGGGGTCCGGCGGAGGGATTCGCCGAGTGTCCTGAAGGCCGTCCTGCTCGGAGACAAGCTCGCTCACAACATCTCCTCCTTGAGATACTGTCGCATGATACGGAACACTGACCCCTATTGTGAAACTAGATGTGGGCGATGGCAAGGTGGAACTCGCAGAAAATCGCGTGATCGTGGGATGGCCGGGGCGGTGGTCCCCGGCGCGCCCCGCCACGAGAATCGGGCGTGGCGGGACTCCGCCCCAGGCGGCTTGAGAACGGCCGCTGTCTCGGCGGGCCGGCCATGACCTCCTGTACGCGGACATCAGGGATCGGACGGATCCGCAGAGGCGCTGCGCTCGACTGAAAGACGGCTACGCCGTGGGAGGTGAGCAGGTGGGCCATGATGAGGCCGACCTGACCGCCGCCCACGACGAGTACGGGCTGCCGTGGGCGATCTACGGGTTGACGACCGCCATCCAGATCGGCTCGGTTCGGCTCTGCATGGCCTCGACGGCCTCCTTCGCCTCCGTGAGCGGGTAGCGATGGGTGATGAGTTCGTCCACGTCGAGCGCCTTCTCGGCGAGCAGAGAGAGAACTTCCTGTGCGTCGGTACGGGTGCAGGAACGAGTGCCGACGAAGCGCCAGCAGTTGACCATGACGGCGATCGGGGGGAGCGTCAGCGGGCTGGGGTTGGCGCCCATGTGCACCAGGGTTCCGCCGGTGGTGAGCGAGGCCATGGCCTGGGAGGTGGCCGGCCCCTCCGGGACGTAGTCGAGGACCGCGTCAGCTCCCTGCGGGACGAGCGCGCGCAGGGCGCGGGTGAGACCCTGCGCGGAGTGCCAGTTCTCGGGCAGGGTCTCCAGCGCTACGACATCGGTGGCGACGTCGCCCGCCAGATGCCGGATGGCCTCCAGCCGTTCGGCGCTGCGCCCGACGAGAATCAGACGCGCCACTCCGTAGTGCCGGGCGAGTTTGATGGTGGAGGTGCCCATCGTGCCGGTGGCGGCGGTGACCACCAGGGTGGCGCCCAGGGGCAGATCGGCGCTCTTCAGAGCGCGTACGGCGTTGGCGATGTCGTAGACCTTGGCGCCGACGTCGAAGGACACGCTGTCCGGCAGCGGATCGACGAGCCAGTGCGGCACCCGGACGTACTCCGCCAGACCACCGTCGTGATAGCGCTCGTACAGCGGCATGGGGACGTCACCGAACCCAGCGTGGCCGATCACCGCCTGCTGCGCGCACATCATGTCCCGGTTCGAGCGGCAGTAGCGGCAGGCGCGGCAGTTGAGGTTGGGATGCACCCGCACTCGGGCGCCGATCTCGATGCCCTCCACCTCGCTGCCGACGGCGGCGATGGTTCCGGCGGCCTCGTGCCCGAGGGTGGTCGGCAGATGCTTGAAGGCGCCCATGGCCAGCAGGGTCATCATGCCGGGGGCAAGCCCCGCGGAGGCTACCTTGATCAGGACGTCCTGGGGGCCGGGCTCGGGGATGTCGATCTTGTCCAGGTGCAGTGCGTCGGAGCCCTTCCGGGCCCGTGCGGCGAGCATGGTGGTCATGATGTGCGGCTCCTCTGCCGTTTCAGACGTTCAGGGCGGTCAGGCGTTCGGGGGTGTACGGCTCGGCGGTCCTGGTCGTTTCGGCGATCTGCGGGAGCTCCCGGTCCGAGAACAGGGCGATGTGCTCGCTCTCCTCGCCGCACACGCTCGTGTGGGCTATGCCGAGGGGGATGCGGACGAAGTCGCCGGGCCCGAGGTCGACGATGCCGCGCTGGCTGATCAGGGTGCGGCGGCCGCTGATCTGGTACTGGACCTCATCGGCGTCCAGGGTGCGGCGGTACGTCCGGACGCCCGCGGGCCGAATCCGGACCGTGCCGAGGCGGAAGCCCGCGGAACGGTACAGCCAGGTCGTGCCGGGTTCGTCCGAGCCGGTGAGGACCTGGAGGCGTTCCTTCTCCGCGTGCACCTGCTCCAGCAGCCGCAGCTCGTCGATGGGCGCGACGGTGATGTCGTGTCCGACGGAGCCCATGCACTGGGTGACCGCCTCGTTGATCGCCCCGGGTTCCCATCCCGGGAACGGCGGGATGACCGCCTGCGACTGCCGGGCGGCGGCACGCTCCTCCGTGACCGGGACCGGCGTGTAAAAGAGCAGGTGGCTCTCGCGGCGCCCCCAGTTGTCGTGGGCGACACCCCGGGGCAGTCGGGAGAACTCGCCAGGCCGGTGCTCGACCACTCCGAGCTCGGTCATCAGGGTGCGCTCGCCGTCGATCTGGTAGGAGATCTCCTCGACGTCGCAGTTGCGGTGGTAGAAGGGCTGACGGCCCTCCATCGTCTGCCACTCGACGCGCAGTTGGGCGCTCTCGTAGACGCCGCGCGGCGGAGCGAACGGAAGCGCCTCGTACTCCTGCGGGAAGTGCACGACGCTCAGCGGCTCGTGGTCCCTCCACAGCTTCATCGGCACGCGGCTGGGGTGCGGGGGAGAGAGCAGAAGGTGCTCGTCGCGCTCGATGGTGCGTGAGGGCTCGTCGGAGCAGACGACGGCGACGACTTCGGTGACGGTACCCATGAAACTTCCTTGTTTCGTCGGGGTGATGGAAATCAGGCGGCCTGGGGCAGGTGCTTGTCGAGGAAGGCGTGGGTGCGCCGCCAGGCGGTGGCGGCGCTGTCCTCGACGTACATGTGCGGGCGGGCGTCGCAGGCGAAGGCATGGCCGGCGCCGTCATAGACATGGCTTTCGAAGTCGGCCTCCGCGGCGGTGAGGGCCCCCTCGATGGCCGCGACCTGCTCGACGGGGATGGCGGGGTCCTGGGAGCCGACATGCAGCTGCAGGGGTGCGTCGATGTTCTTGGCCCGGTCCACGACCGCGTGCGGGCCGGCGGCGATGCCGGGGCCGTAGAAGACGACTACGGCGCCGAGACCGCTGATACCGGTGGCCGCGGTGAACGCGGCCCGGCCGCCGAAGCAGAACCCGTTGACCGCCGTGCGGGAGGCGGGAACGCCCTCCCGCTCCGCGAGGTGGGTGAGGACCGCCTCGACGTCGGTGACGATCGCGTCCGGTCCGATGGCACCGATCAGCGGCATGGCCTCGGCGTGCTGCTCGTAGGCGAGAGTGCCCACCCCGTTGCGATGGAACAGGTCCGGGGCGAGGGCGAGGAAGCCGCGGTCGGCGTGGCGGCGGGCGATGTCCTGGATGTGGTCATTGACCCCGAACGCCTCCTGCAGGACGATCACCGCGCGGTCCGCGGGCCGGTCGGGCCGTGCCCGATACACGCGCATCGGTCCGTCGGCGGTGGGGACGATGATCCACCCGGTCGGTGTGGCGAGGGTCTTGTGCTGGTCGCTCATGGTGCTGGGTCCTTCACTGGAGTGTGGGCTCGATGGCTGATGGCGTGAGGGGGCGGGCGGCGGCGAGTGTCGCCGCCGCCCGCCGCACGAGGTAGCGGTATCCGGCTTCCAGCTGACTGTCGGCCCAGCATTCGGCGTGCTTGGCCGAGGCCTCGGCGTCGCCTGACCACACACGGACCTCGCCGGCCGCTGCCGCGGTGAGCTGGACGGCACACGCCCGCTCGAGCAGTACGGCGTGCATGACGGCGGCCGGCACGGTGCGGCCGGCGGCCACCAGGCCGTGCTTGGGCATGAGGGCGGCCGGGGCCCCGCCCAGGTCCGCGGCGAGCGCCTTGCCCAGCTCCGGGGTGCTGACGAGGCTGCCGGTGGCCTGGAAGCGCGGTACGTCCTCGCCCTCGAACAGGGATTCGTCGTGGGAGATCGGGCGGAGCGCGGTCCCGAGTGCCACGAACGCGACCGCGGACACCGCGTGGGTGTGCACCGTGCAGGTGACCGGGCGGCCGGTTCGCATCGAGGGTGAACCCACAACCCCTCCTTGTGTCCTGAATTTAAGGACCAGTGTCCTATTTGGCGGCCAGCATAGAAGGTGATGCTCTGGATGACGAGGGGGTTACGGGTGTGAATCTAAGCCTATACCTCTATGGGTAGAGTTAATGGTTGGCCGCCTCCGGACGGTGCCGCAACAGGCGGCTGGTCGGTGCCGGCGCTGAGGCCGCATCCGGCATCCACCGGTTCCCGAACTGGGAACGACCGTCGGTGGACAGCCACCAAGCACCCTTGCTCAAGACGTGCACATCGAGGTGCCCATGAGCCACGGCAGAACTCTCGCGATCACTCCAAGCTCACGAACCCGTCGTGTCCTGATCCGCGAGGAGTCGCGCGACAGCCTCCTCGCCCCGTCACTCAAGGGCGTCGACCAGTTCCCCGTGCGGCCGGCAGCGGCCGCGCCAGCTCTGCCTCCGGGGCCGCCCCAGGCTCCCTCACGCGGCGTCGCCACCAGCCCGCCACCGTTCGACCAAGCACCTTCTAATCATTATGGCGATTACCTTCCCGCCTCTTGACGGCCGGCGAAACAGGGATGCAACATCGCCATAATCATCATGATGATCGGAGATGCCATGGTTCCCTGTCCTTGGCGAGCAGGAATTCCGTGACCTCATGGCGGGCGTCTGCGCACCGGTCACGATCTGACCGCCACGGCGGAAGGACGTCCCTGCGGCCCTCCGAGGTCACCGTGGCACTGGCCGCTTCGCCGCGCCGGTCGTCTTCCTGCACCACACCTCCTGGCAGGTCGACGACGTCGACGAGGTCGGGCGCGGTGCCAAGGCCATGCTGGACGACCACCCCGAACGGCACGTCCGGGGCCTCGGCCGCCATCACGCCGGCTCCGACTTCTTCTGGTACCTGAAGGACCCGGCCGGCACTTCTCCGAGTACTACTCCGACCTGGACTGCATCGTCGACGACCAGCTGTGGAATCCGGATGTCTTCGAAGGCGCAAAGGGACTGTTCCACCGGGGCCCGCCCCCGCCGCCCTCCTTCCTCAAGCCCGACGACCTCGCCGCGCTCATGACCGGCTCGCACAGCAACTAGCCATTGACCCGAGGAGGACCTGAGATGAGCAGTACGGAAGCGACGGCGACCCCGCCCGAGACCGACTTCGACCACCACGCCCCCCACCTGAGCGTCAGCCACGACGAGGTTCTCGCCACCTACGCCGGCCTGCGTGAGCGGTGTCCGGTGGTGCACAGTTCCGCCCACGACGGGTTCTACGCCACGACCGGTTACCAGGCCGTGCGGACGGTGACCGGCGACGCGGAGCACTTCAGCACGGCGGAAGGGGTCATCCTCCCCACCCAGGACCTGCCCAAGATCGTGCCGCTGGAATTCGAGGGTCCGGAACACGACGCGTGGCGCACCATCATGCTCGCACCGATGACACCGGCCAAGGTGCGCGAGCTGCAGCCGGTGATCGACGAGATCGTGCGCGCACAGATCGACGGCTTCGCGCGAGACGGCAGGGCCGACCTCACGGCGGCTCTCGCCGAGACCGTCCCCGCCCTGGTCATCTCCCGCATGGTGGGGCTGTCCGCCGAAGCGGCCCCGCGCATGCGGGAACTGGGGTCGGAGATGGTCGCCGCCGTGAACACCGACCGGATGCCCCAGGCCGCGAAGGAGTTCTTCGCGTTCACCGCGGCCCAACTCGAAGACCGGCGCCGAAACCCCCGGGACGACTACCTCACCCAGCTCGCCTCAGGGGCCCTGGGAGACCGGCCGCTGACCGACGGCGAGGTCGGCGGAATCCTGATGTCCTTCTTCATCGGCGGCCATCACTCGACCACGGCGGCCATCTCCGCTCTCCTGCACCACATCATCACCGAGAACGGAGTCCGGGAGGCACTCGCGAACGACCCCGGGGTCCTCCCCAAGGTGATCGAGGAGAGCCTGCGGCTGTCGACGCCGCTGGCCCATTTCGCGCGCACCGTCCTGCAGGACACCGAGATCGAGGGGTGCCCCGTCCCGGCGGGCAGCCGGATCCTGCTCAACTACGTCTCGGCCAACCGCGACGAGCGGAGGTTCGCGGACCCCGACCGGTTCGACCTCGCCCGACGCCCCAACCCGCATGTCGCCTTCGGGTTCGGCGGACACCTGTGCATCGGGCGCCACCTGGCCCGCGCGGAAATGACCGCCGTCGCCACCCAGCTCCTCACCCGGCTGCCGGACATCGAGACCGACGGCGAGGTGCGGTTCAGCGGCCTCATCGGCGGCAACCTCCACAGAATCCTGGAGTTCCCCGTCAGGTTCACACCCGAGAACCCCAACGCCCGGCAGAACAGGACGGCGGACGGAAAATGACCAAGATAACCTTCGTGCGGCCCGGCGGTGAGCGGGAGATCGTGAACGCCGAACCCGGCCACAGCGTGATGGCGACGGCCGTCGACAACGGCATCGACGAGATCGTCGCGGAGTGCGGTGGCTGCCTCGCCTGCGCCACCTGCCATGTGTACGTCGACGAGGCCGACCTGGACCGGCTGCCTCCGCCCAGCGCTGCGGAGGACGCGATGCTGGAGGCGACGGCGGCCCCGCGCACGCCGTGCAGCAGACTCTCGTGCCAGCTCAAGGTCACCCCGGAACTCGGGGACCTCACGGTGCATCTCCCGTCGGAGCAGTACTGATGGATCAGCCGGGAGTCGTCATCGTCGGCGCGGGGCACGCCGGCTTCACCGCCGCGGCATCCCTGCGCCAGAAGGGCTACGCCGGAGCCGTGACACTCGTGACGGCCGAGGACGACCTGCCCTACCAGCGGCCACCGCTGTCCAAGGGGTACCTGGCCGGCAGCATCGGCGGCCAGCGGCTCGCCTTCCGGCCGGCGGACTTCTACGAACGCAGACGCATCGACCTGCGGCGCGGCGATCCCGCCGAGTGGATCGACCGCGAGGCCAAGGCCCTGATCCTCTCTTCCGGGCAGTCACTGCGCTACGACCGCCTGGTCCTGGCCACGGGATCGACACCGAGGACCGCCGCGCTGCCCGGCGCCGAACTCGACGGCGTGTTCCGGCTGCACTCCCGTGCCGACGCCGACGCCCTGCGTGAACGCCTTGCCGTCGCACACCACCTGGTGATCGTCGGCGGTGGGTTCATCGGCCTGGAACTCGCCGCCCACGCACGCGGCCAGGACAAGGACGTCACCGTGGTGGAGAGCACCGACCGCCTTCTGGGAAGGGCGGTGTCCTCGGCGACGTCCGCGTTCTTCCACGCCACACATCTGTCGTGGGGATGCCGGGTTCTCCTGGGGTCACCGGTCGCGGGGCTGGTCGGCGACGGAACGGGCCGCGTGCGAGGGGTTCGGCTGCAGGAGGGCTCCGTACTCGACGCCGATCTCGTCGTGGTCGGCGTGGGGGCGCGCGCCAACACGGAACTCGCCGAACGCTCCGGGCTGAGCGTCGACAACGGTGTGGTGGTGGACGCGGGCCTGCGGACCTCCGATCCGCACGTCCACGCGATCGGTGACTGTGCCCGCTACCCCAGCGGTGGCCGGACGGTCCGGTACGAGTGCGTGGAGAACGCGGTCGGCCAAGCGCACACCGTCGCCGAGGAACTGACGACCGGCCGACCGCAGAACTACCGAAGGATCCCGTCGTTCTGGAGCGACCAACAGGATCTCAAACTCCAGATCGCCGGCGACTCCACCGGCCATGACCGCGCCGTTGTGCAGGGCGACCCGGCCGAAGGGAGTTTCGCCGTGCGGTGTTTCCGGGGCGCGACCCTGGTGGCCGTCGAGTCGGTCAACCGGCCTTCGGACCACGTCTCCGCCCGCCAACAGCTACAACCGGCCTGAACCGAGGAGTTCACGTGATAGAGCTCAGGGACATCGATCCCTCGACCCCCTTCCTGGCACAGCTGCAGGGCCCGGACGACGGACGGCCCATCACCCTCGTCAACACCTTCGTCGTCCCCGAAGGCCAGATCGACAAGGTCATCGACGTCTGGCGCCAGGACTCCATGATCATGAAAGCGCAGCCCGGTTTCGTCTCCGCGCAGTTGTACCGAGGTGCCGGCGACGGTCGCGCCCTGACGAACGTGGCCGTCTGGGAGACCCTCACCTCGCTGAGAAACGCGTTCATGAGCGAGGAGTTCCAGAACACGCTGCCGCTCTACCCGGACGGGTCGCTGGCGTTCCCGGTCGTGATGCGCGGGGAAGCGGTGCCCGGAGTGTGCGTGGCCTGATCACCCCCGATCAAAGGCTCTACAACTAGATGTACTCTGCGGGGATGAGCGAGTCCGTCACCCGAGAGTCCTCGGTGCAGCTGGTCCGGGTCATCTGGACCCTGCACCGAGTCCTGTACCAGCGCCAGTCGACCCCGGGCGGTGAGTCCCGCAGGCGTCCGCTCGCCCACGTGGAGGTACTGCGGCTGGTCGAAAGCCGGCCGGGCATCGGCGTCCGTGAGGCGGCCGTGGCGCTGGGCATGCAGCCCAACAACGTCAGCACCATCGTCACGCAACTCGTCCGTGACGGGTTCCTGGAGCGCCGTACCAGCACCCACGACAAGCGCTACGTCGAGCTCCATCCGACCGACAAGATGCGCACCATGGGCGGCGAGGTCGACGACAGCCTCCACAACGCGATCACCGAGGCCCTCGGTCAGCTGCCTCCGGAGACGTCCCGGCGTATCACCGCCTCCCTGCCCGATCTGTGGGAGCTCGCCCGGACCCTCACCCCGGCGTCCAGGTGAGCCCAACGCGCACGAGCGGCACGCGGTACCGGGCGCGCCGCTCTCCGTGGACGGGCTCGTCCCGGCGCCGCCCGGCCGGCCCGCTCGGTCGGTGCTGACCGTGACCGGCAGCGATTCCAGACCACGCAGTACGAGGCGGACCCGGCCATGGCGGTCAGGGTGATCAGCAGCTGCAAGGCCGAACAGAAGATTCCGCACCGAGTCGCCTGCCGGGCCCTGGGGGTGTCGGAGTCGTGGTACTGCGTGCAGTCCATGGGTAGAGTCGGATCTTGCTTCGACAACGCCGTGAGCGAGGCGTTCAACAGCGTGCTCAAGGTCGGGTACGTCCACCGGCACACCTTGCGCACCCGCACCGAGGCCCGCATCAGGATCGCCACCTGGACCGACTTCTACCACACCGGGCGGCTACACAGCGTGTGCGGGTTCAAGAGCCCGATCGACTACGAACGCGAGTACAGGGCCACCCTCACCAAAGGACTGACCGCGTAGACCGCCTCCACGCTCCAAGGGGATTGACACGTCCCACACGGGATCCCGGCTCAAGACTTCCGGACCGGGGCCGGCCGGTGCGCGGCCAGGGCCGAATCAGACGGTCACCACGATCTTGCCAACGTGCCTTGCCGCCGCCTGGGTTTCGTGGGCCGCAGCGATCTGGTCGAACGGGAACGTCTTCGCGATCGGCATCGAGACCTTGCCCCGCACCGCGAGGTCGAGGACCTGCCGCTGCTCACCACGGGTGTAGCCCCGCGCGCCCAGAACGGACAGATGCTTGGCGAAGACGAGACCGACGGGAATCGCGATCGTGTCGACCAGAGCGTTGGTCGCGGGGGTCGCCGCGAGCACGATCCTGCCGCCGAGGTCGGCGGCGCGGATGGCGAACTGAACGAGTTCCTCCGACCCATAGGCGTCCAGCGCGACGTCGGCTCCCATGCGGTCGCCGCAGATCCCGCGGATCCGTTCGACCGCGTCCGGATCCCGGTGGTCGAGCACGACATCGGCCCCCGCTGCCCGGATCGCGTCGTGCTTGTCCGCGGTACGGCCACCGGTCGCGTCGGCGGATGCCGACAGGACGGGCCGAGCAGCAGGCTTCGGATCCACCACGCGTCCAGGCCGCGGCCACGAGAGGGGACATGGCCGCAGTGGCATCGTCGAGGTCATGGGGCGGGATGTTTCTCTCCGAGTAGCCGTGCGGGGAACGATTCGCGCGCTGCCCAAGGCGAATCGGGCGACCGAGGTGTGCAACGCGTCGAGTCGCGCGGGCAACCGCCAGATGGGGTCGGCGTCCTTCGCGGACCCCGCTCCGAGATCCAGGCGACGCCACCGGTGCCGTGGGTCGCGGTTCCGGCGGCCTGATCGGCGGAGTGTCCTCAGACGACCAGCCGTCTCATTGCGGGTCGATGACGGTCAGCTCACGTGGACGAGTGCCCAGCCGTTCGGCGCCCGTTTCGGTCACGACGACGGTGTCGCCCCACGTGACGTCGTGCGTACGGGCGGAAGGCACGGGCGCTTCCGGTACCTCCAGGAACGGCTTCAGGATGAAGGTGGTGTGCGCGGTGATCGGCTGCTCCGCGATGTGGGAGGCGTCGCGCTGGGGGATGACCAACGGCCCGTCGTTGCCGAGCCCGCGGCCGTGCAGCAGGGCGAGCATATGGCCGTCGGCGTCCCCCGCGACCGACTCCACGGCGGCGAAGACATCGCCCCATCGCTGCCCGGGCACCATCGCTTTCAACGCCGTGTCGAAGGCGGCCGCGTTGCGGTCGAAGATCTCCCGAGCCCGGGCGCCCGGCCGTCCGATGACCATGGGCTGCGCGACCTGGGCCTGGTAACCACGGATCTCGGGCATCAACTCCGTGGAGACGAAGGTCCCGCGGTCCAGGACTCCGGGCGGGGTCGTCACGTACCGGTGCCGTCCCTCACCCCATGGTCCCGGTGCCCAGGCCACGTGCAGCACGTCCGCGCCGGCCCGTACCTGGGCCAGCAGCATCTGCCCGTACACCTCGGCCTGTGCCACGCCCACCCGTGCCGTCGCCGCCATCGCCTCGAGCGACGCCTCGCCGGCACGGACGC
Organism: Streptomyces sp. NPDC013157; assembly: GCF_042899865.1. Taxonomy (NCBI): domain Bacteria; kingdom Bacillati; phylum Actinomycetota; class Actinomycetes; order Kitasatosporales; family Streptomycetaceae; genus Streptomyces; species Streptomyces sp. NPDC013157. Next base: position 38,432 of record NZ_JBIBAK010000032.1, on the reverse strand, counting down.
TCGCGGCGAGCCGGGAGATCTCCTCGGGGCCCTTGACGTACCGGGCCCGTCCGAGGATGCCGGTGCCGTCGACGACGTGTTCGGCGCCGACCGCTTCCGCGATACGCGCCACCGAGGTGTACCCGGCGTACCCCTCGGGTTGCCGCACGGAGGAGAACTCGTCGCCGCGCAGCCCGGCGATCGCGGTGCGCCGGCCGACGAGGCCCCGTTGGCGCAGCACATCCGCCGTCACCGCACCGTACTCGGGCGCGGTCGAACCGAACGGGGTCGCGCTCATCCGGTCTTCGATCCAGTGCGGCCGCTCGACGGCGTAGTTGCTGTGCTCACCACCGAGAATCAGGATCGGATCACCATCGACGGGAAAGATCGTCACACCGACGGTGTCGGCGATGTAGAGCGAGTCCGACGTGATCCACTGCGGCAGGACGATCAGCACCTCGACAGAGGCCTCGCTCATCAACTGCCGCAGCCGTTCCCAGCGCCGGTCGCGCTCCTCCAGGCTGAACATCGGTTCGTTGATCGGTGCCGGGACCCCCAGGATTCCCTGGACACCGCGCATACCCTGCATAGCGGTCGCCTTCCTTGGCTCAGTCGTTCGCGCGGTATCGCGTGCGGACGTACTCGTTGTAGGGCGAGGCCTGCACCGTCGCCTTGATCCGCTCGAATCCCCTGTCGTCATCGGGGTCGGTCCCGGGGCCGGGGTGTTCGCCCCACACGAATGTCACCTCCGTCCCAGGGGTGGCGTACTTCTTGTCGACCAGCGCCAGTGACAGGACCGTTCCGCGGGGGGCGAGGGTACCGGTGTCGAAGGCCATCCCGATGACCTGGTCGTCCGCCTCCACCCGGAAGCGGGCCTGTGTCTCCATGAATTCCAGGTCACCACTGTCGGCACCCCATACGCGGCGCGCTTGGTCCGCGTAGAGGACGAGGGTGACCCGCTCGCGTGCCACGTCGTGCCGGGATTGTTCCAGGCCCTGGCGGCCCAGGAAATCGTGGTCGAACGAGATCAGCCTGCCGTAACCCAACTCGTAGGGGGTGGTGTAGTAGTCCTGGATGTTCTCCGAGAAGAAGCTTCCCCGCAGCGGATTCAGTCCGTCGAAAGACAGCGCGGGAAGCGATTCGCGGTATGCGCGCAGTCCCGGTGCGCTGTAGATGCCGGGAGTCGGCATCGGGATCCAGCCGCTCTCCAGGGCGTTCGTCGAGTAGGCCCACGCGCCCACCTGGACCAGGCCGAACGACTCCCCGGCCTCGAGCAGGGCCTGCTTGATGAACTCCCCGTCCTTCCACTCGCCGATGAACTCGTATCCGGGCTGCCCGGTCATGCCGTGCCGCAACGCCCGGAAGGTCCGGCCGCCCAGCGTGACCAGAGCCGAGTGGAAGAACTTCGTCTTGGGCAGCGGGCCGCCGAATACCTGCTCGACCAGTTCCAGTGCGCGCGGCCCCTGGATCTGATAGCGGAAAAGCACCGGATATCCGCCCCCGCGCGTTCGTGCGTCCGGGTCGAGCGAGAACGACACGTCGTAGCCACCGGCCTCGGCGTGATACCTGATCCATGCCTGTGAGGAGGGCACGCCGCTCATTGTGAACTTCTCAGCACCGTCCCGGGTGAGGATGTTGTCACCGACCGTGTATCCCTCCTCGGTGACCATGATGCTCTGTTTTGCCTGGCCGACGGCGAAGTCGCGGTAGCTGTTCGCGCTGTGATCCGAGAGGAGCCGGACCGCGTCCGGTCCCTCGATGAACAGGTCCGATATGTGGTGGCACAGATCGGAAAGCGCCACGGTTTCATACGCGGCCGTCTGTTCCTCGCGCCATCCGGCGTACTCCGGTTCCACGACCGGCGGCGACCATCGCGGCGCGTTCGCCTTCCACAGCAGCCGGACAGGGGATTCCGCTCGGTCGATGGCTTCCTGCAGGGTCGGGACTGCCATGTGAATACTCCTCGTCAATGACTTTGAGCAGTAGAAAGGTTGTCGGTCTTCGCGCCCCCATGCCGCAGCGGCCCGTACGGCATCGGGAGGGGTGCGACGTGTGCACACGGACGTAGAGCCGCAGCAGCCGCTTGCGCGGATTCGCGCCGCCGTGTCGTCGTCGCGGCGGGGGTGCCACGTTCTTCACCCGGGAGCCGACCGAGGACGGCCGCACCTCAGATCCGGGTACCGCTCGATGACGCCGACGTCCGGGCAGGTCCGACGTCGGAGAACACGCCAGGCGTCACGGTGACGATGTCCGTAACGGGACACCGAGCCGGTTCGGGAGGCCCCACACACACCGCGTTTCCGGCGACCGGTCGGTCGGCAGGGCTCTGGTCACGGCGTCTCCCCTCGCGGAGACCGCCTGGCTTCAGGCGAGAAGGCGCGTTTCACGGTCATCGGCTCCTAGCGGGCGCCCGCCCCCGCTATGCGGTCGGGCCACGTGTGTGACGCCCTTGCTGGACGACACCGTCCCCGACATGTCTTCTGTATAGCAGACCTCCTTTCTGCAGTACAGACGACGGAGGGACGCGATATGCCCGTCTGTGACCCGTCCCATCATGTCTGTCTGGTAGACGCTATTTCTGCTATACAGAATACAGTGCGGGGCAACGGCTCGGACGGTCACCCGCCACCGCCGGAAAGGAAGGGATCCCTTTGCAGGAGTCTCGAGCCATGGCCCGGTTCGGCGGAGTTCACGCGAAGGGGCTCATGGACATCACGAGTGATCCGGCAGCCCTGGACTCGGAGGGATTCTGGGCCGTGATAGCGAGCTTCGAGGGGAGCTTGACGTGCGCCCGCTTCCGGGACGTGCGCCCCGCGGTCGAGGGAGCCGGCAACACGCCACCATGGCATGGTCCGGCTCGAGCCGACTGGCGGACATCGCTCGATCGGTCCGCCTACCTCACCGGCGTCCGGCGCATCCGTGAACACATCTCCGCCGGGAACGTCTACCAGGTCAATCTGTGCCGGGTCCTGTCGGCCCAGATCGCGCAGGACGTGGACATCGAGGCCCTGGCCGTCCTCCTGGCACGCGGCAATCCGGCGCCGTACGCGAGCACCATCCGCCTGCCGGAGCAGGGCCTGGAGGTGGTCGCGGCGTCACCGGAACTGTTCCTGCGCCGGCAGGGCAGAACACTCACCTCCGGCCCGATCAAGGGGACGGGCCGGACGGAGGCGGACCTGTTGGAGAAGGACCACGCCGAGAACGTCATGATCGTCGACCTCGTCCGCAACGACCTCAGCCGTGTCTGTACTCCGGGAAGCGTCACCGTTCCGGACCTGTGCGCCGTCGAGAAGCACCCGGGCCTGGTCCACCTCGTCTCCTCGGTTCGGGGTGAGCTCAGGGACGACGTCGGCTGGCCCGAAGTGCTCGATGCGACCTTTCCCCCCGGCTCGGTCACCGGTGCTCCGAAACACCGCGCGCTCGACGTCATAAAGGAACTGGAGACATCCGCGCGCGGCCCGTACTGCGGCGGCATCGGATGGGTCGACGCGGACACGGGGGCAGCCGAACTGGCCGTCGGCATCCGCACGTTCTGGATCGACCGGCACGCCGGAACCCTGCACTTCGGCACAGGAGCAGGCATCACCTGGGGATCCGATCCCGAACGGGAGTGGCAGGAGACAGAGCTCAAGGCGGCACGTCTGCTGGCCATCGCCTCGAACGCCCCATGAACGCATCACCCCGCGCCCCGGCATCCTTCGGCCGCTCGGCCACCACACCAACCGGCGGTCGCCGGCTCGCGGTTGTCCCTGTCCCTTTCCTTTCTCTTCTTCACAAGGAACCGGTATGAACCTGCCCCTGGGAGACATCGCCCACCTCGGCCACGTCGAGCTTCTCACCCCGGACCTCGACGCCAGTCTCGTGTTCTTCACCGACTACCTGGGCCTGACCGTCAACGAACGCCGAGGCAGCTCCGTCTACCTGAGGACGTGGGACGACTACGAGCATCACAGCGTCATCCTCACCGGCGACGACCTGCCCGGCGTGCGCCGCACCGCCCTGCGCACCTCCAGCGAGGACGCGCTGCGGCGCCGGGTGAAGGAGCTGGAGGCCGCGGGACATCAGGGGTACTGGACCGAGGACGAGCCCGGCATCGGCAAGCTCTACGTGACCACCGACCCCGACGGCCACGAGCTCGCCCTCTACTGGGAGAGTGAGTTTTACCAGGCGCCGGAAGAACTCCGGCCCGCGCTGAAGAACCAGCCCCAGGCCAAGCCCAACAGGGGCGTGGGCGTGCGCCGTCTGGACCACATCAACTTCCTCGGCGCCGACGTCGCCGCCAACGCCGACTTCCACGACCAGGTGCTCGGTGCACGGCCGACCGAGCAGATCCGACTCGACAACGGGCGGATCGCGGGCAAGTGGCTGACCTACACCGACAAGTCGTACGACGTCGTCTACACAGAGGACTGGACCGGCTCGGCCGGCCGGCTGCACCACATCGCCTTCGCGACCGACACGCGCGAGGACATCCTGCGCGCCGCCGACCTGGCCATCGACACCGGCGTGTTCATCGAGACCGGACCGCACAAGCACGCCATCCAGCAGACGTTCTTCCTGTACGTCTACGAGCCCGGCGGCAACCGCATCGAGCTGTGCAACCCGCTCACCCGCCTTGTCCTGGCCCCCGACTGGCCACTGGTCACCTGGACCGAGGAGGAACGGAGGAAGGGCCAGGCCTGGGGCCTGAAGACCATCGAGTCGTTCCACACGCACGGCACGCCCCCTGCTCGGAGCTGAGTGAGCGGGTGGACAGGGGGTCCGTGCACGGCATGCGCGACCCCGGGACAACGGATGGCCGACGCGGCACGTCCCGCCGGTCAGTCGGCTCCCGCGGTGGTCGCCTCGGAGGCGAGTCGGCCGTGGGAAACTGATCGCATGGATACGCCGCCCGACCGTCTCGGTGAGTTGTCACCGCTCGCAGACCGCGCCACGCCGGCCTACCCCATCGCCTCGGTGGAGAACACTCTGCGCATTCTGCTGCTGCTCAGGGACAGGGGCACCCTGACGCTCGCCGACGTGGCCGCCGAGCTGGGCATCGCACGCTCCAGCGCCCACCGCCTCATGGCGATGCTCACGTACTACGACTTCGTACGCCAGGAGCCCGCCACCCGCGCTTTCGGACCGGGCCCCGCCATGGTGGACGTCGGGCTGTCGGCCGTACGTTCCCTCGACATCCGTGTGCTGGCCCGACCGGTGCTCACCGAGTTGGCGGAGTCCACCGAGATGACCGCCCACCTCGCTCTGCCCCGGGGACGGGACATCCTCTATGTGGACGGCGTGGAGAGCCGGCGCACGATCAGGGCGGCCCTGCGCACCGGTGACACGATGCCGGCCCATGTGACCGGCGTCGGGAAGGCACTGCTTTCCCGCATGGACGACGAACAGCTCCGTCAGCTGTACCGGGACGCGCCACCGCAGGCGCTGACCCCCAAGTCGATCTCCACCGTGAGCGCCCTCCTGACGGAAATGCGGCAGGCACGCGAGGCCGGATACGGGGTGAACCGCAGCGAGAGCGAGAGCGGTGTCTTCTCCATGGGGGTTGCCTTCGAATCGACCGAGCCCGGCATGTACGCGGGAATCGGCCTGGTCTGCCCGGAGTCGGCGATGGACTCGGACGGGGAGACCCGTGTGGCGGCCCGGCTCAGGACGGCGGTTCGCGACATCACCAACGAGATCAAGGCTTTTCGTTCCTGAATCGCCTCGCGTCCATCGGTGCCTTCACGACCGTGCTGTCCAGGCTTGTGCCATCCGTACGGCGTCCCGGTTGGCCGGCACGTTGTGGACTCGCACCGCCCATGCGCCGGACGCCGCGGCCAGCGCGGAGACAGCCGCTGTGGCGCTGTCACGATCGGCCGGGGGCACCGGCTCGCCTCTTGCGTCGGCCAGAGCGGTGCCGATGAACGACTTCCGCGAGGCCCCGACGAGGACCGGCAGTCCCAGACCTGTCAGTTCCGGGAGTCGGCTGAGGAGGGCCCAGTCGTGCTCCGGTCTCTTGGCGAAGCCGAGGCCGGGATCGAGCACGATGCGGTCCACGTCGGCACCGGCGTCCGTGAGGCGCTCCACCCGCCGAAGCAGTTCGTCCCGGACTTCGATGACCACGTCCTGATAGCGGGCGTGCCGGTACATGTCCGCGCTGGGGGAACGCCAGTGCATCAGGATGTAGGGCACGGCCATGGCCGCGACCAGGGCGGCCATATGCGGATCGGCCAGTCCGCCGCTCACGTCGTTGACCATGGCGGCACCCGCTTGAACAGCGGCACAGGCCACGTCCGCGCGTGTCGTGTCCACGCTGACCCGGATTCCCTCCCCCGCCAGGACCCGGATCACCGGCAGGACCCGGTTCTCCTCTTCGTCCGGTGGCACCCGCAGGGCGCCGGGGCGGGTGGACTCCCCGCCGACGTCGACGATGTCGGCACCCGCCGCGGCCAGGGCCAGGCCGTGCTCGATGGCCTGGTGGGTGCCGAGGTAGCTCCCACCGTCGGAGAACGAGTCCGGCGTCACGTTGAGGATGCCCATGACCAGGCATCTGGCGTCGGACCGAGCAGACTTCTGTACCGGGTGCATGGGCGGACTCCAGCCGTGGCCGGGAGAGGAGGGGAGCGGTGCGGCTTCTGCCGTCGGGAACGCGGTGGGGACGGAAAGGGGCACGCGATTCTCCGGGAGCACGGCAGCCATGGGCTATGGCGTCCAGGACGAGGCGCGCCACCACGGTGCTACGGCCGCTGAGTCATCTCTGAGCCGCACGCAGTGTGTTGACCAGGAGCATGGCGATGGTCATGGGCCCCACGCCTCCCGGAACGGGTGTGATCATGGCCGCCAGGCCGTCCAGTTGGCCGGTGCGCACGTCGCCCAGCAGTCCCCGCGGCGTGCGGTGGATGCCGACGTCGACGACGACGGCACCCGGTTTGACGTGCTCGGGTCCGATCAGACCGGGCACCCCGGTGGCGACCACCAGGATGTCGGCCGTTCGCGTCACGGAGGGGAGGTCGCGTGTGTGCTTGTGGGCGACCGTGACGGTCGCGTCCCGCTGCAGCAGCAACTGGGCCATGGGACGGCCGACGAGTTCCGAGTGACCCACGACGACGGCGTGCGCGCCCGACAGGGCGACGCCCTCCCTGTCGAGCAGTTCCATGACGCCCGCGGGGGTGCAGGGCCGCAGGCCGTCGGCTCCGCGGGTCAGCAGGCCCACGTTCAGGGTGGTGAGGCCGTCGACATCCTTGTACGCCGGAATCCGGTCGATGAGCGCCGTGGCGTCGAGGCCAGGGGGCAGCGGAAGCTGCAGCAGAATGCCCGTGACGTCCGGGTCGCGGCCGAGGGCGTCGATCACCGCAGCGATCTCCTCCTGCGTCGTGTCCCGCGGCAGGGCGTGGTGGACATCGCGCATGCCGGCTTCGCGGATCGCGCGACGTTTGTTGGCCACGTACACCGCGCTGGCCGCGTCGTCGCCGACCAGAACGGTGGCAAGCCCCGGAGTTCGTCCGTGGGAGCGCGCCAGGTCGGCCACCTCTTCGGCTACCCGGTGGCGGATCTGGTGGGCGTACTTTCTGCCGTCGATCAGGGTGGTCATGCGCAAGGTCCTGTCCCTGGCGGTGGTGCTCACGGAAAGACAACGCAGTGGTTGCGGTGCCGGATGACGCGGTCGTCGGCGTGCCACAGGACGGCCCGGGAGAGTACGGCGCGTTCGACATCGGCACCGCGACGCCTGAGTTCGGCGACCGAGTCGGCATGGGTGACGCGGGCGACGTCCTGCTCGATGATGGGGCCTTCGTCGAGGTCTTCGGTGACGTAGTGCGCGGTGGCGCCGATGAGCTTCACTCCGCGTTCCTTGGCCTTGGCGTGCGGGCCGGCGCCGATGAAGGCAGGCAGGAAGGAGTGGTGGATGTTGATGATCGGCACGCCCACGCCCTCGATGAAGTCGCTGCTGAGGATCTGCATGTAGCGGGCCAGGACGACGAAGTCGACGTTCCCGGCGAGGAGTCGGAGGTGCTCGGCTTCCGCGGCGGACTTGTCGGGGCCCATGGACGGCACGTGGAAGAAGGGAACGCCGAAGGTCCGCACCTCTTCCGCGGTGTCCGGATGGTTCGATATCACCATCGAGATGCTCACCGGCAGCTCACCGCGCCGATGGCGCCACAGCAGGTCGAGCAGGCAGTGATCGGACTTCGAGGCGAAGATCGCGATCCGTTTGGGGACCGACATGTCCCGCAGGGTCACCTCCAGGCCGAAGTCCTTCACCAGCTGCGTGTGGAGCTCTTCGCGGAGGCCGGGAAGCTCCGCCCGGAGCCCGTCCAGGGCGAACACGGTGCGCTGGAAGTAGGCGCCGTCGTCAGGGTCCGAGTACTGGTCGAGCGAGACGATGTTGGCGCCGTGGTTGCTCAGGAGCGAGCCGACCGCGGCCACGATGCCCACGCGGTCGGTGCCCTTCACGATCAGCGAGGCACGGTCGGCGTGCGGGCCGGTGGAGGCGGCCGGTGTCGAGGTCTGCAGGGCGAGGGTCACTTCAGCCCCTTCCGGAAGGCGTCGATCCAGCGGGAGGTCGTGTCCAGGCCGCCGAAGGTGTAGAAGTGCAGCTTCACCTCGCCGTGCCGGGCGGCGTCGTATCCGGCGGCGAGCGCGGTGAGGAACCGGTCGGGGCCCGTGGTGCCCATCAGGTTGGTGAGTGACAGGCCGTATTTGCGTGCGATGGAGGCGCTGGTGCCCACGCCGAAGCGCGTGGCGTAGGTCATCAGGCGCTTGACCCCGGCGGGGCCGGGGACCCCGACGCGTATCGGCAGCTCGATGTCTCGTCCCCGTACCTCTTCGATCCAGGTCAGGACCGCATTGGCGTCGAATCCGAACTGGGTGATGATGTCGCCGCTCAGTCCCTCGGCGGCGAGTGCGTCCGCCTTTTCCACGAGAGCGGACCACAGGGTCTCGCGGGAGATCTGCGGGTGTCCTTCCGGGTAGCCGCCGATGCCGACGCCGCGGACGCCGTGTTCCTGCAGCAGTCCGGACCGGATGATCTGCAGCGAGTCGGCGTAGGGGCCGTGAGGTTGGGCGGGGTCGCCACCGACGGCGAAGACCTGTGCCTGGGCGTCGTGCTCGCGCAGAGCTGCGAGGAATACCTTCAGTTCGTCCCGCGAGGTCAGGCGGCGGGCGGAGATGTGCGGGACCGGGACGAAGCCGAAGCCGTTCACGGCGCGCGCGGCGTCGAGGCGCATCTGCAGGTTCTCGTTGCCCAGGTAGGTCACGTTGATCCGGGTGCCGGGGGGAATGGCGCCTCGGGCCTCGTCGAGCTTCGATGTGTCCTTCCCCGTCATTTCCAGAGAGAAGTCCCGCAGCAGCATGGCTTCCGTGACAGGGGGTGGGGAGGTTGTGGTCATCATGCTCCTTGCACATATGAGGTCGGCGGCATCGACGCCGGGCCGGGGGACGCGGGAGAGCCGCTTTCCCCGGGACGGACGGCGCGCGGGATCTGCCACCGCGACACAGGCACAAGGCCGTTGCCGTGAAACACCGCGGTGTGCGTTTCGCTTGCCGGCGGTGACGGACGGACGGGCGCGGTCCGCGGGGTGCTACTTGTTGCGGTAGGTCTCGCGAGCGAACTGCACGTAGGGGGCGGGGGCGACGGTGGCCCGGATCTCGGTCTGGCGGTGGGCTTCGACGCCGGGCTTGGCCGAGTTGGGGCTCTCTCCCCACACCACGGTGACCTGGGTGCCGGGTTCGCTGTGGGCACGGTCGAGGGTGGCGAGGGAGACCATGGCGCGTTCGTTGGCGATGTAACCGACGTCCATGGAGATGCCGACGAGTTCACCGTCGAGGAGGACCTTGTCGCTCTGGTGGAGGGCGTAGCGGGCCTTGGGGAACTCGATGAACTTCGCGGGGAGTTCGTCGCTCTGGTAGAGGGAGCCGATCGCGCGGGCGACGTCCTCCTCGTTCCAGACCAGGGTCACCTTGGTACGGGGAGGGTTCTGGGCGGTCTTCGCCAGGGCCTCGCGGCCGACGAAGTCGTGATCGAACTTGACGATGGAGCCGTAGCCGATGTCATAGGGGGTGAGGTAATAGTCCTCGATGTTCGGGGAGCCCATCGAGCCGCCCAGGGATCCCATCGCGGGGGTCTTCAGCCACTCGCGGTAGCCCTTCATCTTCTCGCCGGAGAAGACGGCCGGCATCGGCGCCGGAACCCAGGCGGACTCAAGGTTGGCCGTGGAGTAGGCCTTCGCGCCGACCTGGACCAGGTCGAACGCCTCGCCCTCGGCGAGGATCGCCTCGCGGACGGCTTCGCCTTCCTCCCAGGGGCCGAAGAGTTCGAAACCGGGCTGGCCGGCCATGCCGTGACGCAGTCCGCGGACCTGGTGTCCGGCGATGGTGAACGTCGCCATGTGGAAGAAGCGGGTCTCGGGCACCGGGGCGCCCGTGACCTTCTCCAGTAGTGCGAGCGCGTTGGGGCCCTGAAGTTCGTAGCGGTAGACCTTCGGCGGGCCGGAGACCCGGTCGTAGGAGTTGTCGTCGCGTTCCGTGGTGGCGTCGTAGTCGCCGGTCTCCACGTTGTACTGCACCCAGTCCAGCACCGGCGGGTGCCCGACCAGGTCGAACACGCCCTGCTCCAGGTGGAAGAGGACCGCGTCGCCGATGAGCTGTCCGTCGTGGTTGACGGCCACGTACTGCTTGGCACGGCCGGGGCCGAAGTCGGCGAAGCTGTTGACGCCCAGATCGGACAGCAGCCGCAGTGCGTCCGGGCCCTGGATGTACAGGTCCGTCATGTGGTGCGACTGATCCAGCAGCGCCACCGAGTCCCGCCACGCCCGCTGTTCGGTCCGCCAGTTCGTGAACTCCGCCCGCACCGGGAACGTGTGCGGACGGATCGGGGAGTTGCGCAGCAACTCCACCGCGCTGCCCGCACGCTCGATCGCCTGCTCGACACTCTCCTGGCTCATGTCCCACCTCTCTGTACCGGCGGCCGCATGGCCGCCTGACGCCCCCGACGGGAGCGTCAGGGCTGCGCCGGGTCGTGCGTCACGAAAATCGGGGCGCGTACGGAAAGTACTGCCAATCCGTCTACTGAACAGAATAGCTGTCTGGTATGCAGAACGCTAGGTTGGGTGGCGCACCACGACGAGATCGTCGGCGCCCGCGTGCCTCACCGTTCGGGCGGCGTCGTCGAGCAATGTCTAGTGGGAGCCGGCCCGCACCGGCAGCGGTGGTGGTCCGGCGAGGGCGAGGTCGGCGCAGTCCGGGCCGGGAAGACGCTGAGCCCCAGCACGGTCGCCGAGACAGAGGGCGGCGGACGCCCGCGCCTGCTCCGCGGTGCAGCCATCACGTGAGAGACGTGGTCTTCGCCGAGGGTGCCTCCGCCGTCCATACCGGCGGCGCGGCGCGGGCGATGACCTCCTGGCGGAACCTGGCCATCGGCGGACTACGGCTCTGCTCGGAGCGGACGGACCGTCCGAGCGGTCTGGGCCGCGCCCGGACATGCCCTCTGGATCTGCGGCGTCACCGACAGCCCACCGCTACCGGGAACTTGAAGCCGCCCTGGGGCACGAGCCCCACAACCGTGACCTCGCCGACCTCGTCCGCCACCCGGTCGCGGGTGAACGGCTCATGGCGCCGGGACGAGCCGAGTGGAAGCAGCGGACATGTATCGAACGAGAGGCCTCCCCACGGCGCGGCCATGGGGTCCCGCGCCGTGGGACGGGCTTTCGCCGCAGCGAAATTTACCATAATGAATATGAGGAAGTGGAGGGTGGTGAACACCGCCGCTCGATAAGGTGTTGCGCCTGGCTCGGTCTTGCGGCCGCTGCGGGGCTTCGCCGGCGATCGGTCGCGAACGGCGCTGCCGTACTGTCTCCGACAAGGGGGTTTCGATCAGGCAGGTTTCCAGCAGACTCGTGGTGGAGGTCAGGTCCACCCCACCGAGCCGCTCACGCGACCATGCGCGGAAGATCTCCTTGCGCTCGCGTGCGGCGTCGGCGAGTTCGCTGCCGCGCGGGGTGCACGTGATCTCGATTCGGCGGCGGTCGTCGCCGGCGGGCTCTCGCTCAAGGACCCCTGAGGCGACCAGACGGTCCACGAGCCGGCCCGGGTGACCCCCTTCGGCGATCAGAAGCGTCCCCAACTCGCCCAGGGACATCGGGCCGTACCGGTCGACAAGCTGCAACGCCTCGGCGTGGCTCGTGGTGATCCCCAGCGGCCGCAGCAGGTCGTTGGCCCGGCGGTCCGCCTCCCGGGTCAGCGCCTTGAGCAGCAGGCCGAACTCCTCGATCGCATATGAGTGAAAGGGACCTTCCGTGCCCAGCACCCCCCGCACCGTCGTCGTCACCGGCGCCAACAGTCGTACCGGACGTGACCTGCTGCCCCGCCTCGCGGAATCCGGGCTGCGAGTGATCGCACTCGCTCCAGGTGGCCGATCACCGGCCCGACCGCCTCCTGATCCATCCCTCTCCCGGCGAATCGCCTGGTCGAAACCCTTTCCTGCCCGATGCCACCGGGGAGGGACGAGTCGCGGGCGGTCCGGGGATCCATCCATGAGCCGCAGGACGACCCGAAGGAACGTGAAAGTGGAACAGACCATGATGGCGGTCCGCCTGTTCGAGCACGGCGGGCCCGAGGTGCTCAAGTACGTGGAGGTGCCGGTCCCCGAGGTCGGCCCCGACGACGTCCTGATACGCGTGCGCGCCACGGCCGTGAACAGCTGGGACCTCCGGTACCGCTCGGGAAACCTGCCGAAGCCGCTCCCGGGCCGGCCGGGCTGGCCCGTGCCGTTCCAGCTCGGCCGGGACGCGGCCGGTGAAGTCGTCGCCACCGGCGCCAATGTCACGAGGTGGCACGCAGGCGACAGGGTCCTGCAGCTTCCGCACCCGCCGTGCCGCAACTGTGCCCTGTGTATCCGAGGGCTGGAGAACCTGTGCATTGACACCGCGTACCCCGGCCACCAGGTCTTCGGCGGATACGCCGAGTACATTGCGCGCCGCCAGGACGCGATCCTGCCCATTCCCGAAGGCGTCGACTTCGAGACGGCCGCGGCCACCATGTGGACGTACACCACCCCGCTCAACTGCGCGCGGCAGGCGCCTGTCGGCCCGGGCGACACGGTGGTCATCACCGGTGCCAGCGGTGGAATGGCGATTGCCTGCGCACAGCTGGCGAAGCTGAGCGGAGCCACCGTGATCGGCACCACGACCAAGCCGGACCGGGACGAGGCGCTCAGGAAACTGGGCTACGACCACATCCTGCACTCCACCGACGCACGGCTCCCGGCTCAGGTCAGGGAACAGACGCACGGCCTGGGCGCCGACGCCGTCTGGGACTGCGTCGGCGGCAACGACTTCTTCCAGCTCTCCGTGTCCTGCACACGGCTCGGCGGCGCGGTCGTCGTCCTCGGTTCACCGCCCAGTCAGGGGTCCCGGCTCGAGCTGGACGCGTTCGCGCTCATCGCCAAGCAGGTGCGGATCGCCAGCGTCCGCGGCGCGACCCTGCGGGACCAGCAGCTGTGCCTGGAGCTGCTGGCGGCCGGAAAGATCACCCCGATCATCGACGAGACCTACCCCCTGGCGTCGGCGGTCGAGGCCCACGCGTACCTGGAGGGCCAGCGGCAGATCGGCAAAGTGCTCCTCCTGCCCTGACACGCGGGCACGCGCTGACAGCAGCACGAGCGTGGTCAGCGCTCGGCCCACGGCCGCCGAAAGACGGCATGATCAGGCCGACTGCCTTGCAGCCCCGCTTCCAGGGCGGGAACCTCCCACACGACCTCACGTTGGTCGAGCTCCTGCGAAAGGTCGCCGAACAGAAGGGTCTCAGCGTCGCCCAACTCGCCATCGCCTGGGTGCTCTCCCGCGGCGAGGACATCGTCCCGCTGGTCGGGCGCGGGATTCGGCGATGGTACTGGCGACTTCGTTTCCACTGGCTCGGCTCCGTGCTGCAACACGCCCTAGCGACCAGGCTCGTAGGCGAGCTGTTTGACCTCGCGCATGGCGAGGGCGGTCTCGACGGACTGGACGCCGTCAAGAGCACCGATCTTGTCGCTGAGGTAGGTGTACAGGTCGCCGGTGCCGGTATGGAGGGTGGCCGCGACGATGTTGGCCTGACCGGTGGTGGCCGCCGCGAAGCGCACCTCGGGGTGCGAGGCGAGGGCTCGGCCGACGTTGGCGAGTGCGGCCGGGGTGACGGTGAGCCAGAGCATGGCGACGACCTCGTTGCCGAGGTGCTCGTGGTCGAACTGCACGTCCAGGTAGAGGATCCCGGTCGCCCGCAGGCGATCCAGCCGCCGCTTCACCGTGGATTCGGGAAGGCCTGTGCTTGCCTGGAGTTCCGTGATGGACGCTCGTCCGTCGCGGCCGAGGACGGCGAGCAGCGCCTCGTCGGCGTCCTCCAGTGCGACCGGTCTGGTGCCCGGATCTACCGGTGGGGGGCTGAGGGCGGCCTGTTCGTCGGGACTGAGGGCGTTGATCTTGCTGAGCCAGCCGACGGGGCCCCCGTAGAAGTGGTGGAGCAGGCAGTGGGCACTGACCGAGATGACGCGTGGCGTGCGCTGGAGGCGGTCCAGAAGGAGTTCGTCCCGCGCCTGCCGCGTGCGGGGCTTCATCGCGCACATCACTTCTGTACCACCTGAGATCACGCTGACGTACGCGGTGTCCGGACGCCGGGCGAGTGCGCCGGCCAGTTGTTCGGCACCGTCGGGGGTGCAGCGTAGGCGCAGGATCCAGGTGCTGCGGCCGAGTCGGCGTTCGTCCGTGATGCCCAGTACGCGGAGGTGGACGGTGCCGCGCAGCCGACGATAGCGGCGAGCGACCGTCTGATCGGAGACCCCCAGGACCTCTGCGATCCGGTTGAACGGCGCCCGACCGTCGAGCTGCAGCGCCTGCAGCAGCTTCAGATCGAGTGGATCGAGTGCCTGGGCCCGCACTGGTTCCTCCTGTCTCTTTGGGGCGGCCGGTGAGGTCCGGGCCCTGGAAAAAGAGGACCCGGACCCCGGCTGGGCGCGTTCCCGTCCCCACGGATGGCGCCCTGTACCGGATCCGGCAGCTGTATGCCCCAGTGTCACCGGCACCGGCACGCTTCGAACTCTCGGCCGGACAGCCGCGTCAGCTGTCTGGGTGAGCCAGTTCCAGATGGATGTCCTCCAGGCCCCGGCCCGCCACGGTGACCGTCCTGGCCACGGCCGGATACCCGGCGGCGACCACCGAGTATTCGCCCGCGTCCAGGTCGATGAAGGCATAGGCACCGTCAGGGCCCGTGGTCGTGATGCCCACCACGTTTCCCGTCGCGTCCAGCAGGGTGACCCGAGCGTCGACCAGGCTCTTGTGGCCGGTAGCCGCTCGCACGATCCCCTGCAACTGCGCGCCAGACGAAAGGTGCACCTTCAGCGCGGTGGCTTCGGGCTCGGACGTCCGGACGGGGAGCGCGCCAGGCCGGAAGCCTGACGCGTTCACCGTGAGTGTGACATCGCTGGTCGACAGCCCGCCGAACTCGAACCGACCGTGGGGGTCGGTCTTTTCGCTGGCCAGCACCTCACCGCGCACGTTGGTGACGGTAACCAGAGCCCCCGCCACGACCAGCCCGTCCTCGGCCGACATCACGGTGCCGGCGACCCTGCCTCCTCCGGCCAGAACCAGGTCGTGCACCAGTGGCTGCTCGCCGAGTACGACCGTGGTCGCCTCCGGCTGGTGCCCCTCCGCCGAGGCGACCAGCACGTATGACCCTGCCGCTGGGGCGGTCAGCTCGTAACGGCCGGTGCTGTGGGCCACGACTCGGCCGGTCTGACGCCCAGTCGGCGAGATGAGGGTGAGCGTGGCGCAGGCTATGCCGCTGCCGACGGAGTCACGGACCCGGCCGGAGACGACGGGCCCGGAACCGGCCCGGGCCGGGGCATCGGCCTCGTCGACCACGAAGTTCCGCCCCCCCTGCCAGGAGAGCCCGACACTCACTGGATTGTCCGCGTCGGCCGTGCCGACAGGAACCGGCTTCGGTTCCGGCTCGTTTCCGGTGAACGGCTTCGCATCCTCGGGCGCAGCCTCGATCGAGGTCCGCGGTGCGCGAAGCAGAATCGCCCCGACCACAGCAGCGAGCAGCGCGAGAGCGGCCGCCACGACCAGACACAGACGAAGGCCGTCGAGGAAGGCCTCGGACAGCGCGCCCAGGGCGCGGCCGGTGTCCGCTCCCAGGTTCATTTGGGCAACCACGCTCAGCCCGTCGGCCTCCACCGCCGCGGTGATCCGACGCGCCGTCGAATCGTCCACACCGGCGTCGGCGAGATGTCCGGGCAGGGTGTCGGTGGTCCTGGTGGTCAGCAGTACGCCGAGGACGGCCGGGCCGAGCGCGCCGCCGACCTGGCGGAAGGCGTTGTTGCCGGCTGCCGCCATGCCGGCCAGGTGGTGCGGCACGGAGGCGACGGCGGTGGCGGTCATGGGTGTGACGACCAGGCCCAGGCCGAGACCGAGCAGGGCAAGTCGCCAGGTGAGAGCGCCGAAGGAGGTGTGCGCGTCGAGAGCGGTCAGGGACACCAGAGCACCCGCGGTGACCAACAGCCCGGTGGTGATCAGGACGCGTGCCGAGATCCGGCGCATCAACGGCCCCACCACGACCCCGACGAACAGGCACACCGCCGTCACCGCGAGCAGCCGGTAGCCCGCGGCGAGGGTGTCGAGCCGCTGCACCAGGCCGAAGTAGAGGCTGAGGACGAAGAAGAATCCGATCAGCCCGAGGAAACTGATCATCGCGACCAGGGTGGTGGCGCTGAACGCCGGGCTGCGGAAGAGCGCCAGGTCCAGCATGGGGTTGGTGCTGCGCCGCTCGGCCCGGACGAACCCGGCGGCGCTCACGGCGGCCAGCGCCAGCGCGGCGATCACCCGGGGCTCGGAGAAGGAGTCGGCGCCGCCCTCGATCACCGCGTAGACGAGCGAAGTGATCGCCAGCGCGGCGGTGATCTGGCCGGGCCAGTCCAGCCGACGCGAACCGGGCGCCCGGGAGTCCTCCACGAGCGGTACCGCCACCGCCATGGTGAGGAGGGCAACCGGTATCGCCGGAAGGTAGATCCATCGCCAGGCCGCGTGGTCAAGAATCACGCCCGCGATCAGGGGGCCGGTGGCCAGCGCCGTCATAAGGGCAGCGGCCCACAGCCCGACGAACTTGGCGCGCTCGTGCGGATTGGGCACCGCGTGACTGATCAGCGCCAGCGTGGTCGGCAACAGCGCGGCCGCGCCCAGCCCGGCCAGTGCCTGTCCGACCCACAGCACCTGGACCGACTGGGCGCTCAGAGCGACGGTCGCCCCCACGGCGGCGAACAACAAGCCGGCCTGGAAGACCTTCTTGCGGCCGTGTACGTCTCCGAAGACCCCCGCGGTCAGGATGAGGGCTGCCATGGGCAGGACGAATGCGTCGGAGATCCACGACAGTTGGGCAGTCGACGTGTGCAGGGCCCGTTGGATGGCCGGAAGGCTCACCGAGACGCTGGTGACCGGCAGATAGGCGACGAACACTCCCACGCACGCCATGACGAGCGTGGCTGTCGGACTGCGGCGTGGTCCGGTCGCCGTTGTTCCCAGGTTCACGAATCCTCCGTTCCGGTGCGGCAGGTCGCCGGCACGGCAGTCACTTTCCGGCCTGTGCCGGCCCTGGGCCAGCCACAGCCCGCCGAGCTTGGAGAACCGACACGGGGAAGGGCCATCCGAAGGATTTTCGACACCGCAGCGCGCGGTCGGTGTCCTGACCGGGCGCGGCCAGGAAGCCGGCGGTCTCGGGCAGGGCGCGGCGCACCCACGGACCGAAGAACGTGAGGGGGACGCTGAGCAGGAACGGGATGCGTCGGCTCTTCTCACCGCCCGCGGTGAAACCCTGAACTAAGCACAGCAGGGCCGGTGGGATCGGCGCCGCGATGTCGATCTGGCTGAACGTCGGCACCGGACCGATGCCCTTGGCGGCCAGGTGTGTTCACGGTGCTGGATCATCCTTCTGATGAGGCGCTGCCCCCGGCAGGACGGTCGACCAGCCGCCGTCGACGACGAGGTTCGTGCCGGTGATGTGCGTGGACTCGTCGGAGGCCAGGAACAGCGCCGCGTTCACCACGTCGTCCGGCACTCCGACGCGGCCGAGCGGGATGTGCGCGGCGATGGTGCGCATGGGGTGGTCGTCGGCGAGCAGGTCGCCGCGGGTGGCCTCGGTGTCGATCATTCCGGGGCTGACGCAGTTGGCACGGATCCCGTGTGGTGCGCCCTCTGCGGCGAGTTGGCGGGTCAGGGCGATCACCGCGCCCTTGGAGGCGGAGTGCGCGGTGCGCTGGTTGGTGAGGGAGCCGGCGAGACCGGCCGTGGAACCGACGGTGACGATGCAGCCGCGGCTGCGGACCAGGTGTGGCCAGGCGGCTCGGGCCGCGAGCCACACCGAGTCCAGTTCGGCGCGCAGGGTGAACGTGAAGTCCGCGTACGACTGCTGGTCGATCGCGCCGAAGCGGACCGCGCCGGCGTTGGCGTACAGGATGTCGACGCCGCCGTACGCGGAGACCGCACCGGCCACCCAGTCGCGTACCGAGGCCTCGTCCGTCGCGTCGAGCGGGCCCGGCACCAGAGCGTTGCCACCGGCCTCGGCGATCATGCGCCGGGTTTCGAGCGCGCCGTCGTGTCGCAGGTCGCCGCCCACCACGAGCGCGCCCTCGGCGGCGAACCGCAGGGCCGCGGCGCGGCCCTGGCCCCGGGCTGTGCCGGAGATCAGGGCCACCTTCCCCTCCAGGCGCCTCACGGCCGCTCCCGCGTGCGGCGCCGCGCCCGCGGCAGCGGTACCGGCTCCGGCCCCGGCACGACGGTGTTCGACACCGTGCCCACGCCCTGCACCGTGAGGGTGACGGTGTCGCCTTGCTTCAGGGGCGGCGGGGTATGTTCGCCGCGCAGGCCCCACAGTTCGGCGAGGCAGCCGCCGTTGCCGCAGGTGCCGGAGCCGAGGACGTCGCCGGGGCGCACGGTCGTGCCGCGCGAGGCGTAGGCGACCATCTCCTCGAACGTCCAGCTCATGTTGGACAGCAGGTCCTCGCCGACCACAGTGCCGTTGACCTCGGCCCGCAGCGCCAGGCGCAGGAACCCCTCCGCGTCCCGGTACGGCTCCAGTTCGTCGGCGGTGACCAGCCAGGGGCCGAGCGTGGCAGCCGTGTCCTTTCCCTTGCACGGACCGAGACCCACCCGCATCTCGCGGGCCTGCAGATCGCGCGCGGACCAGTCGTTGAATACCGTGTACCCGGCGATGTGGGCGCGCGCCTGCTCGGGCGTCAGGTCCCGGCCCTCACGGCCGATCACGGCGGCGACCTCGAGCTCGAAGTCGAGGACGGCCGCACCCGGGGGCAGGGGCACCTCGTCGTACGGGCCGAGGACGGCGTACGGATTGGTGAAGTAGAAGGTGGGCGCGTCGTACCAGGCGTCCGCCACCCCGGCGGCGCCGTCGATGGACTTGCGTACCCCTTCCACGTGTTCCTCGAAGGTGACGAAGTCCCGGACGGTCGGCGGGTCGAGCGGCGCGAGGAGCCGCACCTGGGAGACGTGTGGCCCGGGCACCGGACCCGGCCCGGTCACGTCCAGAACGCCGGTCGCGTCAGGCACCGGGTGCAGGCGGTCCACCTCGTCCAGAACTCCGACCTGCGTGCGACCTTCGTGTACGTAGCGTGCGATGCGCATCGGGAAACCTCAGGCCGGGTTGCGGCCGATGGAGAACTCGCGGAACGGGTCCATGCCGGGTTCGAGGCCGGCGTCGAGCAGCCCCTTGCGCAGGGCCGTCATCTGGGGGTCGTGGATGCGCTGGGTGGGCATGCGCAGCGGGCCGCCGTTGTAACCCTGGAGCCAGCCCTGGAACTTCCACGCCTGCCGGTTGATGAACGCCCCGCCGTTGAGCGTGGCGGCCAGCTCCGCCTTGGTCTTCCGGGCCGGGTGGAGCTGCCAGTACAGGTCGGCCGCCTCGTCGAACCTGCCCTCGCACAGCAGGTTGAAGGCGCGCGGGATCATGGGGCCGTAGTACTCGTGATCGCTGGTGGCGGAGAACTGGAGCGGCATGATCTGCGACAGCGGGATCAGCTCGCCCTCGATGGGCATGGAGATGACCACGTCGTCACCGAAGTGCCGGTGGCACTCGATGACGCTCTGGATGCTGGGGAACCCGCCCTCGGCCTTGATGGCGACGATGTTGGGGCAGTCGTCGAGGAGCCGGCGGATCAGCCGTACCGGGATGTCGGAGGGGTGGATGCGGGTTCTGAAGCCCCACAGGAACATCGGGAAGAGCATGACACCGAGGTTCGTCGCGTCGCAGACGGCCTTGGTGTAGTCGTAGACGTCCTGCTCGGACTCCGGGTAGAAGTTCGGCGGGTACGACAGCAGCACCAGCTCGGCGCCGGCCTCTTCCGCGCCCCGTACGGCCTCGATGTTGTCCTCCAGGGTGCTCCAGCTCCCGTGGTGGACGAGCAGCAGCCGGTCTCCGGCCTCGTCCTTGATGATCCGCAGGACGTCGAGGTACTCGTCGAGCCGGATCGAGACCTCGGAGACGCCGAGGGTGCCCATGAAGCCGTGCTCGATCGCGAGCCGGGCATCGTGCCGGACCGCTGTCTCGTTGATCTTCTTCAGGTCGTTGGTGAACGAGGGGATCGTGCAGTTCACTACGCCGACGAGGTTCTCGCGGGCCCAGTCGCGGGCCTCGGCGCGGGTGTAGCGGGCCATGAGTGTGCTCCTAGCGGCTCAGGTCAGGGGTGGGTGGTGCCGGCGCCTTCCCAGGCGAGGTACTTCAGTTCCAGGAACTCGTCGATGCCGTGGACGGAGCCCTCCCGGCCGACACCGGACTGCTTGACACCGCCGAACGGCGCCAGTTCGGTGCAGATCAGGCCGGTGTCGATGCCGACCATGCCGGACGATCAGCCTGGCCAGGTCCTCGGCGTTCTCGGTGACCAGCTCGAACCAGCGGCGCACGATCCGGGAGCGGTCCTTGGCCGACCGCGCCTTCCACGGGCCGAAGGCGCGGTGCGCGGCCTCGATGGCGCCCGCGGTCTCCTCCCGGCCGAGCTTCGGCAGCTCGGCCGGCAGATCGCCGGTGGACGGGTCGTGCACCGGGAACGTGCCGGCTCCGGTGACCCAGACGCCGTCGACGTAGGCGCCCTTCTTCAGCAGGGACGGGTCGGCAAGTTCTCGACTTATGAGGGTGCTCATTTCGCGACCGGGGAGAGGGTGACGGGCAGCGTGGTACCGAGGGACAGTTCGCCGGCGCGCCATGCGCACATCGAGGCGACCGCCAGTTCCTGTACGACGGAACCGACCGACTTGTAGACCACCAGCGAGTCCGGGCCCGAACGGCCGGCGACACGGCCGGAGACGACGTCGGCCAGTGAGACGATCTTGTCGGAGCAGTCGACGCCCGACGCCTCGGCCGCCAGCAGGTCCCCGGTGTCGTGGGCGACCTCGTCCACCATGTCGGCCACGATCAGATCGGCCCGTGCCAGCACCTCGACGCCCAGCTCGCGCTGTTCCGGCAGGGCGGAGCCGATCGACGCGACCGTGGAACCGGCCGGCGCCTCGCGCAGCGTCGGCTGCTCGTCCCAGGACCGGGCCGCGCACAGCACCAGATCGGCGCCCTCCACCGCGGCGGCGGCACTCTCAGCCGTGCCGAGCGGCAGCCCGAGGTCGGCGAGCCGCTCGGTGAACCGGGCGCGGCTGGCGGGGTTGGGGCTGAACACGGTGACCGAGGACAGCTCACGCAGCGCGGCCAGCGCTCGCACATGGTTCTGCGCCTCGAAACCGGAACCGATCACACCCACCCGCAGCGGTCCGGCGGGGGAGAGGGCGTCGGCCGCCAGCGCGGAGGTCGCCGCGGTACGGAACCTGGTGATCGGGAACGCGTAGCACTGGTCCGCCGCGATCGGGGTGTAACCCGCTTTGTAGCGGGGGCCGCCGTAGTACAGCTCGGAGCAGTCCAGCTCCGGAGGGCGGGCGGCCACCACCCGGAAGATCGACATGCCGACGGGCTTGGGCCGCGCATCGATGCCGATCATGGAACGCATCTGCGAGTTGGTGCCGTCGGCGCCCACCACCAGGTCGTAGTGGCCGGTCGTTCCGTCGGTGAACGTGACCCTGGTGGTGTCCGCGCTCTGTTCGAGGCGTTGGACGCTCACTCCGAGGTGGACGGTGACACCTTGCGCGTACACGGCCTCGCACAGCGCGTTCTGGAGGTCGGAGCGCAGGGCTCCCGCTGTGGAGGGCAGGTCGGCGCCACCCGTGTGCGCCGCCTCGATCTCCGCGATCAACTCGCCGTCGGCGCGCCGCATCCGCACCAGGTCGAAGGTGACGGCGTGTTCCAGGATCCGGTCGAGCACGCCGACCGAGCGCAGCGCCTTGAGCGCGTTGCCCTGGATGGTGATGCCGTGACCGACCCCGGACCATGCCGGCGCGATCTCCACCAGGTCGACCTCGACGCCGCGCTGCGCCAGCGCGAGCGACAGCACGCTGCCGGTGATTCCGCCACCGACGACAAGCACTTTCCGTACGGACACGGCTGCTCCCTGGAAAAGTCGACGGGCGAGTGGGGCGGCACCGCACAGCGGGGGCACGGCTTCAGAGCCTGGTCGGTGTACCGGTGGCGGTCAACGCGGAGAGGTATCCGCGAGGGTGACCACACCCATTGATCTTGGTGATGGCTGTGATGGTTGCGATGGCAGCCATCACCAACGGTGGATTACGCCCGTTCGACCACCGCCCCTAACGTCGGGTGGGCAGTGGCCAACTGGGCGGCCCGCACTGAAGTTGCGTGTGATGCGCGGGCGCTCCGGCACGTCACGCCCGCCGTGACACGACGCGGCCTGTCGTGACCGCGTCCGCGACGTCGCACTCACCGCCGACATCCCTGAGGAGCCGCCTACCCATGCCCCAGCCACACCCCACCATGCGCTCGCGCGTGCGCGCACTGCTGTTCGTCAGCTCCGCTGTCGCCGCCCCGGCGCTCCTTGTGCCCACAGCCGCACACGCGGACTCGGACTCGACCACGGTCTCGCCCACGGGACGCCGCAAGACCGTCGCCTCCGGTGAGACCTGGGAGGTCACCGAGATCACCCGCCTCACCGAACTGACCGTGGAGGACGGCGCGGTCCTCGCCGCAGCCGGGGGACACCAGCTGTCACTGACGGTGAACGGAGTGGAGACCGGCTCCGTCATCGACGGCACGTACGGCACCGCGACCGTCATCGCGGCGGGCGCGTACCGCGGTGACGTCGTCGTCACGCCCACCGTGGACCACACCGAGACGTTCTCCGGATCCAACTTCCACATTCGGCAGGCCGTGTGGGCCGGCGCCGACGGCGTGGTCAGGGACAACTCCGTCCTCTCCGCGGTACGCGGCGGCAAGCTGACCGACGCCTACGCCAAGGACGTCGCACTCCTGTCCACCGGCGAGGACTTCAACGGCTTCTACGTCGTCGAGGGCGCCTCGTATACCCTGATCCGCCCGACCGTGCGCTTCGACGGCAACGGCCGCACCGACTTCGCCACCGCGGGTTCGGCGATCACGGCCAAGGGCGCCGGTACCCGCCTGGTCGTCGAGGACGCGGACATCGACAACAAGGGGTCGATGCGCAGTGCCGTCATCTCGCACGCCGGCGCCAACGTGATCGTCAAGAACTCCCGCATCCGTACGCGTGACGGCGTGCTCCCCGACGACTACGAGTTCGGACTCGGGCCCAATCTGCGCTCCGTGCCCTGGATGCTCGGCCTGAGCGGCAACGTACGGGCCACGACGATCCTCGGTGCCGACGCCTCGGCCACCTACATCGGCTGCGACGTCTCCTCCGAGCGGTGGGGCGTCCTGTCCACCGACTCCGTCACCAACGCCCACCTCACCGCGATCAACACCTCCGCCACGATCACCGGAGACTCCGGCTACGGCACCTACTCCGACGGCCCCACCGCCCACAACCTGCTCCTCGGCACCCGGGTCGACGCGGCCACCATGGTCGCCATCTGCGGCGGCGGCCACGTCACCTTCGCGGACTCCACCCGCGAGGCCGTCGCCGGGGTCGACACCGACCGCGATCTGCGGCTCACAGCGCGCGAACTCGCCGCGATCACACCGCGCGGCTCGGTGCTCCACTCGCGCAACTTCGGGGTCATGTTCCACACGGTCGGCGTGATGGATCCCACCGCCGGAGGGTGGGCCGACATCTCGGGCGCCACCAGGTTCACCACCGGCAAGACCCTGTTCCTGAACAAGAGCACATCGGCCGACATCACCGTGGACGGTTCGAGGGGCGCCACCCTCCAGGCCGGCAACGGGGTCCTCTACCAGCTCATGGAGACCGACGACCCGGCCGCGACGGGCTACGTCTACACCGACCCCACCACCGACCCGGTCAAGGACGACACCTTCGACACCACCGCCGAGCACGACACCGACGCCACCTTCACCCTCACCGACATCCAGGTGGCGGGTGACATCTACAACTCGAAGCGCGACGGCAGGAACCTCGTCGCCACGTTCACCCGCACCCGCATCCAGGGCGTGATCTCGGCGTCGAAGTCCATGCACCTGGTGGACCGGATCACCGAGGAGAACGCGGACGACCTCGGCCACGTCACCAACACCGCCCAGGCCGCGGTCAACAACGGCGTCATCGTCACGCTCGGCGCCGGGTCGGTGTGGACGGTCACCGGAACCTCGTACCTGACGAAGCTGACCGTCGCCGCCACCGCGACCGTGCAGGCCGCGAGGGGCAAGCGGCTCACGCTGACGGTCGACGGCAAGGAGACCGCCCTCACCGCCGGCAGCACCTACACCGGTGCCGTCCAACTCACTGTCTCCTGAGCACAGCCGAGTGGCCCGCCGTGCGTTCCCACGCGGCGGGCCGCCTTCATGTGCCGGCCCCCGGTCTACTGGGCGGTGAACCCGCCGTCCACCACGAACTCCGCGCCCGTCGCGTAACCGGACTCGTCGGAGAGCAGGAACAGCACCATCGCCGCCAGCTCCTCGGGACGCCCCGCGCGGGGGAGCGGCTGATGCTTCGCCGCCTCGAGCGTCCCGGGGTTCGCCGCGGTCATGGGGGTCTCCACCAGGCCCGGATGGACCGAGTTGACGCGAATGCCGTACGGGGCGAACTCCACCGCCGCCGTCTTCGTCATCCCGCGTATCGCCCACTTGGAGGCCGTGTACGGCAGGATGCCCGGCAGGCCCACGAGGCCGGCCGCCGACGAGACGTTCACGACGGAGCCGCCACCCGCCGCGCGCATGGAGGCGAGCACCGACTTCATACCGAGGAACGTGCCCACCTGGTTGACGTCCACCACGCGCCGGTAGTCCGCCTCCGTCAGCTCCTCGATGGGGGCGTCGACGACGATACCGGCGTTGTTGACGAGGCCGGTCACCCGTCCGTACGCCCGCTCGGCCACCGTGACGGCGGTGAGCCAGTCCGACTCCCGTGTGACGTCGAGCGGGGTGAACGTCGCGTGATCGGCGCAGAGTTCACCTGCAAGCGCCTCACCCTCGGCGGTCAGTACGTCGCCGATCACCACGTGGGCGCCTTCGGCGGCGAGGCGCCGCGCATGTGCGGCGCCCATCCCGCGGGCTCCGCCCGACACGATCACGACCTTGCCCGCGACCCGTCCGCTCATGCGACCGCGGCCTCCTCCGCGGCCTCGGCGGCCGTCGTCTGCGGCGCCGATCCCCGTACGAGGATCAGTGTGGCCGCCGCACCGACGAGGGACGCGATGCCGGCCACGACCGTGCCGACGGAGTAGCCGTGACCGAGCGCGTCGAGCGCGGCCTGCCGTGCGGCGTCGCTCGTGTCCGGCGAGTTGAACAGGGCCAGCGCGCCACCGGCCTTCTCGATCGCCGCATCGGCGCCCGTGAGGTTACTGGACAGCTGTCCCGCGGCCAGAGCCGCCGCGATGGATCCGACGAGGGCCGGGCCGAGCGCCTGGCCCGCCTCACGCACCAGCGACGTGGCGCCGGACGCCATACCGGTCATGTGGATCGGTACCGCGTTCACCGCGGCGGCCGTGAGGGAGGAGACCACACAGATGAATCCGACACCGAGCAGCAGCACCGGACCGATGAACGCGCTCAGGGACGTCGTCGTGATCGGCAGGGCGCTGATCCAGAACTGGCCGGCCGCCATCGGCAGCAGACCGCCGACGAGCAGCCAGCGCGGGTTCACCTGGCTGAGCATCCGGCCGAGCACCGGGGCGAGCAGCAGCGGGATGAGCTGCAGGATCACGAACGGCATCCCGGCTTCCAGCGAGCTCAGATGCATCACGGCGCCGAGCCGCATGGACACCACGTACGCGGTGCCGATGAAGCCCAGCATGCCGAACAGGGCCACCACGGCGGCCGCCGCGAACGACGGAATCCGCAGCAGAGACATGTCGAACATCGGCGCGGAGGAGCGCAGCTCGACCCGGACGAACGCGGCGAGACCCACCACGGCGATGATCATCGCGCCGATGAACAGGCCACTGCCCCACCCGGAGGCCGAGCCCTGATTGATGCCCCACAGCAGCGCAGTCAGGCCGACGGCGACGGCGATCTGCCCCGGCCAGTCCAGCGTGCGGCCCTCGGCCGCGCGCGAATCGGTGACCAGCCGCCAGGACAGCAGAGCCGTGACGACACCGAGCAGCACCGGCAGGGAGAAGGCCCAGTGCCAGTCCGCCTTGGTGGCGATCACACCGGACCACAGCGGGCCCGCGGCCGACGCGGCGGAGATGGAGAGAGCCCAACGGGACACCGCCTTGGCGCGTTCCTTGGGCTGCGGGGTGGCGGCCGAGAGTACGGCGAGGGTGGTGGGGAAGAGCATCGCCGCGCCGAGGCCGGCGATGACCTGGCCGACCCAGAGCATCTCGATCGACTGGGCCGTCACATTGAGAAGTTCACCGGCAGCGAGGACCGCTCCGCCGAGTACCAGGAGCTTCTTGCGCCCGAACATGTCGCCGACGACACCGAAATTCAGCTCAAGAATGGCAGTCGGCAGCAGGAAGGCGGTCGTCACCCAGCCGATCTGGGCCGAGTTCGCGCCGAATGCCGTCGTGATATTGCCATTGATCGGAGATGGAATCGTGATGGCCAACTGGGCGGCGGCGACCGCGAGACAGCACGCGATGAGCGTACCGGTGTCGAGCCTTTTCGGTGTCGGGGCGGTTTCACTCACAGGAAATCCCTTTCCGTACGTTCGATGCGTTGTATGAGTTCGAGGCCGTGTTCAGGGGGTGTGACGGCGAAATGGCCGCACCCCTCGGTGTGCGCCGTGGCCAGCGGGTGGGGAGCGCAGAGGCGGGGCCGAGAACCGGGTCGTGCGAGTAGTTCGAGCCGCCATTCGGAGTCGGGACGTTCCAGGACGACGCCGCGCAATCGACAGGCCGTGCTGTCACCGTCCGCAGCGTATGGACCGGTAAAGCGGGGGACAAGAACGTGTGCGGTTCGGGGGCATAACCGATTGACATGTCTGCCATCTGGTGTGCGGTGGCAGGCGGGGGCTTGTCAGTTCGCGTCGAGGGCGTTTTGGGATCGCCTTGACACCGCGTGCGCCGTGCCGCCCATCGCACACGAACGGGTCCGTGGTGCCGTCCGCGAGGACGAGGATCTCGGCCGGCCCGCGAACAGGTCGATGCCGATCTCCCGCAAGTCCGGCTCACCGCCGCAGTCACGGGCGGTACGGAGCAGGAGGCCGAACGGGACTTCGCCTCCCGCGCGGCCCGCGCACCGGCGTCGACGAGGCGGCCTCTTTCTCCTCGCCGAGCTCGGCGGGACGCCACGGCCGCGAAGCGGTCGACCTGCTCTCTCTCGCCGCTGACGCGATCACCGCTGCGGCGCTGTCACATCCGCGCCGGGCCATCGCCCTGGAACCGCTCGGGGACCACCCAGCCGATCCCGCCGTCGACCGGGCTCTCGACGTCGTCGAGGTGGACGGCGACGCGCATCAGCTCGCGCAGGTCGTCGGCAATCTGCTGTCCCACGCCTGTACCCACACGCCGCCCGACAGCCGGATCCGGGTACGTGTGGGTGCCACCCGGTGCGGCCCGCGCACCGGCGGCATCGACGTGCCCGGCAGGACGAGCTCCGGGCCCGTACTCCTGCCCGGTCTCGAGGTGTGCGTGATCGAGGTCATCGACGACGGCACGGGCCTCGGACCGGAGGACGCCCGTCATGTCTTCGGCCGCTTCTACCGCGCCGACCCGCCGGCCACGGCCGAAGCCGAGCCTGGCTCGGGACTCGGCCTGGCCATCGCGTCGGCCATCGCGACCGCTCACGGCGGCCGGCTGGACGTCCCGGCCTGCGCGACGCCGGCATGATCCGCCGGACAGACCCTAACCGCAGGGCAGGACGCAACGGAACACGCAGCCCTGTGCGGGCCGGGTCTCCAGTTCGAGGCGGCCGCCGTGTCCCTGGGCGATCGTGCTCGCGATGGCCAGGCCGAGGCCGGAGCCGCCTTGGTCGCGGGAGCGGGAGGGGTCGGCCCGGTAGAGGCGTTCGAAGACCCGGTCGGCGGCCTCGGGGCAGATGCCGGGACCGTCGTCGATCACCTCGACCACACAGATCGGGGTGCCTTCCGCCAGAGGTGGTCCCGAGGCGCTGCGGCCGGGCCGGTCCCGTCCGCCGGAGTCGGTGTCAGCGCGGGCGGTGCCGACGCGGACCCGTACGGTCGTTCGGGGTGGAGTGTGGGTGACGGCGTTGGTCAGCAGATTGGTGACGACCTGCCGCAACCGGTGCGGATCGCCGGTCGTCTCGGCCGGCTCCAGTTCGCCCTGACCGCCGCCCAGTGGCTCCAGCCCGATCCGGTGCCCCGGGCTCTGCGGCGCCACGGCGCTCACGGCGTCGGCGGCCAGCGAGAGCAGGTCCACACGCTCCGTCGCGTACACGGGTTCCTGGTCCAGCTTGGCCAGGAGAAGCAGGTCGTCGACGAGCAGACTCATCCGCTCGGCGTTCTGTGCGATGAGCCGGTCGGCCTCCCGCCGCGCCGACGCGGGCCGGTCCTGGTGCCGCAACGCCAGTTCGGCGAATCCCTGGATCGTCGTCAACGGTGTCCGCAGTTCGTGCCCCGCGTCCGCGACGAACCGGCGCAGCCGTGCCTCGGAGGACTCGCGTTCCCGCAGGGCCCGCTGGAGTCGGTCCAGCATGGTGTTCAGTACGGTGCTCAGCCGCCCGGTCTCGGTCCGCGGATCGGTGTCCGGCAGGCGCAGGTTCAGGTCGTGGGCGGTGATGTCCTGCGCGGTGTGTTCCATGCGGGTCAGCGGGAGCAGACCGATCCGTACGGCCCAGCGGCCGAGCACCACCAGGCCGGTGGCCGTGGCGGCCAGCACGATCGCGTTCAGCCAGAGCATCTTCGCGGCGGCCCCGTCCACCGTGTTCAGGGGGAGCGCCACCACGTACGAGGTCCTGCCGGATCCGGATTTGACCAGCACCCGCCATCGCTCGTCCCCGGAGACGGAGCCGACAGTGGCGGGCTCTCCCGGCGACAGCCCGAGCCGGCCGATCGAGGACGGAAGGTCCGGTCCGGGAGTGCTGCCTCCGCCCAGGGTTCCGTGCTCGTCACCCCGGGCGTCGTAGAAGGTGACCCGGAAGTCGGACGGCAGGGTCACGGAGCCCGGGGCGGGCGATGGCACGGGTCCGGGGCCGACGGTCCGGGAGTAGGCATGGTCGGGCAGGAGAAAGTCCCGGAGCTGGCCGTCCACCCGGTCAAGCAGCCAGGACCGCACCACGAAGAAGCCGATGGCCTGCGCCGCCAGCACCGCGACCGTGGCCAGCAGCGCGGCGCCCCACACCAGCCGGCCGCGCAACGACCTGGGCCGCACCGTGCGCAGGAGGTGACGCCGTCTCACCCGTCGGTCCGGGCCGTGCGGTCGCGGGGCAGTCGCAGGCAGTAGCCCACGCCCCGCTCGGTGTGGATCAGCGGCGGGTCGATGGCGTCGATCTTCCGGCGCAGGTACTTCACGTATGTCTCGATGATGCGGGCGTCACCGGAGAAGTCGTAACCCCACACCCGCTCCAGGATCATGGCTTTGCCGACCACGCGGCCCGCGTTGGCCATCAGGAAGGAGAGCAGCCTGAACTCGGTGGGGGACAGGGGGATGTAGGTGCCCGCCCGGCGGACCTCGTGCGCGTCCTCGTCGAGTTCCAGGTCGGCGTAGCGCAGGACGCCGGGCGCGGCGCCGGGCTCGTCGCAGGCACCCTCGGGGTCCGTACGACGCAGCACGGCGCCGATCCGCAGCACCACCTCTTCGATGCTGAACGGCTTTGCGACGTAGTCGTCGCCGCCCACGCGCAGGCCGGCGAGCCGGTCGTCGACGTCCGCGCGGGCGGTCAGGAACAGTACCGGTGTGGTCACGCCCGCCGCCCGCAGTGTGCGGGTGAGTTCGAAGCCGTCGAGGTCGGGCAGCATCACGTCCAGGACCAGCAGAGCGGGCGCGAACCGCTCGGCCTCCAGCAGGGCGTCCCGGCCCGTGGCCGCGCTGCTCACCTCGTAGCCGGACAGCCGCAGCGCCGTCTCCAGCAGGGTGCGGATGCCCGGGTCGTCC
Source organism: Streptomyces sp. NPDC013157 (assembly GCF_042899865.1). NCBI lineage: Bacteria > Bacillati > Actinomycetota > Actinomycetes > Kitasatosporales > Streptomycetaceae > Streptomyces > Streptomyces sp. NPDC013157. Next base: position 7,971 of record NZ_JBIBAK010000032.1, on the reverse strand, counting down.
TCGACGACGAGGATGCGGCGCGGGCCGCGGGCAGCGGGTGCTTCTGACATGTGGGGCTGTCGTCCGTTCTGCCGCCTACTTCGTGGTGCTCTTGGCAGCGCAGTCGTACAAGGTCGTCTGACCGCCCATCATGCCCGCGGAACCTGAGGAGCCGCCCGAGGAGCCGCTGCCGCCGTAGGCGGAGGCGGGCACCTCGGTGCAGTTCTCGCTGATCCACTGGGAGCGTGCGGAGGCACTGCCGCCGGACCCCATCGGGCCGCCGCCGCCCGAGCCCGAGCCGAGGACGTAGCGCAGCTCACCCTTGCTCGTCCAGGTCCGCAGCTGGTTCACCGAAGGGGCGTTGTCGGTGCCCATGAAACCGCCCATGCCGATGACCACGGCGTCGCTGTTCAGGATGTAGGAGGAGGTGGCGTTGGCGCCGCCCTCGACGGCGAGCTTGATCCGCGCCCTGCCCGAGTGCTTGACGGCGTAGTCGAGGATCTTGCGCTGTCCGGAGGTGAGGGCCGAGTCGCCGCCGAACCCGCCCATGCCGCCGAACCCGCCCATACCGCGGGAAGCGCCGTTGCCGCCGCCGGAACCGCTTCCGCCGCCGGTGCCCGGGAAACCCTCCATGCCTTTCGGCAGCCCGCTGGGCATCCCTTCGGGCAGCTGTCCCGAGCCGCCGCCGGCGCTCCCGCCCGGCATCTGCGTGGGCATGCCCTGCGGCATGCCGCTCGCGCCGTCGCTCGGCAGCTGTCCCGATCCGCCGTTGCCGATCCCGCCGAAGCCCTCGGGCCTTTCGAAGTCACCGGAGCCGCTGCCGCCCCGGGGCAGGGAACCCGAGCCGAAGCCCATGCCCGTCATGGGGCCCGCCGTCGGGTTCACCCCCCCCATCGCGGTGGTGGAACCAGGCACGCTGAGCGACCATGCCGCGGGCGCGAGCAGCACCGCGAGCACCGCGCCGCCCAGCGCCGCGGGCAGCAGACGCCGCCGTGGGCCGGACAGCCCCAGAAGGGCCGCCGCGCCGATGCCCACCGCAAGCACGAGCCAGGCCAGCCAGCCGTGCCAGGACGGCGTCCGCCGGATCACGACGACCGCCCAGACCATCGTGACCATCACGGTCATCGCCGCGGTCGGGATCGCCCAGCGTGCACCGGCCCAGTACGCCCGTGCCAGCGCGGTCACCAGACCTCCCGTGAGGGCGGCGATCGCCGGGGCCAGCTCGGTCGTGTAGTACGGGTGGAAGGTGCCCTCCTGCGTGGCGAAGACCAGCCCGCACACCACCAGCCAGGTGCCCCACAGGATCCAGCCGGTCGCGGCGAGCGGTTCGCCCGTGTCGCCCCGGCCACGGCGGCGCCGTACCGCGACCGTCACCGCGACGCCCAGCGCCACCGCGCACAGCGGCAGCAGCCAGCTGATCTGCCCGCCGACCTGGTCGTTGAAGAGCCGCCCGAGTCCGGCCGCCCCGCCGAAGGAGACCCCACCGCCGAAGCCGCCACCCGAGCCGTTCTCGCCGAAGAGGCGCCCCAGCCCGTTGTAGCCGATGACCAGGTTCCAGGCCGAGCCGTCCTCGCTGCCGCCGATGTAGGGCCGCTCACCCGGCCACACGGCGACCATGGCCACCCACCACAGGGACGACACCGCCAGCACCGCCCCCGCGGCCAGCAGCCGCCACAGCCGCCTGAGGAACGGCCCCGAAGCGCCCACCAGCCAGGCCGCGGCGAACGCCGGGATCACCATCCAGGCGGCCAGCATCTTCGTCAGGAAGCCGACCCCGATCAGGAAACCGCTGCCCGACAGCCACAGCAGCGCCGAACGCTCCGACGACGCCTGAAGGGCACGGGTCAGCGCGTACGCCGCCGTCACCAGGGTCAGCACCAGCAGGGTGTCCGGGTTGTTGTCCCGGTTGATCGCCACCGTGATGGGAGTGAGCGTCATGACCAGCGCGGCCAGCAGGGCGGCGCCCTCACCCGCCCAGCGGCGTACCGTCCGGTGCAGTACGAAGACGCCGGCGACGCCCTCCAGGAGCTGCGGCAGGATCATCGCCCAGCCGTGCAGGCCGAAGATCTTCGTGCTGATCACCTGTGGCCACAGGGCCGCCGGGGGCTTGTCGACGGTGAGGACGCCGGCCGGGTCGTAGGCGCCGAAGAGGAAGTTCGTCCAGCTGCGGCCCATGGACTTCACGGCGGCCGAGTAGAAGCTGTTTCCCCAGCCGAGCGAGCCCAGGGCCCATCCGTACAGCAGGGCGGCCAGCAGCAGGGTGGCGCCGAGCGCGGCGGGGGCGGCCCAGCGGGGCAGCGGGCGGCCACCGAGGGCGGGGGGCGCCGTGGTGTGCGACTCGGGCGGCGACTGCTGGGATGTGTCCGTCATGATCGGAGGCACTCTTCGTCTGTGTGTGTGGGTGTGGGGGCGTGGGGGATCAGGACGTATGGCCGCGGAAGACGGCCAGACGCAGCACCAGGAACCGGAGCGCGGTGACCACGACCGACGCGGCCATGAGCACCAGCGTTTCGGCGGCGGCAGAGGCGTGCGGCCGGCTTTCGCGGAACAGGAGCACGGCGCCGGAGGTGACGAGATACCCGACGACGAACAACGCGCCCGCGCCCAGGTGCGCACGCCCGATCCCGGTCTGTGACCGGCGGAACGTGAGGCGGCGGTTGGCCTCGGTGTTGACGACGGTGAGCACCAGCAGGGAGACGAGGTTCGCCAGGGCCGGCGGCCACCAACCGCGCAGCAGCCAGTACAGCAGTGCCTGGCCGAGTGTCGAGACGATGCCGATCGCGATGAAGCAGCCGGTTTCCCAGGTCAACCGGGAGCGCCCCGAGTCGGGGGCCAGCACCGCGTCCGGGTGCTCGGCGGCCGGCCGGGGGCGCCTCGGCAGCGGTATGCGGGCGGCGCCCGAGGACTTCAGCCGGGCCATGCGCCACAGCCCGCGCAGGTCCTCGGCGGCGGTGCTGACCACGTCGACCCGGGTGTCGATGTCCTCCACCCAGTCGACGGGTACCTCGTGGATGCGCAGTCCGTTGTGCTCGGCGAGCAGCAGCAGTTCGGTGTCGAAGAACCAGGCGTCGTCCCGGGTCTTCTCCAGCAGCGGCCGGAGTATCTCGGTGCGGGCGGCCTTGAACCCGCACTGCGCGTCGCTGAACCGGGCCCCGTGGGTCAGCCGGATCAGACGGTTGTAGCAGCGCGATACGAACTCCCGGCGCGGCCCGCGCACGGTACGCGCGCCCGGCGCGAGCCGGCTGCCGATGGCGAGGTCGGAGTGGCCGCTGGCCAACGGGGCGACGAGGGGCAGCAGCCCGTCAAGGCCGGTGGACAGGTCGACGTCCATGTAGACGACGATGTCCGCCTCACTCGCGCCCCACACGGTGCGCAGGGCGAGCCCGCGCCCCTTGCGGTCGAGGTGGACCACGCTCACCCCGGACAACTCGGCGGCCAGCGCGCGGGCCACCTCCAGGGTGCGGTCGGTGCTGGCGTTGTTCGCGACGGTGATGCGCCAGGGGAACGGAAACCGCTCGTGCAGCCGCGCATGCAGGGTGCGCACACAACCCGGCAGGGAATGCTCTTCGTTGTACACGGGGATGACGATCTCGACCGTGCGCAGGGCCGCGTCGAGTGGGCCGGGCCGCGCGGCCGGTTCGAATTCACCGACGGTGCGAGCCCGACTGGACGTCTGGGTCATGGATTCCTCGTTCGTGGGGGGAACGGCGGGAAGCTCCCACACCCGGGCAGGGCCGCACGCCCAGCGGAGGGAGGCGACGACCTCGGCCTCCGGCTCGTCGTACGGAAGCGGGAGCCAGCCGAGAGCATGGCCGCCCCGGCTGGGGGGATCCGGGAAGAAGGCTGGGAACCCGCTGTGAGCCGGGTTAATTTCCGCTTTGCGGACGGCAGTGGCGGAGACCGCCGGCTGATGCCGGATTGTGCGAGGCAGCCGAGCACGGTCGCCGCTCCGCCCTCCCCGCGCGGACGGGAAGAGCGCGCGACGGCCGAGTACGGCGTTCCCTGCGTGCCGACGCGCGGCGCAACCGGGCTCACGTGTCCAGCGGGACACCTCAGCTCGCGCGACATCTAATCGGTTTGGGTGCGGCTCGGTTTGAGGGACCGTGATCATGCGGCGAGTGTGAGGGCGTCGCGGTAGCGGATGGCGTGAACCCGCAGGTGCTCGCGCTGCACGTGATACTTCCAGTACTGCTCGAAGTCGCCGTTGCTGATCACCGCGCGGAGCTTGAGGACGGCCTCGGCCCCGGCCAGGCCCCAGCGAGCACCGGTGATATCCATCCGGTCCTTGACCAGGTGCCGGCACGCCCCCCCGATCACGCCTGTCGCGATCGGCCAGCCCTCCGCCAGCGCGATGTCGTAGCCGAGGTAGGGGAGTTTGGCCCGCAGGTAGCCGACCGCCTTGTCCACCCCCAAGCGCCGCTGGCCGTCCAGTTCCGCCGTGTCCGCGTGCGCTTCGAGGGCGTCGGCGACCTGCCCGGCCCGGCCCTTAAGGATCTCCAGCGCGATCTCGCCGACCCACCTCTCGGCGGCGGGGCCGGTCCTGGCGAAGAAGCACCAGGCAGCGCCCACGCGTACTCCAGCACGTGAACGAAGTCGATCAGCAGGCACACCTCCGCGCTGCGCGCGTCGCACTGATCATGGATCACATCCAGCTGGTGTCGGGCGCCGTCGACCAGCATCACCCACTCCCACTCCCGCTCCCGGTCCGGGTCGCGGCGCTCGGCCTCCTCGAACACCGCGCCGATGACCTGTTCGGCGTCGCGTTCGACGGAGGCCGTCAGCCACTTCGCCCGCGCCCTGGGGCGTCCGGTGCACTCGGTGCGGTCGGCGTCGCCGCGCCTGATCACCTCGCCCGGCTCGCGCGGCATCGGCGCGAGGCCGTAGACCGCGCCGACGGTCGCCATCCGTTTGCGCCCGTTCTTCTCCCCGCCGGCCAGGCGCGTCTGAAACGGCCCACCCCCGGCCGCGGTCTTCTTCGCGGCGGCCCGCCTGGTCTCCTCGCGCAGCGCCTCCGGGCGCATGACGATCCCCTTGCCATCCGCCGAGAGCACCAGCAGCATCTCCCCGGAGCCGGAGCCGGAGCCGGAGCCGGAGCCGGAGCCGGAGCCGGAGCCGGAGCCGGAGCCGGAGCCGGAGCCGGAGCCGGAGCCGGAGCCGGAGCCGGAG
>NZ_JBIBAK010000032.1:0-2730 GCF_042899865.1 Streptomyces sp. NPDC013157 | reverse complement strand
GGAGCCGTGGGCGTGGGCGTGGGTGCTGCGCACGTGGGCGTAGAAGTCGTCGACGTCCGCTGCGGCGCGCTGCACCAGCTGCTCGACCTGCCGCTTGCCCATGTGCGTGCCGGTGGCGCGCTCGATCGCGGCGACCGCTGACTCGAACGAGCCGCGCGCCGCCTCGATCGCGGCGAGCTTTTTGAGCGCGTGCGAGTGCCGCCCGGTCGGCAGGTCCAGGTCGCCATCGGCCGGGTGCAGGTTCGAAGCCCCCTTCGCGCGGTAGGCGATCCGCTCCACCTCCACGGTGCCGAACCGCGTGGACAGCAGCCGCTTATGGCCCGCCTCGGCGGCGCGCCGCACCACCTGGTCGGATCCGGCAACCTCCGGCAGACGCTCCTCGCGCTGCGCATGCTGGGCGAACCACTCCTGCAGCATCAGACGGTGCACCTCGCGACCGCGCGCGGCGATGAACTCCTCCGCCTCGGGGTGGGAGGCACCCTGCTGGTCGAACAGATCGGCGAGCAGTTGCTCGAAGGCGGCGCGGGCGGCGGGAAACGCCCCGCCGGTCCGGGCGGGCCGTAGGCTGGCATCGGGCTCTTCTCTTTCTGTCGTGCGCGGCTTGTCACCAGGCACGACGCAGGGAAGAGCCCGCCTTGTCAGGACCGATCGGGTGCGCGAACGCCGTCGGCCAACGCGAACAGGCCCCGGGACGGCTCGGCCAGCCACTCACCGCGCACCATGCGCTTCAGCCGCATCCGCAGCGTCTCGACGTGCCGGTTGTCGGCCACCTCCTCCGTCACTTCGCAGATCTCCTTCGCCCGCAGCGACGTATTCGCACTGGCCAGCAGAGCCAGCACCGGCCAATCGCCCTCGGCGGACACCTCACCGGTCGCGACGCGCACAACCGGCGGCCCAGGGTCGGCCAGATCGTCCGGATCCGCATCCCGTACGGGCTCCTGCTCGAACTTCCCTTCGCCCGCGTCGCGTTCGGCGAGCACGCGGGCGAGGGTCGCCTGAGTGACCACCAGCTCGGACAGCTCCTCCTCGGCGGCAGCGATCCGCTCGTTCAGCACGGCCTGCTCGGCCCGCAGCCCCTCCACCCGCCGCCGGGCCGCCTCCTCATGCTGCTTCAGCAGCGCCAGCAGCTCCTGCTCCATGCGCCCCTCCCAGCGATGCCGCCGACGCAACCGCGCCGGGCCCAACCCCCGCACCATCCAAGGACTTACCGGACCACCAGAACGCGAAACGCCTACTGATCACCGTCCCTCAAACCGAGCCGCACCCAAGTGGAGTCGTCATGCCTGAGCCTGGCTGGCCGGGTTCAGGCCTCGCTGGTTCCGATGCGAGAGCCCACCGGGGCGGGCTCCGTGCCCTCGAGCGGTTCCTGGATGTCGGGGCGCTTGATCGCGAGGTAGGCGAGCAGGGCCACGAACAGGATCAATCCCCCCAAGGCGACCGGCCCTGGTCCGAGACCGACACCACCGCCACCCTCACCGGCGTCGTGGACGGGCTTGCTGAGCCAGTCAGCCACCGAGGCCCCCAGCGGCCGGGTGAGGACGTACGCCGTCCAGAAGGCCGCGACCGAGTTGAGGTGTCCGCGGTGGTGCAGGATCCACGGAATCAGGATGGCGACGCCGAACAACACGCTTGAGCCCAGGAAGCCGATGTGCAGCGGGCTCGCCGTCAGGTCACCCACTGCCGTTCCCATGGCGAAGGTGCAGGTCACGGTCCACCAGTAGAATTTCTGACGGCGCCGCGTGGTGATGCTGTGAACCGAGAGCGTCCCTTCCGATCGGTACCAGCGCCGGAGCACCATGGCTGTGGCGGCCGCGTACCCCAGGGTCACCAACAACAAGGGCAGCAACGCCTGGAAGTTGCCTCCGGCTACGAGGAAGGCCAGGAGGCCGGTCACGCCGTCGGAGGCGAGCGTGCCGAAGACGGCGATGCCGGCGACCGTGACCCAGTACGGGATCGCCTGGTAGTAGGGCGACCGGAGCTGCCGACGGAACGCCACGACGAACACGACGAGGACGACGGGTATCAAGTACCAGTAACTGTAGAGGGCGTCCGAGGTCGCCTCCCCCAGAGCGGTGGTGATCACCTTGACGATCCAGAAGATCGCGGTAATGACAGGAACCTTGGCGTACGGCGTGTCGGCGTCGCGCACCTCGCCTGTGGTGGTCACGAGCTCTCCCCGGGGAGAGCGGAGGTGGACGTTCCGTGCAGCGAGCCGCCCAAGGTGCTCTGCCCCGACAGCCTGGCCACGGCCGCGAAACGCGCTACGTCGGCGGTCGGCTTGGCCTCAGACCGTTTGATCAATTGCTGAGCCAAAATCGTCTCCCTCGAACCGGGCACCACACGTTGCGGCGCCCTCAGCAGGGACGGTAGGGCCGCGAGGGGCGCCTGTCGTGGTACTCCGGCACTAACCTCTGGCCTCCACGTAATACCGCAGCAGTACGCCGCAGCAGATGTGGACGAACGATGCCCTCCCTGCTGTGGCAGGGGCCGGATCGACGACCCGAAGGTCAGCCGTTCTCTCCGTTGCTGCCGTTGCCGTTGCCCTCGTGGCCGATACCCTGCACTGAGCGCGCTCCCACGATTGGGCATCTGACCTGCTACGCAACCAAGATCAATCTCACCGGTACCGGCTGTTCGGGTGTGTCAATTTAACGGCTGATCTTGGTTGTTGGTGGTCAGTTGTTGCTCGGGGTCAGGCGGCCTTCGAAGGCGATCTGGAACGCGTTGAGG
>NZ_JBIBAK010000031.1:0-83080 GCF_042899865.1 Streptomyces sp. NPDC013157 | reverse complement strand
CCCGCCCACAGCCCCCGCCCTCGTACGGCCGTCACCCGCCCGCTCCCGCTCCGCGTGAGCGCCAGCCGTGTCACTGCGTGACACGGCGTCAACTCACGGGCTGCACCCGTGAGTTGGGCGCGCCGCGCTCCGCGCCACGCGCCAGCGGCCGCGATGCGGCCGCACTCGCTCCCGCCCGATCCGGGGCCTCCGCTGCGCTCCAGCCCCAACAGTGCACGCCCCACGGGGAGCTGGGAGGAAAAGCGGCAGCAGTGAGAGGGGAGGCGGGGTGCGGGTTGAGGGCGGGACAAGTCCAGACAGAGCGAGGGGAGGTGATTGAGGGTCGGGGAACCTGAGCCGCTGGGGTGTGTCTACTCCCATCGGGTGATCGGCAGCGATTCGCATGCATCATTTTGAAGCACTAGATAGAGTCTGGAAACGATAGGGCGCACCACTGCACCTGATAAAGGCCCCTGAGTTTCGCCATTGTATTTTCACCTAAAGCCAGCACAGATAAAGGCCGCAGAATTCACCTTCGCTGGGCTGACCTTAACCACAGAACGGAACTTCAGAAATGGGAAACTCGAAATTCGACGTACGGAGGTACCGGAGCCGAACGGCCCCCCGGGCCGGGCGGCGGAACCCACCAAAAGCGCCCGCCACGCCCTTGTTGCTGCTTGTCCCGTCACGGCCGGCGCCACCCGAGACTCAGAGCCGTTGATGCTGCCTACGGTCTGCGCGGGTCCACGGGCCCGCACGCGAAGCCGCCTCAGCCACGGGAGGTCCGGCCGGCGCCTGCGGGAAGACCTCAGCCACTTGATACTTACCGAGATCAAGAACCCGCAGGTCAGCGCGTTACAGATCGCGCGATATGTAACGGCTGGCGGGACATATCGCGGTCGATCTGTCTCGACTGAGGGGGCACATCGGCCGGTCAATGTCAACTAGAGGCGACACCTTCGGAGCGCCTGTGTCAAGTACAGGCGACATCTGGGGCGGATGTTGCTGGCGGGTCGACCGCCGGGCGGGCAGGGGGGAGATCTGTCCCCCCTGGGGGGACACAACTTGCGCGGCATGTCGTGTCGGAGCGACATCGGTTTCAAGCAGAGCTGACATACTGCTGCGCGTCCGGAGATCAACAACGTGGGAGCAGCCTCGTGCCGACTGAGCCGCAGCGCAGCCGTCCGAGCGCCAAGGGGGCGCCGCAGCCGAAGTTGCCGCTGGACGATCCTGCCGACGCCTGGAATCGGCCCCTGCGGCCCGTCAAGGACCTGGATGACGTCGCACGGCAGTACCCGGGCCGGAAGCTCTCGCTGGGCGAGCAGCGCAAGCCGATGGAGTTCTACGGGACGCCGGAGCGGCCGAACGCGTTCTCCATGGACAGCCTGGAGTTCTTCCTGGTCATCGCGCAGTTCTTCCGCGAGGCGCTGCCGCTGCGGCTGATCCTGCTGATGATCGCCTGTCAGAAGGCTGGCGGGCGGATCCCCTTGACGCAGGACGAGATGGCGACCGTCCTGGACGTGGCGCGCACGAAGGTGACCGAGGCCCTGGGCGAGATCATGTCGCACGGCATCGTGTTCCGGGTGAAGCGTGGGGTGTACCAGTTCAACCCGCCCTACAGCTACCGCGTAGCGGAGTTCATCCCGGGCACCGAGACCATGGAGCCCGAGTACATCAAGGTCGACCAGTACGTCACCCTCAAGGAGATCCGCGCGGACCAGAGCCTGCCCGAGTTGGTGCGCTTCCCTTCACTGGAGAAGATGAGGCAGGAGATCGAGCGGCTGCGTAAGGAACGGGCAGACGAGCGATCTCGCCGGCGCCGGGAGCGGGCGCAGCTGAAGGAGAAGGGGGCCGAACAGTGAGCGGTCTGCATTTCGCCGCCGTCAACGCGGAAGGCATCGTTGCCGATCTCGATCTGCTGCCCGCGGCCTACCGCGTGCTGCTGAAGCTGCGCGCCCACAGCGAGGCCGGTGGTCGTATCGAGATCGACCAGGGCACCATCGCCCAGATGCTGAACCTGAGCCGGACGGCCGTCAACGCGGCGCTGCGCGACCTGGACCTAGCGCTGTTGGTGAAGAAGCAACGCGCCGGCGTTTACCAGCTCAACGCCATGCTCGCCGCCTACGCCTCCCCCGAGGACGCCATCGCGGCCGTCAAGGCGATGCCGAAGGAGGAGCGCCTCAACTCCACCGACTTCGTCGATCGCTACCGCAGGGCTGTCGCCGCCTACCAGGACCAGCTCGCTGAGAAGCGCCGGCGCCGGGAAGACGCCAAGCGTCGCCAGAACCTCAAAGCCGTTTCCTGACCCCGCCACCCGGTCCGGCCGGGCTGGCACTACGGCGCTGCACCCTCACGGTGCAGCGCCGTTCGTGTGTCTGGTGTCGGTGTCGACACCAGAGGTCCCTGCCAGGAGGGACAAAGGTCCCCGCGTGCAGGGACAGCCTGGTGCGCGGCGCCGGTTTCGTGGTGCGGGCGGTGAGTGTCGGATCGGGACGCACGGTTCCGGCAGGCGGGAAACGCCCAAGTCAGGATCAGGGCGAAAAGAATCATGAGCGGCTCTCTTCCCTCGGCGTATGGACTTCAATACAGTGTATTGAAGTCCATACAGCTACGGGAGGACCCGCCTTGTTAGCCACCCTCGTCACCGCCGCCCTCGCCATCGTCGCCACCCTGCTGGGCGCGATCGTCTCCGGCCGCTTCCAGGAGCGCGCCGCCGAACGCGGCGTCCGCGCCAGCCACGGCGAGGCGATCCGCCGCGACCGGCTGGAGGCCGTCACCGCGCTCGCATGCGCGATCAGCGACCACCGCCGGGCGATGTGGATGCGCGGCGACGCCGTCCTCAAGGAGGCCGGCACCGAGCGGATCGACGCCCTGCGCGGCGAAAGCCACATGACCCGCAGCGCGGTCACCCGCCCGCTGGTGGCGCTGCGCGTCCTCATCGAGGACCAGGCCGTGCGCGCCGCCGCCGACCACATGGTCACGCTGACCTACGCGATGCGCGACGCGTACGCCACCGCCCAGGAGCTGACCGCCGCCCGCGAGGCCGCGAAGGTCGCCCACGACACCTTCGTCGACACCGCCGCCGGCTACCTCGCCCGGACCGCCTGACCTCGCCACACCCGTGTGCCGCCGGGGCCCCGGCTCGGAGTGTCAACGCTCTCCGGAGGCCCCACACACCACCGCCGCCCCTCTCACGTGCACCCGATCGGAGTTCTCATGGAGCAGCAGTCGAAGGCGCTCGCCCGGATCAGCAGCGTCGAGACGTCAGCCGAACGGACCGCCGGCACCACCGGCGGCGATGACGTGGCCGTGCTCGCCCCGGCCGCGGCCGCCGCGCTGGGGCTGCTCGCCGACGCCGTCCGTCGTGGCGGCGCTGATCACGACGACATCGTCCAGGACCTCAAGGCCGCCGGGGTCCACGAGGCGTTCGCCAGCGTCTTTGACGCCGCCTCCGAGCGCGTCATGGAGGCCGCCGACGACCCGTACGACTTCGACGTGCGGCTGCACGCCGACAACCTTGCCGGGGCCGCGGGCGACGTCCGGCGCGCCTTCGAGTGGCTCTAGAGCCCGCCCCACACCCGCCACCACCCCATGGGAAGGCCCCGATGACCACCGAGCCCGAGCACACCAACCCCGCCCCCGACCTGACGATCCCGCTCTCCACCGCCGACGCCCGGGCCCTGGGCGACGATGTCGGGCAGCTCGCCATGCGGCTCGGCTCGGTACTGCATGGCCTCGCGCAGCTGCGCGCCGGCGAGACGAGCACCGAAGACCTCGCAAACACCATCCTGATGTCCACCGGGCTGATGAACCGGCTGGGGGGCATCCGGGACGCCGCAGTACGTCAGCACGCCGCACAGGGCGGCTCGTACGGCGCGTTGGCCAGCTCCATGGGCGTCACCCGGGCCACCGCGCAGTCCCGCCGCGACACGCTGCTGAAGAAGGCCCCGAGCCCGATGGAGCAGTGGGCCACTGGCGAGACGGAGTAGCCCGAGCAGCAGCGGGTCGCTGGCCGTGCAGCGCCCTTGTGCCGCCTGGCCCGCGGGCCGGAGTGTCAACGTCTTCCGGCATCCAGAGCAGCGCCCCGGCCACCCACGAGCAGCAGCTGGACAACACCGAGCAACGGACCCCACTGCAACCGGCACGGCACCATGCACCGCGCAACCCTGAGATCAGATCCGCCAGGAGCGGATGCGGTCAGCCGCGTCGTAGCCATCGGCGCGGCCCGCGTCGATGTCGCGGGCAAGGTCGATCAGGGCGCCGTACGGCGGGTCGACGGCCTCGCCCGCAGCGTCCATGTACGCCGTGACGATCGCGGCGCCGTACAGGGCGTTGCGGGCCGGGAGGGGGCGCAGCCGGATGATGGCGTGCATCAGGGCCGCTGCGCGCCAGGCGTTGTCGACGGTGACCCCGACTTGCGGGGTGTTGACGCGGTGGCGGGCGACGGCTGCCACGAGGTTGGAGAAGTCGTGGACCGAAGGTTGCTTGGGCAGCACGTCCGCCTGGCGCTCCAGCAGCCAGCGGATGTCGATGTGGAGCTCCACCTCAGGCCGCCCGCCCCGGGATCTCGGCAGTATCCAGGCGGGCGGGGGCGTCGTCGGGGAAGGCCGCGTCGAACGCGTCGGCGTTGTCGGCGACGAACTGACGGAAGACGTCCGCGGCGCCTTCGAGGCGGGGGTCGCGGACTGCGTTGCGTGCGGCCTCGGTGATGAGCGCGGTGACTGTTGTGCCCTCGGTCTCGGCTCGCTCCTGCAGCTGGGCGTGAAGGTCTTCGGGGACCCGGATCGTCACTGACTTCGACATGTCCCGACCGTACAGCAGGGCGTACAGCACGGGGAGGGGCAAGACGGAACCGCACCCGGACGAGGGCGCATTCCGGCCGGGAAGGTCAGGCTGATGAGCCGCAGCCACCGGCCGACCGCTGTCATCAGGTCAGGTCGGCGTCGCCCGTCACGACACGGTCCCCGGAGCGAAGGCCGGCGCCGACCTGGTGCGCACGGGCCAGCAGGGCGTTGACGGTGAGCGCGGCCGCGGGGTCGGAGTCAGGCAGCCGGTCGACGGCGGCCCGCTCGTCCTCGCTGAGCGAGTCCAGCAGGCCGGTGCGAGCGAGGGTGCGCAGCAGGGCGTGGCGCAGGACGTCGGGGGCGAGGGCTACGCGGCGGGTGGCTTCGGCTTCCTCCTCCTGGAGGCGCCGCTCGTCCTCCAGCTGCCGGTCGCGCTCGCGTTCGGCGTCGACGGCGAGCTCGTCCTGGACCACGGCGTCGGCGTCCGGGTCGTACACGCCGCCCACATCGGCGAGCAGCTGCACGATGCGTGCCCACTCAGCGACTTCGGCCGGGCCGCGCTCATCGCCAGCCAGGTCCTCGTGGTCGCGGACCATGTGCTGCTGCAGCTCGGCTTCCTCGAGGGCGGCCGCCGCCTCCGGGTGGCTCATGCCGCGGGCCCGCCGGCGGACCGAGCGGCGCCCGACCTTCGCCCAGTCGATCGGCTCGCGGGGCACGGCCGTGCGGTGGGCGGACCCGCGCGGGCGCCGCTGGGATCGGGGTGCGGGGGTGCTCACACGAGCCTCCCAATCATCGAGGGAACGGTGACAGGAAATCCGGCTGCCGCGCGGTGGGCGCGGCAGCCGTAGACAGGTTTATAGCAGCCATGGATTCCGTGCGGCTAAAACGAGATATCGAGCCGGTCCACGTTCTTGAATTCGACGTGTACGCCCGCGCGCCCGCCGCCTTCTTTGCGGAAATAGGCGTCGGCGATGGCCTCCGCTACCAGCTCGTGCAGCTCATCATCCGTCGCTCCGTCCTCCCGGGCGGCCAGGATTCGGTCGGCGTGCGCGGGCGAGACGGCGGTCATGATGTCCCTCATCCGGCCCGCGTCCGAGGACCCCTCCGGGCCGAATCCGAAGTAGACCCGGCAGGAGATGACGAGCCCTCCGGACGTGGCGGCGCGCTGCCTTGCCTGTGCCCTGACCTGCGGTTGCCACTGCGCCTCGGTCTCCTGGACCAAAGCCGCCTGAAGGCGCTTCTGGGGCCTCTTGATGGCGCCCGAGCGTAGCGCTCCACGGTGCGGCGGGAGACGCCCAGTCGCTCGGCTACGGCCGCCGTGGAGCCCTTGGCGCACGTGAGGAGGAATTTCATCAGGGCTCGCGCGGATTTCGGGGCGGGACGGGTGAACAGGGCCTGTTCGGCCCGTCCGAGGCCGTCGAAGAGCTTGTGCCGGAGCGTGGCCGACGCCAGGTTCGTGTGCTGCTCATTCATGCCGGGAGGGTCAAGCCTCTCCCCTGTGGACAGTGGACGCCGGGCGCCAGGAAGGATGGGAGGCGGGCATATCATCACAGGAGGGGGCGTCGTGCGGCTGACGATCGACACCGCGACGGACACCTACGAGCAGGCGATCGCCGTGGTCCAGGCCGCGTACGGGCTGCGTCCGGACGTTCCGGTCGCCTGGCCGGACGCGCCGGCCGCGGACCCGCGTCCGGGCCCGCAGGACCTCGCCGACGACGACCTTGCCGACGGCTGGACGGACCAGCTGCTGTTCCAAATGGTCGCCTCGCTGGTGCCCGGGGCCCGGGCGATCCTGCGCAGGATCACCGAGCTGGGCGGCGCCACCTCGTACGAGGACGTGCAGCAGCACTTCGCCGACCATCCGACGCTGCCGATCCCGCCATCGAAGATCGGCGGCACCCTGACCAGCGTCAAGGCGGTACAGCGCCGTACCGGCCCGGACGGCGCCGGTCCGCTCCTCCAACGGGACGAACGAGCACGGCGCTATCGCATCGACGACGTCCTCGTGGCCGGACTCCAGCGGGCCTTCGCCCTCGCCGACGCCCGCCCCGACCTGCTGCGCGGCGAACCGGCCGGACCGGCAGCCTGACCAGTCGCGGTGCACATCAGGGCCAGACGGTGGCGGCCTCGGGACGCAGATCCGGTCAGTCGCGCAGGACGTGGGCGACCTGGTCGGCGGGCACGGCGACCCCGGAGGACTGCGAGAGGAGCCGCACGTACTCGACTTCGTCGACGACGGCGGTGAACTCCTCCTAGGTGTCATCGTCGAAGGTCAGGAGCAGCCCCTAGCCGGTATCCGTGCGCTTCAGGTCGGCACCCCAGCAGAACTCGCGGTAGGCGTACGCGTCCAGGCTGGGGGTGAAGAGCGCTGCCCAATGGATGATCCTCGGACCGCGCCGCCCGACCGGCTGGGTCCTGCAGAAGTTGGACGGCCAGCGCGGACCCGACCGCGGCCTCGTGTATGTCCCCGACTGTGAAGAGGCATCGCAGGGCGCACCCGTGCTGACGGTGGACCAAGTCCTGGACGCTGCCGAGAAGGTAGGCGTTCAGCTGTGCACACTGTGCGGCGCCGTCCAGGAGCTGGAGCCGCTGTTGCACGGCATCGAGCGCGGCTTCCCCTCGCACGGCTGAGTATCTGCGGCAGGGAAAATGCTGCCTGTCCGGCGGGCCGACGCGGGGAGAATCGTGCGTATGGTCCGTTCGTCCAGATTCCCCATCTCCGACCGCGAGTACGTCCAGCGGGTCCGCCGTCACCCGCCCAGTTCGCTGCTGCCTCTGATCGCGCAGGTGAGCTCGTTGCTGCCGACGAAGGTCGACTGGCAGCAGGACTGGGTGAGGCTGAACCGGCACCGAAGCGCCAAGGGGCTATACCGGCCGTGGGCGTTCGCCGACGCCGCGTGGGTGTCACTGACCCGCGGGAACGAGCATCGGCAGCGGCTGGCGGCCGTGGACGACCTGGAGGAGATCCTCGCCCAGTACGTGGCGCTGGACGACCTCTACCGGCACCTGCCGGTCGGTGAGCGGCTGTCGGGATTTCTGCTGCGGATGGCCGGGCAGCAGTTCACCTGGCAGGAGGACGACTTCTCCGAGCTCGCCCGCAGCGTGGCGCTGCTGGTCCAGACCGAGCCGACGAAACCGCTGAACGCCCTCGTCGACGGCTGGGAGCAGGAGGTGTTGGGTTGCCCCATCTCGGACTACGTGGGGCTGGGGCAGATGCTGTTCACCGTGGCGATCCACCGGCAGGGCCGGGTCGACCTGGACTGGGTGCCCGAGAACGAGCTCGCCGTGTTCAAGGAGCTCACGAGCCGTGCTGTAGTGAAGGCGGTCCTCGAGCAGCACTTCGCCACGGGGGCAGAGGAGGAACGGGCCCGTGCTGCCGCAGGACTGATCTCGTCCGACCCGCTGATGCGGCGGTACACGCCCAACCCGCTGCGCTCCAGGCCCCTGGTGCGGGGTTTCGGGTGCGACTACCTGGTCCCGGTGACGCCTGCGGTGCTGGGCAAGGTCAGCCCGATGGGCCTCTACTACACGGGGATAGAGCACTTCGGCGGCAGCAAGGCGTTCGAGCGGTTCGCGGGAGACCTGGGCGAGCTGTTCGAGCAGTACGTGGGCCGGCATCTGCGGCTGCTCCCGGATGCCGAGGTCCATCCCGAGATCGCCTACGGCAAGGGCGGCGGACAGAACAGCGTCGACTGGATCGTGGTCCTGCCCGGCCTCGTGCTGCTGCTGGACGCCAAGTCGGCCCGGCCCACCGCAGGCCTGCGGCTCGGGCCGCAGCAGACGTTCGGCGAAGAGCTGAACCAGAAGCTGGGCAAGGCCATCGGGAAGCAGATCCCGAACACTGCGAAGCTCATCCGGGACCGGCACCCGAAGTTCGCCCACATCCCTCACGATCGGCCGATGTTCGGAATCGTGATGACGGTGGAGCCGTACCACCTGGTCAACACACCCGAGTTCCGGAACGTCTTGCCGGCCACGGATGTGCCGACGGTGGTGGCCTCGGCAAGCGAACTGGAGGACGCGGTCGTCGCGACGGACCCCACTCTGGAGGAGGCGATCCTGGCCCGGATCGAGCAGCCACCGGCCGCGGGATGGTCCCTGCGGGCCCTCGCCGACGGACGGCCCGTCATCAATCCGATCCTGGACGAAGCATGGGCGAGCCTTCCGTGGGGCGCGGAACACTCCTCTGACGGCGAGTTTTCGGAGAGTCCTTGAGAGAAGGCGGTCACTCGGTGCCCCCTCGGAGCCCCCTCCGAGGTTCGCGCTGTGCTGTGGGCCGTCCGCACTGCTCGGATGGCCCACAGCGTGTGCTACGCCATCGGCTGGCCTTCGTCGTCTTCGGCCTCACGAGCAGGCTGGAGAACGTCGGCCTGTCTCATACGGCTGCGTGCACGAAACTTCCGAGCGCCCCAGCTGGCAGCTGCGAGTACGGAGGTAGCCATGAGGCTCCCCAGAAATTCGGGAAGAGAGGAGGCAAATGTGTGCATTATGGCCTCAGGTAAGGAGATCGTCACGTGAACCTCGGGAAGGGATGGACGCCCGAGATCGCGTACACCTACCCGACCAGGGCGTCCTCTACGGACAGGTTTGACGTATGTCCGCTCCCGCCCGGGGCCCGGGGCACATGCGAGCTGCACAGCCGAAGCACTCCGCACGGCGATGACGCCACCGGAGGCACAGAGTCCAGGAACTCGTAGTCGTGGCCGCACAGAGTCCGCGTCAGGAACGCGCCCGCCATCTCGGAGACCAGTGCTTGGAAAGCGTCTTCCAGGGCCAGGCGAGCGTCGAGCGATACGTTTCGCGGCCACTCTTCGTCGCACCAGGGCAGCGAAGAATTGCCGCGGTTCAAGTCCACGGTGACCTTCGCCGACTCCAGCTTCGGGACAGCAACCAAGAGTGGCGGCGTGGAATCCAGCAGGGCGCTTCTGCGCAGCCGCAGACAGACCCGCCGATCTATCTCAAGCTGTTGCCGTTGCTGTTTGATCTCTTTGCGGCGTCGTTCCGCGCGCAACTTGAGGGCGAGCAGTGCTCCCGCCATGACGGTCTTGCCGCCACCGGAGACGAGTTGGACGACGTAGCCGTGCGCAATGTCAGTCAGGTCCGCGGTTCGGAGCTGGCTCCGGTACGGCACGTCTTCATACTGATCCCACCAGCTCTCCCGCTCCTGATGGCACCCTGTCACGGGGCATAGCCTAGAGACATAGAAGGTGCCCGGTAGGTCGAATGGGAGAGCCTGACGTAGAAGTTGCCATCCAAGATCGTATGAGCGGCAGCTTCTGGCGGGCCCACCGGGGTGAGCCCGCCGGGGCATCAGCGCCGGGTCTCCCACCACAGGATGATCACGGTCACCGCGCCGCTGCCGAGCTTGTACGCGGCGCCCTTCAGGAACTCGCCGGAGACGATCTGTCCCTGTCGGCCGATCCCTTTTCGCAGGTGGCAGATGATGGCAGTGCGCTGCCGGTCCCACCGGGACTGGTGCTCAGGCTGGTCTTTCGCGTTACTCTCGTCCATACGGAGTTCCTCTCGTTTATGGGCGTGCTGGAACACCGCGCAGGGAGCCCTCCCAACTCGTGGCCTGAGAAACCCGTTGGGGCCGTAGGGCTCCTTTTGCGTGTTCTGGAAGTCTAATGAGCGGCATTGACAGCTGGTGCCCCTCGGGGGCAAGTCGCTGACTCTGGTTCATTTCCTAGCGACCAGTAGCGACCAGTAGCGACCTCAAGCGACCAGATGCCCCAGAAATCCAAAGGTCAGGGACTTGAGCCCTGCCGCTATGTGACGTCGGCCACAGGCTGTCACATGCCGTGCTCAGAAACCTTGCTTCGGCTCGTGGCGGTGGAATGTACGTGCGCCACCGCGGTTTCACAAGCAGCCGTGAACGGCCTGGAGTTGAGCACTCACGGTCGTGCCACAGGCTGCCACGGTGTCGCTGAGCCGTCGCTCGTCGGACAGCCGGATTCACCAAGGCCAGCCGAGTCCTGCCGAGCTGCGCCGAGTCGTGCTGAGCCGTGAATGTCTTGAAGGGAAGGAAGCGGCCAGGGCACCGACGGAGACCTGGGGTCAGCGGCGGGTGAAGTCGTGGAGGTGGTCGGCGAGGCGCTGGTCGGGGCGCCGGACGATGATGCACGGGCCGGTCTCCGTGGTGGCAAGGCGGTCGACTTCCATCTCGAGGCCGGCGGTGGGCGGGTTGGCCATGCTCAGGCCGGTCCTGCGGACGTACGTGGCGACGGCCTCCAGGAAGTACAGGAAGGTGGAGTCGGGAGCCTCGGGATCGAGGACGTTGTCGGTGACCTGGTGGAGCCAGTGCCGCGACTCGCGCATCTCGCTGAGGGCGAGGTGGTGCAGGTGCAGGCAGTACGCAGCGGCGCGGTGGCCGGCGCCGGCGGCGAGCTGCCACCAGAACTGGGCGCTCTCGGGGTGGCCGGTGAGGTGGAGCAGGCAGGCGAAGATGAGGGCGCCGTCGACGTCCAGGGAGCCGTCGTCCTGGAGGGTTGCGGGTTCCTGGGCGAGGCGGTCGACGTGGTCGGCAGCATCGGGCTTGTTGAGGATCCAGCGGCACACCACGGACAGCCGCTGCCCGGCCTGGGCAGAGTGTGCCATGTGCGGGTCGGGTTCGGTCTTGGCGGCGGCTGCGTCGTGGGCGAGGCGGCGCAGGGCGGCGCCGACGTCGAAGCCGTCGCGGGGGGTGGTGGGGATGCGTGCGTCGGCCAGGAGTTCGTCGATGGGGCTCACTGTCCCGCTCCCTTCTTGGGGGTCTTGGCCGGGGCGGGCAGTCCCAGCCGGACACGGAGGCGTTCCTTGCCCTTGCGGCCGTGGTAGTCGACGGTGCGGGTGTCCAGGCCCATGTAGCGGGCGATGCGCTTGGTGGGGTAGCCGAGCAGGTGGCGCAGGACGATGACGGTGAACTGGCGGGGCGGCAGTTCGAGAATCGCCTCGTACAGGCCCCCAGCGCGGCTGTCGAGCTCCAGCTGCTTGCGGACGGCCTCGAGGTTCTTCGCTATCGGGCCGTTGATGAGGAACGCCGGCGGGCGCCCGTCGGCCTGAAGGCGCCGGGTGACGCCCCGGTGCAGGACGGCGAGGGTCTGCTGCTCGAGGTCGACCTGCTGCAGCAGCTGCTCCCAGCTGCCGAGGATCTCCAGGAACACCAGGTGGACCACGTCCTCGGCCACCCGGCGGCTGCCGAGGTGGATTTCCGCGAAGTCGTGGAAGAACTCCTGGTGTCCGAGGTAGAAGCCCTCGAAGTCGAGCGGCAGATCGGGAGGGGCCTGGACGGGCTGGCCGTGGCCGCCGTCCTGGGGCGAGGCGTCAGTGCTGACGTCGCCGATGCCCATGGAGCCTCCAGGCGGTGCGAGCGCCGGCCCTTGCGTGACGGGGACCGGAGCAGGTTATGGCACAGGTCAACTTGCCCGTGCGGGAGCTCAGTTGGCCTGGGCTCTTGAGCACCACCCTGTCGATTTTCGGGGCGTGAGACTCATGCACCCCTCGGAAATTATTACTCACAGATCACCTTCACGAACGGAACGTGAGTGTTCATTGGGTACTCCTGTTCGGTACGTGCCTTCTGAGCTGGGTTAATGCAAGAAAGGTCGATAGTTCTGCATTGAAGGTTCTCGGAATGGGTGGCGCACATCACATCCGGCCCTGCTGAATGGGCGTCAGACGTCGTACTCCCGTCGGCTGGTGTCGATTCCGGGCACAACCGATCCGCCGTCACCCGATCGAGGGGCGCACGCCGGAAGAGTGAACCATCCTGCGCCGGAACGGACTCCTGGCATGGCTGCCTGGGACACGAGGTGCCCAGGCGCGCTTCCGCGGTGCCCGGTCCGTCGTGCAGTCCCGGGCCCACGACCATATTGGCCGGCGGCCGTAAAACGGCGAGCCGGGGCGCTGTCCACGCCAGTGGCTCCAGGCGCCCGGAGGAGGAACCGGCCAACCGTGGCGGTGAATGCGCTCTGGCGGGCACGGGCTGGCCGCCAGTACGTTCCGGCCAGACGACGGAGGGGGCGGGATGTGCGGGCGGGGTACGGGGCGGGCGCTGCGGATCGCGCTGTGGGTGCTGATCGTGGTTGGCGTGCCGGTGTATGTGGTGTGGCTGGTGCGGGTCGGCTACCTGACCGGGCAGCACCGGCTGCCCGCCGGCGACGTCATCCGCTGGGCGCTGCCGACGCTGATCCCGGCGGCCGCCGTGGTGTTGTGCGTGCTGGTCGGTGACACGTGGTGGGCGAGCGTGGTGGACCGTGCGGCGTCCCCGCTGCGGGAACGGTGGCCCCTGACGGTGCTGCTGTTCATCGCCGCGGTGTCGGTGTTCTGCGGCGTCGCGGCCGTCGACCATCCCACGGTGCCCTCCGGTCTGCTGAGCCTCGTGCTCACCGGGCTGGGCATGGCCGGGCTGTTCTTCATCCCGGCCGCGCGCTCCCGCGAGTTGCCGGACGTCGTCCTCCGGCGCTCTGGTGATACACAGACCCATCCCGATCGGTGACAGGGCCATGACGGTAAGCGATGATCGCCGGATATGGACTCCACGATCCTCGCCGCCCTCATCGGCGTGCCCACCACCCTCGTCACCGCCGCGATCGCCTACCCCGTCGGGCGCGGTGTCGCCCGGAGACAAGCCGAAGACCAGCACACGCAGTGGTTACGCACCCAGCGCCAGAGCGCCTCCAGCCAGCTCGCCGACGGCGCCACCGAGTTCATCGAGTCGGCCGACGCGGCCTGGGAGGCGGTGGCGCGTCCGGCCTACGCGCATACCCGGCGCCGTGACATCGAGTCCCGGAAGCGCCTTGATCCGGCGTTATACGAGCCGCTGCGCGCGGCGCTGCGCTTGATGCACGACGCCCTGCCCGCCGTCGCCATACACGGGCCGGACGAGCTGACGGTGGCCGGCCAGGAGCTGTACAGCGCGGCGGTGGAGGTGACTGGCGCGATCTTGCACCTGGATGCCGCGGCAGTACAGAGTTCGGTGATCGGAGCCGCCCTGCAGGCGAGCAGCGTGGACCAGCAAGGCATGCAGGCCGCGCTGGACGATCTGGATACCGCCTACGCCCGGCTCGCCGCCCCGCTCGGCTTACCCGAGTTCAGCGCACGCGCTGAGACCACCCTGCGATGGAGTGCCGTTGCCACCGACGTGGCCCGGCTGGCCGTTTCCCTCGACGACCCACCGGCGGCGTCGGCAGCTCTCGACGACCTGCGCCGGGCGGTGGCAGGGGACCCGGAACTCACCGCGCTCGTCGAGCCGTACTTTGCGGTTATGGCCCTGGTCGAACTGCGCAGCATGGTACGGGCGGTGGAAGAAGGCCAGCAGATCGGCCTTGATCAGCAGTTGGCCGCGATCGCTTCGGCCGCCCCGGTGATGACGGGCATCTTCACCACTTTCCGCGACACGCTTCAGAACCCGTTGCCCGCCGACGTGGACCGCCGGGATCTGCCCCCTGGGCTGAGTCCTCTGCTGGAGTCCCTGGCCGCGGTGACGGATCATCTGCACGGGGCTCTCCGGCTCATGCACGACATACAGCAGCACCTCGCCCTGGCGGACGAACTCGCGGCCACCCCTCTGGACCCGGTGACCGGGTTCTTCGCCGGGGCCGTATGGGCCTCGCAGATGGAGGCTCTGGGCTTGAGAGTCATGGAGGAACTCCCTCGCCTCACCGCGCTGGCGCCGCAGATGGCCAACGTCACCGAGCCGTTCCTCGCCTACAGCAGCGAGCGCGCCAATACCGAGGTCGGTGCCGTAAGAGACAGCTTCATCCAGGCTCGCATCGACTTCGTCGACGCGGCACGCAAGGCCATCAGCTCCTGACCCCACGAGTCTCCTCGTCCCCACACCAAGGCCCTGCGCTCGGCCTCCTGCCCAGGCGGTACACGGCCTCATGCCCACCGAACTCCGGCCGCCTGGCCCCTTGGTGAGGGGGGCGGGCCCGTAGAAGACTGCGGGCCCGCATCGTGCTCAGTGACGTGTCTTCCACCACAGGATCAGCAGCGTCACGGCGCCGCTGCCCAACTTGTAGGCCATCCCTTGGAGGAAGTGGTGGTGAACAGTGTGTTCACCACGGCCAGCCCATTTCCGCAGGTGACTGCGGGTGGATGCCAGCCATCTGTTCACGGATCGTGAATTCACGCTAGGCTCGGTCACGGCGTTCCTTTCGTTTTCTTGCGTTTGGGGACACCGCGCAAGGAGCCCTCCCAACTTGAGGCCTAGGAAACCCGTTGGGGCGCAGGGCTCCTTTCGCGTTCTGAGAGTCTATCGAGGGGTGATCTAGACGTTGTAACTCGCGGCCTGAGCACAGCGTTTAACGAGGTTTCTGATCTACAGTCTGGCTACAGCCTCAGTACGCTGCCGGGCGGAAAACAGCAGGTCGGAATCTACATTCTGTGATGCGTGTCACTCTTTTGGTCAAGCACGGCGCTGAGACTTCTGCCGATCCCCCGGGGCGGAAGAACTATCGCACCCCTGTTCAGTCGTCTGTTCCGATTCCGGCCGTCTGACAGCGGCGATGGGGAGTGAGCCTTGCTGAGGAGAAGTGAGTTTCGCCGAGTCCCAGGCGGTCTCAAAAACGACCATGGGCCACGTCACAGGCTGGTCCCCGTAGGATGCGAAACGCCTCGTCCCCGGCAGCTTCAATGCCGGGGACGAGGCGTTTTGGCGGGGATTGAACTACAGCTCGATCTGGATGTGCTCCACGTCGGTGAACTCCACGCCCAGGCCGTGGGCGCGGGTGTTGTTGTTGCGGAAGTACATCTCCGCAAGGCCTTCGGCGGCGATGCGCTGGAGCTGCCGCTCGTTGGCGCCTGCGTCGCGGGCCTCGAACAACCGGTCTGCCCAGCGGGGCGGCAGGGCCTGGGTGATGTCGCGGATACGGGCGTCGTCGGTGGTGCCCGGCGCGGCGGTGAACCCGAAGCGGGCGCGGGTGGAGACGACCAGGCCGCCGGTGCTCGTGGCCTTCTTCCTGGCCTTCGCCCGGATCTGTGGCTGCCACCGTTTCTTGACCTCACGCTCTATGCGGTCGCGCAGGTCGCGGCGGGGCCGCTTGAACTTGCCCGTGACGTACCGCTCCACGGTGCGCTGGGAGATCCCGAGGGCGTCCGCGGCGGCCTTGGTGCCCTTGAGCTGCTTGACCAGGTATTTCATCTGCGCCTGGGCGCTCTGCGGGATGCGGCGGGTGAAGGCCCCCTCCAGAGCGGCGTCCAGGCTGTCCCCGATCGAGTCGGCCATGGTCGGCTACTCCCCTTCTCCGGCGCTCTGGTCGGTCTTGATGAGGTTGGCGAGGTTGAACACGGCGCCGGCCTCTTCGAACTGGGCTTCCGCCCACAGCACGGTCTGGGTGCCCTGGTGCTTGACCATGCCCGGCGAGACACCGAGCCGGAACGTGCCCGGCACCGGCTTGCCCTCGTCGGTGTACGGCAGGACGTCCAGCGGGGACGGCCCGCTGGAGGGGTAGACGATGCAGTCCGTGCCGATCGCGACGGGGTAGCGGCCGGTCGCGGCGGCGGTCTTGAGGATCTTGCGGTGCATCCCGATCCGGACGGTGGCCAGGACGGCGGCCCGGATGTCGGGGCGCCACGTCTCACGCTTCAGCGCCGGCCATTCCTCGTAGTACGGCACCTGGCCCCGGCTGCGCTGGCGCAGCTTGCCGATGCCGCCCTTCGCGGTCGACTTGATCGCGTTCAGCAGCAGCGCCATCGTCGGGTCGGCCTGCTTGTGCACCGCCATGGCGTCCAGGAACTCCTGGCCGCCCATCTTCGTGGTGACACCGAGGTCGGCCATCGTCGCAATGTACGCGTCGCGCAGCCGGTTGTACCAGGGGTCCAGGTAGCGCCCGGACTCCAGCCGCACCCACGCCTCGATCGGGGCGACCTCGAACCCGAGCTCCTGCGCGTACGCGACGGTCGGCGTGGCGTACCAGGCCGGGCCGGTCGGGCGTTCGCCCTTCGGCGTGAACGGCGAGGGCAGCAGGTCGGCGTCCAGGGTGCGGCCGCCGGTCTGCACGCGGGACAGGTCGACGTGGGAGAGGTCGACCAGCCACGAGCCGGGGACCTTGGGGTCGAACGCCGGGTTGCCGGTCAGGTGGGTGGGGGCGCCCAGGCCGACGGTGAGTCCGTTGGTGGCGGCCGCGAACGCCATGTTGACGTCGATCGCGACCAGGTACGGCAGCATGCACTCGTCGTCGGTCAGCGGCCGGCACCAGTCGTACGGCTCCTCCATCAGCATCTCTGCCGGGGTCCGCAGGTGGTGGCGCTCGAACTTTCCCTTCAGCTTGGGGTGCTCGTCCGGGACCTCGCACTCCACGTGTTCGTACACCGCCGTGAGCGCGTCCGCGTTCTTCGCGGGCTTGAAGGTGCCGGTGGCCTCGTCCTTTTCCGCGCGGGTCGGCGGGCGCAGCGCGGTCATCAGCTCGAGGCCGGTCGTCGACGTGGTGCCGCGCGGCGTCATCACCCGCTGCGCGTACGTGCCGAGGTACCGGGCGAGGTCGGCCGGGTGCATGCCCGGCAGCTGCGGGTCGTCCTTCTTGTCCCACTCGCGGGCGTCCAGCGCGTTCCACGCCGGGATGCACAGCTGCACGCAGCGCCGCCTCGAGCCCTCTGGGTCGCGGAAGACGCGCGCCCAGGGCCCCAGTCCGCGCTGGGTGAGCTGGAGTTCGGCGCGCTGGAGCTGCTTGACCACCTTGTGGCTGTCTTTGAGCCGGCCCGCGCGCCGCTCCTCATCCGAGAGCGTGGCGGGCAGGCCGTAGCGCTCCAGCGCGGCCGGGGTGAGGACCAGGATTGGGTCGGCGTCGCGGCCGTTGCGGTGCAGCCGGGGCTGACCGAGTTTCGCCTCGGTGATGGTCCAGTCGACCAGGGCGGGCAGCGACTTGGCGGGCACGTCTAGGACCAGGCCGCCGACGCAGTACGCCGACACGTGCCCGTCCTCGCAGTCGACGACTGCCAGCGGGCCGTTCTCGAAGCGCGGGTCCACGGCGGCCGCCGTGGTGGTCTTCTTCGCTGCGGCCTTCTTCGCGCCCGGGCGCCGCGACGTCGACGTGGGCCTGGTGGTGCTCGCCGCCGGTCGGGCGGGCGGCTTCGCGGCGTCCGGCGCCGACACAGTCCCGGCCGGTGCCGCCGGGGCGGGTTCGGCAGCGAACGTCTCCGGCACAGCGGGCTCGCCGGGCGCATCGCCGTCGGGGGCGGGGAAGCGTTCGGCCAGCTTCTCCAGGAGCTTCGCGTAGGCGGCGCGCTGCGGCGGCCGCGGCTCGGTCCGGCCGGCCTCCCAGTTCCCGACCGCCTCACGGCGAGTGTCGAGAGCCTTCGCGACCTGAGCCTGGCTCAGCCCGGCAGCCTCGCGTAGACGCCTGCGCTCGGCAGGCGGCGGCAGGTCGTCTTGGGCGACCTGTTCCAGCAACGCGTCCACGTTGCTGAGCAGCTCGTTCTCAGTGGGCACAGAGCTCACCTCCACTAGACACCCTACACCAATCGCGCATTGGATCGCTCATTAATTCGCGCATAGATCGCTCATGATGTTACGTTGATCGCGCAGCGCGTGGCGGGAGACAGGAGGCGTGGTGCCAGGACGAGATGGGGGCTCGGTCGTGCTCTCCGAGCAGGAAAGCTTCGACGTGCTGCACCGCGTGATCCTCCCGGCTGCGACTCAAGACGCCGTCGCCCAGCCCCGGCCGGTCGTGGTCGTCGTCGCCGGGCAGCCAGGCGCCGGTAAGACGTGGATCGCCGACCTCGTCCAGGCGGTGCTGGACCGGCGCGGTGGCGCGGTGCGGGTCGGCCGGGACCTGTACAAGCCGGTCCACCGTCACTACGCCCACGCCCTCGCGGCCGACGTCCGTACGGCCGGAGCTCTGGTTCGCCCCGACACCGTGCGGTGGCAGGCCGCCGTCGAAGCCCACGTCCGCGAGATGGGCTTCGACGCCGTGGTGGAGTCGGCGCTCGCCGACTCGGACGACTTCCGCGACTCCTCCAGCGCCTACCGCGCGGTCGGCCACCGGATCGAGGTCGTCGCCGTGGCCACCTCCGAAGCTCTGAGCCAACTGGGCATCGTGGACCGCTTTCTCACCGAGGCCGCCGCCGGATGCGGCCGGTACGTGTCCTGGGAGAACCACGACAGCTGCGCGAAGAACCTGCTGAACACCCTGGCCGTCATCGAGGCCGAACAGCTCGCCGACCGCGTCACCGTCGTACGGCGCGACGGCACTCTGCTGTACGCCAACGAGCTCACGCCCGACGGCGACTGGCGTCGCCGCCCCGCGGCGGACCGGGCGGTGCGGGTGGAACGGGCACGGCCATGGACGGCCCCCGAGACTGCCGTCTTCCGACGTAAACTCGCCCGCACCGACCGGCGCGTGCACACCGAGCTGACCGAAGAGGACAGGCGCCTGGCTGTACAGCGCGACAGCGAACGCGCGGCCGCCTGGTCCGAGCCGGTCCGCCGCACCGCACAGCCCACCGCGGCGCCGCCCGGGGTCGCCTACCACCGGCTGTCCGCCGACGAACACCGCTGGATCTTCGACGAACTGATCACCCCGACCGTTCTGGCGAACGTCACGCCCCGGGACGATCCGCGCGCCGTGTACGTGATCGGCCAGCCCGGGGCGGGCAAGCTGCTGGCCGCCAGGATGGTCCGGCGCGCGATGCGGCCCGGCACGACCAAGCTGGTCGGCGACGACTTCAAGGCCGCACATCCGGACTACCGCCAGATGCTCCGTCAGGATCCCCGCGGCGCCGGCGCGGCCATCCGCACCGACTACAAAGCGTGGTTCGCCCAGGCGGAAGAGTATGTGCGCACGCGACGCGGCGACCTGCTCATCGAGTCCGCCCCGGGCGGCGCGGACGATGTCCTCGACAGCGCCCTCGCCTGCTCCCGGGCCGGCTACCCGGTGGAGCTGGTGGTGCTGGCCGTGCGGGAAGCGGACAGCCGCCTGGCCACCGCCCTGCGCTACGCCCGGGCCCTGCAAGCCGGAATCACCGGACGGTTCACCACCCGCGCTGGGCACGACCGCTGCTACCGGGCTGTCGCCGACCTCACGGCGGCCGCCGAAACCCACCCGGCCATCACCGCGGTGACGGTGATCCGCCGCGACGGCCACGCCCTGCTGCGCCAGGAGCAGCCCGCCGCACCCGGCCGGGCCCCATGGGCGCTGACCGCCGAACGGCAGCGCCCCTACACCGAGCAGGAGGCCACCCACTTCATCCAGCTCTACCAAGGACTGCGCAAGGCCCTGCCCCAGCACCGCGACGAACTGGACGACATCGCCGCCCTGGCCCGCCCCCTGATGCCCGCCAGGTTCCAACGTCTGCGGATCGCCGCGCACCGCCCGGACATACGGCTGCTGCCCCTGCCGCGGACGGTCTACGACTCCAGCTCCCTCAGCCGCGCCGCGTAGAGCGCAGCAAGGCGGTCCTCCTCCTGCGCGTCGGCCTCCTCCAGACGCTGCAGGTCCTGGTAGGCGGCCGTACGGCCCGCCGTCAGCTGCGCAAGGCGCTCCTCATCGGGCAGCGGGGCCCGCCGCTCGGCAGCGATCTGCTCGGTGTACCAGTGCACTACCTCCTGCACGATGTCGGCCGCATGCTGGTCCTCGCCCCCGCCCAGGCCGGAGAAGTCGGGCTGATCCGGTGTACCGGGCATGGCAAACCCCTCATTGTTCTGATCTTGATCGGATGGGTCATTGTCCTCCCGGCCCGCCTGCCCGGAGTTCGGTGCCGCCACGGCGCTCCGAGGTGCGGGCAGGCCTGAATCCGTCGCCCGGCCGGGCCGTGGCAGCGGGGCGGGCTCCCCAAATCCCGCAGGGCGGGCATAGGTTGACCTGCGAGTGATCATTTTTCGGGGGTGGATGTGACAGGCGGCCGGGATCTCAGGGCACTGTTCAGCACGAACGACCGCAGCGTGCAGGCCGCGGAGGCGTTCACGAACCGGCAGACGCAGTGGGAGACGGTCGCGGCCGCGCTCACCCAGCACCTCCATCACGTCGGTTCCCCCGGCTTCGACCCCGAGGACCTCGAGGCGCCCCGCAATCACGTGCTCGTCTTCCACGGCGTCGGCGGCATCGGAAAAACGACCCTGTCCAGGACGCTGGAAGTGGCACTCGCCGACGCCGGACGCCGCCCCGCCCAGTGGGGCGCGCCGGGCTGGCCGGCCGACCGGATCCTGCCCGTACGTATCGACCTCGCCCGCTCCGCCGGCACCGACTTCGAGCAGATCGTGCTGACGATCCGGGCCGCCCTCACCAAGGTCGGGCGCCCGCTGCCCGCCTTCGACCTGGCGCTGCGCCGCTACTGGGAGGCCAACCACCCCGGCGAACCGCTGGAGGATTACCTGCGCCGCGCCGGCCTCGGCTCCCGGTTCGGGCAGGCGCTGCCGCAGCAGATGCAGTCCGCGCTCGCCGATGTCGCCCAGGCGCTCATGCTGCCCGGCACCATCGGCTCGGTTGTCGGCCAGGTCACCGGCGTCCTCATCGGCGCGCTGCGCGAACGCCGCCAGACCGTACGCGCGCTCGCGGGCTGCGCGAGGTTGGCGGACCTGCTGGAGGCCGAACCCGATCTGGACGCTCTGTCCTTTTACCCGCACCTGCTGGCGTGGGAGCTCGCCCGCCTCCCCGAAGGCAAGAAGGTCGTGCCGGTCGTGCTGCTCGACACGTTCGAGGACATCGGTGACCGCACCCGCCGCGACCTCGAGCGGCTGATCCAGCGGACGGTGTGGCTGATGCCGAACGCCTTCTGGGTGATCACCGGCCGCTCCCGCCTGCAGTGGGCCGACCCAGCGCTGCAGGGACAGCTCGACTACACCGGCCCCGCCGCCTGGCCTGGCCTGGCCCACACCGCCGTGCCCGCAGCCCGCACCCCCACCCGCGCCAGCGCGGCACGGCAGGTGCTGATCGGTGACTTCTCCCCCGAGGACTGCGACGACTACCTCGCCCGACGCCTCACCCGCGACGGCCAGCCCCTCATCGGTGAGCCCATCCGGCAGGTCATCACCGCCCGCTCGCATGGCCTGCCCCTGTACCTAGATCTGTCCGTCGCCCGGTTCCTCGAGCTGCGCCGCAGCGGCCGCACCCCGCAGCCGGCCGACTTCGACCACGACTTCCCGGCCCTGGTTTCCCGCACCCTGTCCGACCTCACCGCCGACGAACGGCACGTCCTGCGCTCGGTGAGCCTGCTGGACGCATTCGACGTCCCCCTCGCCACCCGGGCCGCCGGCCTCGCCCACGAAGGCCCCGCCCAGCGGCTGACCGAGCGGCCCTTCGTCCGCGACAATCCCTTCGGCCTGTGGCCCTTCCATCTCCACGGCCTGATCCGCTCCGCCGTACGCAACGCCGAAGACACCACTGACGACCGCTGGACCGAGACCGACTGGCAGCAGGCCGCCCAGCGGGCCTTCACCGCCCTGGGCGAGCAACACCAGGCCGCATCCGGACCGGACCGGCTCCTGCTGATCGCCTTCCTGCGCCAGGGCCTGCGCCTCGCCCGCGACCACCGACTGGACCTCGGCTGGCTCACGCCCGCCGCCTGGACCTACGTCAGCGACTCCGTGTGGGAACCCCTCGCACCACCCGACACCGACAGCACCGGACTGGACACGGCCGCCGACGCCCTGGTCGAACTCCTCAGCGCGCTCGCCCGCCGCCAGCACCAGCACCGCTCGCACACCGTCGACCGCCTCACCACGGTCATCGACAGCCACCTGCTCCCCGACGACCTCCAACTCATGGCCCTGTACTACCGGGCCAAGGCCCACCGCGACCTCGGGGACAGCCCGGCCTCCCGCGCCGGCATGCAGGCCGTCGCCGACGGCCAAGGCCGCCTCGCCCCCGCCGCCCGCCGCGGACTCGCCCATCTCGCCCGTATGGCCGGGGACTTCCCCACCGCCCTGGCCACCGCCCACACCCTGGGCTGGGAAGGCCGCTACCACCGCGTCGAAGGCGACATCTGGTGGCCCCACGGCGACATGGACCGCGCCGCCGCCGCATACGCCGCCGCACGCGACGAAGCCGAACACCATGGTGTCACCGGTGAGCGCGGCAACAGCCAGGCACACCGCGCCTTCGCCCTCGCCTTCACCGACCCTGCCGTTGCCGACGACGAACTCGCCCTCGCCGAGCAACTTCTGGCCGGCGTGGATCTGCGGGCCACCACCCTCATCACCCATATCGCGGCGCTCGCCCGCGACGCCGGCCGCACCGACGCCGACGTCGACGACCGCGCCCAGGTACTGCGCGCCGAGATCCGTACAGTGGGCGTGACCTACACCGAGCTCGCCCTGGACCTGACCCTCGCCTTCCACCACGCCGTCCTCGACGACAGGGACCAGGTGGCCGCGACGATCGCCCGGCTACACGAGACCACCCGCAGTGGCGACTTCGCCTACTACAGCGACATCGCCGCCTTCATGGCCGACATGGCCACCGCTCACCCGTCTGGCAGCCGATGGGTCGACGGCGAACCAGCCGTCCGCCAGCGATGGCGCACCCTGGTCACCGCCCGCCAACAGCGCCTCAGCGGCACTCAGTAACAGCAGAGGGGGCAGGTACCAGACCGTCCAGGATCCGCCGAGCAGCAGTTCAGGTGGGGTTCAGCGGCGTAATGCCGGTGCCCGCGTACAGTTCGGGTTCCAGCGACAGGACCGTGAACGGGTCTCCCGCCTTCACGGCTTGCCAGGCGATCGCTGCCGCGTGGGCCACCGGCCAGTCGACATGCCGCCAGTCCATCGCGTCCACTGCGTGCGCTGCGGTGAACGGCACGTTCTCCGCGAACCGCAGTGACGCCGCGTGCCTGCCCGCGCCGGCAACCTGCCGCTCAGCGGCCAGCACCGACAGGGAGGGAATGATCACCCGGCCGGTGCCGCGAGAGGCCTCGATGTAGAGGCCGGTGAAGAAGGGATCCGCACGGAACAGGGCGGCCAGAGCGGTGTGATCCAGGACAGCCGTCAGGTTCATGCGGCCGCATCGCCCTGGTGGGCGCGGATCCTGGCCCAGGCGTCCTGGCCGGCCTGCTGAACCTGGTCGGTGTACTCGATGCCGAGCTCACGGGCAGCCTCGACAGCCCGCTGCTCCCGCTCGGCCGCCGTGAGCTCGCGGGCGGCGAGTTCTTCCAGCAGCTCCGTGATGGTGGTGCCGCGCTCGTCAGCGAGAACGCGCAGCCGGTCGCGTACTTCCTCGCTGGTCTTGATGCTGGTCGGCTTGCTCATGCATCGATTCTACCGCCGGTAGACCGGTCGCGGAGCGGTGGCGGCTGGCACCACTACGCCGCCGGGTGGGAGGCCTGCCTCCACTTCATCTCCGGGACTGGCGAGCGCCCGGACTTGGTGGTCGATGGGTCTTGCCTTGCTACTGCGAGTCGCGGTGAAGGTCACGGATGGCGTCGGCCAGGTGGGGGAGGTCGGACAGATCAATGTTGCGCGGGTTCGCCGCGTACCTGACCAGACCGAGCAGGCGGTGCAGTATGTCGGCTTCCTGTTGCTGCCGGTGCCAGTCCGGCCCGTCCGGGTCGCCGTCGTCAGGGGGCTCGGCTGGGGTGCTGCGGAACCGCTCGTCCTCGGCAACGCAGTCCCGCAGAGCGGTTGGCCACACGAGCGGGACCGGTTCAGGGGTGCCCTTGGTTTCGGAACCGCGGACCGCCAGGATGACCCGTGCCTCCTGCGATCGGTCGACACGTTCCTGGAGGTCACCGACAGCGGCCAGTTGAGCTGCAATGCGGCGGATCCGCTGTGCATGCTGGCGTGCCCACTCCCGTTCGGCGCGGCGGCTGCGGCGCTCGCGGGCCTGTTCGACCCGCTCGCTCTGGGTGCGCGGAACCGTGCCGTCTGGTCGGGTATAGGCCCGGCTGAGCTGGAGGTGCCGTCGTTCTGCCGCCTGGCGCCCGCTGAGCTCCTGCCATTGGGCGATGCGCGCCCACGTGATCTTTTTGCTGCGGGCGAGCGAGGCGAGTTTGAGTTCGTCATGGTCAAGCTTCTCGCGCAGCATCCGGATGACCAGAAGCGCGGCGAGCACGTCGGCGTCGGTGGCGTCGGGCAGCAGGGCACCCTCGGCCCACTGGCAGATGCGGTCGTAGTTCCGGGCGATGTCCATCAACCGCCCTGGCGAGCCGCCGCTGCGCGAGGGGAGCCGGCGGCTGCCCGAGGGAGCCTGGGCGAGCCGCACCCATGCCTGGTCCCGGTTGTGCTGCGTGTCCGGGCGCCGGTCTCCGGGATTGGGTGTCGTCCTCATGACGACTGCTCACGTCGTCTCGAGGACGACGTGTCCGGCGCCTGCAGTGGCGCGGGATCTCGCTCCGTCTGCGCCCGGACGGCTAAGACCGCCGACTGCTGCCGCCATACGGCCTGCTCCCGCCCCTGACGGCGGCGCCTACGGCGCCAGGCGGTACGGACAGCGCCAGCAACGGCTGCCGTGAGAGCGAACATCACTGCAGCGATGTACTGGGCGCTGACATCATGGATAAGGGATGTCGACATGGCTGGATCGGCGCACGTCATCGGTGTGCGCCTCGCTCCTCGTGAGAGTCGGCGGTACAGAAATCTGCCGCTTGGCATGCGCGAAGCCGCCATGAAACGGCGACGTCCACGCACAGCAGGAACGGCTCGGGACGGCCCCATCGCGGCTTGTTCCCGTGCGGAAGTCTGCCTGGCGCAGCCCAGCTGCATATGCACTCCGGCCGCTCCCGCGCCAAGCGCCACCTTGCGCCACCCCGCATTAGAGTGCATATCCGACAAAAGGACGCCCGAATCTCAAGGGGAATGTCGTCCTCCGGGTGCCCTCAGTCACCGCACACGCCCGCATCCCGCCCAACTGCCCTCCATCTCCATCCGGTTGCTCCGCACCCTTCGCCATCCCGTGTCGCCGCAGCGCGCGCCGACCGGAGTCGGCGTCGTACTCGAACGGCCACGACGCGCCCAGCCAGTTGGAAGCGATGGCCGACGGCGGCTCGGCGGCCTCACGGCCTGTTCGGCTGCCTCCACTGATGGTCTGACTAGTTCGCCGAGCGGGTGAACCCGCGACCGATCGCCCTCCGCAGCGCGGCCCGGACCGCTACGAAGAACCCAACCTGTTTGTGATCTTCGAAACGGAGACCCGGCTGTGCGCCTCGCCCGTACCCGACGCACCCTGATCGCCGCGCTGTTCGCGCCGCTGGCTCTGCTCACCCCCACCACCGCCCACGCCGCCACCGCGGCCACCGAACACCTGCCTGTACGGCACGCGGCCGGTGAGACCGTCACCCTGCCAGTCCGCGACGCGCTCGCCGAGCTCACCGTGTCGGACGAAGACCGCGCCGGATACTCGCGGGACAAGTTCAAGCACTGGACGGACGCGGACAAGGACGGCTGCAACACGCGAGCCGAGGTCCTCCTGGAGGAGGCCGTCACGGCCCCGGAGGTCGGCGCGAAGTGCGCGCTGACTGGCGGCAGCTGGTACAGCCCATACGACGACCTGTACTTCGACAGCGCGAGCAAGCTGGACGTCGACCACCTAGTCCCGCTCGCCGAGGCCTGGGACTCCGGCGCCTCCGCGTGGACGGCCAAGGAACGCGAGGCCTACGCCAACGACCTGGACGATCCCCGCGCGCTGATCGCGGTCTCCGCTGCCTCCAACCGGTCCAAGGCCGACAAGGACCCCACCGAGTGGCTGCCGCCGTACTCCCCCTACTGGTGCGACTACGTCACCAACTGGGTGGCCGACAAGTTGCGCTACCAGCTGAGCGTCGACCCCGCCGAGCAGGCCGCGCTCGCCGAGCGTCTCGCCGTCTGCCCCGACCAGCCCATCACCGTCACCCTGGCCCGCTGAACGTACAGAGGCCGGGCCCATCCGCTACGGGGGTAAGCGGTGGACCCGGCCTCTGTCACGTTCCCACACCGCGGCGCTCAGCGCACGGTGTTCGCATGCCGTGGCCGGTCACCGGCGTGCCGCCGGATGTGGATCGCTCCGCATCCGGCGGCACGCCCCCGGGGGCAGGGTGGACCGCCTCTTTCGCGGTGCTGGCCGCCGCGGCCCCGCCGGTCAGCGGCACCCGCGAGTGGGTCAGCGGCGCATGCTGCCGCCGTTGCGGTGCTCGCCGCGGTGGTGGCCCCAGGTGACCTCGTCGACCAGGCGGTCGCGGTCGTTGTTCAGGGTCGCGGTGTCGGCGTCGTTGTTCCACACGTAGGCGCGGCGGTCCTGGTAGACGTCGGTGGCGCTGTCGCGGCCCTCGCCGGTGTGGACGCGGACCGTGGCCCGTCCGTCCAGGCGGAAGTGGCGGAAGGTGTAGGTGTGGCCGGCCTCGTCCGTGAGGGTCCAGTGGTCCAGGTTCACCGCCCGGCGAGTGGTGTTGGTGACGTCCACCCACTCCTTGTTCAGGGAGCGGGTGGAGCGGTCGTCACGCCCCGGGGAGTCGTACTGCACCTTGCTGATGACCACGTCGTGGTGGGGGCGGGCCGGGTGCTGGCCCGCGGCCGCGGCGGGCAGCGCAAGCGTCCCCACAGCGGCGGCGGCCACGGCAGCGGCGGCGGTCAGACGGCGGGCGGAAACGGATACGGACACGAGGTCCCCCTTCTCGGGGCCGGACATCCCGGCGCGGGCGGCGTGATGCCGCAGGTCACCCGGGGTGCGTCGTGCGGGGCGGCGACCGGTCGGCCGCACACCCACACCCTGCCCACGATGCGGAGGCGATGTGACGGATACGCGAAGCCCGTAACGGATCCTGCATATTCCTATTACTCTCGCCTGCAACACTCATGTATGCGGCTAATGCCCAAAGTTGACGCATTGCCACGAGCCGATCCCATATGGCGCGCGGGCCAGCAGAGG
Organism: Streptomyces sp. NPDC013157; assembly: GCF_042899865.1. NCBI lineage: Bacteria > Bacillati > Actinomycetota > Actinomycetes > Kitasatosporales > Streptomycetaceae > Streptomyces > Streptomyces sp. NPDC013157. The sequence goes on along the minus strand of NZ_JBIBAK010000031.1, from coordinate 55,572 downwards.
CGAAGCGGCCTCTGCCGCCGCCTATGGCGCCACGGCCGTCACTCGAAAGTGCGTAACAGTCGGCGTGGGTCAGACGGCCGACGGTCCGTGCAGGACCCTGCTGCTGTCAGTGGGCACGGGCTCTGGTCTCGCTTTGGATCTCGCCCTCGCCTTCCACCACGCTGTCCGCGACGACCAGGACCAGGCGGCCGCGACGATCGCCCGGCTACGCGAGAACAACCGCGGCGGCGACTTCGCCTACTACAGTGCCATCGCCGCCTTCACGGCCGACCTGCCCCTCGAGGAACCCTCACCGGCGCGCTGGACCGACGGAGCACAGCACACGCCGGGGCGATGGCGAGGCCTGGTCACCGCCCGCCACGACGCCCTGCGTACTTCCCTGTGACCACGGCGGCGTGCCCGGGGGCGTCCTGTTCGCCCAGGGGCGGTTCAGCCGATCACGGACCGTGCGAAGGCGACCGTGCCGGCGAAGGCGCCCCCGGCAGCCAGTACCGCGACGGCCCATGCGTTCCCTGCCAGCACGGTCAGCACCCCGGCGGCCACGGCAATCTGCGTGCCCAGCATCAAGATGACCGCAGCACGCACCGTCATCAGCGGCTCCTGCGATCGATCGGACGACGCACTCACGGAAGCTCCTGGAGGTTGTTCTCGCGCCTGCGCCACTCCTTGCCGAGGCGCTGCAGTTTGCGTCGGGCCCGCTCTCCTTGCGCCTCATCCTGCTGAACCAGGTCCGACGCTTTGGGCCACGTCATGGGGTGGTTTTCCGACCAGGCACGGACCAGGGCCTGTTCCTGCTCGTTGAGCCGGCCTGCCACGTAGCGCACCGGAGGGGTCTCGAACCGCTGAGCCCAGGGAACGAGATGGGGGATCACCAGGTCCTCCGGCCCGGGAACGGTGTCCGGTTGCTCCCAACCCTCCGGGATGTAACCGATCGAGGCGCCGCGGATCTGGTGATCGCGTTCAAAGTCGCAGCCCTGGCGGGCGTACCGGACCAGGACCCTGCGCACCGACTGATCGTCGGTGAGGTCGGCCTCCTGCTCCCATGCGCGCTCGAACATCGCCACGGCCAGGGCCTGACAGTGGTCCTCCAGCACCGGCCACAGACGCAGGCAGCGGCGCAGGAAGTCCTTCATCGGCTCCGTGTCGCCCTTCATATACGCGTCGAAGGCGTAGCGGGCCTCAGCAAGGACGGATGGCCTCAGCCTCTTCGCCCAGTCGGCGACAGACCGGACTCCGGCGAAGAGATCGGCCATGTGGCCACCGATGAGGTCCGCCATCCGCGGCAGGGTATGCAGGACCCCCTGCATCATCCGCGGCACTCCCACCTGGACGGCGAAGCATGGTGCGAGCGTTTCTGTCATCTTCGCCAGACTGGGAAGCGGGGAAATCAGAGCCGGGAGACCTTCGAACACCGTGGCCAGGCCGGAGTGCGACTGACGAACGAGTTCACCGAGACCGACCAGCGGCTGGAAGGCGTCAGCCATCGATGCCAGGCGGGCGGCCGGTCCCAGCACGCCCGCCAGGCTGTTGACCTGCGGCTCGATTACGGACAAGGCCGCCCTGGCCGGGTTGAGTCCGTCCAGCAGTCCCAGCGTGTTCACGGCGGAGGGCAGTACCGAGTTCACGGTCTCGGACAGCGAGAGGATCTGGGGCTGCATGCCAGCCAGCGCCGACAGCGCGGCATCGCGGGCCCTCAGTCCATCCAGGAACGACTGGCCGACCACATCTCCGATGTTGGGTAGCCGGGGAACTGCCAGCTCGATGCCGGCGAGGGCCGGGGCAAGGCCGAAGTTCGCCCGCTCGGTGAACTCGCTGAGCATCGTGCTGAGACCGATCAGCGGTTGGAGGGCGTCACTGATGCCGGACATGAAGGAAGCCGTGTCCACGACATCAGCCAGGCTGCCCGAGTCCAGGATGGCGTCGTCAAGCAGCGGGAAGACAGCGTCGTCCAGGTCGGGCCCGCCCATAGCCAGGTCGGGCCCGCCCATTGGCGCTGCGAGTCCGGCGTCGCCCGGCTCATCGAGCGCCACGTTTTCGGGCGAGCCGCATCCTTGCGCTGAGGGAACGAGCAGCGCTCCTGTCGCCCCGGACGGTGCAGCAGCAGGCCGCTGATCGGCATCCTCGGGTGCCGAGCCCGGCGTTGCATCCGCAGGCATCTCGGGCCTCCTTTGTTGCTTGGGTAAGTCTGTTCACCTACCTGCAGCGGGAGAGAGCCGATCCGGCACTCATTTTTCCGACACCCGCTGTGATTCACGCCACACGACACTGTCTGACGGCCCTCGCCTCTCATCAGCCCAGCACCCGCCGCTTGAAGGGGCTGGCCGATCATCCCCCTGACACCGCATCACTCCACGTGGCAGGGTCGGCTGCGATCACAAACAGCTGAGATACGGGGGCCTCCTTGGACACGCGGATGTGGAACGGTCTGGTCGGCGTCGCGAAGGAGACGTACACCGCCTCGCTGGGCGAGGGGGTCGTGCCGCGCCCGCTCATGATGCCGCTGGTGCGCGGCGAGCTGGTCGGGCTGATCTGGGTCCGCCCGCTCAAGGTCGGCCAGGACGCGCTCGCCGGGATCGCGGAGCTCGCGAACATCGCCGCCGCGGCCGGCGCGGACGAGGTCGTCCTCGCGTGGGAGACGCACGACGTCGCCACCGCCTGCGAGTTGCCCATCGTCGGTCCGGCGCCGTGCCTGAACATGGTGCTCGCCACCCGCGCCGGACACGTGTTGCACCAGTTCCCCTACACCGAGCAGCTGCTGTCCCGCAGCTCCGAAGGCTGGGCGTCAGTCGCCCCCGACTGGAGGCCGGCCCCCGCGCCGCAGCCCGGCGGCGAACTGGTGCCGCCGATCCAGGCCGCGGTGGACTTCTCCTTCACCCCCATCGAGCTGGACCACCCCGACCCCTTCGGCGTCACCGTCGTGCTGATGGAAGAGGACGGCTACCGCATCAGCCTGACCGAAGCGTTCGCCCGCTGAGCCTGCGCAGACGAGAGGACCGAAGCCGTGGCCCGCAGTCTTGACGACGATGCGCTTCGCCGAATCAGGGACGCTGATGACCATCTGAGTGCCGAACAACGGCAGGCCGAAGCCGATGAGCGAGCCTCGCTGCGCCAGCTACGGCACGACGTGAAGCAGACAGAGCGGGACTTGGTGCGGCGAAGGAGGAGGGTCCGCGCGATGAGCCTGGCCCTGACCGTGGCCAGCGGTGCCATCCTGACGGGCCTGCTGTGGACTGTGCTGGCCTGGGGATCCCCCTCCAGGTTCCTCCGGGTCGACATCACCTGCGGAGTGCTGGCACTGGTCTCCGGCGTGACCGCCGGCGTGGCCGCGCCTCCCCGCGGGCACCTGCGCCTGACCCAGCTGGAGGACATGCTCGAGACAAACCGTGAGGCCCTCCGGTTCCTCAGCGCGCTCATCCACCCGACGCTGAAGGAGCGACGCAGCCTCTACCGCGAGGATGTGGCCGGGGTGATCGAGCAGCACCGCACGGACAGCCGCAAGTACCGGCTCATCCACAACATGCTGCAGAACCTCATCATGATCGGGGCTGCGTCCACGACCACCGTCGCCGCCCTGGACACCCGCAACGAGTTCACATGGCAGAACATCACGATCGTCGCCATCGGCTTCACCGTCACGCTGGCAGCCGCCTTCACCGGCTACTACAAGTACCGCGAGCGCAGCTACTTCCTGCTCCAGACCGCCGACGCCATCGAGGAGGAGGCCAACGCCTTCGCCCTTGGCGTCGGCCCCTACAGCGACTTCGACGCCGACCAAGAGCAACAGGCGCTGAAGTTGTTCACCCAGCGGGTCGAAGAGCACCGCAACGAGCAGCGGCGCCGCCAGCAGCAACTGGACCAGCCCGCCGACCAGGCCGCGCCCACCGGTCAATCCCCGGCAGCCTGATCGCGGCTTCAGCCCCGCCGGCGGCCTCCTCTGCGCTCGGGCTGTACAGGGCGCGGTGGTGCGAGGGTCGGACACTCCAATGCGACCGATGCACCCTCGGGTCGTCCCGCAGCGGTGCTGTCCTGCCGGGCCGCTCGCTCGGTACGGGCCCGGCGCAGCGCAAGGATGCGAGTGGCCTCGGCTTCACGGCGGCGCTGGACGCGGCCCGCTTCGATCGGGGCCGGCTGTTCGTCCGAGGACACCTCCGGCTCCGGGAACGCGCGGCAGCTCAGCTCGTGCAACGCCCGGTTCTGGCGTTCGACTGCCTGCGCGATGCCCTCGTCCCCCCGCCGCGCGGGCGCGACGGACTGGTGGGCGGCGAGCGCCTGGCGGTAGTCCTCGGACGCCACCTCGCGGGTTTTCACCGGGCCGTTGGGCGCGGCCGCGGGGGCGACGCCATCCGGCTCGGGCGCAGGCACCGATCCGGGTACGAGGATCTGCAGGCCGCGCACGACCGTACGGCCCGCCGACTCGTTCGCGGCCTGGACGACGCGGGCCTGCTCCAGGCGCAGCTTGGTCGCCCAGGCCGCCGACTCCGGGCACACGGTGAGCCGGCCGGAATCGGCGTCGTACCCGACCGCGGCGACGTGCCCGGCGAACTCCGGGGCGATGGCCGCCCACCGCTCCCGCAGCGTCGCGCCGGCGGCAGGGAGCTCCCAGGCCCGCTCGGTCACCAGCGCGCCGATCGCGTCACCGAGCCCCATCGGCTCGCGCCCGCCGCGCCGGACCACCGACGCCGTGCGCGGCTTCGCCTTTGACGTCGCCGTGCGGCCGCCGTTCTTGCGCGCGCTCTCCAGCGCGGCCCGCAGCGCGACCCGGGCCAGGTCGACGCCGGACAACTCGCTGCCGCTCATGACCGCTCCCAGGTGGTGTAGCCGAGGTCCAGGTGCCCGAGGCGGGACATCCGGGTCACCTGCGAGACGAACGCCCTGGTGAACAGCCGTTGCGCCGACACCTCGCCATACCGGTCGATGTGGTCGAAGACGACCTGGTGGTCGCGGGCCGCGCGGGTGCGCCAGTCCAGGACCTGCTCGCGGGTCAGGTCCTCGAGGACCAGCTCCTGGTCGACGACGACGTCCTCCGGCTCCGGCGCGGGTGCCGGGCGGGGAGCGGGCAGCACGACCGGCGGCAGTGAGCTGGCCGGCTCATCGATGGCGGGGTGCGCGGCCGCGGCGTTGGCGCGGGCCTTGGCGGCCGCCGCCTGCCGGGCCCTGACCTGCTCGTAGCGGTGCTCGCGGGCCCACGCCTGGGCGGTCACGTCTTCGTGCAGCTGCAGCTCGGTCGCCGTACGGCGCTCCTCTGGGGTGGCGTACGGCATCGCGGCGTCGACGGCGGCCGCGACGGCGTGACGCTGGGCACGGCGGCCCTCCCGCCGGTCCTCGCACCGCGGGCAGTCCCGGCCCGAGTCGAGCAGCACGCCCTCGTCACACCGCTTGTCGCCGCACTCCTGGCGCTGGGGCAGACCCCGGCCGACCAGCCAGCCCACCGGGTCCTTGATCGGACCGCTCAGCCGCAGCTGATCCTCGAGACGCCGGGCCAGGCGGTCAGCGAGGACCTTCGGCCCATCGGCCCGGCCCGTGAAACCCGCCACCAGGTCCAGCTCGATGCGGGTCGCAGCCTCCACCAGCTTCCGGGCGGCCGGACGCTCCAGACGCGCCCACACCAGCCGGACCGGCTCCAAGATCACCCGCAGGTCTTCCGGCGGCAGCGGCACCCTCCCCCGCTGCTGCCTGCCCTGACCCGCACCGTCCACGGGCCGCACCGAAGCGCCGCCCACCGGCCCGCGGCCGCCGTTCTCGCTGCTCATCGACGGGGACTTCTCGCGCTGTTCCCCGCGAAGCGGGCCGCCCTCGCCGTCGACCAGGCGCAGCTCGTCAGAGCCAGCAGGGTCCGGGGCCAGGTCCTCGCGTGTGCACGCGCGCTCCGGCCGATCACCGTTCCCACCACGGCCTTCGCCGGAAAACCCACCAGAGAGCGAGAGAGAACCACCGGGAGTAACCCCAGAAGCGTGAGAGGTGTGAAGGTGTGCAGCAACGGCGAGGTCTGCGATATCGGCCTCCTGGCTCTCCCCGGTGCCCTCCACCCTAGTGACCACAGGGGTCACGGCCTTCCCAGCGCCTTCAAGATCTCCGGATGCAGTACCGGCGAGGTCTGAAAACACGGCATCGGCAGCCTCGCGGGCCTCCCGCACGAGCAGACCGTGCGCCTCGGCGACTGGCAGCAGCCGCACCCGGCTGCGCGCGTTCATCTGCGACGCCGTCTCACGACGGTCCACCGTCAGCGTGCTCCGCTTCTCCAGCCGCGCCAGGACCTTCGCCCCGCCCGACGGCGTGCAGCCCAGCAGCCGGGCGACCGTCGCCGCCGGACGTCCCCGCTCGGTGTCCACCGACCCCGGGCACAGCTGCAGCCAGCCCTTGGAGTTCGTCGACAGCACCATCAGCAGCAGCCCGAGCCGGTCGGTGGCCGCGCCGCGCCCCGTACGGTCCGCGAGCATCCCGGCCGGAGTCACCCGCCCGTCCTTGTGCGTCCAGCCCGGCGCGAACAGCACCTCGATCAGCTTGAGCAGCACCGCCAGCTCCACCCGCGACAGCGCCAGCACATGCCGCCGGTCCCCTGCCTGCTGCGCCCGGTACATCGGGATCACCCAGCACTCCAAGCCCGTCATCCGCCCGGCCGCGTTGGTCGTCTCGTTCGATCCGAGCATGCCCCGCTCACGCAGCTCCGGTAGCACCGTGTGAGCAACATGGGACTTCTTCAGCCCCATCCACCGGCCCAGCTCCGCAGCGGTGATCTCCGTGCTGTAGTCGGCAGCGACCCGGGCCTTCGCCAGCAGCACCACCGCCGCCAGCCGCGTGGCGTCACACGCCCCCTCCATCGCCGGAGCCGACACCAGCGCACGCACCGCCGCGAGTAGCCGGCTGCGCATCGTCTCCGTCAGCTGAAGCGGGCTGCCCAGCTCCAGCGTCACCACGGGGCCGGCCTCCATCGGCACAGCCCGCAGGGCGGGACGTCGCGCACCCCGGCGCAGCGCCTCCGGCACAGCAGCGGCCGACGCCGCCACGGCGCTCACCAGTCCGCCCCAGCTGACCTGCCAGAAATGATCATCTGGGGATGGTCACGCCGAGAGCCTGTGGACAGAGTCCAGTGCGCAGCGGCGGTCCTGTGGATGACGCTGGAGCCGGACGAGGCCTGCCTCCGGGTGAAGGTGTTGCTCGGGACGGACCTAGTCCAGGCGGGGACACCAGATCGTGTGATGTCGGCCACGGCGGGCTGGCTTTGTGGCCGATCCGACGGGTGGGAGGGCCGTACACGGGGACGCCAAAGCTGGCGACCCCGAGCGAGGTCATGCACAATGACTCCAGTCACGGGACTTCGGTCGTGTGGCACGACGAAGCCCCTGAGTGGTGCTTCTGGTTTCGGGCTGAAACCTGATGTCGAACCGTCCAACCGGCTCCCAACCGGGCGGACAATCCCTTCGGAGGGGCCTCCCAAAGGCCTTCTCCGGTAGCAGATGGGCGCTGAGCCGAGGTGACTCCCAATCACCTGAAGCTGAGCGACCCGGGGCGGCATGAAGACCCGTAAGGGCGCCGCCCCCACAGACCTACGTCATCCCGCCCCCCTCAACCGAGGGGTGAACCGGGGTGCGCGCGGACAGCACAAACGCCCCGTCGACGGACCAGCAACCGGCATGGCTGCTGCCCCCACGGCGGGGTGCGGTGTGTCGGGTGACGGGGACGGGTACCCTGATCACGTCGGCACCTTCCTTCACGCGAAAAGGGTGCTCGGCAGGCCTCCGGACCCCTCTCACAAGGTCCGTCGGCCACGTGGCCCCTCCCGGCTTGCTCAAGGCCGGTAGACGGGGCCACTTTTCTTTTTGATCAACGCTGGGGATCACCCTACCGTTCCCGCCGAACTCTGCGCGGCCCCGGGGCACACGTGTCGCAAAGCCCGACGTCCCCTGACGTCCGATCACAACCTCGTACCTCCCGGGTGAATTCACGCTTCAAAGGCTCAACCGTGCTGCTCACGCGACACGTGCTTGTGATCCGAACAGGGATCGGTCAGGAATTCCAGAGGGTTTGCACGGAGACTCGCGCGGATCCCGCAGGGCGGCCAACCATCTGCTCGGAGGGCCCGCCCCACGGGACAGCAAATTGGGGCGAGCACGGATCGACATAGTCGCCTGCCAGGGGCCCATCTACGGGTCGCCCTTCAGGCCTCTCACGCCCCGAAGGTCAGCAGGGGCACGTCGTAGAGGTTGGGGTTCTTGGGGCGGGTCATCACCGGTGCGGTGACCTCGACTACGAGCATCTCGACGAGGAACTGGACGCGGGCGCTGAGTAGATGGCTGGTGTGGCCGGTGGCCGACCGGGCCTTTTCCCCTAGCGACGTGTGGATGTGTGGCAGGACCGAGTCCGTCTCTGGGGCGTAGGCGAGCGTCCCGCATCCCATGGCCTCCACCCCAGTCAGGTGGACCTTGCTCCAGACCGGTGCTTCGGGGTCCTCGAGCTTTTCGCACGCACCGACGATCTCAGCCTCTGCGAAGCCGGCGATGAACATCGGGATGTAGCCGTGCCGGACGCCGTTCTGGCGGCAGAACTCGGCAAGGGTGGGGAAGAAGTCGTCTCCATGGTCGAAATTCACGGCGAAGGTGCGCCCAGTGGTCAGTTCGTAGCTGCGCAAGATGGGTCCTCGAGATGGTGGGGACGGTTAAGAGAGAGCGCTGAAGGCCTGGGCGACCTGGTCGTTGTCGGCCGTGGTCATCAGGAGCAGTTGCAGCAGGATGCGCGCTTTGACGGGGTCCAGCGTGCTGCCGGAGATCAGACCGCGTTCGAGCAGGTCGGACTCGGAGCCGGGGAAACCGTAGGTGTGCCGGAGCACGGGGCCCGATCCGGTGCGTGTGGCGAGGACGACGGGCATGCGTTTCGCGAGATCGTTGAGCCCGTCCACGCATGCCATCGGGACATGGCCGGCTCCGAAGGCCGCGACCACCAGGCCGTCGACGTGGTCGCCCAGGGCATGTAGGAGAGCCCCGTCGTCGCCGAGGCCGACCGTGTAGATCGCGGTGCGTGCGGCCGCGGTGGCACTGCGGGGATCGAACGTCAAAGAGGGAGCGGGGCGTGCCATGATCCGCACACGGTCCTCCGCGACGTAGCCGATCGGCCCGGGATACGAAGTGAAAGCCGTTGGGCTTGTTGCGTGGGTCTTGCGGACCCAGCGGGCAGCGTGGATCTCCTCAGCGAACACCACCACACAACCCGTGCCGCGTGCCTCGGTGCTGGTCGCGACACGGAGGGCGGCCAGCACGTTCGCGGGACCGTCGGCCCCGGCCATGCTGGCATTGCGCATGGCGCCGGTCACCACCACCGGCGTGTCTCCAGTGGTGAGGAGGTCCAGCAGATACGCGGTCTCCTCGATCGTGTCAGTTCCCTGGGTGACGACTACGCCGTCGACACCGTCGGCTGCGAGTGTCTCCACCAGGACGGCGAGCTCAAGCAGGTCGGCGAAGGACAGCGAGGCGCCGGGGAGCCGGCGGAAGTCGTGAACCTCCACTTCGATGCCTGTTTTGGCAAGTCCTGGTACGGCTGCCACGAGGTCGTCGGCGGACAGTGTCGGCGTTGCGCCGCCTTCTGTCTGGGCGGTCATCGCGATGGTGCCGCCAAGCGAGATCACCGCGCCGCGCGGGGCGTTGTCGGCCATGGTCTGCTTCCCCTTCGTGGTCATGTAGGTGTGGTGGGGGTCAGTGGTCGGACGGGAGAGATCCCACGTACGCGCACGCGGCATCGATGCCGGCCGCTGAGACGAGTCGGCTGCGGGACTGGACCAGACCGGACGAGCCGTACCGGGCGAGCTGGCCGCACCGCTCGATCAGCCACGACCACGGCAGATCGAGATAGTGGGCGAGAGCACGGAGCCGTCCGGCAGGCGTGGGCGCAGCTGTGAACGAGTCCGCGTTGACGTCGCGCGCCGCGATCGTGAACTCCCTGACCACCGAGGACCGGGCCGTCACATCGACATGCCACATCCCGTCCCCGCGAACCCAGTTGGCGATCACGGCTTCCTTGTCAGGGGCAACCACGAAGCCTTCGACGGCTTCGTACGCGGGATCAGCCGTGAACTGGGCGTGGATCCCTAACGACTCCATCAGCGCCACGGCCAGGAACAACAGGATCCGTTCGTAGCGGGGCGAGGAACGGACGATGTCCTCCGGGATACAGAACGCTCGGGTACTCGTACTGCCGAGCACCTTGGTGGTCTCCCGCAGGTACGGGAACTTGTGATCGAAGATCAGCCATGCGCTGGCCTCCTCCCCTCGCTGCTCCCGGGTCCAGAACGCGGGCAGTGCTGGCAGATCCGGCAGCGCACGAAGGATGTGGCGGGCGCAGAAGTCGCTGCCCAGCCACATGTGGGCAACCGTGTTCAGCCCGGGTGCAGCTTCCCGGCTGACCGCCGAAGCGGACAGCCGCTCGTACGCCTTGAGATCGCTGCGCGTCTCGGCAAGAGCCTGGTCATCGGCCTGTAGGGCGTCGTCGTAGTTGCTGACGGCCCACAGGAGGCCGTACGTGAGGTCATCCAGCTCGTAAGCGGTGGGAGCCGTGACTTCGCATACGCCGCCGTTCCTTGTGATCTTTGCGCGGGCTGCGCGGGCGTCCAGAGCGTAGAACCTTGCGACGCCACCGGTGTCGACCGCCCCGACCAGCAAACCGCGATGAGGTCGTGCCAGGAACTCCTCCACGCGTTGTTGCTCAGGCACGGACACGATTACCCGGTTTCCCTCGACGCGGGCGGGGTGGACCTGCAGCGAGAGCTGGGAGCCGAGCATGGAACGGCCGCCTGGGAGGAGCGCGTGCCAGTCGACACCGAACTCAGGGGCCGGACGGGACAGTCGAAGGCCAGACCAGTTCGCGGTCACGCTTCTCGCGAAGCCGAATGGGTCATCTGCGACCGCAGCGGATGCTGGCATGGGAAAGCCAGCTACCACGGCTGCACTGATCCCCGCGCCGGCGCGCAGGAGCGCGCGTCGATCGAGTGCCACGAGCACCACCGTTCCATCGTCTAGACGCCGAGGGACAAAGATCCCCTCACCATCTGACGCTGCCGTCTGCGACAGGGCCGTGGCCAGGCCAAACGATGTATCGGATACATGGGGCGCGCCATCGGATACATGGACGGGCTCAGGGGTACCTCGGCCGATCTCCTGCCACAACTCGATCAGGAACCCACCTGCGCCGAGCGCCCGGTCGACGAGCTCGATCTCACCCAGGTCCTTCGGGGGGCGGTCGCCGTTCTCCCAACGCTGCACCTTGGAGTGCGAAACAAACGTCTTGGCGGCCAGTTCTCGCATGGACAGACCGCGCGCCTCGCGTAGCTCCCGGATCACGTAACCAAGGCGGTGCTGGGGCGACTGATCCGGCGTCAGCACATTCGGCCGCTGCCCCATTTCGGGCCCCCTCTATGTATCCAAGTCCGTGTATCCGGCCGACGGATACACGGCAACCGTAGAAGTCACTGCTTTTCACGCCTACACCTGGAGTGACGGCTCCACCGGCCGGAACCCCCAACTCCCACTCCAGGAGAGCGAGATGACCCAGATTCGTCATGCCCACAACACATCGTGCAGTGTGGCGGACGCGCATGGTCGGAACGTCGACTTCATGGTCACAAGGCCGGCCTCGACGTGCACCTGCCCATGCACGAGACCCACTGAAGACCCGCGACCGCGTGGCCGCCCCGGAGCCGTGGTCATACGCGTTGCCGCGATTTTGACCGCTGGCCTGGTCGCAGCCGTGCTGCTCGTGGTGATCCGCGACGTCATCACCACCATGGCCAGCACCGGCGTCACCGGCCTCATCCTGAGGGCGTTTCTCACGCCATCCGATAGGCGGGACCGGTGAACTCCATATCCGACCCCCGAATCTCGTCTGACATGGCCCAGATCCGCCGCACGCCGTCGCCGGCCACTGCCGGCGCAGGATCGGAATCATGCGTCGAACTCGTAGTCCAGGACGTATGCCGCCGAATCCAGTGCCATCTCGTTGATCTCAACCGCTCGCCCTTCACCGTCGAACGCCGTGCGGGCCAACTTGATGACGGTTCTGTCAGCAGGGATAGCCAGTCGGGCTGCCTCTTCGGCGGAGGGCATGCGGACTCGGATCTCCTCTCGGAACCGAGCCGGAGGACGCCCAAGATCCGCAAGGCGAGCGTAGATGCCCCCTGGTCCGGTGTCGGCCTGAGTGATGGGCGAACCCGCAACCAGCGACTGAGGGAGGTACGACGCCGCGAGCATGACCGGGCGCCCCTCCATGACATACCGGCGGCTGCGTACACAGACGGTCTCGCCAGGCCCCAGTTCGAACATGTCGCTGATGTGCTGAGGAGGTGGGACATCCTCTGCCACGGTGATCTGATCGACGTCCGGTGCGCGGCGATCGTCTGCGGACCAGATGGTCTTGCCGCTTCCCCATTGGTCACGCGCCAGTCGGGGAATGCCGCGCCGGCGGATTGGCTGGAAGGACTCGACGAACCAGCCGGCTCCCTTGCGGGAACCGACGAGGCCTTCGTTGCGGAGCACGCCAAGCGCCTGCCGCATGGTCAGAGGGGCAACTTCGAAGTCAGCCGCCAGGGTGTTCTCGCCTGGAAAGCGGTCCCCGGGCTGGTAGTCGCCGCGTTCGAGGGCGGCCCTCAGCTCTGCGGCAATGCGCAGGTATTTGGGCTGACCAGCTCTCGTCTCGCGGCTCATACGTCTCCTCGGTATCGGCTCTCTATAGAGCTGATCGTACGGGGGTGCTGTTGGCGGTGGCGACGTATTGTGGCCAGATCCCTCCACTTCTCACTAGTGAGAGGTTGACCTCTATAAAGAGATTTGCTTCACTGGGGGCATCGCAGCGAGGTCACCCCAAGCGACCTTCTGATCACTTCGTGCTGCTGTGCTCGATCCATCGCTCCGAAACGCCAGGTCAGATCCCATGCGAGAGGAAACGCCCCATGAACCCGATCTCCACGCCCGACGCCAGCTTCCTCGAGGAGTTCGACAGCGAGACCGCGGCTCTCCTGGAGGCCATCGAGGTGGACCTCCCGGAGTTCGGCAACGTCGACCTGGACGTCGTGTTCGGTACGCCGCTGGAGATGTACGAGTTCGTGACCCCGGGTGAGCTGGCCCGCTTCGACGCCGAGGCCGGCCTGCGGGGCGGCCGCACCAAGGCCCAGGACGAGGTCGGATTCGAGTTCGCGGCTCGCAGGGACGCGGCCCGGGACATCGTCGCGGCCGACCCGTCGATCACCGAGCGAGTCCGCGAGCGACTGCTGGAGGCCCTGGAGCCGTCGATCGCCGTGTGGATCCGCGAGGAGCTGATGGGCGCGGCCCGGTCCGTCGGCGCGCAGATGCTCCGCCCGATCCCCACCGCCGACGCTCGGGTCTCCGCACCGGTCCCGCTCGCGGCCTGACCCTGCCCGCCGGGTCTTCGGACCCGGCTCCCCCACCCGGCACCGCCCCTGGGGGCGGCGCCGGATGAGGGAGCCGGACCCACGGTCCCTCCCGATCAACTTCATATGTCTGGCTGACCGCCGCTTCCACGCGCGGCCGGGGTGACGAGTTCGACGAGGTCCTCCGGAGCACAGCCAGGTGAGCCACCCGCAGCCAATTGCGCTGCCCGCCGGCCAGGAAGTCCGGGCCCCGCCCGGCTCCTGGTCGAAGGAGAACGCAATCGCTACCCAGGGAGCCAACTCGATGCGCCATAACGGCCGCACCCCGATCAAGGCCAGCAGCCTTCGCCCCGAGAACCTCAACCTGCGCGAGGGCGAGACCTCGGTCGTCTGCCCCGACTGCGACAGCTGGCGTCGGCTGACCCGGTCGATGATCCACCCGCACCGCGACGGTGTGGAGCAGCCGAAGCCCGAGGGCCGCCGCTACCGCGACGACACCACGTCGTCGAAGCCGTCCAACGGCCGGCGCTGCCCCGGCAGCGCCCAGCGCATCGAGATGGACATCACCCCCGAGCAGTGGTCCGAGAAGCTGCACGAAGCGGAGACCACCGCGTCCGGCCGACGCACCACCAACCCGGTCCGCAAGCCCCGCCCCCAGGCCGCGCCGACGCCCTCGCAGATGGCGCCGGGCCAGCTGATTCCCGCGGTTGGGTCGCTGAACGAGCAGCTCACCGAGCACCTGCAGAGCGACTGCGTCCGGTGCCGGGTGGGCCGCTGCTCCACCGTCATTGAACTGCGTCAGCGCATCCGGCGCATCACCCGCCAGGCGGCCGGTCCGCAGCCGCAGCTGTACGGGCAGCTGCGCGCGGCCCTGACCGAGCACCGCGCCACCTGCTCGCCGTGCACGCAGGGCTCGCCGTGCGACGCCGGCCGCAAGCTCACCGCTCGGATTTCCGGGCTCGCCCAGGACCAGATGCGTCGCACCCGCCCCGCCCTCTACCGCCCCGTCGTCTGACCCGAAGGAGCCTCCCGTGCCCGACCTGATCGCCGGTACCCGCCCGGTGCCCACCGACCCGCGCACCCCGCTCCAGCGCGCGACCGACCGGCTCACCGCCGCGCGGCGCGAGCTCACCCAGGGCAGCCCCTCCCGCGCCCGGCGCCAGGAGTTGGCCGACCTGATCGCCCGGCTCGAGACGGAGATCCGGGGACTGAAGCAGCCCTGACCGCCCGCGACTTCCCGCGTTGCCCAGACGCCAACGGCCCGCTCGTGGCGTGCCGTTGACGGTGGAGAGCGTCGGAGGACCCCCGCTCGATCTCACCCCGCGCCTCAACGAAGAGGGACTGATCCCATGACGACATCTGAGTGCCACCACCAGACCCCGTGCCCGTTGGCGGACAGCCCCGACCGCGAGGCCGCGCACATCGTCGCCCACCACCCCGAACAGGGCTGGTCGCTGCTGTGCAACGGCGTCCTGCTGTTCGACGACACCGGTGAGCTCCTGCCCGACGGCCGCGTCATCGCCCCGCACCGGCCGATCGGCAACCTGCTCTTTGCAGCGGCCGCCTAACCCCCGCCCTTCCCGATGTTGCCTGTCGCCTCCGGGGCCGCCGTCGGCCGCCGGGGGCGGCGGGGAGCACCAGGGACTTCCCACCCCTGCACCGCTCCACGGCCGGTCTCCGGCTCCCAGGAGGCCGGCCCTCGTTCGGCCCTCCCCGTGATGGCTGAGGAGCACATCCCAACTCCCCTATCAGGAGGACTTGATGGTCACGATTCCCCTCTTCTTGCTCTCCGGTGGTGCCGTCTGGCTGTTCTGGAAGGCGGACCTGGCCATGGGCGCTGTGATCGCGTCGCTGATCTGCGGCTACGCCCTGGCGACGTCGCCGATCGCCGCCGGGATCAACCACATGGGCGCCGGGATCGCCGCCGCGGTGCAGCACGCCGGCGACGACAAGGCGGCCAGCAGCCGGTGAACCTGCCGTCTGCCTGTGGCTCCGGGCCCCGGCCCGGGACCGCAGGGAGGTGACAACCCCCACCGCACGTGCGAGACCCCCACAACCCCCGCCTTCCGGAAGGGACTTCATGAGTAGCGACGACAGCAGTGCCGACGAGAAGGTCGGCTCGGACCTGGTCAAGTTGATCCAGCAGCTCGAAAAGATCGAGTTCCGCAACGACCGGGACCTCTACCGGTACGCGAGGATCCTGCGGCAGATCGGCCTGGAGCTGTACATGCGGGTCGGTATGGACGCGGACATGATCACCGCGATTCTGTCCCAGTACAAGGGCAAGTGGTACACCTTCGGCCTCCAGTCCAAGATCCGCGCCAAGCTGGTCGGCGCGCACCTCAAGGGCGGCGCGAGCGCCGCGAAAGTGCTCGGGCTGAGCGGCGTGAAGATGTACGCCTCCTTCGTCAAGCACTTCATCCAGCCGGAGAAGGACGCCGAAGCCGAGGCCCGCAAGGGCAAGGGCAAGGGCAGCCGCCCCGGCTTCTCCATCGGCGACAAGGCGAAGACGGATTCCGCCGGGAAGCCCGGCGAAGCAGGAAGGGCCGCGTAGCTCATGGCACGCCGTGCATCCCGTTCGAAGAAGATCGACACCCGCACCGAGGAAGAGGCCCAGGAAAGCCGCGGGGCCCGTCTCACCTACGGCGGCCCCTGGGCGGTCGTGCTGGGCGGATACCTCCCGGTGGAGCTCGCCCACGTCGCGCTCGAAGGCAACCCCACCACCCTGGCGCTGGCCGCGCTCGGTGTGGCCGGCACCGGCACCGCCGTTGCCCGCCTGATGTCCCACATCGACAACAAGGCCAAGCGCCCCAAGGACCAGCGGGTCTGGCACCAGGTCAACACCGGGGCCGTCACCGCGGCCGCCACGCTCGGCACGGTCGTCGGCGTCGACAGCGCGGCGACCGCCGGGGCCTGGTTCCTCGGGGGCGTCGGGATGGCGGCCGCCAACAACCTCTGGTCGAAGTTCTACAAGGCGGGCTCCGAGAAGAACGCTTCCAAGTGGGAGAAGCTGGAGTCCGAGATCGGCCTGGCCAAGCAGGAGCTGGAAGACGCCAAGTCCAACGGCAAGGGCACGGTCGTGGCGAAGGTGCGGGCGAAGGACGGGGCGACCGCCGACGAACTCGCCCGCAAGATCCCGGCGCTGGCGTCCGTCCTGCGCCTGGGACAGGGCCGCATCACCCACACCGTCAACGACGACGACTCCGGCGACATCACGATGCGCGTCCAGGTCGCCGACCTCCTCAAGGAAGGCTTCTCCTGGCCCGGACCGTCGGCGTTCGGCACCAGCTTCGGCGACTCCCCGCTCAACCTGGGGCGCTACGAGGACGGTGAGACGCTGAAGGTGAACCTGCCTGGCGTACTGCGCGACCCCCAGGAGCTGCGCAACGGCAACGTGGAACACGCCATCGCGCAGGGCACCAACGGCGCGGGCAAGACCCAGGGCAACTGCATCCTCGTGGGCGACGCCTCCACCCGCTCCGAGGTGTCGATCATCATCATCAACTGCTCGAAGTTCCAGCAGGACTACGGGCACGTCCGGCATGCCGCCGACATGGTCATCCAGACCGAAGCCGAGGCGCGCCGGTTCTTCAAGCAGCTGCACACGGTCATCAAGGCCCGCGCCGACTACCTCGGCTCCAAGGGCCTGTCGAAGTGGAAGCCCGGCTGCGGGCTGAACTTCCTGATGATCATCGGTGAGGAGGCGGCCGACTTCGCCGACGGCGAGGCCTACTCCAAGGTGCTGCGCACCCTGCGGTCGACCGGCGGCTGGTTCGAGTCCTCGATCCAGCGCGCCACGCACGACCAGATGGACACCACCGCCCGGTCCAACCACCCCGCCGGCATGGCCTACGGGCTCACTGACGGCTCGGAAGCCCAGTACATCCTGCCGCCCGAGGCGATCGAGGCCGGCGCGTTCCCCGGCTGGGGCAACCGCAAGCCCGGCTACCTCTACGCGGCCGGCATGGGCATCAAGGAGGACCGCTGGGCGGTCGTCGCCCGCACCTACAACGCCGACCGCGCCCAGCTCGCCGCCGCCGTCACTGCGGGCATGAACGTCCGCACGCCGATGGACGAGGTGACCGCCGGGGCGTTCGGCGCGCTGTGGACGAACCGCACCACCTTCACCACGCCCCTGCTGGAGGCCGACGACGACGCCGAACTCCCCCAGGAGCCGCACCACCCGGCCCCGCCCGTCACGTCCCAGAGCACCGAGGCGGCGCCGGCCCCCGCGTACGGCACCGACGAGGACGACGACGAGGACGAGGCCATGGCCCTGGACGCAGAGGAAATCAACGAGCTCATCGCGAAGGAGACCGAGGACTTGGACGGCGAACTCCAGAAGATCCTGGACTCCGACCCGGAGCCGGGTGAGTACGACCACCTGAGCGTGGAGCAGGAGATCGAGGCCCCCGCCGACGACGCCCCGGTGTTCGACCTGCCGGGCGCGTGCGCGGACGAGGACAAGCTGAGCAGCGACGACGCACGCGACCGCATCTTTGCTCAGCTCGACAAATGGGTTCGCGAAGGCAAGGACTCGTTCCAGCCGAAGGACCTCAATCACATCTGGATGCGGGTCGACCTGGAGGAGCCCCGCTCGTGGTGGAACCGCCTGCGGACCCGGCTTCTCAAGGACGGCGTGATCTCCAAGGACGAGTCCGAGGAGGGCTACGGATCGTACGACCTGATCCGCTCTCCCCTCGCCGAAGGTAACGGAGAGTAGGCAAGTCTGAGGGGCGAACAGTGCGCGCACCGCGAACTGTTCGCCCTTCTCCCTCCCTAAGGAACTCCCCGGTGTTCTCGCGCACACAGTCCGGAAGATCCCGGTTTGTCACCCGCGAACAGTGCGCCGCACACCCTCTCCGAACACTGCGCGAACACTACGGAAGGTAACCAACATGAGCGCCCCGACCGCTCCCCGGCCGAAGGCGGCCGGCCCGCCCCGAAACCCCACGCCCGTCACCGCCGACGACGCCAACAGGGCCCGCAAGTCCATGGCCAAGCTGGACGAGGTCCTGGCCATGGTCACCAAGGCGCTGCTCACCCTCGGGGGCGGCGCTTTGATCTTCACTTGCGTGAATGTTACCAGGTTCGGTGTCTCCCACGAGATCCCCTGGTACATCGCCTGGATGCTGGACCCGCTGGCGAGCCTCGCCCTGATCACCGTCCTGTACGTCGACGGCGTTCTCGCCGAACACGGCGGCGACTACAAGCCCGGCGGCTGGCCGTTCCTGCTGCGCTGGACCGCCGGGCTGTCCACCTGGGTCATGAACTGCTGGACGTCGCTCTACCCCGACGGCCACTTCCACTTCATCCCCCAGAAGCCCGACGCCGGCGGCATCCTGCTCCACTCCGTCGCGCCCGCCCTGCTGATCCTGCTCGCCGAAGCCGCCACCGGCTACCGCAAGTACGCCACCCGGCGGCGCGGCGAACTCAACGCGATCATCGCGCAGTTCGAGGCGACGGCCGCCGCAGAACGCGAGGCGGCCGCGCGGCAGAAGCGCGAGGCGCAGGAACGCGAGGAAGCCGAGAGGCGCGAGGCCGTCAAACGCGAGGCCGACCGCGCGGAACGCGAGGAAAACGCGAGGCTCGAACGCGAGCGGATAGCGGCAGAAAGCGAGGCCGCCGACCGTGCCCGTCGCGCGGAAATCGAGGCGGAACGCGAGCGCGTCGAACTCGCCGAACGCAACCTGGAAATCGAGGCCAGGCGACGCAAGACCGAGGCAGAGATCGAGGCGCAGCAGCGCCGCGCACGGTGGGAGCTGGACCAGGCTGAGCAGGACCGTGAGGCCACCCGCCGGGCAGAGATCACCACGGCAGAAGCCCAGGCTGAGGCGCTGCGCAAGGAGGCAGACGCCAAGGCTGAGGCCGACCGGATCAAGGCTGAGGCTGAGGCCCGCGCTCTGGAGGAGGCCGAACGCTTCAAGCGGGAGCGCGCCCTGGAGCGGGCCGCCGCCCGCACCCGGGGCGCCTCGGAAAGTGCCTCGCGAAGCGGCACCGGCCGCGCCTCGATTTCTGCGGGACGCGCCTCGGGAAGTTCCTCGGAAAACGGGGCCGCGCTCACTGCCGTCCCCGCCCTGACCGCCTCGGAAAGCGACGGGCGTGTCCCTCGCGATGTGCGCGCGCAGCAGCGAGACGAGGCTGAGCGCTACGTCGCAAAGTGCTTCCTGACCAACGTCACGCCCGACCTGGACGGCCTCGCGAAGCACTACGGCAAGGGCGAGACCTGGGTCGGCGACCGCGTCCGCGAGGTCAAGAAGCGCCTCGAAAACGAGGCCGGGTTCAAGGAGAGCGTGCTCGCCGACGAACTCGAGGTCTTCGCCACCGACGACACCACCGACAGCGACACCGCGGGCGCGGCATGAGCGCGCCCGCCGAACCGGAGGACAACGACGTGGACGACGTGGACATCGCGTTCGACTTCACCGAGCAGCGCGACGAACCCTTCGAGCTGCTGCCCGTGGCCGGCCCCGGTCACCCGCCGACCATCCTGCTCCGCAGCGAGCCGCTGATGCCGATGCGCTTCGGCCGCATCCCCGACTGAGTTTCGACAGCTCCACTGGCCCCCGCGATGTTGAAGCCACCGCGGGGACCGGTGAAGAGGCCGAAGCCTCACCCAGGCGATCCCACTCCACATGACATGCGCCCGGGTCTCCCGATCAGAGGAGGACACCATCATGCCGTCTTACGGCGAGCAGCCCCAGACCACCTACGTGCCGACCCCGCTGCCGCCGCAGTACGGGCAGGCGCCCGTCCCCGCGTTCGGCCAGCACGTCGTCCCGCTGCCGCAGAACACGGTCGTCTACCCGTCGACCGCCGGCATCGACGGCGTGGTCGTCGTCCCCGGCCCGGCCGGACAGCAGGTCGCCTACTACACCCCGCCGCCCGCCCCGGCTCCGCAGCCGCTGGTCTCCCCGCTCCTCATCAAGGCCGCCCTGGTGGCGTTCATCGTCGGCATCAGCGGCGTCGGCCTGTACTTCCTGATGCACGCGATTGTGGAACTCCTCCACGCGCTCGCCACCATCGGGCTGATCGGCCTGGCGGGCCTGGTCGGCTTCATCGTCCTGAAGATGTTCAGCATCGGCTCCGGCTCCCGCTCGCGCGGCGACACCATCAACGTCAACGCCAAGGGCCGCGCCCGCGTCCAGGTCCACACCGGCCGCGGACACAACCGTGGCCGCCGCCGCTGAACCGACGCCCCCGGCCGATGAGCCGGTCGTCCGGGACGTCGACTTATACGCCACCAGCGCCGGCGCCATCCCCACGTACAAGTGGCGCCAGGCCCCCGAAGGCCTGGCCACCCGCCGCCAGCTGCGCGCGATGGGCCTGAGCCCCGGCCGCGGCAACGACCCCGTCGTCCAGATCGAATGCCGCGGCGGCAAGCGCGTCGCCTACCTGTACCGGATCGACCTCGCCGTCCCGAAGCGGATACCGACGCTGGCTCAAGAAGCCGCGCTCGACAAGGCGATGGCCCGGCGCCAGACGTGCCCGAAGTGCTCCAGGCGGTACTTCCGGTGCCTCCCTTTGCGCACCCTCGGCAGCTGCCTGGAGTGCTACGACGGCACGCCCGCCGATCCCCGCGACTACACCACGGCCTCCACCGAGTGGATCTCCGCTGCCTGACGCCGCCACGACAACCGCCATCCCGAAGGAGTCCCGCCCGTGCCCAAGTCCAAGATGCCCCGCCCCGTCGAAGCGGCCACGGTCGTGGTCGCCGCCGTATGGGCCGCGTTCATCGCCCGCGACCTCGCCGACCACGGCGTCGACACCCTCGTCATCATCTCCGTCGTCCTCGCGGTCATCAGCGCCGGCATGGGGCTCGGTACCCGCTTCGAGCAGGCCACGCACAGCGAGTTGTTCGTGTGCCCGGAGCCCGGCTGCGGCGTCGAGATCCGCGCCACGAACCAGCCGGACGAGCGCGTCGCCCGGCTGAAGGAACTCGCCACCGACCACTCCCAGCACCCCGCGAAGGCCTGACGGCTGCCTGATCCGCCCGTCCCGCACGGGCGGTGAAGAGAACCGTCCAGACCAGCCGCCACCCCAACCTCGCGCCCCAGAGAGGACGCCCGCCATGCCTCAGATCGTGAGCACGCCTCGCCTGCGTGAGCTGGAATCGCACGCCGGAGCCCTGCCCTTCGCCCGCTCCAAGAGCGACCGGCTGGAGAAGGAACTCGAGGCCGCACAGCGGAAGATCGGGGAGCTGGAGCGCGACCTGGAGAAGCTGCTGAAGGCCACCGCGAAGGAACTCGCGGACGGAGTCGCCCAGGTCCGCGAGGCCAACCAGCGCACATTCGACGCGCAGACGGCCACCCGGAAGGCCAGCGACAAGGCCAGGGAACTCAACCAGGAGATCGAGCGGCTCAAGGGCAAGCTCACCGAGAACCCGCGCCCCGAGCCGAGCGGCGTCGTCGGCCGCTACCTGAACCAGACCGGCGCCCACGTGGACATCACCCTGCTCGTCACCGACACCGGCCGCCGCGGCGGCGTGGGCAGCCGCATCGTCGACCTCCGACTGGTCGCCGGCTGCACCGGCTGCGGCGAGAAGAACGAGGACGACGCCGTCCTCAGCGAAGGCGTCTACGACTCCCCCGACGCCCGCCACCGCTACATCCGCGACGACTGGAACGGCGGCCGGATGCGCCGCTGGGCACAGTCCCACGCCGAAACCTGCCGGGCCGTGGCACTGAACAACGCCGCCTGACAGGGGCACCGCGATGACCAGCAACCCTCGCTCCGACCGCGTCGCCGTTGGCCGCGCCGGGCAGATCGCCATGCTCGCCCTCGAGCAGCTGGGCGCGCTCGTCCACGGCGGCCTGGACTACGACCCCGCCGTCGACCTGCTGCTCAAACTCACCTCCGGCGACCCGGACTGCGACATCACCCTCCCCCTGCTCTTCGGCGAGCTGCCCCGGGCCTTCGCCGACCACCTGTACGCGCACGCCGACCGCGACATCCGCGTCCGGCGGGCCGCGCAGAACCTGTACGCCGCAGCCGAGAGCATCACGGCCGCCGGCGACCACGTGGAGCAGGCCCTGGAGCACCTGGGAGTCCTCAGCACCTCCCACACCCCCGCGTCGGCCTGAACCGCGGCTGCCTCCTGCCCGATCCGCCCGACACCACGCGGGCGGTGAGGGGAGCCGGACAGCCACCCCCCCCCGCCAACTCCGTCCAGCAGACACCCGATCCGCCGAAGGAGCTCCCTGGTGAGCGAGCCCACCGCCAGCCCCAACCCCGAACAGCCCGACGCCGTCCCGCCGATGGAGACCATCGACGACAGCAAGCGCCAGCCGCCCCGCCGCCTCCCCGGCCCGACCACCACGATGCCGAGGCCGGCGCCCATACGGACCCGCGACGACATCCCGCCCGGCGCCCTCGCCATCGGCGCCGTCCTCGGCTTCCTCACCCTGGTGGTCATTCTCAAGGTGGCCATCCCCATGGCCATCGACTGGTCCCGGCACCAGGACTGGTCATGGGCCACCCAGTGGACCGCCACCGTCGCCGACCCCGTCCACGCCTACCTCGCCGCACACACGGCCGGGCTGCCGGTCACCGCCTCCAGCGCGTTCGGGATCTGGCTGGGCGTCGGTGCAGCCTCCCTCGCATGGGCCTGGCTCACCAAAGCGGTCGGCGCCCGGCTGACCTTCATCGCACACGGCACGGCCACGGTGTTCATGGTGTGGTCGGCCGCGCCCGCCGCCGGCCGCCCTGTCGCCGCAGGTCTGGCCGCCCTTGCCTGGACGATCGGCAGCCTCTTCGCGCTGCGCGGCCTGTCCCTCCGGCCCGTGATCAACGTTCCGCCGTGTGACCGCCGGTCCTGACGGCTGCCTGATCCACCCGCTTCGCCGGTCGGCGGGCCGGGTGGTGACGGGGAGCCGGACAGCCCGGCGACACGGGAGGAGCACATGAACAGCAGCGAGATGCGCGACGAAGCCGCCATGCTTCTGCGCGCCGTGCGCACCGAACGGGGCGAGCGGCGCGACCACATGATCGAGGAAGCGCGGCTGTGGATCGCGCTCGCGGAGGTGACCGGAGCCGAAGACCCGGACATGCCCGTCCCGGCCGACACGGTCATGCGGATCCACACCCGCACCGGCGCGCTCACCGTCGTGCGGGAGACCAAGGAAATCCAGGTCACCGTCTACCCGTGGATCTGCCTTGGCTGCGGCGAGGGCCGCCAGTTCGGCCGCGCGTCCCGCACCGACGCCCGAGAGGAAGCCACCCTGCACGCACGGGACTGCTGGGTGCTCCCCGAGCCGACGGCCCCCAACCCGAACGACGCCATCCCCGACCAGGCCTCGCGACGGCCTGAGCCCCAGCGGTCCTGACGGTTGCCTGATCCACCCGCTTCGCCGGTCGGCGGGCCGGGTGGTGACGGGGAGCCGGACAGTCCGGCCAGAAGGGAACCGACCATGGCCCTCGGCATCGACACCGAGACCCACATGCTCGAATCCGCACAGGACGGCCAGCGCATCCTCGCTGGCATCAACGGCGACGCTGCCTCCTCCGTCCGCTGGCTCATCAGCGAGTACACGGAGCTCCGTGACCGCGTGAAGGTGCTCGTGGACGGCCTGCCCCAGCACCACACCGACCCGGAACTGTGCGACGCCTGCACCGCGTTGATGGCGATGTGCCCGTACCACACGGGCCGGGCCGACAGCTGGGCGTATCTCTCCCAGGCCATGCGCCTGGTCGCGAGCGGCGACTCCGGCTACGCCGTCCTGGTCCTGGAGCACGCCGACGCGAACGGGGACGAGGCATGACCGCCGCCCCCGACACCGCGCCCCTGCTGACGTCGTGCGACCTGGACAAGAACCTGGACGCCGCGATCGGCGACACCGACGCGAAGATCACCCGCGCCGACAGCAAGGCGTCGCTGTTACTCGCGTTCGACGGCGTGGTCCTGGCCGCTGTCGTCGGCGCCTACGACGCGCGACTCCCATTCACGGCGAAGGCCTTCGGGACGGCGGCCGCGCTCGCCCTGGGGGCGGCCGCCGTCCTGCTCCTGCTGGTCGTCCGCCCCGCCTCACCGGTGACGACGCCGCGTCGTTCCCGTACTGGGCGCGGCTGAAGGACGACCGGGAGATCCTCGCCAGTCTCACCGTCGACGCCCGCGTCGGCCGGCTGCGTGTCCTGTCCCAGATCGCGCTCGGCAAGTACGTGCAGCTGCGATGGGCCATCGACCTGATTCTCGCCTCGCTCGCCCTGCTCGCGGCCGCCGGCGCAACCGCCCTCCTCTTCGCGTGACCGCTGACCGGCCGGTCTCCGTCGCCCCCACCCCGCTCCCGCAGCCGGGTGGGGCCAGGCGGTGTCCGCCCGGCCACCCAGGCCGGGGACCGGAACCCTCCAAGGAGGAGCCCGTGTCCAACGTCCAGTCCCTCACCGACCGCAAAGACCTCATGCGCCGTGCCGCTGAGCGGTTCGGCCACCGCACCCCGCAGCCGCACCCGATGGACGAACGGCTCACCGCGCAGTCCGAGGCGGCCTACGCGGCCCACGCCGACCGGCGGATCCCGTCGGCCGCCAGCCTCGTGGACGTCGCCCTCAGCGTCCGCGCCAGCGTCCTGGGCGAGGTCCTGCTGCTGGAGAACGTCCTGACCGCCGCCCGCGAGCGCGGCGGGATCGACCCCGGCGTCCTCGAGCTCCTGGAGCTGGTCGTCGACCACGGTCACGAGCACACCGTGGCCCTGGCCGACACCGTCCGCGCCCTCGCGCCCGTCGGCGACGCCGCAGCATGAGACCCCCTGCGGGGCGGCCGACCGGTCACCACAACCAGGCCCCCCGCAGGAGAAGCACCGCTCACCTTCCGATCGCACCACGACCCGAAGAGAGAGGAACACCCCTTCATGATGAACAACGAACTGCGCCAGGCGGCAGCCCGCGTCGGCGCTGAGGCCCTCAGCCTGACCAAGGTGGCGGCCGTCCTGTTCGTGGCCGGCATCACCGCCGACCTTGCCTACAGCCCGATGCGGCACAGCCTGTCCGCGCACGACAGCCGGATCGGCGCCGCCGTCCTGGCCGTCATCTTCGCCGTCGGCGTGTACCAGTTCCTCGACTGGACGACCAGCCCGATCAGGAAGCGGCTGACCGACCTCAGCTTCGGCTGGCCCTCCCGCACCAGCACCGGGGACCAGGCGCCGGCCGCCGCCACGCTGGACGACGGCATCGCCCTGGTCGCGGACGCCGCCGTGCTGGACGCCGCCGCCCGGGCCGCCCACGGCGTCATGGTCACGCTCGATGACAGCGGCAGCTCACTCCTGTCCCACGCCGACCGCTGGCAGGGCTTCGAGAACGGTGAGGCCCGCTACCACCTCGCGCCCGGCCTGGCCCTGTACTTCCGCGGGATCGAGGGCCACTACGGCAAGAGCGGCAACGAGTTCACGCTGCTGAGCGGCGACAGCGAGGACGACAGCCTCCAGATCACCAGCCTCGCCCAGCTCCACCAGCACCTCACCGCCCGCGCCGCCGGTCTCCCCGTGGCCGTTCCCGTCGACGACAGCGACGGCAACACCTGGGACCTGTCCGCGGCCTGACGGACTGCCCGTGCCGCTCCGGCCCTCACGCGGGCCGGAGCGGTGCGGTAGCCCCTCAGCCCGCTCGATCTCCCAGCGAGCCGTTTCCCAAATTCGGGAAACCGGCCCTTCTCCTCCGGAAGGACACTCCACGTGCGGTTCACCAAGAACAAGACGCCGGACCAGATCACCATCCGGCGGGCAGGCCTGTTCGTCTCCAAGAAGGTCACCGCCGACATCGAACGCGCCGCGCCCGTCGCCCAGCGCCTGGTCCGCGAGCACTTCGGCCGCCGCCCGATGGTCCCCATCGAACTCGTGGTCACCAAGACCAACAAGCTCTCCGGCCTGGTCACCCAGGCGCTGGCCGTCGCCGCCGGCATCAAGTACGAGGTGTGGCGCGACAAGGCACTGTCCCTGACCGAACGCCCCGGCGACATCTACGCCATCACCGTGGCCGCCCCCAACAACTCCATCCGGATCGTCCTCAACGCCCAGCGCCTGCGCCGCCGCAAGGGCCAGGAGATCGGCCCCACCCTCGTCTACGCGATGGTCGAAGTCGACCAGCTGTGCCGCAAGGGCGGCCCCGACGCGCAACTCGCCCTCGCCCGCCACGAGCTCGGCACGCACGTGCTGAACAAGGCCGCCGTCAAGAAGCTCTACAAGCAGTTCCACGCCGCCGAAGACGAAGCTGAGAAGGCCACCCAGAAGATCATGGGCGAGGTCGTGCGCAACCACCGCCGCCAGGAGGCCGAAGCCCAGCGGCAGGTGCCCGCCGCGGCCGCCGGCCGGGCCTGACCTGCCGCCGTGCCGCCCCGGCCCTTCCCGGCCGGGACGGTGCGGGGGCACGTCAGCCCACCCCGCCGAACCCCTGGAGCTGCAAGATGACGACGTCGATGCGCATCACCGGTCACCGCCCCAAGCGCCCGCAGACGGACTGCGCGTTGGGGGACCGCGTCGCCGGTATCGAGACGCCGATGCTCACCGAGATGGCCGCAGCCACGTTCCACCTGGAGCGCCTGCAGAGCACGGTCGGCACCCCGGAGCAGGAACTCGCCGCGTACAAGGCCGACATGACCGCCGACCGGCACCGCGACTACGTCCTCGGTGCCGCCGACCGTATCCGCCGCGCCCTCGGCACGCTCACCGCCCCGTACGAGACGCCCGCGAACACGGACACGGGCCAGGCCGCCGCCTGACCCACGCCCACCGCTCCCCGACGGCCCGGCCACCGCGGCCGGGCCGTTTCACATCCCTGCCGAAGGACCCGATGCACCCGCTGACCCTTCCCGCCGGCACCCTGTGCACGCTGATCGGCCCACCGGGCTGCGGCAAGTCCACCTTCGCCGCCCGCTACCCCGCCAGCTGGCGCGTCTGCCTCGATCTCTACCGCCTGGCCGCCACCGACTCCGAGGCAGACCAGAGCGCAACCCCGGTCGCAGCCGAGATCCAGAACCTGCTCCTGGACGCCCGGCTCGCCCGGGGGCTCATCACCCTGGCCGACTCCACCAACGTCCTCGCACACGTCAGGGCCGGGCTGCTGGCCCGCGCCCGGTACTGGCAGCGCCCCACCGTGGCCGTCCTGTTCGACGTTCCGCTCGGCATCGTGGAGGCGCAGAACGCCGGCCGTGACCGCGTCGTGCCGCCGCACATCGTCCGGGACCTCCACGCCCAGCTGCCCAGCTTCGAGCAGCTGCTCGCCGAAGGCTTCGGCCAGGTCCACCTGGTCTCCCAGCTCGCCGCGGCGGCAGATCTGACCTGAGCCGCACCGTCGGCCTCTCCGCACACCAGCGCCTCTCCAACACCGTCGACGACCTGTTCCAGGCGGCCCCGCCGGCCGCCCGACCGATCCGGAGGACTCATGGCACGCAGCACCCGGCCCGTCGTCCACTACATGGCGACCCGCCCCGACGGCACCGTCCACCCCACCTGCGAGTACCTCGCCCGGTACTACACCCAGCAGGGCAAGACGATCACGACCGTCAACCTCGCCGACCACATCGGCCAGACCATCGACCACCCCAGCCCCGGGAAGAAGTGGTACACCGACACGCCGTTCTCGTACTTCCACATGTACACCAAGCCCGGCGAGATCCTTGAGCGCATCGAGGAGGGCTGGCCGGTACGGCTGTTCGTCGTGGAGCCGCGTGGGGAGACCGGCAACTGGGGTGAGGACACCTACCCGTACTGGCTGATGTCCCACCAGGTCCACGTCGTCGAAGAGACCGAGGCCTGGCGTGCCTTCGGGCACCGCGGCGAGAAGGTCCTCAACACCATCGCCCAGGTGCCCGACCTCGCCCGGCAGTGGGCCGAAGCGTGGGCTGCCGACCCCGACGGCACCCGCCGCAGGTACAACGCCTGGGACGAGCGCCTGGCCGACACCCGTGCCGTGAGCGACTGGGCACACTTCAAGGCGCAGTACTCCCGACGCGCCGCCGGCCTCAAGACGGCCTACACGCTCGCCGGGGACGCCGCTGAGAAGGCCGCGACCGACGCCGGTGCCGACATCGAGGCCATCGCCGCGATCGGCCTGCGCGCCCGCTGCCTGGTCGCCGGTCAGCTCCTCCACGACCGGATCTGCTCGGGCGAGTACGAGAAGTCGATCCGCGCCCTGCTGCTCGGCACCCAGCTCGACACCCCCACCTCCGTCACGGCCTGACGGACCCCGCGCGGCCCGGGCGCACTCAACTTGCCAGGGCCACGCGTCGGCCGCCGCACCGAGTTGCGGCCGGCTGCCTCTCCCCGCCCGTACGGACCCGCACCTGGTGTGCGGCGTCCGGCCGGGCGGGGCGGGGGGAGCCGATGAGGAGCTCCGACCGTAAAGAAGCGCGGCCCCCGGGGGGCTACCCGAGGACCGCGTGACAGGGAACCTGAGTGGAGGCACCTGTGATCACCAGTCTGACAGACGCCGAACGCGACAAGCTGTCGAAGGACAACGCCGCACAGAACAGGCGCAGCGAGAACAACGCGCGGGGCAAGGGCGGCGGCCAGTGATGGCCGACGACCACGAGAAGACGAAGCAGCCCACGCTGCCGTCGCGCCCGCGCGGCCCGCACCCGCACGCGCTCTGACGCCCGGCCATTGACCGGCCGCACGTCAACGTCCCGGGGTGTGCGCCGGGCCTCACCGTCGCCTGCCCCGGGACTCCCCGCCCGTACGAAACGAGAGGGAGTCACCATGACCTCCGTACGTGTGGCGTTGTCCTCCGGAACGGTCGCGGCCGCGCTCGCCGCGGCCGCGATTCCCGCCGCCGGGTGGGCCGCCCACAGCGTCGTCTGGCACCGGCGCCTTGCCGAAGCCAGTCGCGACAAGCTCACCGGAGCCCTGCGCCGTGAGGCGTGGGAGCCGCGCATCCAGCGGTTCATCGACCGCTACGGAGACAACGCCCTGGTCCTCGTCTGCGACGTCGACCACTTCAAGGACTTCAACACCGACTTCGGCCACCACGCCGGTGACCTGGTCCTCAAGGACACGGCCGCCCGGCTGACGGCCTGGGCGGGCCGCCACGGCATCGTCGGCCGGATGGGCGGCGACGGCGGCGACGAATTCGTCGTCTGCACGTGGGTCGGCGCCGGCCGCCGCACCATCCGGCTGGACCAGCTGAGCCGCGCCCTGCGCGAGCCGATCGACACCGGCAACGGCCAGTTCGTCGACGTCGCCGTGTCCATCGGGGCCGCCGCCCCGGACGGCATCGGCAGCCGTGACCGCTCGCGGCTGCAGCGCGCCGCCGACGTGGCCATGTACGCGGGCAAGCACAGCGGCCGCGTCGTGCAGGCAACCCGCGCTCACGCCGACGTTGTCAGCATCAACGGCCGCCGTCCCGGCCGGAACGGCACCCATGCCGGACCGGAGGCCGCGTGACCGCGATCGAGTACGCCCCGGACTTCATCCGCGGCATCACCATCAGGCAGCCGTGGACCGCGTGCATCGTCAACGGCGACAAGCGGATCGAGAACCGGCCCCGCGCCTGGGCGCCGGGCTGGCGCCTGCTGCATGCCGGTACGGAGAAGAACATGGACCGGTCCGCGCTGCGCGACCCGCTGGTGGCCCGCACGATCCGCGGCCGCCAACTGCACTACAGCGCGGTCCTCGCAGTCGCCCGCATCACCGGCTCCCACGGCTCCTACACCGACGACGGTCTGTGCAGCCCGTGGGCACAGTCCGACTGCTTCCACGTCGGCCTGGACGACGTCCACGAGCTGCCGCTGCCCGTCCCGTGCCGAGGGGCGCTCGGGCCGTGGCGCGTCCCGCTCCCGGTGTTCGAGCAGGTCCTTCTCCAACTCCCCCACCTTGAGCGCCTGTTCCAGGAGGCCACCTCATGACCCGAAGCCGTACCGGCGTCGCCCAGTTCACCGATCACGGCGGCCCCGACCCGCGGTTCCCCCAGCCCCAGAGTCCAACCCCCACCGCCTGCCAGATCGACCCGAGCCTGTTCGACTTCGACTTCGGCGACTGCAACCGCAGGGAGAAGGAGCTGGCCAAGGCCCGCCGTGCCTGCTCCGGCTGCCCGCTGGTTGCCGAGTGCCTGAAGTGGGCCCTCGTGAACGAGGACCTCACCGAGGTCGGGGTCTGGGCGGCCACCACGCCCCGCCAGCGCAAGACGCTGCGCAAGCGCATGGTCGACCGCCTCGGGCCGGACTGGATCGACGTCCTCGCCTGCCAGGACCAGGTTCGCCGCGAGCGGGCCGCCGCCGCCCGCCACACCCCGCTGACCGTGGACCAGGCCCGGATCGTCCGCCTGGACCGCGAGGTCAACGGGCCGATGCCGCCGCACCGGCCGGTCACCCCCGCGCAGCAGGAACGCAACCGCACCCGGCTCATGGCCGGCCTCAAGGCCGCGTAGGGGGCCGCGATGTTCACCGACTGGACGGAGGCCCTCGAAGCCGAGGGCCTCCCGCTTGACCCGACCACGACCGAGCAGGAAGCCGCCGCAGCACGGGTCACCGCCCGCAACGCCGGCAGCAAGGAGGACCTGGCCCTCCTCCTCGAGGCGCTTGGCCTGCCCGGCGACGACGACACCGTCACCACCCTCCTCCCCCTCCTCCTCAGCTCCGAAGGAGACCCCGACATGCCGCAGACGACCGCCAACGCGTTCGAGGCGACGGCGCTGTCCATGTACCACGCCGACCACCCCGTCTCCGAGATCACCGAGGCGACGGGCCTGACCGAGGACGAGATCACCGCCCTGGTCGCCGCCACGGAGGACACGATCGACGCGTCCGAGCAGACCGGCAGCAGTGTCGGCGACACGGCCGCCGGGAAGTCCGTGGAGGCCGTGGGGGCGGGCGTCGACGTGTCGGTGGAGCAGCTGCTCGCGTGGGCCGAAGCCCACCCGGCGGCGGGCATCCGCAACAAGGCCGCCCGGGTGCGCAGCGACCTCGCCGAACTCACCGCCCGGCACGCCACCGACGACGCCCAGCGCAAGGCGGAGGAGAAGGTCGCCACGCTCAAGTCCCAGCTGGAGCAGGCGCAGGAGGACCTGAAGGCCATCAAGGCCGGCACCCTCCCCGCCAACACCACCGTCGCGGGCCCCGACGCCGCCCCGGCGACGGCCGCACCCACCCCGATCCGGTCGGGCATGGGCAGCGGGCGCACCAAGGAGGAGCTGGCCGCCATCCGGACCTGGGCGCGCTGCCAGGGCTACAAGGTCGCGGACGCGGGCGTGGTCAAGAAGTCGATCATCGACGAGTATGACGCCGCCCACCAGGTCCCGGCCGCGAAGGCGAGCTGACCCGTGGCCGACGACGCGATAGCCCTGGACGGCTTCCTGGACGAAGAGAAGGTGCCCGGCCTCCACGGCTCCACGGCGCGCTTCCGTATCTTCGTCAGCCCGACGGACGAGCGTGTGGACGAGATGGTCATGCCCTGCACGGTGACCGACCCGGCCATGGCGGCCGCCGTGCTGCACGACCTGGTCCCCGGCGACATGCTGCGCGTCACCGGCTACGTCCGGGCGCCCCGCACCCCGGACGAGCCGATGTGGCTGGACGTCACCGCGCTCGAACTCCTGCAGGAGGCGCCCGCCCAGTCACCGGAAGGCGTCGGCGCCGGGGAACTCGACTTCCTCACTGCCGACGCCGGCGACATCTACCAGCGGACCGGGATCAGCGTCCACGTCGCCGACTGCGGGCTGTTCGAACGCCACGGCGCGTATCTCCTCTGGCACGACGGCGACGTGGCGGTCACGAGCGTGTGGGCCGACACCGGCGCCTGGGTCGGCGAGACCGACGATGCGGACCGGATCGGTGACCTGATCGCCGACTACGAGCACCGTCCGGCCGACGGCTGACCGGAGACCGCCGTGCCGATCCGGCCCGAGAACGTCCTCCGTTACCCGCCCGACTGGCCGGCCATCTCCCTTGCCATCAAGGAGCGGGCCGGGTGGCGGTGCGAGTGCATGGGCGAATGCGGCCGGGGCACACACCCCGGCCGATGCCCCAACGTCCACGAGGGCGAGGCGTACGGAACCGGCAGCATCGTCTGCCTCACCACCGCCCACCTCGATCACACCCCCGAGAACTGCGACCCCGCGAATCTGCGCGCGATGTGCCAGGGATGCCACCTGCACCTGGACGCCGGACACCACGCCGTCACCCGCGCCACGACCCGCGCCCGGGCCCTCGCCGACGCCGGGCAGCTCGCCGTCGACGTCGGCGCGGCCGCCACCCCGGTCATGCCGCTCACCCGGCCGCAGACCGCGCGCACCGCCCCGGCCCCGGACGCCGAACAGCTCCCCCTCCTGCTGGACCTTCCCGAACACCCCGAAGGGACCCGCCCGTGAAGCTCACCATCGAACAGGCCCACCTCGCCGCCGCCGTCGGCTACGCGGCCCGCAGCCTCCCCGCCCGCCCGCCGGTACCCGTCCTGGCCGGCATCCTCCTGGACGCCCAGGAGGAGCGGCTGCGGCTCAGCGCCTTCGACTACGAGGTGTCCGCCGACACCGCCGTCCCCGCCACCGTCACCGAGGACGGCCGCGCCCTGGTCTCCGGCAGGCTGCTGTCCGACATCGTGGGCACCGTCCGCGGCGACGTGCACCTCGAACTCACCGGCCCCCGCATGGTGCTCAAGGCCGGGTCCGCCCGCTTCACCCTGCCCACCCTGCCCCTGGAGGAGTACCCGGCGCTCCCCGACCCGGGCGCCGCCGCCGGTACCCTCGCCGGTCCCGCCTTCGCCGAAGCAGTCGCCCAGGTCGCGTGCGCGGTCAGCAAGGAAGAGTCCCTTCCCACCCTGACCGGCATCGGCCTGCGCCACGACAGCGAGACCGGCAACCTCACCCTCTACGCCACCGACCGCTACCGGTTCGCCGTGCGCACCGTGCCGTGGAAGGACGCCGACCTGGCCGACTGCACCGCCGTGATCCCCGCCAAGGCCCTTACCGACGCCACCAAGGCCGCCGCCGACGAAACCACCGTCGACCTCGCCCTGCCCCACGCCAACTCGGGCCTGTTCAGCCTGCGCAGCGAGCACCACACCACCACGATCCGCGCCCTGGAGGGCGAACTCCCCAAGTACCAGACACTCTTCCCGGACGAGTTCGCGCACGAGGCCACCGTGGAGATCGCCGCCCTCAAAGCGGCCGCCCAGCGCGTCGCCCTGGTCGCCACCAGGGAGGCCCCGATCAAGCTGACCTTCACCGCCGACAACACCCTCGTCCTGGAGGGCGGCACCAGCGACGACGCCCAGGCCGTCGACAACGTCTCCACCAGCCTCGAAGGCGGCGAGCTCAGCATCGCCTTCAACCCCTCGTACCTGATCGACGGCCTCAACTCGATCGATGCCGAGTCCGTCCACTTCCAGTTCGTCTCCGCTACCAAGCCCGCCGTGATGCGCGGCGCCGGAAGCGACGACCAGGCCCTGCGCTACCTCCTCATGCCGGTCCGCCTCAGCGGCTGACCCCACGACCGGAGGCATCCCGATGCCCGACACCCCGCGCACCGTCCTGGAGCGCTTCCCCGCCGGCGGCCCCCGCGGCTCCTGGCCCGCAGAGGAGTACGCCGCACAGCAGCGCTCCCAGGGCCAGCCCGCCCAGGTCGTCATGGACCTCCCCTCGGACACCTTCCTCGTGGTGACCGACACCCCCACCGACTGATCCGACCCCAACCGACCCTGCACACAGGAAGGCCGCCCATGGCCCGCATCAAAATCGCGATCGACCCGCTCCACGCCGACGGCACCGTCTGCACCCACGCGATCAAGCCGTCCGGCAAGCCCCGCGACCCCGAGTCCGGGTGCACCGGCCGCAAGAGCTACCAGGTCGTGTGCAGCGAGCACGGCAACGTCGGCGACCCCCACGGACTGCGCGTCCTCGCCGAACCCGCCCAGTCCGCGCACCGCGACGAACACAAGAAGGCCCCCGCGGCCGCCACTGCCTGACCCCCGCTCAACCCCGCAGCGCCCGGGGCGGCCGTCGACCTCGAGTCCGGCCGCCCCGGCGCCCTACCCGGAAGGACATCTGTGCCCCAGTCCCGTCCCACTGTCGTCGTCCTGTGCGGCTCCACCGCCTACTGGGACAAGCTCGCCGAAGCCAACCTGTACGAGACCGCCGCCGGTCGCGTCGTCCTCGCTCCCGGATGCAACCTCAAGGAACCCCACCCCTTGTGGGCCGACCAGCAGCAGGCCGACCGGCTTAAGCGGGTCCTGGACGCCCTCCACCTGCGGAAGATTGACATGGCGGACGAGGTCTTGGTCGTCAACCCCGATGGCTACATTGGCGCCAGCACCGCCCGTGAGATCGACTACGCGCGCAGCCTCGGCAAGCCCATCCGGTACACGGAGCAGCCGTGACCAACTCGGAGACACCCATGGACCCGGCCGCCCCGTTCACGCCGCTGCCACCGGTCGCCGACGCCCACACCGCCCTCGTCTGCGACGAACCCGCCTGGCCGTACCGGTCGGCGTGCGCGGCCGGCGGGGGCATCGCCCACCTACGGGTGTGGTGGGCCGGAGAGCACGGGCACGTCGCGATCGTCACCGAGACCGGCCTGGGAGCCTCCACCACCAACAGCGCGGGGGAGATCTGGGACGAGCTCACCGCCCGCTTCCCCGGCCCCCTGGTCCTGCTGGAGCACTGGCCCGCCGGAGACGGCGCCGACCACGACCGCCTCGATCAGGTCGGCATGGTCGGCCGGCGCCCGACCTGGCGCCGGATCTGGCCCACCGCCCCCGCCAACCCCGACCATCACCTCTGCCAGGCCTGGATGCAGGCGTACGGACACGACCTGCTCGCGATCTCCCAGCCCGCCGCATAGACGACACCCCGCAAAGAGGCCCTGCCCCCAACCGGTTCATACCGGGCGGGGGCAGGGCCTTTTTTGCGTTTTGTCCCTGTGCTTCAAAACCGGGTTTTGAAGCACAGGGAGACATCGACACCTGACCCGTTCTCAAAACCGGGTTTTGACGCGCCCGCCTTGACGCGTGTTGTGGAGCGACGCGCGACTCATGCCATGCTGTCCCGGTCCGCTAGTACCGACCCTCCGGGCCGGGAAGCACACGGAACTCACGGAGTACCACTCATGGCACGGATCACCGCGCTCATCAACCGCAAGGGCGGGGTCGGTAAATCGACTCTCACCGTCAACACTGCGGCTATCACCGCCAACGTCCTTGGCTCCTCCCCTGAAGGCGAACCCGACTACGTGGCCGCCGTCTCCGCCGACCCCCAGGGCTCTGCCACCTGGTGGTCCGAACGAGTCGGCGACAACCTGCCGTTCTCCTTCATCCAGACCAAGTCCCGCGCAGACCTGGACTTCTTCCCCGAGCTGAAGAAATCCCGCAAGGTCAAGCACGCATTCATCGACACGCCCGGATGGATGGACCTGCCCGAGGACGAGAAGCAGCACGCCGGCGACCCCTTCGGCAACAGCGCTGCAGCCGACGCCATGCGCGCCGTCCTCGCCATCGCCGACGACATCATCGTCCCCGTCGAACCCGAGCCGCTGGGCTTCATGCCCACCCGCGACACCATCGAGGAAGTCGTCAAGCCGCTCGGGCTGCCCTACTGGGTCGTCATCAACAACTGGGATCCACGCGACGGCGAAGCCGACCTCGATCAGACCAGGGACTTCATCCAAGCTCAGGGGTGGAAGCTCGCCAACACAGTGATCAGGCACTACAAGGTCCACACCCGTGCCGCTCTGGAAGGCACCGTCGTCACCCAGTACAAGAAGAACCGGGTGGCCATGGAGGCTCGCGAGGACTTCTACCAGCTGGCCGTTGAGATCGGCGCCGGAAAGAAGGGCGGCCGTTGATGGCGACGAAGAAGAAGGCCTGGACCGATCTGCTCGGCACGGGCACCTCAGACACGGCTGGGGACACCGGCGCGGCTGATGGCGGGCCCAAGGAGCCGCCAGCCACCGTGCTGATGCACACCATCGTCAGCAACCCGGAGAACCCACGGCCGGACGAGGACTACACCGACGCCGACCCCGAATTCCGGGAGCTGAAAGCCACGCTGAAGGAGATCGGCCAGCTCCAGCCGCTCGCCGTGGTCTCACGGAGCGTGTATGAGCGGGCCAAGCCGCACGTGGTGGAGCAGCTCAAGCCGAAGGACCGAGCAACCTTCCGCAAGGCCGACTGGGTTGTCGTCACCGGCAACCGGCGCCTGGCCGCCGCCCGGCAACTCGGCTGGACCCGTATCGACATCCGCGTCCAGGACCAGCTCGGGGACGAGGACGGACGTATCGACGACGCGGTCGTCATCGAGAACATCCACCGCAAGAACATCGCGCCGATAAGGGAAGCCGAGTTCCTCAAGCGGATGGTGGCCAAGCACGGGTCGCAGGAGAAGGTCGCCGAACGCATCGGCAAGACACAGGTGTACGTGTCGCAGCGGCTGTCCCTGCTGAACCTCGCCCCCGACATCCAGGACCAGGTCGACACCGGCGAGCTGAAACTCAAGGACGCCCGGCTGCTCGCCAGCCAGACTGAGGATCCTGCAGAGCAACGGGCACGAGTCGCCGAAATCAAGCGGAAGGCGACTGAGCCGAAGCCCCCGCGGAAGCGGAGGACGGTTCAAAACCCGGTTTTGGACGAAGAGCAGGCAGAGAGCGACACGTCGAACGTGTCGCCTGCGGACGGCCAACCAGTCCTGACCACGGACGAGGTGGAACCGGCAGCCACGAAGCATGAGCAGCTGGACAGCGCGGCCGTTCAGCCGTCCGTTCCCGGGCAGGCCAGCCCTGCCGAAACGACGACTGGCGGCAGGGAGCAACAGCCCAAGCTCTTTCCCTACAAGGACGGAGCGGAAGCGGCGCAGTTCCTGATCCTCAAGATGCCGCCGGACGAGTTCACCAAGATGCTGGACCTCCTCATTCGGCACAGAGACGACCAGGCCGTTTCTGCTGGTTGACCGAGCCTCAGCGAGGGGCCGCGGTCTGCCGACCACGAGGGCCGGTTTCCCAACTTTGGGAAACCGGCCCTCCGGCGTTCACGCCCGCCCTGCTACTCCTGGAACTCCTTGCTCTTCACGCCGTAGAACGTGGGCTTCGCAGGCCGGACCGTGGACTGCTCCAGCGTGTCGGCGAGCGGGGCGAACGTCTCGCTGCGCCGGACGACGTTGAGGAACTTGCCCAGTGCCTCCTTGTCCTCCCACAGCTCCGACACGGTGCTGAAGATCAACGACTTCAAGTGCTCCAACTCGGTCCCGGCCTCGTTCGCTGCCACGGCTGTCCCTCCTGGCCATCGGAAACGATCAGCCAACCAAGCTGCGCTCGTGGCCCGCAAGACCGCCTTCGGCCAGGGATCGGTGGGACGTCGTGTGCGCGTTCGTCGGGTGCCCTGTGGCGTGGATCGGGGTGTTGGTGGCGCCCGACCGGAGAGCGTTGACACTCGTGCGCCGGCCGGAGCCGCTTCCCGTCTGACGGGCATCTGAGAAGAAAGTTCGGCGGCGGCTCCCGCCCGGCGGAACGCAACGCTGATCGGGCTTTTCTTGCAGGTCAGGCCCGTGTGGCGTGTCTGTATGACGATGGATATCGCGCTGATCACCGCCGGGCAGATGTACCGCTATCACTTGCGTCAGACCGTCGTCGGCGATGGCCGGCGCCCGGCGCGCACGCCGCTCGTCAAGGCTCAGGAGGAGGCCGGTGTCCCGGTCGGCCGATGGATGGGCCGCGGGCTCGCGGCCCTCGGGCTGGCCGCGGGGGGCGTCGTCACCGAGGCGCAGCTGCGGAACCTGTTCGGGGAGAGAGGCCGGCACCCGCACGCGGATCTGATTGAGGCCGACCTGCTGGCTGCGGGCAAGTCGCCGAAGGCAGCGTGGAAGGCCGGCGCCCTCGGTCGCCGGGTGAAGGTCACGGGCTTCGACCTCGTCTTCCGTCCGCAGCCGACGATCTACCTGATGTGGGCGCTGGGTGATGACGAGACCCGGCGGGTGATCGAGGCCGCGCACGAGCGGGCGATCGAGAGGGTGCTGGAGTGGATCGAGGACGAGGTGGCGGTGATCCGCTTCGGCAAGGACGGCGTCTACCAGGTCCGGCCGCCCGGCGGTCTGGTCGCCGCCCGCTTCCGCCACTACGAGGCCCGGTCGGGAATGCCGCTGCTCCATGACCATCTGTGGCTGTCGGTGAAGGGGCAGCGTCTGGACGGGACGTGGGGATCGGTCCACTCGGAGGTCATGTTCGAGAACACCGTCGCCGCGTCCGCGCTCTACAACGAGATCGTGATGGCTGAGGTGTGTGAGGCGCTGGGGCTGGCTTCCGAGCCGCGCACCGTCACCGCCGGGCGCCGCCCGGTGATGGAGATTGCCGGGGTGCCGCACGAGCTGATCCGCTGGACCTCACGGCGCAGCGACCAGATAGCCGCCTGCCGGGCCGACCTGGAGCACGAGTACGTCACCGCCGTCGACGACGACGGCAACCTGAAGTTCGCGCCCGAGGTCTCCGAGAAGGCCCGAGCCAAGCTGAACGCGATGGCGGCGAAGATGACCCGCCCGCCCAAGCAGCAGGCCCGGCCGCTCGCGCAGCTGCGCGAGGACTGGCAGGCGAGTGCCCGCGCGTTCCTCGCCGACGCCGCCTACCTCATCGACTCCCTCCTCGAGCGAGCCCGCGCCGCAGCCCGGGCGATCCGGGCCCGGGTCGCCGCCGTGGTCGACGTCGCCCTGGCGGCCGTCGACGTCACCGCGATGGTGTTCGTGATGAACAAGGACGGCTACTTCCACCGGCGGCAGCTGCTCGCCGAAACCCGCCGTCACCTCGCCCTCGTCCTGCGCGGCCGCCGCCGCACACCAGGCCTGGACGAGAAGATCGTGGACGCCGCCATCGCCACACACTGCCTGGACATCAGCGAGCCGAAGACGCTGCGCGGCCGCATGCCGGCCTACCGCTTCTACACCGCCCGCTGGCCCCTGGCCGACCCGCCCACCCGCCGCCGCCCACCGGACGCCGAACCTGAGGCCGACCACCGGCCCCCGGCCGGCCCCGGCGACCCGGACACGCCCCGCCTGCCCCTGGAGCCGGGGGAGTGGGACATCCCGCGCGTCCCGCTGCTCTACCAGCGTGCGGTCATCGCCTCCACCGTTCTCAACGCCCGGCTGCGCGCCGCGCGCCGCACCGGCCGCGCCCTGTACGACGACGTCGTGGCGCACCAGCAGGCGGCGATGCCCGAGCAACTCCTCATCCCGCTCCCGGACGCCAACGAAGACGCCGACTCCGAGCCCCGATTGGCACTCGACATGACGGCCCTGCGGGCCCTGCGGGCGTCCCGCACCGACGTGGAAGCCCTCGATCTCACAGCCGAGCGGCTGCGCCACCTCGGGGCCGCCTTCACCGCGGCGGCCGACCGGGCCCGCGCCACCATGGACCGCTACGCGCACAGGGACGATGCCGACGGCGCGCATCCGGTGCGCGAGGACGACCAGCAGGCGCACCGCCCGCAGGAGCCCGGACCGCACCGCGGCCGGGAGGCCGGCCACTGAGTGCACCCGATGCCGCGTCCCGATGCCGCGGTGCGCACCGGCGATGCCCGGCATCCACTCCACCGGGCGGAGTCCACCGGCCCGGAGTGCCCGACATCGACGGGACGATGCCCGGCATCCACCCGGTGCGCACCCGCCGCATTTCCCCTTGACCACGGCCCGCGTCAAGGAGAAACGCGCCGCCCCACCGGCCCGCGCCACCGCACCGGGTCCACCCGGTGCGCACCGCTCCCGCACCGGTGCGCACCGCCCACCGAGTGGATGCGCACCAACGAACGGGTGGTGCACATCATGGTGCGCACCACCGCACCGGCGCGCATCCGCCCCCACCGGTGGTGCGGCTACCGGTGCGCGGGCTGCACCGCGTCAGCCAGCACCAGGCGCTCGTTGCGCATCGCCTCCAGGGCGCCGGCGGTGTCCGCATGGTCGGGGTCCGGGATGACGTTCACCGTGAACCTGATGATGCTACGGGCGATGCCCAACACCGCCGTGGTGGGGGAGTCCCGCGCCCAGTCCCGCAGCGCGGACAGCAGCACGCACCCGACCTCGTCCAGCGCGAAGGAGTCCGCGCACGGGTCGGCCTCCCCGTCGACGGCTGTGACGGGCCAGACGACGTCCTCGGACAGCCGCAGCAGGATGAACGCCAGCTCCGGGTCCGCTTCCGCCCGCCCGGCGACAGCGGCGCCGCCACCCCTCTGCAGCGCCAGGAGATAGTCGAAGCCCCGCTCCACCTGCTCGGGCGTCAGCGGTGCACGGGACGGGATCAGGTACGGCATCAAGCTCTCCTCACGATGACCGCCGCGCGACCCACGGCGTCGTTCCCGCATGGTCGACGCGCTGGCCTGTGGACAGAGGACAGAGGACTCTCCCTCCCCACTCGAACCGGACGAACGGGAGCTGCAAGGGCCAAACCCGGCGCCTGTCCAGCGTGGTCGGCCCGACCACGAACCCGACCATGACCCCTTGTCCAGTTCTGCTACCGACCCGACCACCGCCGCGTTTCCCCTTGACCACGCCGCCGTCAGACCGCGGACAAGGGGGTCCCCTGCACGCTGCTCCCTCGATCACCGCCCGCCCAAGGGCAGTCCGAAGCGAAGGAGCCACCACGATGACCACGCACCGACCACCGGCAGGAACCCGGCGCGCCCACCCCGACCATGAGCCCGACCTGGACTGGGCAAGCCGCCCCGGCATCCTGCGGTGCGCGCTTGGGACGCCACTGTGGAACCCACTTTGGAACCTGACGCCCGGCGACACAGAAAACCCGCAGGTCAACACGCAGAAATGGCCGCGCGCCGCGTCGTCACAACCCTCTTCTCTCCTCCTGAACTTGTGTGTGATGTCTGTGGGGGAGGAGATCATCGGGTCCGGGGGCCGGATGCCCTCTGCGGCCGGGCGCGGCCGGCGCCCGGCGGGCGGCTGCGCCCGGCAGACGAGGGGGAGGGAGCAGGGCTGATGGCGGGGAAGCGTGAGGAGAACCCGGCGGGAT
This sequence comes from Streptomyces sp. NPDC013157, assembly GCF_042899865.1. Taxonomy (NCBI): domain Bacteria; kingdom Bacillati; phylum Actinomycetota; class Actinomycetes; order Kitasatosporales; family Streptomycetaceae; genus Streptomyces; species Streptomyces sp. NPDC013157. Next base: position 14,302 of record NZ_JBIBAK010000031.1, on the reverse strand, counting down.
CGTCGAACAACCTGCGCGGCGACGTGCTGCGTGTGCTCGGAGTGCTGAAGGTTGCCACGGTCGAACAGATCCAGCAGATCGCGGCCCCGCACCTGAGCTACCGGCACAGCGACAAGCCGACGCCCTCGAAGCGGAAGCAGGCCCGCACCGCCTCGCACACGGGCGCGCTTTCCGATCTACGCAAGCACGGCCTGGCGGAGAACGGCGGGCAGATCCCGGGCGGGGACACGTTGCGCAACCTCACCCCGATGGGATTGAAGGCCGCCTCCTACGAGCTGGGGCGGCCGGTGGGGGAGATGGGCAACCCGGCCCGTGGCGCGGGCCGCACCGGTGCCTCCCACCCGATGGTGGTCAACGAAGCCGTGCTTGCCCTGCTGCGCCCGAAGCCGGACCTGGCCCAGCTCGCCAACGAGCCGGCCGACGTCCTCGCCGCTGCGCAGGCCGCGGCTGACGCGCCGGACGGGTTGGGCACCATCGCCTCCTACGCGACCGAGGTGGCGCTGCCCGCGACGGGCACCTGGTCCAACCCCGGCAAGGGCGGCGCCCAGGCGGACATCGTCATCACCGCGCCCGAGGACGGGGTGCCGCTGCTGTTCGTGGAGATCGACAACTGTCACGAGTCCGCCCACGAGCTCGCGGGCAAGGTCGACAAGTACAGACGGTTCTTCCAGCGGAAGGTCAAGGACACCGACGGGCGCGAGAAGCCGATGTGGCGCACCCGCTGGCCGATGCAATGGGACAGCGATGATCCCCTCCCGCCCCTGCTGTTCGTGTTCAACCAGATCGGGGAACGCAACCCGGAGCGCACGATCCCGCGCCTGGCTGAGATCACCTACCACTACTGGCGGGGGTTCCCGGCACGCGGCGGCTACCACACCTACGAGCGCCAGATACCGATCGTGGCCACCTCGCTGGACCTGCTGCGCGAACACGGCCCGGCCGGGCGGATCTTCTGGCGCTTCGGCCGCGGGCCCTGGAGTCGGGAGTCGTTCCAGCCGCTCCTGGACGCGATCGGCAACCCCCGCCAGGTCGCGGCCGAAGCCGAGCGGGAAGCCCGCTGGAAGGCCGAACGGGAGGCGTACCAGGCCGAACAGCGGCGTCTGGCTGCCCAGAAGGCTGCCGAACGGGAAGCCCGCCGCCCCGTCTGCGCCGGCTGCGGGGCGAAGTTCACCGACGAACGCTGGGAGGCCGCCGAACCCGGCCGCTGGGGCGACCCGCGCGATACCCACCCGCAGCTGTGCGACGCGTGCAAGGAGCGAGCGATCGAGGCCCAACGCCTGGCAGAGCAGGACGAGCGAGAGCGCCTGGAGCAGAAGCAGGAGCCACCAGCACCGAAGGCCGGCGGCTGGCTCGGACGCTGGCGCAGCTGACCTGGGCAAGCCTCCCGGCAGCGCGAGGGCTTGCCCAGGACCCCCTGGGCAAGCCCTCGTTGTCGGTGGCGGCTGCAAGTCTGAATGCATGGACGGCGATGAGCAGCTGCTGAACGGCCGCGTCTACGGCGCGGACCACGACGACCCCAACCCCGGCCCGCTCCCGGACCGGACCTACGCCGAACTGGTCGGCGGCCCGCTGGACGGCCTGCTGCTGGACATCCACGGATGGCGCACCGACGAAGTCGACGACGGCGCAGCTCTGGTCACCGAGCTGTCGCGGTGGCCCGGAGGCCGTGCCCTGTACGACCCGCGCCCCGGCGAATCCCTAAAGCCGGGGCCCGGCGTCGCGTGCCGTCTCTACTACAGCGGTGACACACCCTGACCTGCACAATGTCGCTGCGTCACTCTTGACGCTGGTGTCTGGGCGGGCAGATTGTGAGGGTCCGTTTAGGCTCCACACGGAAAGGGCGCCTCATGTCTTTCAACTGGCGCTATCACGTACATCCCGACGGCTCGTTCGCCCGTCTCGGCAACTCGGACGGCTGCTTCGACGGCTACACCGATGACGAGCTCGCCCAGTTCTGCCTGTGCTCGCGCCGTGGCCCTGGCGACCGATCCCGACAGCTTCCTCCCTGCTCTCGTTGCGGCGGCGGCCTCGCGCTCTACTGGAACGCGCCGTTGCAGACGGGCGTGATGATGGAGCTGTGCCCGGTCTGCGACGCCGGCCGTCCGGCGGCCGCCGCGTTCATCCGCTGGCACCAGGACCCCGACCGCGACCGCACCGCTGTGCAGGAACTGTTCGAGGCGTGGGAAGAAGAGACTCTGAACGCGCACGGCTGGTACAAGGCCGCCGACCCGGAGCCCCCGGCCGCCCCGCTGCTCCCGCCTGGTCTCACACCCCGCGGGCGCGGCTGAAGCTCGTCAGCCGCGCACCACGTCCAGCCGACCCAGTGGGAGCAACCAGAGCGCGGTCAGACCGTGTTGTCGGTGGCGGCTGCAAGGCCGGACGGCAGGGGGAACGTACGATGTGCAGCTGCTGTGGGGCCGGTCCTATGGGTACGACCCCAATGGTGATGACAAGCCGCGGCCTTGGTCGGTTCTGGCTGCGCTTAATCCCTTGCGGCTGGTGAAGCGTCCTTCCACCATTGCCCCCATGGTCATCATGGGGATGGGGATCGAGGCTGCGGACGGGTTTCCCTGCGACGCGTTCGGCAGGGCGTACTACGAGGCCGTCGTGCGCACACCGGGGATCTACTCTGCTGATCTTCAGGCGGGTGTAGACATTACCGAGGTCAAGGTCCAGATCACCACTGCGCTCCAGGCGGTGGTGTACCGCCACCGCCGGGCACGCGAGACGGCCCTGGAACTGGCCGCCCTGGTGAACCTGCCGTGGGAGGAACGCCCGAGCGACTGGCATTTCACTACCCAGACCCGCCTGTTCGAGTTCTTCGTCTCCTTGCACTCCGCCTTCGAGAGCTCCTTCTATGGGCTCTACTTCGCAGGCTCCCGCCTTGACCGGCAGCGCTTCACCTTCGCCGATGAGCCGGAGAAGTACCGCGACGTCACGGGACCCTCGACGACCAAGGCATTTCAGGCGGCATGGCCCAACGACGCGCTCGCGAAGGCGATGTCGGCCCTGAGGTCCGACCCCTTCTACGAGCGACTGGGCAAGGTCCGAAACCTCCTGGCGCACCGGATCGCGCCGGGGTTCGAGCACCGGCTCACTCTGCAAGCCCACGTGGGGTCACCGGGCGGCGAGCAGGAGGAGTACGAACTTGCGTGGCAGGGGGAGCCGCTCGCCACGATGATCCCCTCGACCCTGGCGCAGGCGGAGGAGAAGCTCGGCGTTCTGTGGGACGCGGCAGGATCTTTCTTCGCTTCACGTCAGTGAGCCCGGTCCTGGGCGACAACAGCCCAGGGCACTTGTACTCCGTCGGGTGAAGATACCGTTCCGGAGGAACTCTCCTCGGCCGCCCGCGCGTAGTGCCTGACATGGATCCGATCAACGAGATGCACGTGAGCGAGCCGGGCCTGGTCGTCGTCGATGTCGCGGCCTCCGACGACGAAACCGCGCTCGCCTTCCAGCAGCTGCTCGCCGACCGGTGGGCGACATCTCCCGCGCAGCACACGACGCGGGACGCGGGTGAGCCCGGCGTACGGCTGCGCTGCTACCTGGACCTGCGCCAGCCGATCAGCCCGGCCTCGCCGGACGAAGCCCCGCCAACGGTCAGCGCAGCCGCACGACGGTGACGACCGCGTGCCGCGTCGTGCCCGCCACGACCTCCACCACTACATCACCGACGGCGGGCGTGTAGGAGTCGCCGGCCTTGGTGAACATCCGTCCGGCCTGAGGGACCAGGCGCGGGCCGACAACGGAGGCGAGGGCCGTGGTCAGCCGCTGCGAGAGCGCGACCCTTCCGTCGGGCAGTTGAACGGCGAGAGCCCTCGGATGCCGGGCCGTGCCGGTGAAGCCGACCACGGTGGCGTCGACCGTGTCCGCGTGCCTGACCTTCGACCAGATCCGGCCCGCCGTGTACGCCGACTTCAGCGGCTTCGCCACGATCCCCTCCACGCCTTGCTTGTGTCGGCAGAGACCGTGTCCCTCGCAGGTCGTGTCGCTTTACACCGGGTCTGGGTCTTCGGCTCGTGTCGCGTTGCGGTGACACATCGTGTCCCTTTTCCTGTATGGGCTGTGTGACTGAGATGCACGCTCAAATGGGGTTGGTGTGTCAGCTGGGACGGTGGGCGAACGTACGGCATTGAGCACAGGGTTCCTTCCGTGGAGAGGGAAGTTGATCGAAAAATGCGTGGCCTGTTGCTGAGGGCGTCGGGATACTGCCGCGGTGACCCGTACTGAACTGCCTCAGCTGCTGCGGCCTCGTGCCCTGGAGCCCGGAGACCTCGTCGTCGTCGCGGCGCTGTCCGGGCCGCTCGATGCCAGATACGCGCCCGATCTCGAACGGGCGGTGGCCGAGCTCGAGGGGATGGGATTCCGTGTGCGTCTCGCGCCGCTCCTCGAAGCCGGACGGCACCGCTGGTGGAGCGCGGCGCGACCGGACAAGATAGCCGAGGAGTTCAACGGTCTGCTGCGTGATCCCGAGGTGCGCGCGATCGTCGCGCACGACGGTGGCCAGACGGTGTTCGGATACCTCGACCTGATCGACTTCGACGCGATCACGGCCGACCCCAAGCCGATCCTCGGCCTCAGCGACATCTCACTGCTGCACCTGGTGCTCTATGCACGTACCGGCCTGGTCGGATTCCATACCGACCTGGCCACGCCCGGCCTCGGCGGGCACTGGCAGAGAGCGTCCGCGGCCCGCCGGGAAGAGCTGAGGAAGCTGTACTCGACGCTGCTGACCAGCACGGAGCCGATCGGTGCGCTGCCCGCCGATCCGTCGTGGGAGTGCTGGCGCGCCGGGCGTGCCGAAGGCCCGCTGATCGGCGGGGTCATCAACCGCATCGTGCTCGCGCAGGCGACACCCTTCGCGCTGCCGCTCGAATGCTTCGACGGCGCGGTGCTGTTCTGGGAGGAGCTGGGCGGCCAGGCATCGTACGTGTGGAACTACCTGCAGATCATGAGGCACAGCGGGATTCTCGATCGGATTTCCGGCATGGTCGTGGGCGTTCCGGAGGCGATCGACGGACTCGACTCGCCCGACGGTTCCCCGACCCTGGCCGAGCTCGTCCTCGACGTCCTCGGCGACCGCGACATTCCGGTCCTGGGCAACGTCGAGGTGGGACACGCGGGCGCGAATCTGCCGATGCCGGTCGGTATCCGCGTCGCCCTCGATGCGCAGCAGCGGACGCTGTCGCTGCTCGAACCGGCGGTGCGGCCACGCACGGGGGACCGCTCTTCGTGATTCATCCGCTGTCGCACGCAACCCCCGCCCGTCCTCGAACAGAAGGTCATCGTCGACAAGGAATGCCATCCCCTCGGGAATCGTCGGCTTCCCCGACAACCCCCATGACTCCCAACCCTCACTGGAGTAGAACGCCAGCTCCATGCCCACCGACCGTACGGACGGGACACAGCGCAGAACACCCAACAAGTGCGTTCGAGACGTCGCTCCAACAAGCCGTATGAGACACGGCAGTTGTGCGTAAACAACCTGTCCCTTCGAGCGCCGCGTACCAGAGCAGGGCCTCGTTGCGGTCGGTGGTCGACCACACCGGCTCGATCGGCGGGCCGATGCCGGCGAGCACGTCCAGGAGGGCCTGGCGGCGCTCCACGTACGGACGCGGTCGCAGGTCAGGGTGACCCTCCGCAGGGTGGGCCAGGACGTCGAATGCCACGTACGTTGCGGGGTGCCGGTTGGCGAGCTCCCGGGCCCGGCGCGGCCTGGAGAGTGCGCGGGACTGCGCCGCCTCGAAGCTGATCCGCGCGTTGCCGTCGTCGTCGACGACGTACACGACTGCCTCGCCGTCCAGGATCACGCCGGGCGGCAGGCTCATGGCGGCAACGGCCAGGTCCATCCAGAGCGCGGTGACGTCGCGGCCGGTACGGGACTGCAGCCGGACACTGTCCTCCGTCCGCCACAGCACGGTCCGGTGGCCGTCGACCTTGATCTCGTACGCCCACGGTCCCGTTGGTAGCTGCGTCACGGGGCGGGCCAGCGCGACGTCTACGGGCCACTCCACAGGATCAGCCTGCGCCCCCAGGACACCGGCCGCCTGCTGGCGTACTCCCACGCCATCAGCAGACGGTCCGAGCGCCGCAGCCGCTGCGGTACGGCCGCGTCGCCGCACGGCCCGACCCCGGCCGTGCCGCGCGCGGGCTCTGAAGTGGTCTGCGGTGCTCGACCCGGGGCTCTTCTCTACCAGTGGAGCCGCGGGTTCTGTGCCCGCCATTCGACAAGGCGTTCGTAGGCCGCTTGCGCACGCTTCACGTCACCACCGAACGCGCCTGCTCGGAGCAGTGGCCAGTTTGGTGTGAGCTCGGCTTTGATCGTGTTGGCGATGCTGGTGTCGTACTCCCAGTGCGCGTCGTCGATGAACTGACCGATCCATGGGAGGCTGGTCTGTGTGTCGTCGTCCATGGCGATCAGCGAGGCGAGGAACTCGAAGCGGGTGCAGGCGGTCTGGTAAGCCGTGTCGTCGGGTTCGATGACCTGCAGCGGTTCACGTGCTTCCTGCCGCAGGAGCGCGCTCTGCGGGAAACGCTGGCCCTGCCTGTCCGGCAAGGGCATCACGGAGTTGAGGTCGGCTGCCAGGATGCGGACGGGGTTGAGGTAGACGGCCGGCGGTTGCGTACGTGTCCTGCCCCACAGGGTGTTCCACGTGGGCTGGGCCAAGATGGTCGCCAGGAACTCTTCGCGACGGCTGATGACGGCGGTGACGCCCATGGTCCAGGTGGCCAAGAGCGCCGGGTAGTGCCGCAGCGCCTCCAGGGCTTCGTTGAAGGCGCCGGAGAAGCTGCTGCGCATGCGGGTGAGGCGTTCGACGGCGCGTAGCCACAGGGCGTCGTGGGTTCCGTCGTCGTTGAAGACCCCGTGGGCCAGAAGGTGCAGCAGGATGTCGCAGTCGGCCCGGTAGCCGTGCACGCTGTCGTCGAAGACGGGTCCGCTCAGAGGACGTGCGGCTGCTGCGGTTCTGTCGAGGATGTCAGTGACGGTCTGGTGGACGAGGTCGGAGGCCTCAATCCTGCGCACCGGGTCGGGCAGGGCACGCTTGAGGCGGGCGACGGCCATGTCTCGGGTGAGGGGCGGCGACGCCATCCGGTCCAGGGCTTCGATGCGCCGCCGGAGGTCGGTGAAGAGTCCGTCCGCCGTCATGCCCTCGATGACGGCGGCGCTGTGCTGGGCGGTCAGGCGCTTCGCTGCTTCTCCGAGCGTGCTGAAGGACGACCAGAACATCGGATACCGGCGGGGACGCACGCCTTCCAGAGCACGTACGAGCGCCGTGTCCCAGTCTGCGGACCAGCCGCAGATGATCAGCCCGTACTCGTCCAGGACCCGCTTGAGCAGCTCCTGTTGTTCCGGCTCGTAGGTCTCCAGCTCGTCCACCGTGTTGAGCTGGTCCAGGGTGGCATAGTCGCCGTGGAGCTTGATCACTGTTACAGAGGCGTGGGGGAGCGGCATCATCTCGGCGATCTGGCTCGGCCGGCTGATGACCTGGGGCGAGATGCCCGCCTCTTCCAGAGCCCGCTCGGTGAGCCGGTCGAAGTTGGTGGTCAGGATGACGCGGACACTGCCCCGCTTCACCAGCTCGGCGATTGCGTGGTGGGCGGGAGTGGGACCCTTCGCGCCGGGCTCATCGTCTTCCTGGGGCTGGAAGTACCGGGCGAGCTGCTGCTGGCGGGCGGCTGCTGTGGGTGCCACAGCGCCCAGCAGGCCCGAGTACCCGAGGACGTCGTCGTAGTGCTCCGCCCACCAGCCGACCGGGTCGGCGACTGCCTTCGCGGGAGCGTCGGCGTCGTTGGGGTCCTGCATGGCGGCGACGCGACCGACGAGGTCTTCGACGATGCCCCACCCGGTCTTCACGCCGGACGCCAGGGAGATCCCGGACCCGAGTAGGAGCGCGTACACCCCCGGGCTGGCGTGAACATTCAGGGCGAGCGCAGCCTTGGCGTCCAGGATGCGGCTGGGCGGTGCCACGAGAGGTGCCTGCGCGAGGGGCTCTGGCGCTGCGCCGTTGGTTTCCATGGAGGAACTCCTTTCACGGGCGACGCTCCGACGTCGTATCGCCCGTTCGCGGAACACCCTACCATCCTTTATCGTCTTAATGACGATAATGGCTCTGGTAGGGAAACCCGCTGCCTTTGGGGCCAGTTGACCTGCCACCATCGGGCAGGCGACCAACCAGGCGAGGAACGATGGCCAACTTCTCATTCGGCCCGAACGACTACAGCGTCAACATCCGGGCACAGCACAACGTCAACTTCATCCCGGGCTGGGACGTACACCGGCTCGCTCTGACCTTCGAGGTGACCGCCCTCGGCAACTACACCGTGGACGCGCCGTTCCTCGTCTCCGGCACCCTCTGGGCGGACGAGTTGCCAGGCCCCGGGACCTGGATCGGCGCCCTCCACGCGACGCGGCCGATCGGGCTGAAGTCCTTCGCCACGAACCTCACGCTCGAGACGAGCATGACGGACCAGCAACTGCGCGGTCTGGAGAAGGCGCGCGCGAGTACCGACCTGGCCCTGCGTGCCCAGCTCACCCTGACCGCCCTGGCAGAGCCGAAGCACTGGCCCGTCGCCGACGACCAGGAGATCATCCGCGTCCCGCACGCGACGTGGAGCAACGCCCTCACCCAGCTCGATGCCGGCGCCTTCGTCGACGTCCTCATCCCGGTCACCACCGTGGAGGCCCGAGCCACCGGCGCGCGACGGATCCGCGAGGCGAAGACCGCGATCCGCGACGGACGGTACGAGCACGCCGTTGCCCTCGCCCGAGCGGCCCTCGACCCCGTACGAGAGGCCTGCAACACCCGGAAGGTCCACGACCAGGCGGTGCAGAAGAAGGCCGGGGAACGGGACCAGGAGGAGCGCTGGGCGATGCTCACCCAGAGCGCCTACGCCCTGTTCAGCGGCGCCCCGCACGACGACTCCGGCACCACCGAGAACTTCACCTGGACCCGTGCCGACGCCATCGCGGCCGTCGCCACCGCCGCTGGCCTGCTCGCCCGGTTGGAAGACCTGCCGTAGCGCGCCAGCGGCCGCATCGATGGTGCTTCGGAGGCCCGGTCCAGGCTGTCCGGGCCTCCTTGTTCACACAGTGCCTTCTGATCGGCGGCCCTGAATGGAAGCCTCAGCGAGCGTGCAGCCAGACGCCGGCGTACGCCACGATGGCACCGCCGACGGCGGTCGCCGCGCCCCGGAGCAGATAGAGGCCGGCCTCGTTGCGAACCCGCCGTACCCGCCCCTCCCACCGGGCCATCGAGGACGTGCCGTGGGGTTCCGGGACCGCGTCGTTGCCCGTAGCCTCGTCCTTGGACATGAGCTTCTCCTCCACTGGGGGATGTTCGGTCATCTGCAGACGGCTCCCTGCCCACCAGGGGGCCGTCGCCGTTTCCGGAGACGGCCGCGCCGTGTTGGTAGTTCAGCGCAAAGAGCCTGATGGGGCGGCACGGCGCGAAGAAACACTGATGGTGCTGAAGTAGTGGCTCCTACAGAGGTATGCAGCGTTCCGCAGCGAATTTCGTTGAAATTCAGCGGATTTCACCGCTTCACACCTAGCCTGGTGTGCCCACGTGGGAAGTCACAATGCGGTAAGGCGGTGGGCATGGCCGTTGGCGGGGGGACCTACCAAGCGGAACGGGCGGCGTCGGCGGCGGAGCTCCGCAGGTTGAGAGGGCTTCTCTCTCAACGGCCGGACTTGAAGCAGATAGCGGACCGGGCCGGTGTGGCGGCATCAACAGTCAGCGCTGTCCTGAACGGCAAGACACACCCAGGCGTGGACGTCTACATGGCCTTGGTCCGTGTGCTCCTCACCTTTGACACGGGCGGCACCGCATCACAGAGTCATCCTGACATTCCGCTCTGGCGTGAGCGCTGGCGGCGTGTCCAAGAGCTGAAAGAGCAAGACAAGATCACTCGTCCCCGGCGGCAGACAGCTGTCCCCGGTTCCACCGCCCACGGGCTCGCCGAGCAGGTCGTCCTGTCTGCCATGCGCCGTGGCGATCGAATCCAGATGTTTCCCATGGCGGATGGCCTCGGTGGCGTCTGGGATGTGGCGTTCTCACCAGATGGTCGGCTGATTGCGACTGCTCACGGTCTGCGGACCGTACAGCTCTGGGACACCATCGAACAACGTCGATTCGGTTCCGCGCTCGTGGGCGGCCATGTCGAGCAGGTACAGACGGTCCGCTTCTCGCCCGACGGCAAGCTGCTGGCCAGTGGAAGCGCGGATGGACGCATCATGTTGTGGGACGTGGCCACGAGGCAGAGCCTTGGCGAACCCCTCACCGTCAGTTCAGGTCGGGCCTGGACTGTCGCCTTCTCTCCAGACAACCGCCTGCTCCTTGGCGCCGGTCGCACCGTCCGTGTGTGGAATATCAGCGCGCCCGATCGGCCTGAGGCCATCACAAAGCTGGGAGGCAACCTCAGCGCAGGCCTCGCCGTGTCAGCCGGAGGACTCCTGGCTACAGGGCACGGCGATGGAACAGTGCAGCTCTGGGATCTTGCGACATTTGAGAAACGGGACAGCGCTCTTCGCGGTCACACCGCGGATGTCACGGCAACAGCGTTCTCGCCTGACGGGAAGTTGCTCGCCACGGCGAGCCGGTCAGTAGTACAGCTGTGGGACGTGAGCTCGCAGACGATGTTTAGCGAGCCCCTTACTGGGTGCGCCGGCATCATCCAAACGATCTCCTTCTCCCCCGACGGGCGGCTCTTGACCGCTGTGGTCCGGCCGGCCCCTAGAGCCCAGACAGGAACCGACGACGAGGACGACGAAGAGATATTCGACCCGGCCCATGCTGTCCATGTCTGGGAGACATCGTCGTGGATAGCCGCCTGTGCTCCCCTTCTTGGCCACACAGGCGCGATCTGGGGTGCGGCCTTCTCATCCGACAGCCGCCTCTTCTCAACAGGCAGTGCGGACGGACAACTGCGACTGTGGATCCTGCCCGCGCCCGGCTAGGCCTCGGTCTCCCGAGCCGAAGTTCCTGCTTTGGCCCACACGCGGTGAACGCAGCGAAGGCCCGAACTTCCCCCAGTCCGGGCCCTGCTCGGTTCAGATGGGGCTACCCCCAGCGCATGCCGATCGCAGACAGCTGTTCCACCCGCTCCGGGGCGAGCGTCGCGGCCCTGCTGCGCTGGTTGCTGATCCATGCCCCAATCCGGAGCTCCCGCTCCTCCTGGTCCTCGCCGCCCCCGGCGCCGACGACGATCCGCTCGACATGCTGCCTCGGTACGCGAAGGTGCCCTTCGCGCTCGTAGAACTGCTTCGCGGCGGCGAGGTTGGCGGCCCATTTGTCGGCCTGGGTACGGCGCGGCTTGGGCTTCTCGTCCTCGGTGGCGGGTGTGATCCCGAGGACCTGCTCCAGCATCCACTGCTGCACGGTCGTGAGCTTGTCCCATCCCAGCCGCTGGGTGCGCACCCACCGTCCGAGGTCTTCGCCCTGGCGCAGGACGTCACCCGGCTCGGTCGGCAGTGCACCGGCTTCGTCCAGGTGCAGCCGGGTGAGGTGGAACGCGCGCTGCCACTCCACGGGCCAGGTGGGGCACCACGAGGCGTCGATCTCCTCCAACTGCTCGCGCCGGTCCTCCGACAGAGCGCCGGCCGCCGATCCCACCGGCAGGCCCTCGGCACGCCGTTGCTCGATGTCCATCGCCTTGCGGGCGGCGGCTCGGGCGTTCTTGAGCCAGATGCCCACCTTCGCGCCCTGGTAGGTGGCGTCCAGCGGGGCCAGGAGGTGCCCGTTCTCGGCAGCCCAGCCGCGGGCGGCGGTCAGGCCCTCCTCCCACGCGACGTCGAAGTGCGACCACACCATGCCCAGCTTCTCCAGTTGAGCGACGCGGTCCTCGGCCATGTCCTCGCGGGCGTAGAACCGTCGGGCGTCGGCGATCCACTGCCCCAGCGGGAAGTTGGCCAGCGAGGCCGGCCACCCCTCAGCCTGAGCCTCCTCACCCGAAGGCACGCGGTACGTGAACGGCACCTTCAGATCGCCCACCTCCCGCGCGTACAGCACGGCTGCCTCGATGCCGCGCCGCCAGTGCTCGTGTTCGGGATTGAGGACCCGCAGGTTGATGAACGCGGCCAGCGCGGCCGGGTCACGCGGCGTGGAGAACTTCAGCAACGCCTTCGCCGACGCCGACGGACCACCAGCCCCTTCCCCGCCACCGCTCTTCTTGCCCTTGGCGTCCTTCTGGACGGGCTTGTAGCGGCTCGGAGCCTGCTGCTGCGCCAACTGCTCCACGATGCGGGTGTCGTGCGCCCTGAGCGCCTCCAGCAGCTTCGCCAGGCCGCCGAACGCCCGGCTCGTGAGCATGTTGTCCGCCGTCTCCCCGGGCGCCAGCAGCACCGGCACCACGAGGGAGGCCATCTTGCCCTCGCCGGGGTGCATCCGCAGCGCACGTCCCACGGCCTGGACCAGGTCGGGCATCGACCCGCGCACGTCCGCGAAGTACACGGAGTCGCAGTTGCGGGTGTCGACGCCCTCGCCCAACACCTTCACCGAGCTGAGGAACGCCTTCTCCACCACCGTGCCGTCCGTGGCGATCAGAGAGGAGAACTCCCCGAGCACCCGTCGACGGTGCAGCGCCTTGTGATCACCGCACAGCCAGTCCGCCCACACCGCCGCCGGGTACAACTCCGGATCAGCCGCATGCAGCTGCGCCGCGACATCCGGAACCCCTGCCGAGAACGCTTCGGCCTCCTTGACGACGTGATGGAACACCAACGTGCGCGTGAAGGCCTCCTCAGCTGACGCCTTCACCAGCGCCGTCTGGAGCGCGGCGAGCCGGGCCCCCCGCATCTCGTCCGACCGCCCCTCGGCACCGAGCAGCATGGCGGCCTGGAACTGGGTGTCGGTGATGTCCACGCACACCACCTGGTACGGCGCACAGATCCCCCGGTCGATCGCCTCCGACAGCGTGAGCGTGTAGCACCGGCTGCCGAACGGCCCGTCCGGGTCGTCCTCCATGCTCGCCACCAGCTCACCCGGCGCACCCTGTTCCTGGTCCTCGTCCAGCTGCCACAGCCGGGGCGTGGCCGTCATATACAGCCGCCGCAGGGACGGGATCCGCAGGTTGTCGTGCACGACCGCCCACGGCTTGCCGATCCGGCCCGAAGTCCTGTGCGCCTCATCGACCACGATCAGGTCCCACGCCGAAAGGCCGGCGGCATGCGCCCGCTCCAGCGTGCCCAGACCCAGGCTGGCGTACGTGGCGTACACGGTGACCTTCTCCAGGCCCCTCGTCCACTCCACCAGCTCGTCCACGTCCGTGGTGTTGGGGAAGGACACCTCCTCACCCCGCAGGGAGGAGACACCGATCATCGGGCCCCTGCGGCCACCCTCACGCCACGCGGCCTCGGTCTGGGCGAGCAGATCGAGCGAGGGCACGAGAACCAGCACCCGGCCCGCGTGAAGCTCTTCCGCGCTCCGGACCGCCACCCGGGTCTTCCCGGACCCGGTCGCCATGATCACCTGTGTCCGCAGACCCCGCTCCGGCACTAGCGATCTTGCAGGGAGTTCGAGGGCACGCAGTACCGCGTCAACGGCTTCTCGCTGGGCGGCCTCGCGCTGATCTGCGCGGTTCGTGGTCGACATTCCTATCTGCTTTCTCCTGGGTGATGCCCGGCCGGTTCGAGTGGCGTGAAACAGGAAACCTGCACGTAGAGAGGACACAAGGGATACGGTGGGAGTGGCTCGACTGGCTTGGCACGGTGCCTCACCGAAGCTCTCGCAAGGGTTCTGATTGGATCTCAATAAGCCTCCGAGCGTTCCAAGGGTGGTGCGCTCTGAGTCCAGAGTCTATCTCGTGCTTCAAAATGAAGCAGCAACAAGAGAGTAAATCCCTCGAACGTGGCGCGATCCTGTTAGTCTGGCCCTATCCGGACCGGAGAGCAGCCTGACGGGAGGTCACGTGATCGCGGTCTCAAGTCCACTCACAGCTCAGCGTTTCCATGCCACCCTGACTCTCCGTCACCCTCTCCAAAGTCCCCCGATTCGGCCCGCGCTCGCTTCCCCGGCCCCGCCTCTCACTGCTGCTGCTTTTCCTCCCACTTCCCTGTGGGGCGTGCACTGTTGGGGCTGGAGCGCAGCGGAGGCCCCGTTCCGGGCGGGAGCGAGTGCGGCCGCAGTGCGGCCGCTGGCGCGTGGCGCGGAGCGCGGCGCGCCCAACTCGCGGGCGCAGCCCGTGAGTTGACGCCGTGCCACGCAGTGGCACGGCTCGCGCTCACGCGGAGCGTGAGCGCAACGATTGCGCGCAGCGCAATCGTTCGCTTGCTCCGGGCGAAGCCCGGAGGGACCCGCTCCGCGGG
>NZ_JBIBAK010000030.1:0-83775 GCF_042899865.1 Streptomyces sp. NPDC013157 | reverse complement strand
CCGGTGGCCGTTCATCTATGCGGGCACCATCCCAACGCCGGAGCAAACCCCCGGATCAGGTCGAACCCGTACACCACTTCCTTGGACGCAACCACAGGCTGCGCCCCTGGCACCGGCTCGCCATAAAGAAGACGCTGAAACGTGGCAAGGCCAGACTCCTATCCGCGAGGCACGTGACAGAAGCAGTCGAACGTGGTCCACAAGAGTCACCTTCTCGATCTCCGAGGCGTACCGGTTCCGCCCAACGGGAAGCACGAGAGGGAAGACTCCTGGGAGCCATCTGGGAGCCGACCCGCTCCTCAAGCCCCTTCGAGACCACCCAATACCACCGCACGCCAACACCCTGAGCGGGCAAAACAGCAACCCAACCGGTGTCGATCTTGGCCGAGCCTCATTCGGGACGAAAAGGTCACGAGGTAAAGTCCCGCCACCACGGCGGCGAAGTTCCAGGCAGGCCAGGAGCCTGATCCATTGATCACTCAGGCCCGTGGTCGAGCTCTCCCAAAGGGCGGTCCCGACACCCGCCTGATCACGGCGTCACCCCACCCTGTTCGCTCGCGCGCTTGTGAACTCGGCGCCGTGCGCCCTGGGGCACTGCGCGGAATCCGGCCGAGTACCAGACGACAACAGTCAAGTGAGAACCACTTGCGATCCGAGTCTGGTCACAGGTCGTCATCCAGAGCACAGGCAAGCGATACCAGGGGCAGCCACGCCAGCATGGATTCCGCGGTTGTGCACAAGAACGCGGCGCAGCGGAAGGTGGAGCCCATGGCCAAGCTGACGGAGGAGCAGCGCCGACAGCGAGCTGCCAAACGTGCTCTACGCTCGGCGCTCGATGCCGAAGCGGATGACCAGCGGCGTCGCGAGCGCGATGAGCGGTGGAAGCGAGAGAATATGCGCCTCAGCTGGGCGGAGTACGCGGCCGGTGAGTCCTGCCGGGGCTGCGGAGAGGCTATGCACGATGGGCTGGGGGACTGGTATCCCCTCATGAAGTTGTCCGAGTCGGAGAGGCGTGAGTACGAGGAAGCCGACCGGAGATTCCGCGAGCGGCACGCCGACTGCCGGAGTGGCCGGTGGAGCATCAGCGGCTCTCGGGTGACGCATTGCTGTTTCTGTTGCCCGCCACCGCCGGTGGGACCGAAGCAGATGGAGAAGGTCGCCAGGCTGTTCGCTTCCTGGCCCTCCCAGGAGGAACGCAAGAAAGACCTCGATACCTGGAACCTCACCCTCCGTTGCGACCACGTGGTGCCCCACATCCAGCATCGCGAGCACAGCTACGTTTCCGCCCGCGTCGTCGACTGCCCAGAATGCGGGGAGCGTCGCGGAGTTGTGAGCAGTGAGCGGGTAGGGCCCGCGTACCGCGATGACGGGACCATCCGTGAGCGGGCGGAGGCTGATCAGGAGCGGCTCGCCCAGGAGCTGGCGGCTGCCAAGGCGAAGCTGGCCCGTCAGCAGAAGAACGCCGCGGCGACCCAGCGTCGCATCACCGAGATCCAGGAAGAGTTGAGCGGCGAGTCCTGGTGAGAACAAGCGCAGTCGGCGCGACGCCGGCTCATTTCCTGGCATCGCGTGTGCTGGGTTACCGGCCGGGAACCTTCGTGAATCGAGAGGTCAGGACTCGGCAGCTGAATCGCCACCGGGCCAGTGCTTCGGCCGGACGACGGCCGGGTCCGTGATCTGGAGGCGCTTTTGCCGGGTCGGGTCGATCGAAGTCAGGGCGACGAGACGCTGCCCATCGGCTGTTTCGAGTTCGGCCAGGGCGTGAGGAAGGGCCGCGCAGACAGTGGCGATCGCCGTGCCCAGGCCCACCAGGCCACCATGCTTGTTGTTCTGGCGGTACTCGATGCGATGCAGGCCCGACTGTGCGATGGCCGCTACTTCGAGGGGCCGGCTGAGCTGCTTGGTGTCGTTGGTGATGACGACCTCGAAGCCGTCGGCCTTGGCCTTGGCGTACAGCTCGATGTCCTTCGTGCCCGTCCAGCCATTGAGTTCGTGGACGTGGACGACTTCATGTGCCTTCAGCAGGATGCGCACGATCTCGGCCATGGGGCGGGGCACGTTCTCGTCGAGCAGCAGTTTCAAGCGACGACCTGCCGGGGCTGGCTGCTGCCATAGCTGTCGACGTACTCGCTGAAGTCGGCCGCGTCCCGGGCGGCCTCGGCCGTCACTCCTGGGTAGAACTCACCGATCTGGTCCGGCGGGATGCCGTCTCTCACGAGGGCAGCGACATCTGACGCCGGGATCCTGGTGCCTTGGATGACCGGTTCTCCGCCGCGGACCGACTCGTCCACCGCGACGTGCTCACGGGGGGTGAGCAGAGCGGGAATGCTGCGGCCGTCCTTATAGAAGGGCGCGAGAACATCCACCATCTGGTGGATGACCACGTTGCCTCCCTTGATCAGGTCTACGGCGTGCTCGGGTTCAGCCAGATAGATCGTGTCCGGGCCCGCGACGAGTTTGTACGAGGAGAGGTGCTCCCACTCGCCGAGGTCCTCTCGAAGCGTGTTCAGCGCACGGCGGATCTTCTGCAACGAAGCCTCTTCGCGCAGCTGCACACAGATGCGGAGTGCGACAACGTCGCGGAACGAGTAGAGGATCGGCCTCTCGCTGGAGATCTCGGGCACGAGCACGGCGCCCTTGGGCCCGGAGGCCCGGCGCCAGTGGGACAGCTGGCGCAGAGTCGCGCCGGAAAGAGCCGCGGCGAGTTTGGGTTCGTACGACACCGCGTGCCTCCTTCCGTCTTCCGCCCCCATCGATATCGGCCTGAACGTACCCCATTCTCCTGGAGGCCACCCAGCACAGAAACCGAAGGCCCCATTCGGGGTGAGCCAGGGACGCCGAACGCCCGCATGCCGCAGAGGCCGCTGCCACGGGAATCGCCACAGGCCGGCACACGTCCGTGGCATTTTCGGCCACTCACCGGTGGCGCCCGCATGCGCCGCGTAACCTCACGGGCATGGGGGCATCAGCATCCGGTGCAGGTCAGGACGCCGTCGAGGAGGCACGGCGGCGGCTGAACGCGTACACGTACCTCAGCGCGCCCGAGCGGCTGGAGCATGTCGCGATCATGCGGGTCTTCTGCGGAACGCTGCTGGCGGATCTCGCCGTCCCAGACATCATGGCGAAACTGCGCCAGGCCGGTGCTTCCGCCGCAGTACTCGACGCCGACACCCTCACGGTCCGACTGGAGCAGCTGGTCCAGTGGGGAAACCTGCTCCGCAGCAGCCACACGGTGAACGCGTCCAGCATCAGCGAGTACCAGCGCTCCCGCTCGCGCTACCAGCTCTCGAAACTGGGTGAACGCATCCAGCGGGACGCCGACGGGGTCCTGGCCGAAGCCGACGCCGCCCGCGAGGTGAGCAACGAACTGCTGGCACTGGTCGAGCGCGGGCTACGGGAGCTGGCCGACCTCGTGACCGCGCCGGGCGGCGTCGAGCCGCAGGACGGACTGGAGCGGATCAGCACGCTGTTCGTGCAGTTCACCGAGTTCGCGGACTCCATACGCGACTTCTACGCCTACCTCGGCCAGGTGCTGTCCCGCTACGACCTGGACAGCGCCGAGTACCAGGGCTTCAAGGAGCTGCTCCTGGACTACGTCGAGGCGATCACGGAGGACGTGGCGTTCCGCGCGCCCCGGATCTCGGCGGCGTTGGACACCCTGTGGCCGCACATCCCGGCTCTGCTGGACCGGCTGGACTCCCACGCCCAGGGGCTCAACGGGCTCTCGGCGCAGGCGCAGGGCGAAAGCCGCCCGGAGGTCCGGATCCAGCGCAGCCGGGGCCGCGAATTCGCGGACTGGGAGGGGCTGCGCGGCTGGTTCAGCAACACCGACGGCCAGGGAAGCCAGGTCGACCAGCTGCGCGACGCCACCCTGCGCGCGTTGCAGTCGCTGCTCGCCAACGCCAAGCGGATGCTGCGGTCGGCCACCGGTGAGATGTCCCGGCGCAAGGATCTGCTGCGGCTGGCCCGCTGGTTCGACGAAGCGGCGCCGCGGGACGCACACGACATCGCTGTCGCCGCATTCGGGCTGTACGGCGCCCGCCATCTGGGCATACCTCCGGCCACCGACGAGGTGGTGCCCGCCTACACAAGCTGGTGGACCGGTCCGGTCGTCGAGGTGCCGGTGGCCCTGCGCGAAAGAGGCAGCCGAGCCCAGCGGGGCCGAGCCTCAGCGGTGGAGGACCACTCTGCACAGAAGCAGCTGCTGATGGAGGCAGCCCGTCAGCGGGCAGCGACCAGAGCAGCGGCGGCAGACGAACTGCGCAGCGCGTCCGGCCGGTTCGCCGAGGTACGCCTCACGTCAGCGGCGCTCGGGCTGCTCCTGGAGCTGCTGGCCACAGCGCTCGGAAACGCACAGCTCAGCAGGCCCCTCAGCACGGACGGGGAGAGGACGGCGGGGTTCGACCTCGACTCGGCCAGCAGTGAAGACGCCGAACTGCGTATCCGCCTCACCGTGCGCCGGACGGCGGGCACGCGAACGGTGCTGTACTCGGCCGACGGCGACCTGCTGCTGGACGACCTGGAGCTGGACATCGGTCGTATCTCCGCCGCGGTCGAGGGCGAAGCGGAGGCGAGCGTGTCATGACCCTCCCCTCGACTCACGACGTAGCCCTGGCAGCCGAGCGCCGCACCGCCGCCCGGCTGCTGCTCGCCCACCCGCTGGTCGCGTCGGACGGCCCCCACGCCGACCTCTTCCCGCTGATCCGCAGGCACGCCGACTGGCTGGGCAAACGATTCCAGCAAGTGCTCGGCTACCGCCTGCTGGTCGACAGCTCCTACGCCCGGCTGTTCAAGGCGGGGCTGGGGACAAGTTCGGGTCATCGGCTGGAGCGCTCCACCGGCACCCCGTTCACTCCGCACACGTACGCCTGCCTCGCGCTGGCCCTGTCCGTTCTGGTGACCGCGCCCGAGCAGATGCTGCTGTCACACCTGGTCGCCGATATCAGGGCGGCCGCAGCCGACGCCGGGATCGAGCTGGAGGAACCGGGCCGGGCGGCCGGGAAGCGGACCCTGGTCGCGGCTCTGCGCCAGCTCGTCGACTGGGGCGTGCTCATCGAGACCGAGGGCCATGTGGCCGCGCTTGCGCAGGAGGCGGGCGGAGAAGCCCTGATCACGATAGATCGGGAGCTGGCACGCGTGGTCGTCGCCGGCCCGCTCTCCCAGGCACGGGACGGCGCCGACCTGGTCCGGCGCGCAGCGGACCCGGGCTTCGGCGGACCACGCACCTACGTGCGCCGGATGCTCGTCGAGACACCCGTCGTCCACCTCGACGAGCTGACCGACGCCGAGCGTGACTGGCTGCGCACCCGGCAGCGCCGGGAAGCCCAGGCTTTCTCCGAGCTCCTGGGCCTGGAGATGGAGATCCGTGCCGAGGGCGTGGCGCTGGTGGACCCCGAGGAAGAGCTCACGGATTTGCACCTACCGGGCACCGGGACCGTCGCACAGGCCGCGCTGCTGCTGGCGGAACGGCTCGTGGAACGGCTTCGGCCGCAGGAACCGGGGCATCCGGCGACCGGCGGGACGCTCGTCATCGGGGTGGCCGTCCCGGACGGCCTGGTGGACGAGGTGCTCGCCGAGCTCATCACCGAGTACGGGCAGCGCAGCAGCTGGCAACGCGGCTACCTGGAGGACCTTCCCTCCCTGCGAGAGGCCGTACTGGACCTGCTGGTCCGCATGCGGCTGATGGCCCGCGCGGACCGGCTGCGCGCCGAGGGCGAAGGACTGCCGGAGGGGTACGTCGAAGAGGCGTCGGAAGGACGCACGGTGACCGATGTCCATGGTGCACGGCCCGGCGGCGACGGCTGGGTGCTGCTGGCCGCAGCGGCCCGCTACGCCACCCACGTCACGGTGCGCCCGGCCACCGCAGCCGGCAAAGGCACGGACGTTCAAGAGGAGTTGCCGCTATGACCACCGACGCGCGTGGCCTCGTTCCGGTGCCGCGTTCCGGCCCCGCGACATCCACCAGCGCGCGCTTCCGGCTGCACCGGGCGGGCATCCAGAACGTCTGGCAGTACGACGAGCAGGACTTCTCCTTCGGCGACGGACGGCTGCTGCTGCGCGGCAAGAACGGCGCGGGCAAGTCCAAGGCCCTGGAGATGCTGCTCCCGTATCTTCTGGACGGCGACTCCCGGGCACTGGACGCGACCGGCACCGGCCGCACCACGCTCGCCTGGCTGATGCTGGACGGGTTCGAGCAGACCAACCGTCTCGGCTACCTGTGGGTGGAGTTCCGGGGCATGGCCGACGACGGCGGTCAGCGCCACCTGACGCTCGGTGCCGCCATCCGCGCCTCGAAGTCGACACAGAAGGCGCTGCCGACGTTCTTCGTCACCCCGCTGCGGATCGGTGAGGACCTGCATCTGGTCGAGGCCGGTAAGCCGCTGCCGGTCGACCGACTCAAGGAGATCGTCGGCTCCGACAACACGACCGACCGTGCGGTCCAGCACCGTGCGCGTGTGGCCCGGGAACTGTTCGGCATCACCGACGCGACGCGCTATCGCAACCTCACCCAGCTCCTCCACCGGCTGCGGCGCCCGACGGTCGGCGACCGGATCGAACACGGGGGCTTGGTCTCCCTGCTGAGCGAGACCCTGCCGGGGCTCGACGAGGACGTCGTCGAGAAGGTGGCGCGCAACCTCCATGACCTTGACGCCGTACGGGACGAACTCGGCCGCCTGGAACGCACCGACGCGGCCTTGCGCACGTTCCTCACCAGTTACCGCAGCTACCTGGCCGGGGTCCTGCGCACCTCCGCCCAGAGAGTGAGCCACGAGCTGGGCGTCCTCGCACAGCGGCGCCGGGCAGCCGGAGACGCCGCACAGCGGACGAGCGACCTGAGGACGCAGGAGGAGGAGTCGGAGGGCCGGCTGGAGACCCTGCGTGAGGAGGAGCAGGCCGCCCGGACCGACCTGGCCGCCCTGCACGCCAGTCACGCCTACCGCAGTCTGCGCGAACTGTCGGAACGCCGCGGCACGGTGGAGGCGCTGCACACCGCCGCCGCGGCCGCGTTCACCACCCTGCGGAACGCACACGACGCGGAGGAGGGCTCGGCGGAGCGGCTGGCCGAAGGTGTCGAACACCTCGGAAGTCGGCTGGCCGAGCTGGGAACCGAACACCGGGAGCTGCTGACGCAGGCGGAGAAGGCGGGGCTTCCCACCGGCCATCTCGGCGAGGCGGTAGCCCTGCCGCGCACGGTTCTGGCCGAGGCCGCCGAGACCGAACTGACGACTCTGGACGGGGAGATGCGCACCGTACGGCACCGATCGGTGGCCCGTGTGGACACCGTCACGGCGCAGGAAGGGCTGCGGTCCTGGCAGAACCAGCTGGAGGACGCCGAGTCGGTCGTGAGAAACCGGGCCCGGATGGTTCAGGAGGTGACCCGCCTCATCTCACGGGCGGACGAGGCCCGGGCCGCGGCGGCTCAGGCCGATGCCGAGCGGGAACGGCTGGAGGGCGAGGCAGAAGAGGCCGCCGGCCGTCTCGACGGCAGCCGTCAGAAGGTCGCCGAGGAGAGCGGCGCCTACTCCCTTCAAGTCGCCGAGTGGGCTGCGCGCACGCGGAATGCGCTCGGTCCCGACTGCCCGTCGCTGAACGCCGTCCACGCCACCGTCGGCCACGAGACCTCTACCGACGCGCCCTTCGCAGACCGCACGCTGCCGCCCGACATCGACAGCCAGGCGCGGCAGATCGCTCAGGCCGCGTTGGAGCCGTACGGCGAGGAGCTCACCGGACGCCGGGACGCCCTGGCACTCGGCGTCAACCGGCTCGGCGAGGAACTCGACCACCTGGCGGAGCAGAAGCGGGACTGGGAGCAACGTACCGACCCCGAGCCGCCGGCCCCGCACCATCGCGCCGCCGCGAGGACGCCGGGCAGTGGAGCCCCTTTCTATCGGCTCGTGGACTTCGTGGAAGACCTGGCTCCGGCCGACCGAGCCGGTCTGGAAGGGGCGCTGGAGGCGAGTGGAATCCTGGACGCGTGGGTGAGTGCGGACGGCGTCCTTCTCGATCCGCGCACCCGGGACACCCTTCTCCAGCCGGGTCCCACGCTGTCCGACGGGCCGACTCTCGCCTCGGCCCTACGCCCAGCCCCTGAACCGGGTTGCGGCGTCACCTCCGAGCAGGTGGGGGTTCTCCTGGCCACCATCGCACTCACATCGGCACAGGAGACCTCCGCGCACAACGCGGTCTTCTACGACGGCAGTTGGCGTCTGGGCGTACTCAGCGGTCGTCATGACAAGCGCGACACCGAGTACGTGGGGGCCGCCGTACGCGCCGAGACTCGGCGACGCATTCTCGCCGAGTTGGAGGAGCGGATCGCGCATACGGAACAGCGGCTGGCCGATGTCCGCGAAGAGCTCGCCGTAGCCGATGCCATGCGTCGGGCTCTCACGCTCGCGGAACGGGACTTCCCCAGGGCGCGGAGTCTCGCGGACGCCTGGAGCAGGACCGAATCAGCCGAGCGGACGCTGCGCGACCTGACCGCCAAGGCGACCCGGGCGGCGGGGCTGGCCGAGGAGGCACGCGCTCTCGCGGTATCGGCGCGGACCGAGGCAGAGGCCACCGCCACCGCCCACGACCTGCCCGGCGACCCCGCCGCCCTGGACCGTGTGCGCACCGCACTGGCCGGCCTGCTCAGCGGTGTCGGGCATCTGCGCAGGGCCGTCGGCGGCACGGGGGAGCGGCTCGGCGCGAACCACGCCGATGCCGACCGGTACGGACGCGCCCGAGAGGATCGCCTGGCCGCAGACGAGAGCTACCGGCTCCACCTCGCTGGTCTGCGCACCGCTGAGCAGGACCTACGTACCCGCGAGGAGGCCATCGGGTCGTCCGAGGAGGAGATCCTCTCCCGCGAGCAGGACGCCAAGCAGCGCATCGCGCACGCCGTCCAAGCGCTCCCCGCGGCACAACGAGCTCGCGACGATTTCCACGACCTGCGCGTGCGCGCGGAAGAGGACGAGAAGCGCCTGCGCGGGACCCTGGCGGACCAGGAGACGGCGGTCATCGACACCGGCAGCGCTCTGCGCGGGGCTCTCGGCCGACCGGAGGTGGTGCTCGGTGCCGGCCTTGACCGGTCCTCGCTGCCCGAGTACATGTCGGACGATCCCGGCACGGACGTGCGCAGCCGTCTGCGTGCGCTTCGGGCCCTCGCCGACGCCGTGGAACAGGCCCTCGGCCGCCCGAAGGGCGAGGTGTCGGACAGCACCCTGCTCAACCGCCACACCGATCTGCGCGACCAACTGGCCGGAGGGTTCGACGCGCAGCTGGAGGAGCGCGACGGAATCAAGGTGTGCCGCTTGGTCGACGACCACGGGTCTCATGACGTCGCATCCGTGGGCGAGCGGATCGCGGTTCAGGCCGCGGAGGCCCGGGGGCGGCTCACCGAGCGCGAACGTGAGGTCTTCCAGCGGTTCCTGACCGGTGAGCTCGGCGACCACCTCTCGGCACAGGTCATCACCGCGGCGAACCTGGTCGCGGCTCTCAACGACACCCTGAAGACCGTACGCACATCCCATGGTCTCGGTGTCGAGCTGCTGTGGAAGCTGGACGAGGACGTGGACGCGGATGTGCGTGCGGCCGTCGAGCTGCTGCGCAGTCCGTCGAGCCTCAGGACTCGCGACGAGACGGAGCAGCTGCGCGAGGTGCTGCAACGCCGGATCGAGGACGCCCGCCGCGCCGACCCCTCAGCGGGTTACGCCGCCCATCTGCGGACCGCGCTGGACTACCGCGACTGGTTCCGCTTCCACACCTTCGTGGTCGAGGACGCGGCCCCGGGCCGCCGTAGGAAGCTCACCGGGCGGACCGGTCTCAGCCAGGGTGAACAACGAGTCCTCTCCTACCTCGTGCTCTTCGCAGCGGCAGCCGCCCACTTCACCAGCCTCGCCGAGTCGGCACCGCACGCGCCACGCCTGATTCTCCTGGACGACGCCTTCGCCAAGGTCGACGAACCCACCCACGGCCGGCTGGGCCGTATCCTCGTCGACCTCGATCTCGACTTCGTCCTCACCAGCGAGCGGCTCATGGGCAACTGGCCCGAGGTTCCGTCCCTGCACATCTACGAGTGCCTCCGTGATCCCCATGCGCGCGGGGTGGCCACACTGCACTACACCTGGAACGGTCGGCACCGGCGTCTGGTGTCCGTATGAGCGGGCTGCCCGCCGCGACGCGCGACTGGCTGACGGGACCTGGGCTCACCCGCCTTTGGCAGGGGGCACGTAAACGCCTGGAGAGCAACGGCGTACAGGCCACGGGTTCGCTCCGGCTGACCGCGATGAACGCGCAGGAACGCAACGACCTGTCTCTCCTGCTGGGCAAACCCCTCACAGGTGCCGCCGTGACCGTACGGCTCGACGTGCTCGACGCACGGCTACGTGCTTCGGCCGCCGGACTCGGCCTAAGACAGACCCTGGAGGAACTCGGCCCGCCACTCACCGACCGCCGTGCCGCCCGCGCGGACGTGGCAGCACGGCGGGAACAGGTGTGGTCGTCCCTTGCTTCGTCACTGGACGCCTCCCCGCTCGCCGGCCAGGAATGGCCGCGGCAGTGGTACGACCTGCTGCGCCGTGCCGGTGTTCCGAGAGGAGTGACGCCCGAAGCGGCGATATGGACACTCCAGCAGGCGGTCCAAGTCCTCACCGCTCTCCTCGGACCCGAGGCACCCGAACGCAACGGCACATGCGGCCGGGGAGAACTCGCCGCCATGACGACCGGCTCCGCGCACGGCCTGGACGACGGTACCTGGCTCGCACGCCTCGTCCAACGCGGGGTCGCCCTCGCCCATGGCACCGAGTTCCCCGACGACGCGGCTGGCCGACGCGCTCTGTGGCGGCTAGTGTCCGTCACGCCGGACGAGGTCTCCGGCACGGTGCTGACTTACGGGCTGCGGCCTGACGGCGAGGGCTGGCGGGAGCGTGCTCTGCGGGAGCGGGCCGACCATCACGCCGAGGTTCACGTCACACCACGCGACCTGCATGACCTCCGACTGCGACTCCCCGCCGGAACGCTCATCCACATCTGTGAGAATCCGCGCGTGGTGGAAGCCGCGGCGGACGCGGCCTGCGCCCAACCTCTCGTGTGCACCTCCGGCAGCGCCGCCACCGTGGTCTTCACGCTCCTCGACGCCCTCGCCGCCACAGGCTGCCACTTCGCGTACCACGGCGACTTCGACTGGCCGGGGATCGCTCTGGCCAACCGGGTCATCCGCCGCTACGAAGCCCGGCCGTGGCGCATGGGCACTGCGGATTACGAGCATCTGGCCGCTCGCAGTCAGGCTGAGGGCATCCCTCAACTGGCGCTCGACGGCCAGCCGGTCGACGCGGACTGGGACGCGGATCTCGCCCCTGCCATGACCGCCCTCGGCGTCGCGCTCCATGAGGAGGCGACCCTCGACCTCCTGGTGGACGACCTGTCACGCCGGGCGTAGGGACATCGACGCCTCCGTGCCGGCGTCTGGGAGCCATCTGGGAGCCGACCCGCTCCCCGAGCCCCTTCCACACCACCCGAAACCGTTTCTCTCCAACACCCTGACCAGGCAAAACACCAAACTACCCGGTGTGCATCTTGAGCGAGCCTCATTCGGGACGAAGAGGTCGTGGGTTCAAATCCCGCCACCCCGACGCTGTAATACCAGGTCAGGGGCCTGATCCGCTTAGCGGGTCGGGCCCCTGGGTGGTTCCTGGAGATCGCTTGGGAGAAATCTGGGAGAAGATCTTGATCGGCTTCTCCCAGATGGTGCCAGTACCTGTCGCACGGGGTGCGTCACATCCAGGGGCTGGCTGCTACACGTTTCGCGAATCCGGGGTCTCCGAGTATGCGGTTCAGGCGGCGGGCCCGTCAGCAGCAGCGTCCTCGGGGGCACCAGCAGGGCCGTCCGGCAGCAGGATGCTCTCCAGCGGCTGGCTGATCTCCATCTCGCGTTCTCGCACCGGCGGCAGTTCGATCCCCTCCAGGGGGTTGTCCTCCGGGTGGTGGAACAATTCCTTGCGCGCGTTCCACGCAAGGCGGTGGTTCAGCTCCTTGGCCACCTTGGTGGTCGCCGGGAATACGAAGTCCGGTCCGGGTGACGCCATGATGATGGCCGCCCTCCGGTCGATCGGCATGAGGATCGCGGCTGCATTGCCTATGCCGACTCCGCGCCAACTCGACGTCTCCGGGTGACGCATCAGCGTCACCGGATGGTCCGGGATCAGCAGCGTCCGGCGCTGGAACCGGCACAGGCCCCAGGAGCGCCTCATGAACACCTCGTAGGCCGTCTTCAGGGACTGAGCCATCGACGCCATGTGGTCGTTGACCGGCATCTCGACGTAGTAGCTGTCGAAGTCCGTCATCTCCTCCCACAGCGCCTCCACCTCGGCATCCGAGACGGGCCCTGCGGCGTCCTCTTCGAGGCGTCGACGGATCTCGGGCTTCCCTCCCATGGCGATGAGGATCTTGCCGAGCTGGTCCGCCATCTCGTTGTGTGCTGTGCGAGCGGCCGGGATCCGCGCGTGCTGCGCTGCGATCCACTCGGCGACCATCGCCCGGTCCTCGACCAACAGGGGCCATGTCCCGTTGATGACCTTGCGGATGACCTTCGCGGCCTTCCCCTCCAACTCGGCGAGCAGGTCTTCCACGGTGTCGTCGAGCTCGCCCGACGCATCCCGCATCGAGTAGAAGTCGCGGTGAACTGTGACGTCGGCGATCCCGCACAAGCGGGGCTCGCTTCCGTCGAGGGGGACGCGAACGAGACGCTCGCCGTCGGCGAATCGTCGCAGGAGTAGGCGCGGAACGGTGTGGTGGCGGCGCTTCAGCTTCGCCTTCCCGGAGGACTTGCTCATGTCATGACGATACGGGCAGGCACTGACATCGACGTGGGCATTTTCGGGGCGACCGGCCGACCGCCTCGCCGCCCCATACTGACTCGCCCGGGCACCTGGGCTGGAGACTTGGGGAGCGGAGCACGACCCGGGCGGTCATTGGCCTCAATGGCTCGCCGCTGTCCTCAATCCGTCGCTGGCCGCGGAACCGGTCTCCACAACCAGCCAGAAGCCGCTACGGATGAAGCCATAGGATTCGGGGCACCTCACTGCGCTGCCCCCTCGGATTCATCCGCTGCAGACGGGTGGACATACCTGCCTTCGTTGAACGGGGTGAACCACGCCTTGAACGACATGGGCGCTACGCCGAGAGCGGCCCCGACGGCGCTCTCGGCAATCCCGTCCATGGAATCGTCGTAGAGCCACTCGTGATCCATGTCCTCGTAGACGTTGTTCGCGAACGCGTCGAGAGCGGCCGAGACGCCGTCGTCGAGCAGCCCGAAGGTCTCCAGGGTTACGTTCGTCTCATTCAGCAGGAGCCTCAGGGCGAGTTCCTCGGCGACGCAGCTCAACTGCTGGAAGCTGCCGTCCGTGAAGCGTGTGGTCATGGCGATCACCGTCACCAGGAAGCGGCGGGCGAAGCGGGCGTCGTACTGGAGGGCGTATCGCTCGGGAAGGTCCTCGAAGTGCCACAGGAGTCAGTCGCATTCCGCAGCGTTGGTCTCCTCCTGCGTCAGGGTCTGCACGTCCTGGAACAGCTCGTCCACCAAGATGTCCGTCGCGTACACCAAGGCACCAGCAGCGAGTTTGGCGTCCTCCGGCGAAACGGCGAACTCACTGACGATGTCTTCGTCCTCGTCGTCTTCGTCATCGAGGACGCCGAACATCACGGGTGGAAAGGAGCGCAGTTCGTCTGCCAGAGCCAGCATCTGACCGCGTACGGTCTCGGCTTGTGCCTCAGCGTCGTAGTCGTCATCTTCGGCCGTGGGAGGCCCCGCGTGCCGGGCCTTACGGTCAGCCGGATCATCGGGCGGGGCATCGGGGCCGTCGGCGGCGTCGAGACTCTCCTGCGCGAGCTCCGGGTGCAGTTCGACCTCGCATCGCTCGATGTGCCAGTCGGCCAACAGCTCGGAGAGTTCCAGCAGTTCACCCACAACCGACCGCACGGCTTTCTCGGCGAATTCCAGGGCCGGACCGTCCACGAACACTTTCAGAAGCGCTCCGCCAGGGTAGACGGCCACGATGCTGTCGAGGAGATCGACTTCTATGCCGTCGGGTCCCTCGATGGCCTCGACCGAGTCGAAACCGTCCTCGATGAGCGCCACGGCGCCCGCGCGCTGAAGGGGGTCCATCTCCGGAGCGCCCTCCGGAATGTGGGTGTCCACGGTCACTACGTATGTCACGCGTCCGATCCTGGCAGGGAT
The DNA here is from genome assembly GCF_042899865.1 of Streptomyces sp. NPDC013157. Lineage (NCBI taxonomy): Bacteria > Bacillati > Actinomycetota > Actinomycetes > Kitasatosporales > Streptomycetaceae > Streptomyces > Streptomyces sp. NPDC013157. The sequence goes on along the minus strand of NZ_JBIBAK010000030.1, from coordinate 69,560 downwards.
GCGCCGCACGACGGGAAGGAATCCACTCAATCACGATCGACGGCGACGACAACGAGACAGGCGGCCGCAGGCTCGACCACATGTACACCCTCAACCGGATCCTCGACGGTGACGCCTTCTACATGAAGATCACCAACTAGCAGAAGGGCAGCGGCTCATGGCACTCCTGACCGAATACAGCTGCAAGGCCACACCGGCCCGCCGCGTGGTGGAGGTGTACGACGCCGACGCCTACCTGAGCGACGACGAGGCCATGGCCGCTGCTTGCAGACAGGTGGTGGCCGGTAACGGCTACCACCTGTACATCCGCAGTCTGCAACCCGACATCGACGTCGAGATCACCATCCGTGTCTGGGACATCCCGCCGGCTCCGCCCGCCGACGCGGAAGGCCAAGTCTCCGTGAGTATCGAGTCCGAGAGCGGCATCCTCGTCGTCAACCAACTCGAGTACGGGCCCGCGGGCGAAATGGCCTTGTCCCGCCCAGGAGTCTACGAAGGCCACACCTGGTGGGAAGGCCGCCAGGCGACCGCCGACTACTACGAGAGCAGCCTCGACCACCCCACGGACGACACCTTCGAAGACCACCTCACCCAGGCATGGAGCAACTGCCCGGTCACCGAACGCTACGTCTTCGACCTCGCCTACGCCGGTGAGCCCGAACCCGTCGATGAAGACGACCTCTGAAATCCGTACGTGCCGGTGTGGCAGCCGTTTCGAAAGACCCGCCTCGGTGTCTGCGAACGCTGGCATGATGCGCGCTCATGGGAACGAGAGACGACAGTGACGAGGCGTACGTGGTCGGCTTGTGCAACCAGGTGCTCGGCGAGACCGCACTAATCCAGCACAAGTTCGACTGGCTGCTGGGCGACCCCGGGACGGGCGGCCGGCGTGCCAAACTCCCGGTCGACGCCTACTGGCCCGGCCACCAACTCGTGGTCGAATACCGGGAACTCCAGCACGACCAGCCCATGCCCCACTTCGACAAGCCCGACAGGCTCACTGTCAGCGGCGTCCACCGGGGCGAACAGCGGGCGCTGTACGACGCCCGGCGTGATACGGAGATTCCCGCGCACGGACTGCGGCTGATCGTGATCCGGTCGGCCGACCTCGATGCGGACGGTCGCGGACGACTGCGCCGTAACCGGGAGACGGACCTGGCTGCGCTGAAGAGGGTCCTGGCACGCAACAGCGACGAGGACCGGGTCACGGACGCCTTCCGTACGTGGCTTCTTGTCGAGGGCTGGACACCGGTTGATCCCACGGACCGTTGGACCGATCTCGAAGCCGTGCGTGGCGATGAGCGGCTGATCTGCGAAGCCAAGGGCCGCACCAGTGAGAAGGGTATCGACGCTGACATCGCCTACGGGCAGTTGCTGCGGCGGATGACGTCGAGCCTGGAACCCCACACGCGGTACGCGCTGGTGGTGCCGTCCTCGTCCGTGAAGGCCGTCGAGCGCGTTCCGGCGCATGTTCGCAAGCTGTTGCGCATCGACGTGTACGAGGTGACGGACGACGACGTGGTACGCCAACTGCCGGCATAAAGGGTTCCCGTCCCGGACCGCTGCGCCCCAGTGCAAGACGGTCAGCCGCAAAACAGACAGTTCGGTGCCGGACTCGCGGCGCTGACGCCGTCGGGCACGCCGGGCTCAGGATGCGGGCCAGTGCTTCGGCGGGGACGCCTTCGGGTCGGTGATCTGCAGACGCTTGTGGCGCGAGGGGTCGACGGCCGTGAGGGACACCAGCCGCTGCCCGTCGGCCCCTTCGAGTTCGGCAATGGCGTGCGGCAGCGCGGCACACACGGTGGCTATCGCAGTGCCGAGGCCGACCAGACCGCCGTGCTTGTTGTTCTGGCGGTACTGGATGCGGTGGAGTTCCGACCGCGCGATCGCCTCGACTTCCATGGGCCGGTTCAGTTGCTTGGCGTCATTGGTGATGATCGCCTGGAAGCCCTCCGTCTTGGCCTTCGCGTACAGCTCGATGTCCTTCGTGCCGGCCCAACCGTCCAGCTCATGAACGTGCACCACGTCGTGCGCGGTGAGGAGAATGCGCACGATCTCACCTGCGGGCACGGATCCCGAAGGTATCGGGACAGGGGTCTCGGACAGAGGATTGTGCGGCAGGCCCCATTACTCCGGTCGTCCAGGCTGCGGAGTCCTGGTCGCGGCTGACCGCCGTCGGCCCGCCAGTAGAGTGTGGAAGCTGCGGCATCCCCACAACACCCGCTCTGCCAGAGGGACATGGCCGACAGCGGTCATGTCGTCTCACTGTGTGAGGATGAAGGAACAGGTGCTGATTGCGGGCCGGTACCGGCTGGAGACCGTCATCGGGCGAGGCGCGATGGGAGAGGTCTGGCAGGCGTACGACGAGATGCTCGGGAGTCCGGTGGCGGTCAAGCTGCTGCTCGCCCAGAACACCGATCCCACCGCCGCCGCCCGCTTCCGTCTGGAGGCCCAGACCGCGGGCCGGCTCCGGCACCCGCACGTGGTCGGCGTCGTCGACTTCGGCGAGCAGGAGGGCCGTCTGTTCCTGGTGATGGAGCTGGTCCAGGGCCACAGTCTGCACCGCGTGCTCGCCCAGGCGGGATCCCTGCCGGCCGAGGAGGTCGCCCGCATCGCCGCCCAGGCGGCCGCCGGGCTCGCCGTCGCACACGAACAGGGTGTCGTGCACCGGGACATCAAGCCCGGCAACCTTCTGCTCGACGCCGTCGGATCCGTGAAAATCGGCGACTTCGGCATCGCCCGCTTCATGGACGACCCGGGCGGCGGACTCACCGCGACCGGCCAGATCGTGGGGACCAGCCTGTACATCGCCCCCGAGCGCGCCCTGGGTCAACCCGCCGGACCGCCCTCCGACGTCTACTCGCTCGGCTGCGTGCTCTACCAACTCCTCGCCGGACGGGTGCCGTTCAACGCCGACAGCGCCATCGCCGTCCTCCACCACCACCTCGACACGCCCCCCGTACCGCCGCGGGAGCTGGGCATCGGGCTGCCGCCCGCCTTCGAGAACTACCTGCTCGGTCTCCTTGCCAAGCGGCCCGAGGACCGCCCCACGGCACGCCAGACGGCCGAGTGGTTCGCCGCGGGATCCTGGAGAGGGCGTCCCGAGCCCCTCCCGGCCGTCGCACCGCACCCCGAGCCGGAGCCGCATCCGAGCACCCTGGGGCCGCTCCCGGGGCCCCGGTCCGGAACGAACGTGCCCCCCGGCTCCGTCACCACCTACGCCTTCCCGTCCGCCACCGGCACCGCTCCGGCCCACCGGGCCCGGCGCGGTCAGCGTGCGGGAGGCCGCGCACTCTCCGCAGGCCGGTCGAGGACGGTGAGCGCCCTCGCCGCACTGGTGATCTTCCTCGGGGCCCTGCTGCTCGGCATCGCGTGGTTCTCCCCCGACCACAGCTCGGCCGACACACCACCGGTGGACCAGCCGCACAGCACGGGCCCGGCCTCGCCCTCGTGAGGCCGCCGGGGCCGAAACAGGGGGCGTCGGCACCGACAGCGAACAGGGCCGCCGTTGCGGCCAGTCCGCCGGTCAGCCACACCCAGCCGGTGCACGCGGCGAACCGTTCGAGCCAGTTGCGACGCTCCATGACCACAAGCCCCGTCGCCGAAGCGCGGGAGGCTCTGCGACGAGCCGGCTGACCTGGCGCCAATTCCGAGTCCGGGCAACGGTGGTGATGGCCGCTGTAGCCCTGCTCGCGCTGCCTCTCGCGGCCACCGGCCACAACCTGTCCGACCTCAATCGCATCTTCAAGCCGCGCTGGTCAAAGGGCTGGCGTACGTGCCGCGGCGACGGCCGGTTCCAGTCGGCGTCCGCGGAGCCGGGTGCGTCGCAGCAGGGGCCGTTCGATGAGGGCGTACGAGGCGAGAGCCGCGCAGAGTGTCACCGCAAGGCCGGCCGGGAGCAGCCAGCCGTCGTGGACACCGAGGCCGGCGAGCAGCCGGATGAGGGGGTAGTGCCACAGGTACATCCCGTAGCTGAGGTTGCGCCCGACCCACACCGGCACGGCCAGCGACAGCAGACGGGAGGGCCACGACCGCGGGCACAGCTCCAGTGCGGCCACCACACATGCCGACAGAACGGCGGCGGCCAGGAATCCCACCGTGTACCAGACTGGATTCCACCCGCTTGCCCCGGTGATCGGGATCTGCCAGACGATCAGTCCCAACAGCGCGAGCGCGGGCCAGCACAGTCGTCCCGCCCAGCGGCGGAGCAGCGCCAGCCGGGGGTCTTCGGCACGCAGCCGGGCCAGAACGAGGGCCAGCAGAGCACCGACGAGGAGCTGGTCGGCGCGGGTGTCGGGCCCGTTGTAGATGCGATGTGCCGCCGCGGGATCCCAGAGCACCGTCCGCCAGAGCACCGGCAGGACGCACAGCACCGCCACCCAGCCCAGCACCATCCGTGCCCTCGCGTGCCGCAGCAGCACCAGCAACAGAAGCGGCCAGGCCAGATAGAACTGCTCCTCCACACCCAGGGACCAGGTGTGGCCGAACGGCGCGGTGACACCCGAGTACGCCCCGGGCTCCCCGGCCCGTACGACATTGACCGCCGAACCCACGGCCAGCGCCACCGCCAGCCACACCCCGCGGAACAACGGCAGCGTAAACGCCGCGGCCAGCAGGGCGGTGACCGCGCACATCACCAGCAAGGCCGGCATCAGCCGCAGCCACCGCCGCCGGTAGAACGACCACAGCCCGATCCGACCGGTACGGGAGTGCTCGGCGACCAGCAGCCGGGTGATGACGAAACCGCTGATCGTGAAGAACACATCCACGCCCACCGAGCCGCCGGGCAACAGGTCCGGCTCCACGTGGTAGGCAATCACCACGGCCACCGCAACCGTGCGCAATCCGTCCAGCCCTGGCACCCGCCCACCACCACGCAGCGCCGACGAAAAGCCCCGCCCGCCGCGTCTACCGCGTTCCGCCGACGAAGGGACGGGACGTGGAGTCGCCCGCACATCCAGGCCCTGCTCCGCGGCCTCGTCCGCCGTGCTCCGATAGAGGGTGCTCATGACGGTTGCGCCTGCCCAGGGCCTGCGGAATCACTCACATTCTCATCTTCCCCACAGACCTGCGCCGCTTTCCGGCTGCCTGGCCGGTCGCTGAGCCGAGCGTCAGCCCGGCAGCTCGTCACTGCAACCGCGCGCAAACCTGCCAAGCGACGGAGCCCGAAGAAACCGACAGTCTGACCGGACACTTGCGCGCAGACCGGAGCGTCACCCGGGAACGCTCCCGGACCCCCGGCTCTGGCAGCCGCCGATTCCCTCACTCACCGAGTGACGTCCAGCTCCGTGTACATCCCGGCCGCGTAGTGGCCCCGGACATTGCACAGCAGCTCATAGCGGCCCGGCCGCAGCGTCACCGTGGTCCAGGCTGCCGCACCGGGGGCGATGCCGTCTCCGGCACCGCTGCCGCACGTGCGCGACGCCTCGCCGAGGCTGCCTGTCTCCGATACCCGGCCGTCGGAGCCGATGGCACGTTCTCCTGCGGCCCGGCCGGTCGGCAGCGGCAACACGACCACCTCGTGCGTGAGGGTTCCCGCATTGACCACCCGCACGGTCACTGTGCCCTCCGGGATCGTCACGGGGTGGGCCGTCAGGCGCATCATGCCCATGCCGTGCCAACCAGGACGGCTGTTGTTCGGGGCGGGCCCGTTCGGACCCCCCATCATGCGCCCCATGTCCCACACGGTCACGTCGACGGCGCTACCTTTCGCGTCCGGTGCGCTGCATCGGGCGCTCTGCGCCCGCCAGGAGGCCGGTCCCGTCCTGTGGAAGGAGCCGGACGCGGCCATCAGACCGGTCGTGGCGACACCCAGCACCAAGGCCGCGGCGGCAATGGCGATCACCGACCACACTCCTCGGCGGCGGCGCGCGTTCATCGGTGCTCCCGAAGCAGCGCATGCCGACGTTTGTACTCGTCCTCGTCGATCTCCCCGCGCGCGAACCGCTCGGCGAGCAGGTTCTCGGCCCGTCGGTCCTGCCACCCGCCGTCACCGGACGGTGGAGGAGAGCCCAGTTGCTGCTGCCGCGCACCGGTGAGGTAGCGCACAAGTGCGATGAACCCGACGATCAGGACGGCCCAGAAAAACACCATGAACACCGCCATGACGATCCAGCCGCTCCAGCCCCATCCGTCGCCGTACCACATCATGCCGATCACTTCCCTCGGCTGATTGCTCCAGTGCCACCAGGATGGATCAGTGAGACCTCAGTCGATCTGGGCCACAGTTCCCAGAAGTAGGGCCGGAGGACCCAACGCCCCACCCGGCTCCGCCGTCCATGGCTGTGCGGAAGACCTTCGCAGAGCACGACGTTCCGCCCAGGCCGTTCACCACCCTGGATTTGACCGTCGCCTTCACCCACTCCGCAACCACCGTCGCCGACGGCCGACTCTCATGACCGGCACGACCGCCGCATACGCGAGGAACGCGTGGCGGTGCTCACTCCTTGCCGCGGACCACCGCCACGGAGCAGTGCGCGTGCTGCAGCAGGGCCTGGCTGACCGAGCCGAGCAGCAGGCCGGTGAAGCCACTGCGGCCACGGGCACCGGCCACGACCGGCTGCGCGTCATGACTCGCCTCGATCAGAGCCGGGCGGATCCGGGAACGCACCAGGCACCGTCCGCATGGCCCTGAATCAGGGCCGGACGACCCCTGCCGTGGACACCCAGCGGCGCTTTGTGATGGAGAGGAACCGGTTTCAGGATCGCCGCGCCGGACGGACCGAGGTACGCCATGACCCACCGCACGTTCACAGCGCAGCTGCGCCGCTTGACCTCGGCAATCGGGTCGCCACGGCTCGAACCCGTCCTCCTGGCCGTCACCGCGGCGGCGCTGACAGCCGGCGGCATCGCCTGGCTCACGGGAGCAGGCGACCTCGCCGACCTCTTCTGGGGGCTGGGCACCCTCTCCGCCGTCGTCCCCGCCGTGGCATGGGTGCTCGTCGCCCTGCGGCACGGGCACGCGGGCGTGGACCTCATCGCCGTGCTCGCGCTCGGCGGCACCCTGGCCGTCCACGAATACCTCGCCGGTGCACTGATCGCGCTGATGCTGGCCACCGGCCGCACCCTGGAAGCCGCCGCCCAGCGGCGCGCCTCCCACGACCTGCGGGCCCTGCTGGAGCACGCACCGCGCTCCGCGCGCCGCCGCACCGACGCCGGTGTGGCCTCGGTGCCGCTGGCCGAGGTCGCCGTCGGTGACCTGCTCATCGTCGGTCCCGGCGAGGTCGTTCCCGTCGACGGCCGGCTGGAGAGCGACGCCGCCGTCCTCGACGAGTCGGTTCTCACCGGTGAGGCCCTCCAGGTCGAGCGGGCCCGCGACGAGACGGTGCGCAGCGGCGTCGTCAACGCCGGTGGCGCTTTCGAACTGCGCGCCACGGCCACCGAGCAGGACAGCACCTATGCCGGGATCGTACGACTGGCCCGGCAGGCGGGCGCCGAGTCCGCGCCCGTCGTACGGCTGGCCGACCGGTACGCGGCCTGGTTCCTGCCGCTGTCCCTGGCGGTGGCGGGCCTGGCCTGGCTGATCAGCGGCTCCGCGGTACGGGCTGTCGCCGTTCTGGTGGTCGCCACCCCCTGCCCTTTGCTGCTGGCCGCCCCGGTCGCGATCGTTTCGGGCCTCTCGCGCGCCTCCCGTCTCGGCGTCGTCATCCGGGACGGCGGCGCACTGGAGAACCTCGGCCGAGCCCGCACCCTCCTGCTGGACAAGACCGGCACCCTCACCCGCGGCCGCCCCCGCGTCCTCGACGTGATCGCCGCGCCCGACGTCAAAGCCGCAGAAGTGCTGCGCCTCGCTGCCTCCCTCGACCAGTACTCGCCGCACGTCCTCGCCCATGCCATCGTCGACACAGCCCGCGAACGCGGACTGGCGCTCTCGGTCCCGACGGACGTCACCGAGGAACCCGGCCGGGGCGCCACCGGAAGCGTGGAGGGGCATCAGGTCTCCGTAGGCCGTATGGGCGCGGCGACCGCCCGGCCGGGCTGGGCGAATGCGGTCGACAACCGCGCGCTCCTCGACGGTGCGGCTGTCGCCTGGCTCACCGTCGACGGACAGCCGGCCGGCGCAGTCCTGCTGCGCGACCCTCTCCGCCACGACGCGCCCCGCACCCTGCGCCACCTGCGAGCGGCGGGCATCGAACGGCTGCTGATGCTCACCGGCGACCGCGCCGCACCCGCCCATGAGGTCGCCGCCGTCCTCGGCCTGGACGACGTGCGCGCCGAACTCGGCCCGGCCGACAAGGTCGCCGCCGTACGCGCCGAACGCGAACGTGCGGTCACCGTCATGGTCGGCGACGGCGTCAACGACGCCCCCGCCCTCGCCGCCGCCGACATAGGCGTCGCCATGGGCGCACGCGGGTCCACCGCCTCCTCCGAAGCGGCCGACATCGTCCTGACCACCGACCGCGTCGACCGCCTCGCCGACGCCGTCACCATCGCCCAACGGGCCCGCCACATCGCCGTACAGAGCGCCCTCGGCGGCATGCTGATGTCCCTGGCCGCCATGGCCGCAGCCGCGGCCGGACTCCTTCCGCCGGCCGCCGGCGCCCTGCTCCAAGAGGGCATCGACGCCGCTGTCATCCTCAACGCCCTGCGCGCACTGCGCGTCGGCCGAGCCGCGCACCCGGCCCTCACCCCCGCTGCCGAAGCCCTCATCCACCGCTTCGCCGCCGAACACGACGAACTCCAGGACGTCCTGGAATCGGTGCGCGACGCAGCCGACCGCCTGTCCGACAGCTCCGGCCCAACGGCCCTGACCGCGGTGGAGGAGACCCACCGTCTGCTCACCGATCGGCTGCTGCCGCACGAGTACGCGGAGGAGCACGAGCTCTACCCCGCCCTCGCCCCCACCCTCGGCGGCCCCGAGGCCACCGCCACCATGAGCCGCGCCCACACCGAGATCGAACGCCTCTCGCGCCGCATCGCCACCCACCTGCAACTGGCCCACGCGGACGGGGGCCTCTCCGCCGAGCAACTCGACGACCTCCGCTCCTGCCTCTACGGCCTCAACACCGTCCTGCGCCTGCACTTCACCCAGGAGGAGGAGAACTACTTCTCCCTCGCCCCGTGAACGACCGCGAAAGGCGGGTGGGGAGGCCGAGCAGCGCTGTCCCCCGCAGGGACATGAAAGCCCAGCCGCCATTCCCCTACATCACCGTGCTCACCTCAGCCTGTGAGGTTTCGAGCAGCGCCTTTCGGGTTCACGGTGTGCCTGCGCCGGGGGAGGGCAGCAAAGTCTCATGTGCCTGGCTCCGGGACCACTCGGCTCCTCCAGCAGCCGCTCGGCCCGATCACCGAGGCAACGTGTCTGCCGAGCGAGCCGAGGAGCCGACCTGCCTGCGCGCCAACGCAGACAGGCCGGTTGGGATTCCTTACCCTTCACGGCCAGAAGAAGCCCGAGGCCGTCGCCGTACACCTCGTAGGCCGTCTTCATGGACCGGGCCACCGACACCAGGTGGTCGTCGACCGACATCTCGGCGTAGCAGCCGTCGAAGTCCGTCATCTCCTCGCAGACCAGATGCGTCCGGCAGCTGTCCAAGTCGAGAGCGGGCAGGTGTGACGAGCCAGGGCTGAACGACGCGTGCAGGAGAGCCAGGAGGGCCAGAAGCACAACGGCACCCAGGCTGCGGGCTGCGGGCTGCCGCGGGGCTGGCCGTGCGAGGGTTGCGCCGCATCGGGACCTCCTGGTGTCCTCCCGACGGGGAACCCCTGGCCGCCGGCCGCCGGGTCCGGCTGCGGCCGATTGGAGTCCGGCTTCATCCGATGCAGTGATCGACGGCAACGGGATTTGCCCGCACGGGTGTCTGCCAGAGGCGCGTACGGACACCGGCCGCGGCGGGATATCGGCCTCTGTGCGCTGCTGACGCCGGGTGGCGACCCCGAGGTTTGACAAGAACCTTATGCACTCACGCGATTACGCTGTGTGTTCATGAGGGCTGGCTCGGTCTTTGGCGGCAGCCGCTCCGTGGCACGGACCGGAGCGGTGCTCCTGCTGTTGCTGGCCGCGCTCCTGCACGTCCTGGACTGCGCGCACGGACCGAACGGCGACCCGTCGGGGCGAGCCGACACCCTGCTGCTGACCTCATCGGCGAGCTGCACACCGGCGCCCGGGCAGGCGCATCGGACGACCGCTCGGCAGACAGCTCCCGGGCAGGAGGGGACGGCGCACTGCTGCGGCTCGGACGAGCCGACGCTTCAGCCGCCGCGCGACGTGGCCCTGGCCCTCCCTGACACGGTCCACGGCGACCCGCCCGCCCAGCATCACGGCGCGCCGCTGCCGCTCGCACGTCCGGCCCCTCGGCATGCGCGCCCTGCCCCCGACGCGGCCTCCCCGGGAGGGACGCGGGCCCGTCTCGGCGTGTGGCGGACCTGACCGGCCCCGCCGCCGCGCTCCGACTCGCGACCGCGGCGTGCAGCCGAGCACCTCCGCCTCTTCCCCCGACACACGGCCGGCCCGCATTCTCTGCGCCGGCCGCAGGAGAAGCACGCCATGAACCACACCACCCGCATCACCGTGCCCATGTCCCCAGCCCAGCTACTGGCCCACGCCAAACGCCCGATGCACACCCCCGCCGGCCTGGTCGGCGACACCCCCGTCCTGTGGATCGGCGCCCCCTTCACCGCTGCGGGCCGCGGCTTCTGGGCCAAGCTCGAAGGCCACAACCCCGGTGGCATCAAGGACCGCACCGCCCTGCACATGGTCCGCGCCGCCCGCGAACGCGGACAGCTCACCCCGGGCGCCCGCATCGTCGAGTCCACCTCCGGCACCCTCGGCCTCGGACTGGCCCTCGCCGGAGCCATCCACGGACACCCCGTCACCGTGGTCACCGACCCCGGCATGGAACCCCTGATGACCGGGCTGCTCACCGCGTACGGCGCCGAGGTCGACCTCGTCGGCACCCCGCACCCCACCGGGGGCTGGCAGGAAGCACGCCGCAGGCGCGTCGCGGAACTCCTCGCCGCACAACCGGACGCCTGGTGCCCCGACCAGTACAACAACCCCGACAACATCGCCGCCTACGCCCCGCTCGCCCACGAACTCGTCGCCCAGCTCGGCCGCATCGACACCCTCGTCGTCTCCGTCGGCACCGGCGGCCACTCCGCCGGCACCGCCTCCGTGCTGCGCGGCTACTTCCCCCGCCTGCGCGTCGTCGGCGTGGACACCACCGGTTCGACCATCTTCGGCCAGCCCGCCGCACCCCGCCTGATGCGCGGCCTGGGCAGCAGCATCTACCCCGGCAACGTCGCCTACGACCTCTTCGACGAGGTCCACTGGATCGCCGCGCCGGAGGCGGTGTGGGCCGCCCGCCGCCTGGCCCGCGACCACTACGCCACCGGCGGCTGGAGCGTCGGCGCGGTCGCGGTCGTCGCCCGCTGGCTGGCCCGCACACTGCCCGCCGAAGACCGGATCGTCGCCGTCTTCCCCGACGGCCCCCAGCGCTACGTCGGCACCGTCTTCGACGACGCCTACTGCCGAGAACACCAGTTGCTCGGCCATCCGCCCACCGACGACCCCGACGAGATCGCCCACCCCGACGACCGGGTCGTCACCCGCTGGACCCGCTGCACCCAGATCACCAGCCCGCTCTCCGCCGCCGGGCGGCGCGCCCTCGCCGGAGCCGCCCGATGAAGACCCTCTGGCACCAGACGCACTCCTTCCCACCCGCCGCACGCCTGCTGATGGCCAACCAGTTCGCCATCAACCTCGGTTTCTACATGCTCATGCCCTACCTGGCCGCCCACCTGTCCGGCGGCCTCGGCCTGGCCGCCTGGGCGGTCGGCCTCGTCCTGGGCGTACGCAACTTCTCCCAGCAGGGCATGTTCCTCATCGGCGGAACCATCGCCGACCGCTTCGGCTACAAGACACCGATCGTGATCGGCTGCCTGCTGCGCACCGTCGGCTTCGGCCTCCTCGGCTGGGTCGACAACCTCCCCGCCCTCATCGCCGCGTCCGCCGCCACCGGCTTCGCCGGCGCCCTCTTCAACCCGGCCGTGCGTGCCTACCTCGCCGCGGCGGCGGGCGAGCGGCGCGTGGACGCCTTCGCCACCTTCAACGTCTACTACCAGGCCGGCATGCTCCTCGGCCCCCTGGTCGGACTCGCCCTCCTGGCCGCCGACTTCCGCCTCGTCTGCACGGTCGCCGCGGCCATCTTCGCCGCACTCACGCTCCTGCAACGGCGCGCGCTTCCCGGCCATCAGAGCCGCACGACCACCACCAACCGGGAAAAGGTCCTCACCCAGTGGCGAACGGTCACCGCCAACCGTCCCTTCCTCCTTTTCTCCGCCGCGATGATCGGCTCGTACGTCCTGACCTTCCAGGTCTACCTCGCCCTGCCGCTCGCGGCGACGGACGCCCTCGGGGCGAACGGCACGACGGTCACCAGCGGTCTGTTCGTCGTCTCCGCTGCCATCGCCGTCGCCGGCCAACTACGGCTCACCGGCTGGGCCAGGCAACGCTGGCAGCCGAGCGAGGCTCTGGTACGCGGGTTGGCGGCGATGGGGCTCGCGTTCGTCCCCCTCGCCCTCAGCCCGCGCGGCTCCGCCACAGCCGTACTCACCTCGCTGATCGTGGCCGTGGTCCTGCTGGCGGCCGGATCCGCGGTGGTCTACCCCTTCGAAATGGACACGGTCGTCGCCCTGTCCGGTGACCGCCTCGTCGCCACCCACTACGGCCTCTACAACACCGTCTCGGGCCTCGGCATCACCCTGGGCAACCTCGCCACCGGCGCCCTCTGGGACTTGGCCCGGCAGCACGACGCGCTCTGGCTGCCCTGGACGGCCCTCACCGCGACCGGGCTGGGGTGCGCGGCCGCGGTCGCCGCTCTGGCCCGCACCGGATGCCTGACCGCACAAACGCCGAAACTCGTGACGGCGTAGCGGGGGCCGTCGCCTGCGTCGATCGCCTCGGCGACTGGTGGAGAACGGCCGCCGTCGTTCTCCACCGCGTCCATCTCTTTCAGGACGCGCCGACCACAAGTCGCGGGTGTCGCCGTCAGCGCGGGATCATGGGCAGGTACCGCTTCCGAAGGAGTGAGCATGGGACCGAACCGACTCACATCGGCTGCGGCAGTGTGCGCAGCCGCAGGACTCGGCCTCATGGTCCCCCACGCCGCCGCAGCCGCCCCCGCCTCGGCTGCCTGTTCCTACGTGTCCTCGGACTTCCGCACCACGATCACCTACGGCGATACCGGAGCGGCGGTCCGGCAGGCCCAGTGCCTCAGCAACGCGTGGGGAGGCCGGCCGCCCAAGCTCGCCGTCGACGGGGTCTACGACACCGGCATGCTGAAGAAGATCGAGTGGATCCAGGTCTGCCACGGTCTGCCCCAAAGCGGCGTCATCGAGGGTCGCACCTGGCAGGTGCTCTACCACCCGGCCCTGGACTGTTACGTGCCCTACCCGTCCTGAAGCGCCCAGCGGGTTGCGGGGACCACAACTGGCCGCCGCTGCGGTCAAGGACAGCATCCCCGCCGCAGTCGGCTGCACTTCGGCCACTTTGTTGAGTCAGCAGGTATCGGACGCCGTGTCCCTCATACGGCAGGACACTTCGACGCCCAGCGGGCCGCCGGCCTGGAACACCTGGTGGCGGCGCCCGCTGTTGCAGACGCCACGGACGGCCTGGTCAAGGCGTTCGACGGGGTCTGCAGTCTCCTCCGCTGCGGCAGGAGGGCACAGGGAGAGCAGCACGTCGGAGCGGGAGACGAGACCACAGCACGGTGTGGCCGCGGGCTCGCAGCTGGGCCCCGAAGGCGGATCCCAGGCTGCCGGGGTGCAGCAGCCCGATGGTGTCCCTCATGTCGCGTTCCCCTCGTGGCCGACGGAGTGCCTCCGCGGTGCGTGCTGCCGCACCTGCGGCGGGCCAGGCTACGAGTGGTTCACCGCCGTCGGCCGGCAGGCCTGTCGGGGAGTTCGGTGCGGCCGCCCCGGCAGCTCTGCCCAGGCGTCGAGCGGGAGGCGCACCGGTCGGCACCGTGCCGTGGGGGCACCGGCTCCGGGTGGCGCATGCCACAGGCGGACATGCCCGTGGGGGAAGCGGGAAGACGTGGTGGGGCACAACCGCGGCAGAGCGGCATGTGGGTGGTTGGGGCAGATCAAGAGGTGAGTTGCTCATATGACTGAGAATTCCGGTACGCCTGCGCTCCGTCCGGGAGAGCGTGGGTCCCAGGACGCCGAGCAGCAGGCGATCGACGCGCGGAACAGGAGACTGGCGCGTGCGGGTGTCGCCCGGGCCGAGCGGCTCCTCGTCTCCTCGTACCGGCTCTCCTCGGAGCAGGAGGCGTTCGACCTGCTGCGCCGTGCCTCCCAGCGGTTCAACGTCAAACTGCACACCCTCGCCGAGACGGCCGTCCACCTGCCCGCCCCGCTACCGGGCGCCTCCAGCTGGGTGCCGAGCCGACCGCGTCCGGCGGCTCCGCCGCTGCCCGCCCTGCGCGGCGACGAGCGCCGGCTCGCCGACGACAGTGCCGTCCTCAAGACCGCCCTGGACCGCACCCTGCGCATCACCGGTGCCGAGATGGGCAACGTGCAACTGGTGCAGAACGGCATGCTGCGCATGGAACACCACACCGGGCTGAACGGGCGCTTCACCGACTACTTCACCTTCGTCGACACCTCCACCACGTCCTGCGCGCAGGCCGCGGAGGAGATCCGGCAGGTCACCGTCGAGGACGTCGCCGCCTCCGACACCTTCGACGAAGCCTCCCGGCGCGCGATCCTGCAGACGGGCAGCCGTGCCTGCCACAGCGTTCCTCTGCTCAGCCCCAGAGGCGCCGTCATCGGCATGGTCTCCTCCCACCACGACCAGCCCCTGCACCACCTCACCCCCGCCCAGTCGGCGGCGCTCGACCAGCTCGGCAGGCAGGTCGGCCGCTGGCTGGTCTGGCACCGCAGCACCACCGTGATCTCCGCCCTCAACCACCTCCACTCCACGGCGACCCGCTGACCCTCACTGAGCTGACCCTCACCGAGGCGCAGACCGCTGTGCGGGCCGCCCGGCCGGCGGTGGATCTGCGCGACGGGGGGCGTCGGGAATAGCCTGAAGGGGAGAGCGGTACCGGATGGAACGGGCCCTCCAGCGGCATTCCCTTCGCC
Source organism: Streptomyces sp. NPDC013157 (assembly GCF_042899865.1). NCBI lineage: Bacteria > Bacillati > Actinomycetota > Actinomycetes > Kitasatosporales > Streptomycetaceae > Streptomyces > Streptomyces sp. NPDC013157. The sequence goes on along the minus strand of NZ_JBIBAK010000030.1, from coordinate 54,479 downwards.
GAAGGGGAGGTAGAGACATGCCCTGGACTCTGAACGGCACGTATCTGGAGAGTTGCAACTGCGAGGTGGTCTGTCCCTGTACGACCTCGGGTCTGACCGCGCCCGCCGACCACGAGCGCTGCCGGGTGACCTTCGCGTTCCACGTGGACAGCGGGAGCGTGGACGGCGTGGACGTCTCCGACCGCAGCGTCGCCGTCTTCATCGACGCCCCCCGGGTGATGGCCGACGGCGGCTGGCAGGTGGCGCTGTACCTCGACGCCTCGGCCGACGACGGCCAGGCGGAGGCCCTGGGCAGGGTCTTCTCCGGTGAGGCCGGCGGGCCGATGGCGGCTCTCGCGCCGCTCATCGGCAAGGTGCTCGGCGTGGAGCGCGTTCCCATCGAGTACCTCGACGACGGGCGCCGCCACACCGCTCGGGTGGGCGAGGTCATCGACATCGAGATCGAGGACCAGGTCGCCCCGCAGTTCGGCGAGGACGGTCCGGTGATGCACCTGACCGGCATGTTCCACCCGGCGAACAGCACGCTGTCCGTCGCCCGGTCCGTCCGGGCGAGGGGCGGTGGCGTGTACGGCCGGTCCTGGGACTTCTCCGGTGGCAACGGCCACTCGGCGCCCTTCGCGTGGTCCGCGTGACCGGTCGGCCGGTCACCGTCCGTGGCGGGACGGCCCCCGCAGGACTGCTCCTGGTCGCGGCGGCCGCCGCCTGGGTCTGGATGGTGACGCGCTGGGGCGGCACCCGGGCGATGCCGGGCACGATGGGCCTGGGCCTGCCCGCCTTCCTCGCGGTGTGGACCCTGATGATGGCCGCGATGATGCTGCCCGGCACGGCGCCCGTCGCCGCACTGTACGCACGCACCATCACGGTGCACCGGACACCGCGCATGATCGTCTTCACGGTCGCCTACCTGCTCGTCTGGGCCGCGGCCGGACTGCCGGCGTACGCGCTGGCCACCGGCCTGGGCCGGGTGGGGGGCCTCCCCGCCGCGACCGGGACCGCGGTGGCCGCGGCCGTTTTCGTCGTCGGCGGCGTCTACCAGCTCACGCCCCTCAAGGACCGCTGCCTGGCGAAGTGCCGCTCGCCGGTGGGGCAGATGCTGCGCTATGCCGCGTACCCGGGGCGCTCCCGCGATCTGCGTGCCGGGACCCACCACGGGGCCTTCTGCCTGGGCTGCTGCTGGTCGCTGATGGTGCTGCTGACCGCGTTCGGCGTGATGAACCTGTGGGCCATGGTGGTCCTGACCGCCGTGATCACCGCCGAGAAGCTGGCTCCGGCCGGCCACCTGGTGGCCCGTGCCGTGGGGATCACCTCGATCGCCCTGGCCGTCGCCGTGTTCTGGTTCCCGGGGCTGGCTCCGGGGCTCACCGGCGGCGGTACGGCGACGATGTGAGGGCCGGGGAACGCCCGGCCTCGAGTTCACGGCCGGCGCCAACGTCCTCAACGGCAACACCACCCGCGTCGACGCCTTCGGCCTGAAGTCGGCCGTGCGGCTGCACACCAGGGACGGTTACGACACCGAGATCGGCGAGAACCGGCAGACCTTCGCCGGCCTTCATCTCGCACGCCGACCCGCGGTGGCTCCTGGTGGCCGTCGGCTGATAGGCCCGGGGCAGCCGTCTCGGGCCATGGCCTGAACTCGGCCGCCTTGGCCAGAACCAGTACCGTTTCCCCTGCGTCGTACGGCATGTGTGCCGATGGCCTGACCTGTGGGGGGACCACATGAGCGCCGAGATCTACTTCAGCAACAACTACCGGGACCTGTGCGAGCGGAACGGGACGGGTGCCGGGTTCCAGTTCGAGTTCTCCTGCTCGCGCTGCTACGACACCTGGCGCTCACCGTTCGAGCCGTACACCGGGGAACGGGCCGCCACCTGGCTCCGCAAGGGCGTCGACGTGGCATGGGGACTGCTCGGCCGGACCGGCACCGGGCTGACGTCGGCGGCCGACGGGCTGGCGGGGGCCGGCTACGGGCGCTCCCGCGACGAGGCGTTCCAGCGGGCGATCAACAACGCGCAGGGGCACTTCAACCGCTGCGCGCGCTGCACCGACTACGTGTGCGGCCGCTGCTGGAACGCGGCTCAGGGCCTGTGCCTGCGCTGCGCTCCGGACACGGCAGCCGAGGCGATGGCGGCCCAGCAGCGCGGCCTCAACGACATGGCCTCGCAGCGGGCGTACGCGGCCGGGCAGCAGGCCGGGCAGGGCTACGACCCCAGCACGCCCCGCCAGTTGGTCTGCCCGCAGTGCCGCACCGAGACGCACGGTGCCGCGTTCTGCTCGGGCTGCGGTTACCACCTGGCCCAGTCCGAGCGGTGTTCGTCGTGCTCCGCGGTGGTGCCGGACGGTGCGGCCTTCTGCCCGGGGTGCGGCTCACGCAGGTAGCGGGGCGGCGCCGTGGCAGCGGCCGAGCGGGACCGTCGACGTGTGCCGGAGCCAACGTGCCTCGATCTCGCGGCCGTCCGGGAGGGTGTGGCGTGGCGGTCCGACGGCCGCCACGAAGCCGGCGTTCGCCAGGGCCCGGCCACTCGCCCTGTTCGCCGGTTCGTATCCGGCCCGCAGCGTCTGAAGTCCCAGGTGGGCGTGGCCGAGGAGCACGGCGGCCCGGAACAGTTCGGTGCCGAGCCCCAGGCCGCGGGCGTGCGGCGCCAGCCATCCGCCGACCTCCCCGGTGGCGGGGTCCAGCCCCGTGGACCCGGCGTATCTGCCGTCGTCCAGACGGACGCCGATCAGTATTTCCCCCCCGCCGGGGCGGGGCTCGTAGGGCATGGCCAGCAGGCGCACGGCCATTTCGGACGCTCGTAGCGCGTCGGTGTCACCGGGGCGCAGCCGGAGCAGGTCCTTGCGGTGGCGCGGGCCGACGAGGTCGCGCACGCCCCAGCCGAGCCATCGCTGCGCCTGCGGGTCCGAGGCGGCGGCCGCCGCGGCGAGGAGGTCCAGCATCGTCTCCGGGGAGTAGAGCAGGAGGCGCTCCGTCCGCAGGGTGTGCCGCCGGTGCCCGCACGGGCCGGGCAGCGGGAGCGGCGGGGCCGCCCGCCCACGACGCGACCACGGCCAGACCATGTGGGCTCCCCCCGAAGACCGCCGAAGACCCCCGAAGCCCCACTCAGCCGAGGCAGCCGGAACGGCAGCCGGAGTCTACTGCCGCCGGCACGGACGGGCGCCATGCGTACCACCCGGATTCCGTGGCCCCCTTGGCCTCATACCCTGGGGGGGTATATACAGATGGTCTCGGTCATCTGCGAAGGGCGGACACCATGCACGCGGTCGGGCACGCGCTCTCCATCGCCGGGTCGATGACCTGGGAGATCACCTGGGCGCTGATCCTCGGCTTCACACTCTCCGCGGTCGTGCAGGCGGTGGTGCGCCGCGAGACGGTCGTACGGCTGCTCGGGGACGACCGGCCCCGTACGCTCGCGATCTCCGCGGGATTCGGCGCCGCTTCCTCGTCCTGTTCCTACGCCGCCGTCGCGCTCGCCCGCTCCCTGTTCCGCAAGGGCGCCGACTTCACCGCGGCCATGGCCTTCGAGATCGCCTCCACCAACCTCGTGATCGAACTGGGCGTGATCCTGGCCCTGCTGATGGGGTGGCAGTTCACCGCCGCGGAGTTCGTCGGCGGCCCGGTCATGATCGTCGTCCTCGCCGTGCTCTTCCGCGTGCTGCTGCGCGAACGGCTGCTGCGACAGGCGCGGGAGCAGGCCGAGCGCGGGCTGGCGGGCTCGATGGAGGGGCACGCGGCGATGGACATGTCCGTGGGCGGCGAGGGCGGTTTCGTCCGCCGGCTGTTCTCCCGGGACGGGTTCACGTCCGTCTCGCACATCTTCGTCATGGAGTGGGCGGCGATCCTGCGCGACCTGGTGGCGGGGCTGCTGATCGCCGGGGCGATCGCCGCCTGGGTGCCGGACGACTTCTGGCAGAGCTTCTTCCTGGCCGGCCATCCGCTCGCGGCCAAGGTGACGGGACCGCTGATCGGTCCCGTGGTGGCCATCGTGTCGTTCGTCTGCTCCATCGGCAACGTGCCGCTGGCCGTGGTGCTCTGGAAAGGGGGCATCAGCTTCGGCGGTGTCATCGCCTTCATCTACGCCGACCTGCTGATCCTGCCGATCCTCAACATCTACCGGAAGTACTACGGCGCCCGGACCGCCGCGTTCCTGCTGGGCACCTTCTACGCCTCGATCGTGGTGGCCGGCTATGTGGTGGAACTCGTCTTCGGGGGCCTCGGGCTGATCCCCGACCAGGCCGACGCGAAGATCCCCGACGAGGGGATCAGCTGGAACTACACCACGTACCTCAACATCGTCTTCCTGCTGCTGGCCGCCGCGCTGGTCGTACGGTTCCTGCGCACCGGCGGCCGGGCGATGCTGCGGATGATGGGGGGTTCGCCGGACGGACACCGCGGGGAGCATCAGGAGGGGCACGAGCATCCGCACAGCGAACACCATCCGTGACCGTGGAGACCGCGATCGTGCAGAAGGAGATCACGTGGACCGCAGCCGCGACCTCGCCGTCGCGCCCGCCGTGCGTGCCGTCTACGGGCCGCAGGACCTCAGCTCCGCACCGGCGTTCGCGGGCGGGTTCATCAACTTCGGGCACTGGGCCGGGATCCCGCTCGACCGTCCGCTGACCGCCGAGGACCGGGTACGCAGCCAGCGCGACCTCTACCGTCTCGTGTTCGGGGCCCTCGACGGGGCGGACGCCCGTGCCGTCGAGGTCGGCTGCGGGCTGGGGGTCGGCGCCGCGCTCGCGCTGGAGGAGTTCGGTTTCGCCGCCGTGACCGGTCTGGACATCCACCCCGAGCAACTGGAACGGGCCCGCCGGACCAACGCCGGGCTGCTCGCCCGGGCGCCGGAACGCCTCGGTTTCGCGCACGGGGCGGCGGAGCGGATGCCGTTCGAGGACGGCGGCTTCGACCGGCTGTACTCGGTGGAGGCCGCCCAGCACTTCCGCGACCTGACCGCGTTCGCCCGCGAGGCCGCCCGCGTGCTGCGGCCCGGCGGCCGGCTGGCCGTCACCAGCTTCTTCCTGCCGGCCGGCGCCGAGGACGCGGGCGGGGAACTGGCCGCGCGGCTGGAGAGCTTCGCGTCCGGCCTGGACGTGGCCCACCCGCTGGGGTCCCTGCTCGACGCCCTCGGCAGCGCCGGCCTGACCGGCGTACGGGCCGAGTCGATCGGCGACCACGTCTGGCCGGGCCTGGACCGCTTCCTCGCCGGCATCGACCTGCCCGTGCAGTGGCCGCGCAACTTCCTGCCGGCCTACCGCGACGGCCTGCTGGACTACTACGTCGTCACGGCGGACCGCCCGCTCGCCGGCCGCTGACCCGCACCGCGGCCACCGGACGGTGCTGCGCCCGCCCGGGTGGCTCTGCGGTGCGTGCCGCGTGGCTGTCCGGCCGGGACCGGGCCGACTTGATGATCATCGGTCCGTGACGACCTACGACGGCGCTCGCCCCGCCGGCCACCCACGCCGCACGGCGCCCGCCGTCGCAGCCACCGCCCCGCACCCGGGCCCCGCCCGCGCCCTCGCCGCGGCCCTGACCCTGCTCTGCTGCTGCCTCCTGGCCTGCCTGTCGGCCGCACCACCCGCAGCCGCGCTCCCCCGGCCGTCCCGAGAACCCCACGCCGGCCCACGCTCCCTGACGGATGCCGAGGCCCGCACGGACGCGTACCTGGCATCGCTGCGGGCGCAGGCCCCGGACCCCCGGGCCCTGCGCAGGTTCTTCCTGAAGCTGCCCAAGGGCGGCGACCTGCACAACCACCTCTTCGGCGCGGTCAGGACGGAGTACCTGATCGCGCTCGCCGCCGGGGACGGGCTGTGCATCGACACGGCGACGCTGACCGCCGTCGTACCGCCCTGCGGCCCCGGCACCCGGCCGGCCGCCGACGCCCGCGGCGACCGTGACTTCCGCGAGGCGATCCTGCGGGCCTGGTCCATGTACGGCTTCCCGCCGGACCGAAGCGGCCACGACCACTTCTTCGCCACGTTCGACACGTTCGGGCTGGTGCCCGCGCGCCACCCGGGCAAGGTGCTCGCCGAGGTCGCCGACTCGGTGGCGGCGCAGCACCAGTTCTACCTGGAGACCATGGTCAACCCGGCCTCCGACCGCGCCGAGCAGCTGGCCGACGAGGTCGGCTGGGACCCCGACCTCCCCGAGATGTACGCGAGGCTCGTGGCGGACGGCCGCCTCGACGAGGTGGTCGCCGAGGCGCGCCGGGCGACGGACGAGGCCGAAGCCGGGTTCCGGGCCGCCGCCCGCTGCGGCACCGACCGGCCCCGCCCCGGCTGCCGGCTCACCGTGCGCTACGTCTACCAGGCCTTCCGCGGCGAGTCCCGCGAACGCGTCTTCACCGAGCTGGCCCTCGGCATGCGACTCGCCGAGACCGACCCCCGCTTCCTCGCCGTCAACCTCGTCCAGCCCGAGGACGGGCCCGTCGCGCTGGCCGACTACACCGTGCAGATGCGCATGGTGAGGTTCCTGCACACGGTCTACCCGAGCGCCCATGTCACCCTGCACGCGGGCGAGTTGCGGCCCGGCCTGGTCGACCCCGAGGACCTCCGGTTCCACGTCCGGGAGGCCGTGGACATCGCCGGCGCCGAGCGCGTCGGGCACGGCGTCGACCTCCGCCACGAGGACGACTGGCAGCGGACGGCCCGCACGATGGCCGCCCGGCGGATCGCCGTCGAGGTGCCCTTCACCAGCAACGCCCAGATCCTCGGCGTGCGGGGGGCCGCACACCCCTTCGACACCTACCGGTCCTACGGGGTGCCGGTCGTCCTGGCCACCGACGACCCCGGTGTCTCCCGCACCGACATCAGCCACGAGTACCAGTACGCCGCCGAGACCTACGGCCTGACGTACCCGGAGCTCAAGGACCTGGCCCGGGCCTCGCTGGAGTACGCCTTCCTCCCGGGCGAGAGCCTGTGGCGGGGCAACCCCACCCGCGGCGGCTACCGGCCGGCCGCCGCCTGCGCCGGGCAGCTTCCCGGCAGCGGGCGGGCGCCGGGCGCGGAGTGCCGGGCCCTGCTCGACGCGAGCGCGAAGGCTGCGCTGCAGTGGCGCGAGGAGGCCGCGTCGGCGTCCTTCGAGCGGACCTTCGGGCGGGCCTCGACCGCGAAAGCAGGGGCGCGATAGGCCGTGTGTCCGGTGCGGCACCGTGGGGGCTGGTCGCGCAGTTCCTCCCCCAGCCTTCGGCTGGGTACCCCCAGCGCCCCTTACGGGGCGCTGCAGAACCGGAGCGGACTTCGCCGGACCCGCCTAGTCTGCACGGGTGACCGAGACCCCCGAGTTGACCCTGCTGCCCCGAGTCGCGTGCCGGGGGCGGGAGATCACCGCGCCGCGGCTGCGCGGGCTGCTGGCACTGCTCGCCGCGGACCTGCGCACCGGCTGCAGCACCGGGCGGCTGGTGGAGGGGCTGTGGCCGGACGAGCTGCCGGAGCGGCCGGGCAAGGCGGTGCAGATCCTGGTGTCCCGGCTCAGGTCGCAGCTGGGTGCCGAGCTGGTCGTGAGCACGCCGACGGGGTACCGGCTGGGGCTGGACGAGACCCAGGTCGACAGTTCCGCGCTGCTCGTGCACGAGGCGGCCGCCGCCGAGCGGGCGCGGGCCGGGGACCACGAGGGCGCCCTGGCGCGGGCCGAGGCGGGGCTGGCGCTGTGGGACGGGAGCGTGGGCGCCGGGGCGGACGAGGAACTGCACGACCCGGTGGCGGCGTTGCGGGCCGAGCGGCTGCGGGCGTACCGGGCGCTGGTGCGCTCGCACGCCCTCGCGCTCGCCCGGCTGGGCCGGCGGGCGGAGGCCACCGCACCGCTGACCGAGCTGAACCGGGAGCTGCCCCGGGACGAGGAGGTGCTGGCGGAGCTGCTGCGCTGCGAGGCCGCCGGCGCGGGGCGGGCCGCGGCGCTGACCCGGTACGACGGCTACCGGCGCCGGCTCCGGGACGAGCTGGGCAGTGATCCGGGGGCCCGGCTCCGGGCCGTGCACCAGGAGTTGCTGAGCGCGGAGGCGGCGCCGGTCCGGCACGGGGTGCCGCACGAACCGAACCCGCTGCTGGGGCGGGACGCCGACATCGCCGCCGTGGCCGGGCTGCTGCGCGGCGCCCGGGTGGTCACCGTGGTCGGCCCCGGCGGGCTCGGCAAGACCCGTCTCTCGCACGCGGTGAGCCGGGCGGCCGAACAGTCCGTCGTCCACTTCGTGACCCTGGCCGGGGTCACCGACGACGACGTGGCGGACGAGGTCGCCTCGGCCGTCGGCGGCGGCGAGGGCGGCCGGCTCCCGGGCGGCGGCAAGGACGCGGTGAGCGGGATCGTCGCCGCGCTGGGTCCGGGCCCCGCGCTGCTGGTCCTCGACAACTGCGAGCACGTGGTGGCCGGCGCCTCCGCCCTCGTACAGGGGCTGGTGTCACGGTCGAAGGAGCTGCGCGTCCTGGCCACCAGCCGGGCCCCGCTCGGGCTGACCTCGGAGTCCGTGTACGCCCTGCCGGAGCTGTCCCTGGCGACCTCCGTCGAGCTCTTCGGGCAGCGGGCGCGGGCCGCCCGGCCCGGGGTGGAGCTGCCCGCCGACCGCGTCGCCGAGATCTGCCGGCACCTGGACGGGCTGCCGCTGGCGGTGGAGCTGGCCGCGGCCCGGGTGCGGGTGCTCTCCGTGGCCGACATCGCGCACCGGCTGCGGGACCGTTTCGCGCTGCTGCGCGGCGGTGCCCGGGACGCCCCCGAGCGGCATCGCACGCTGCGGGCCGTGGTCGAGTGGAGCTGGAACCTGCTGGAGCCGGAGGGACGGGCGGCCCTGCGCGCGCTGTCGGTGTTCCCCGGGGGCTTCGACGTGACGGCGGCGGAGTACGTGCTCGGCTCCGGCGGGGCCGCCGACGGGGACGGCGACGCGATGGACCTGCTGGAGCAGCTGGCCGGACAGTCCCTGGTCAAGGTCGGCGAGAGCGCCGCCGGGGTGCGGTTCCACATGCTGGAGACGCTGCGGGAGTTCGGCGCCGCCCGGCGGGCGGAGGCGGGTGAGGACGAGGCCGTCACGGGCCGGTTCCTCGCCTGGGCCCGGGACTTCGGCCGGGCCCACCACGCCGGGATGTACGGCACCGAGGCGCCGGACTCCTTCGACCGGGTCCGGGCCGAGCAGGACAACCTGGTCCTCGCGCTGCGGCACGCCCTGGCCCGCGCCGACGGGCCCGCCACCGCCGCCGTCACAGCCGTCCTGGCCTCCCTGTGGTCGGTCGGCAACAGCTACACCCGGTTCGTCACCCTCGCCGCCGAGACCGGCGTTCCGCTGTCCCACTTCCGCCCGGGAGCCGAGCACCCCGAGGACGTGGAGACGGCCCGGAGCGCGGCGGCGGTGTGCGCGGCCGGTCTCTTCATGGGCTACGGCCCGCACGCCGTACGCCAGCTCGTCACGCTGCGCCGCCTGCCGCCCGCCCCGGCGGACACCGTGCCGCGGGCCCTGGCCGTCGTGCTGTGCGCGGTCCCGGACATGCGCCCGCCCGGGTACGCACAGCTGGAGGAGCTGTGCGACGCCGACGAGCCCCTGCTGGCGGGCCTCGCGGCGGGTGTCGCCAGCTACCTGTGGGAGTCCGCGTACGAGACGGAACGCGCGCTCCGCTACGCGCGCCGGATGCTCGCGGCGGTGGGGCCGCTCGGCAATCCGGTCATGACGCTGCTCAGCCACGGCCGGATCGGCGAGCTGTGCCTCAAGACGGAGCGCGGCGCGGAGGCGTACGACCATCTCCGGGCCGCCGACGCGCTCAGTGAGGCCGGTACCTGGTCGGACGCGATCGGCGTCCGCTACGGGCTGGTCTCCGCCTGCCTGCAGCGCGGGGAGGTCGAGGAGGCGGAGTACTGGCTGGGCCGGGCCGCCCCGGACCGGCAGCCGGAGGCCGCCCAGGCCTTCAGCCCCGAACTGCTGCAGGCCCGGGCGGAGATCGCGCTGGCCCGGGGGCTGACCGAGGTCGGCCTCGGCCTGTGGCGGCAGGCGGCGGCCGGGATCCGGGAGGCCGGTGCGCTGACCCCGGACGATCCCTTCCTGGACTCGTGGTCGCTCCAGGTGCAGGCGGCCGCGCTCGCCGCGCACGCCCAGCACGGCCGGCTCGAGCCGGTGGCCGAGCTCGCCCGGCACCTGCGGGACCGCCTGCTCGGGATGCTGTCCGACGACGCTTCCGGCGCCGGGGACCTGCTGGAACTGCCGGTCTACGGCTCGGTGCTGCTCGCGCTCGGCCATGCCGGGCTGGCCCGGGGCGACACGGCGGCGGTACGGCTGCTGGCGCTGGCGGAGGTGCTGCCGGTGATGCGGGACCTGCCCACCCTCTCCTCGGCCAGGTCCCGGCAGGCGGCCGAGAACGCGGACGGGGCCGCGTACACCGACGCGAGGTCGGGGTACGCGGCCCTGGGGCGGGATCAGTTGCGGGCGGCGGCCCGGCAGGCGCTGCACGAGGTCACTGCCGGGGCTCGCGGCTGAACCGGGCCTTGGACCACAGGTAGCCGAGCACGGTCAGCCCGAGGCCCCAGCCGACGGCGAGCAGCGCGTTCCTCGTGCCGATCCCGCTGCCCAGCAGCAGACCGCGCAGGGTCTCGATGAAGGGCGAGAACGGCTGGTACTCGGCGAACCAGCGGAACCAGCCCGGCATGGCGTCCACCGGGACGAACGCGCTGGACAGGAACGGCAGCATCACCAGCGGCGTCCCGATGTTGCTGGCGCCCTCGGCGTTGGGGCTGATCAGGCCGATGCCGACCGCGAGCCAGGTCAGCGCGAGGCTGACCAGGGCCATCAGCCCGGCCGCGGCGAGCCACTCCACCGGCGACGCGTCGGGCCGGAACCCGATCGCAAGTCCGATGCCCAGGACCAGGACCAGGGCCATCATCGTCTGGATCACACTGCCGACCACGTGTCCGATCAGCACCGAGGCGCGGGAGATCGCCATGGTGCGGAACCGGGCCATGATGCCCTCGGTCATGTCGGTGGCCACGGACACGGCGGTGCCGAGCGAGGTCATGGCGGCGGTCAGGAAGAGGATGCCGGGGACGAGGTAGGCGACGTACTCGGACCGGTCGGCGTGGCCGCCGGTGATGCCGGCGCTCATCACGTTGCCGAAGACGTAGACGAACAGGAGCAGCAGGATGACCGGGGTGAGCAGGAGGTTGAGGGTGAGGGAGGGGTAGCGGCGGGCGTGCAGGAGGTTGCGCCGCAGCATGGTGAGGTTGTCGCGGAGGGCGTGGGAAGCGGTGCTCATCGGACGGTCTCCTTGTCGGTCGAAGCCATGGGGTTGCCCGTCAGGGCGAAGAACACGTCGTCCAGGTCGGGGGTGTGCACGGAGAGTTCGTCGGCCTCGATGCCGGCGGCGTCGAGCCAGTCGAGGATGGCGCGCAGCTCGCGCTGGGTGCCGCCGCTGGGGATCTGCAGGGCGAGGGCCTCGTCGTCCCGGGTGGTCTCGCGCAGTTCGGTCGCCGCCCGTTCGTAGGCCGCCGGGTCGGAGAACCGCAGCCGTACGTGACCGCCGGGCACCAGCCGCTTCAGCTCCCCGGCGCTGCCCTCGGCGACGAGCCGGCCGCCGTTGAGCACCGCGATGCGGTCGGCGAGCTGGTCGGCCTCGTCCAGGTACTGGGTGGTGAGGAAGACGGTGGTGCCGCCGGAGACCAGCTCGCGGATGATCTGCCACATGGTGTGGCGGGAGCGCGGGTCGAGTCCGGTGGTCGGCTCGTCGAGGAAGATGATGCGCGGGCGGCCGACCAGGGTCATGGCGATGTCGAGGCGGCGCTTCATGCCGCCGGAGTAGGTGGAGGCGGGCTTCCTCGCGGCCTCGGTGAGGTCGAAGCGCTCCAGCAGGTCGGCGGTGACCTGCCGTCCCTCCGGCTTGGAGAGGTGGTGCAGGTCGGCCATGAGGAGCATGTTCTCCTCGCCGGTGATCAGTCCGTCCACGGCGGAGAACTGGCCGGTGACCCCGATGGCGGCCCGTACCTTCTGGGCCTCGGCGGTGAGGTCGTGCCCGGCGATCCGGGCGGTGCCGGCGTCGGCGGAGATCAGGGTGGACAGGATGTTGACCGCGGTGGTCTTGCCCGCGCCGTTCGGCCCGAGGAGCGAGAAGACCGTGCCGGCCGGCACCCGGATGTCGATGCCGTCGAGGACGGTCTTGTCCCCGTAGGCCTTGCGCAGCCCGGTGGCCGCGATCGCGAGTTCGCGTTCGTCTCGGCGTTCGTGTTCGTTCGTCGTCATGCCGCAGAGCGTGCGGCCACGGCGGTTCAGCCCGGCTTCAGCCCGGTTTCAGCGGGGACGGGACGCGGTTCCATACCTTTCCCATAGGAAAGGTGTCTAAGGTCCCCCACCATGGATTCCACCGTTCCGATCGTCATCGCGGGAGCCCTGGTCGGCTTCGCCGTGGGGCTCACCGGCATGGGCGGCGGAGCGCTCATGACGCCGATCATGGTCATGGTGTTCGGGGTGAATCCCACCGCGGCCATCGGCAGCGACCTGGCCGCGTCCGTGTTCATGAAGCCGTTCGGCGCGCTGGTCCACCAGCGGGCCGGGACCGTCCGCTGGGACATCGTGCGCTGGCTGCTGCCGACCGCCGTCCCGGCCGCCTTCGGCGGGGTGTTCCTGCTCCGGGCGCTCGGCGACGGTGACGACCTTCAGCAGCGCGTCAAGTACGTCGTCGGTACGGCGCTGATGCTCGCCGTCGCCGGCATGCTCGCCCGGATGTGGCTCGACCACCGCCGCACCGCCGCCGACGGCCCGGACGGTTCGGCCGGCGAGGACGCGCACGTTCCCGTACGGCCCGTGGCCACCCTGCTCATCGGGCTGGTGGGCGGGGTGATCGTCGGGATGACCTCGGTCGGCTCGGGCTCCCTGATCATCGTGATGCTGATGCTGGCCCATCCGCGGCTCAGGGCCAACCATCTCGTCGGCACGGACCTGGTGCAGGCCATCCCCATGGTGGCCGCGGCCGCCCTCGGCCACCTGCTCGTCGGCGACGCCGACCTGGGGCTCGCGGCGACGCTCCTGATCGGTGCCGTTCCCGGGGTGCTGCTCGGCTCCCTCGTCTCCAGCCGGGTCGCCGGATCCACGGTGCGCTGGGCCCTGGTCGTGCTGCTCACCGGGTCCGGGCTTGCGATGCTGAAGGCGTCGTCCACCGTCGTCCTGCTCGGCTGCCTGGCCATGACGCTGCTCGGCGCGCTCACCGCCGTACGCGACCGGCGCTCGGCCCGCCGCGGGGCCGCGGAGACGGCGGAAGCACCGGAGATGGCGGGCGTCCCCGGCTCCAGGTGACCGCCGGCTCCCGACTCGCGGAGGTCACCGCCCGCGCGCGACCATGGTCGGAAGTCGAGTCGGCCCTGAGGAGCGGGCATGAGACGGAACCGACTGCTCACTTCGGCCGCGCTGCTGGGCGCGGCCGTCGCCCTGGGCCCCGCGCTGCCCCACACCGCGGCGGCCGCCTCCGGCCCGGCATGTTCCTACGTGGCGGCGGACTACCGGCCGACGCTCGGATACGGCGCCACCGGAGCCGCGGTCAGGCAGGCGCAGTGCCTCAGCAACGCGTGGGGCGGGCAGCCGCCCAGGCTCACCACCGACGGGGTCTACGGCACGGTCATGCAGAAGAAGATCGAGTGGATCCAGACCTGCCACGGCCTGCCGGCGAGCGGGGTCGTCGAGGGCCGTACCTGGCACGTGCTGTACCACCCGGCCCTGGACTGCTACGTCCCCTACCCGTCCTGACCGCTCTCCTGACCGCTCCCCCCTGCCCGGCCCGTCCCCCCGTCTCCTCCGCCTCCCCGCTAGGGTGTTGTTAAAGAAAGGGCAAAGACCCAGCGGGACGAGACGACGAGACAGGGGAGACAGCCTTGGGGGCTCCACGTCTGAGCAGGACGCCGTTGCCGGGAATCGGGGTGCGTTACGACCTCGCCACGCGCGAGCAGGGCCGGGTGTCCGTGGTCGCGCACCGGGACGGTTCACGGATCCTGAGCGCCTACCACCGGGACGACCCCGACGCCTGCGCCCTGTCGCTGCGGCTGTCCTCGGGGGAGACGGCGGCCCTCATCGACGCGCTGATGCCGACGCACCACAGCCCGAACCTGCTCTCCACCACCGACCTGGGGCTGGTGGCCGAGCGGATCGAACTCCCCGCCACCTCGTACTGGAACGGCCGGCTGCTCGGCGAGACACGGATGCGGACCGAGACGGGGGTGTCCATCGTCGCCGTGCTGCGCCGCGCCGAGGCGGTCCCCTCCCCCACGCCCGGTTTCCGCCTGGCGGGCGGCGACACGCTCATCGTCATCGGCACCCGTGAGGGCGTCGACGCGGCCGCCTCCATACTCGGGCGGGAGTGAGGCCGCCGTGCACGACTCCGCCGTGTTCCTGATCGAGTTCGGTGCGATCATCCTCGGCCTCGGCCTGCTGGGCCGGCTCGCCGGGCGCCTCCGCTTCTCGCCCATCCCCCTCTACCTGCTGGCCGGGCTCGCCTTCGGCGAGGGCGGGCTCTACCCGCTCGGCACCAGCGAGGAGTTCGTCGCGATCGGCGCCGAGATCGGCGTCGTACTCCTGCTCCTCATGCTGGGCCTGGAGTACACCGCCAGCGATCTCGTCTCCAACCTCAGGACGCAGTACCCGGCGGGCCTGGTCGACGCCGCGCTGAACGCGCTGCCCGGCGCCGCGATGGCCCTGCTGCTCGGCTGGGGTCCGGTGGCGGCCGTGGTGCTGGCCGGCGTCACCTGGATCTCCTCGTCCGGGGTGATCGCGAAGGTGCTCGGGGACCTGGGACGGCTCGGCAACCGGGAGACCCCGGTGATCCTGAGCATCCTGGTCCTGGAGGACCTCTCCATGGCCGTCTACCTGCCGATCATCACCGCGCTGCTGGCGGGCGCCGGCCTGGCGGCGGGCAGCCTGACGCTGGCGGTCGCCCTCGGGGTCGCCGGGCTGGTCCTGCTGATCGCCGTCCGGTACGGCAGGCACATCTCCCGGTTCGTCTCCAGCGACGACTCGGAGAAGCTGCTCCTGGTGGTGCTCGGCCTGACCCTGCTGGTCGCGGGCATCGCGCAGAAACTGCAGGTCTCCGCCGCGGTGGGCGCCTTCCTGGTCGGCATCGCCCTCTCCGGCGAGGTGGCCGAGGGCGCCCACCTCCTCCTCGCTCCCCTCCGCGACCTGTTCGCCGCCGTCTTCTTCGTCTTCTTCGGCCTGCACACCGACCCGTCGAGCATCCCGCCGGTGCTGCTGCCCGCGCTCGCCCTGGCGGCCGTCACCACGCTGACGAAGATCGCCACCGGCTACTGGGCCGCGAAACGCGCCGGGATCTCGGCCAAGGGCCGCTGGCGGGCGGGCGGCACCCTGGTCGCCCGCGGCGAGTTCTCCATCGTCATCGCGGGCCTCGCCGTCACCGCCGGCATCGAACCCTCCCTGGGCCCCCTGGCCACCGCCTACGTCCTCATCCTCGTCGTCCTCGGCCCCCTCACCGCCCGCTACACCGAACCCCTGGCCCGCCGCCTCACCCGCCGGACGCGCCGCCCCGAGCAGCCCCTCGCCCTGCCGGCCCCGGCCGCCCCGGTCGACGACCAGGACACGGTTCGCCGGACGTGACCGGGCCCGGCGGCCACCCCGGTCACGGCGAGGCGACGGGCACCTGCGCCCACACCGTCTTGCCCACGGGGTGACGAGGCGTCACCCCCCACCGCAGGGCCAGGGCATCCACCAGGAGCAGACCGCGGCCCGACTCCCCCTCGGGAAAGGACGAGGGCACGGCGGCGGGCGGCCTCTTCCCGGATGCGGCGTCCACGACCTCGACACGGACGAGGCCCGCCGCGGTGTCGAGGGCGAGCCTCAGCCCGAAGTCGCGCCCCGGCACCCTGCCGTGCCGCACCGCGTTCGCGGCGAGTTCGCCCACCACGAGGGCGACCGCGCACGACGCGTCCGACGCCGGAGGAAATCCCCACCCCTCCAGGCAACGGACGGCGTGGCGCCGAGCGTGCCGGGCGCCCCGCGGTGAGGACGCGAACTGCCCCGCGAAAGAGTGTGATTCGACCATCGCTGTCAGCACTGCCTGCCCGTCCTTGCCTGTCGAGCCTGGATGTCCCGCCCTGTACGCGAGACATCACGTTCCGTGTCCAAGAGTCGCCCCGGCGCCCTACGCTCGAAAGGTGACGCAGCCTTACTTCTGGGTTCGTAAGGGATGGAAGTGACGCCTTGGCCAACGGAATCGACCCCAGTACGTCGATGGCGGCGCTGTTCGGTTCGCGGGTACGGAGACTGCGTACGGACGCCGGCCTGACCCAGGCCGAACTCGGCGCCGCGGTACACGTGGTGAGCACCCGGATCACACAGATCGAGCGGGCCTCCGGGGCGAGACCGACACGGGAGCTCGCGCGGGCGCTGGACACGGCGCTGGGTGCGGACGAGTTGCTGGTCGAGCTGTGGCCGTACGTGTACAGGGAGGCGTTTCCGGACTGGTCGCGGAAGTTCATGGCGTACTCGGAGCGGGCCGTGGTCATCCGGCAGTACGCGGCACATGTGGTGCCCGGCCTGTTGCAGACCGAGGACTACGCGCGGGCGGTGCTGAGCGTCGGTCGAACGCTGGGCAGCAAGGAGCAGTTGGAGGAGAGGGTCACCGCGCGTCTCGGCCGCCAGGAACGGCTCGGTGCGGCCGATCGGCCGGAACTGTGGGTCGTTCTCGACGAGGCGGTGCTGAGGCGTCCGGTCGGCGGCCCGGAGGTCATGCGTGACCAGTTGGAGCGGCTGCTCGATGCCGCAGCGGAGCGCCAAGTCACCGTGCAGGTACTGCCGTTCGATCAGGGCGAGCACGACGTGATGGGCGGCTCGCTCACCGTTCTGACCATGCCGGACGACTCGGAAGCCGCCTACACGGAGGGCGCGCACTACGGCCAACTCGTCGAGGATCCGGACGAGGTCAGGAGTTTCGCGCTGACCTACGATCGGCTGCGGGCGGCAGCTCTGCCCCCGCTCATGTCGCTCGGCATGATCCGATCCGTGATGGAGGACAACCACCGTGGAGCGAAGGTCCCGTCCCGATCTGAACGGCGCCGCCTGGCGCAAGAGCAGCTACAGCAATCAGGAGGGGGGCGACTGCGTGGAGGTGGCCGACGCTTTCCCCGGCGCCGTCCCCGTCCGGGACAGCAAGAGCCCTGACGGACCCGCACTGATCTTCGAGGCCGGCTCCTGGGCAGCTTTCATAGGCAAGTTGAAGGCCGGTCGGCGCCACCGCGTCTGAGTCCGCCGGGCCCCGGCCACGGCACGCCTCCCGGTCCGCCGGAACCTTGTCCGCGAGGGCCCGGCGGGCCGCTGACCTCCCCAAAGAACCGGGGGAAAGAACTACCCGCCCACCCACCCTCCCCGGCCGCGCGGCGCGCGTCACCCGTCCGGGTGACCGGCTTGCAGGCTCGGGATGCGGGCCGTTACGTTCACCGCGACAACCGCAAACAGATACGGCCCCCGGCCGGGACGGCAATCCCGAACGAGGGCCTGACCGATCAGGAAGAGATCGCTTCCCGATGGCTGACCCGCAGTCTAACGCGCCCTCGCGCACCGGCGCCGGAGCTCCGGCCTCCGGCGTGATCCACGTCCGCACCCGGCTCACCGCCGGCTTCACCGTGATCTCCAACGCCCTCGCGCAACGGCGCGGCAGCGCGGTCACGGTCGGCGTCGCGGCCTACGTCCTCTCCCTGCACGA
Organism: Streptomyces sp. NPDC013157; assembly: GCF_042899865.1. Classification (NCBI taxonomy): domain Bacteria; kingdom Bacillati; phylum Actinomycetota; class Actinomycetes; order Kitasatosporales; family Streptomycetaceae; genus Streptomyces; species Streptomyces sp. NPDC013157. The sequence continues at coordinate 36,833 of NZ_JBIBAK010000030.1, read as the reverse complement.
CGGTTCACCGGTGAGCATCGCCGCCCTCTGCGAGCACTTCACCGAGGGCGAGATCCTGATCTCGCGGGCACTCAGGGAACTGGAAGCGGCCGGATACCTGGAACGCCGCCGCGAGCGGACGTCCACCGGGCAGGTCCGCACCCGGACGTTCTTCCACGACGTACCCGGCGGCGATCCCGGCCCGGAGCCGCCCGAACCGCCGAAGACCCGCCGCCCCCGGGAACAGCCCGCGAGCGCGCCGGTGCCCCGGCAAGCCGCTGAGCACACTCCCGAACCGGCTGCCGAAGCGGAGTCCCCGGCGTCGCTCGCCGATGCCGACCCGCGAGCCGTCGCCGTACTCACCACACTGCGCCGCGTCGATCCGCGCCTGATCCTCTCCGCGCAGGAGGCCGCACGACTCGCGCCGGCAGTCTCCGAATGGCTCGCGGCAGGCGTCGACGCTCCCAGACTCACCGAGTTCCTCACCGCAGGGCTGCCCGACCGGCTCCGCACCCGCCCGGCAGGCATCCTCGCCTTCCGCCTGCGCGAGACGCCCCTCCCTGCCCCGCCCCCACTCCGGTCCGAGCGCGTCACAGACCGCCCGACCGTCGCGCGCTTCCAGACCTGCGACGGCTGCGAGCGGGCGTTCCGAGCGCCGGACCCCGGACGCTGCCGGGACTGCCGGTCCGGGAACGGTGTCCGTGCGGCCGGTTGAGCCGGTGACCGGGTGTGCGGTCCACCGGCAGGTGGGAGGCTCGATACGTGCTTCTTACCCCCGCGGAAACGGTGACACCATCGCCGGCCCGCAACCGGCCCAGGTTCTCGACCTGTTGACCGGCCTCGGCGAGGAGTCGTCCTACCCGGGCATCACCGAGTGGGCCGACTGCTTCCTGCACGCCCGCGCGAGCGACGCCGACGCCCTGGCGGCCTTCGCGCCACGGGACGGACGTGACCACAGCCCGTGACATCCGCTCTCCGGCCACGGCTCCGCGGCCAGGGCCGGGCCGTCAGTTGTTCCAGGTCTCGTCGTACGGGTCGGCCGGGGTCGGGATCGGCTTGGCCTCGGTGACCTGGAGGTACGGGATCGGGCCGTTGTTCACCGGGTCGCGGGTCTCGCGGGCGGTGTAGGTGCCCGTCACCTGGAGCCAGGCGTCCGGCTGGAGGACCGGGGGGATCTTCCCGGTCAGGGCCACCTTCACCGGCTGGGCGTCCGCCGCGCAGCAGTTCAGCGCCATCCGAACGAGATACGGGGTGCCGGCCGAGTCGACGGCCACGAAGCCGGCGATCCGGACCCGGTGGCCGGCCAGCGAACGACCGTGGTCGTAGACGGCGCGCCCCGCGTAGTCGACCAGGTTGAGCGGTATCGGGTCGGACGCGGGCAACTTGTTGTAGCCGTAGGGCTGTTGCAGGGCCGTACCGGTGCGCATCGCGCTGTAGGAGCCGAGTGCGGGCGGCGCGATGAGGATCAGGGCGAGGAGCGGGAGGACCAGCAGCCAGGAGATGCGGGGTTCGCGGTGGACGTGCCCCTCGGACGCGGCCTCCTGCACGGCTTCCCGCGCGGCCTCCCGCGCAACCTCCTGCGCGGCTTCCTTACGGCTGCGGGCGCGCTTCCACTCGTACCAGGCCGTCGCCAGCGCCGAGACGATCAGTACCGCGCCCGCCGCCAGCAGCAGCGGCTGCAGACCCGCCTTGACGTAACGGAGATAGAGGTCGGTCATGCCCGCGTGCAGCAGGGCCGCGCCCACCAGGAACATCACCGCCGCCTGCGCCTGCCGGTTCACAGCAGCACCGCCCCGGTCAGGACCGCGCCCGCGATCGCCGCCGCGAAGGTGGCCGGGGCGAAGCGCAGGGCGAAGCCGCGGCCGAAGGTGCCCGCCTGCATCGCGAAGAGCTTGAGGTCGATCATCGGGCCCACGATCAGGAAGGCCAGCTTCGCGGTGAGCGAGAACTGGGTGAGGGAAGCCGCCACGAACGCGTCCGCCTCCGAGCAGATGGACAGGAGCACGGCCAGGACGGACAGCGCGAGGATCGCGACCACCGGGTTGGCGGCCGCCGTGCGCAGCCACTCCGCCGGGGCCACCGCCTTCAGCGTCGCCGCCGCCATCGCGCCGAGCACCAGGAAGCCGCCCGCCTGCATGGTGTCGTGCCGGACCGAGGACCAGAACGCCTCCCCCTTGGTCTCGCCCTCGTGGTGCGCGTGGGCCGGCAGCCGCAGCCAGTCGGTGCGGCCGAGCCGCTGCCACAGCCAGCCCATCGCGCACGCCACCAGCAGGCTGCCGGCGAACCGGCCCACCACCATCTCGGGGTTGCGCGGGAACGCGACCGCCGTCGCCGTCAGCACGATCGGGTTGATCGCGGGCGCGGAGAGCAGGAAGGCGATGGCCGCGGCCGGGGTGACACCCCGGCGGACCAGGGCGCCGGCCACCGGGACCGACGCGCACTCGCAGCCCGGGAGTACGACACCGGCCAGCCCCGCGACCGGTACCGCGAGGGCGGGATGGCCGGGCAGGGCGCGGGCGAAGAAGGAGGGCGGGACGAAGACCGCGATGGCCGCGGAGAGCAGCACGCCGAGGACGAGGAACGGGAGCGCCTGGACGACCACCGCCACGAACACCGTCATCCAGCTCTGCATCACCGGCTTCGACAGCGCGCCGCGCACCGGGCCCTGGAACACCACGACCAGGAGGAGGAGAAGGGTGAGGGCCAGGGGGGAGTTGAGGTGCCAGCCCTCCCGGTCGGGCGGGGTGCCGGTGCCGTCGGCGCCGGGGGTCCCGTCCTCGGGCACGGCGCCGGGCGGGGCGGCTTTCTCGGTGATGGCCACGGGTCGGATACCTCCGGCACTTCGGTCAGATCCGGGATTATGCTCCCTCTCCCTCCGTACGGGAGGCCGGGGGCGGCTGTTCATCTCGTTGCTGGAACCATGCGTTGCGTTGAGGCAGTCTTTTCCCTCGTGGCGAGCGTTCCGTATCAGGGTGGTGGGGCCCCGGCGTCCATGGTGGTGTGCGGGGACGACGGACTCGCGCACCGGCTGGCCGCCGAGTTGCGCACGGTCTACGGCGAACAGGTCACCCTCGTCGTACCGCCGAACGTGCGCATCGCCCGGCCGCCGGTCGTCGGACGCGCCCGGGCCGCCTCGGCCGCGCTGTTCGACCGGGTGGTCAGTGCGACCGTGGGCCGGACGGGCGGGAACGGCGGCAGCGGCGGTGGCGGTACCGGTGCCGGTGCGGTCTCCGGTGGCGGTGAAGGGCCGCGCGGGGAACGGGTGCTGGAGGCCGACGAGGCCAGTGAGGCGGTGCTCGCCGAGGCGGGGGTGGAGCGGGCCGCCGCGCTCGCGCTCGTGTACGACGACGACGAGACCAACATCCGGGCCGCCCTCACCGCCCGCCGGCTGAATCCGCGGCTGCGGCTGGTGCTGCGGCTGTACAACCGGCGGTTGGGGGCGCACATCGAGGAACTCCTCGACCAGGCGGCCGCGTTGGCGATCGGGGACGCGGACGGCAGCGGAAGCGGCGCGGTGGGGGACGCCTCCACGATCGTGCTGTCCGACGCCGACACCGCCGCGCCGGCGCTCGCCGCCACCGCGCTCGCCGGGCGCGGCAAGGTCATCCATACGGACGGTCTGGTGCTGCGGGCGGTGGATCTGCCGCCGGGTGCCGGTGCGGGGCAGGACGCCGTCGAGCGGGGGCTGTTCCCGCTGGCGCTGCTCTCGCCGAACGGCACCGGGCCCGAACCGGCCGAGGGCGGCCGGGAGGAGCGGGGGCCGCGGCTGCTGCCGGACGACGAGCAGGTACGGGCCGCGGGCGAGCGTGGCGTGATGGTGCTGGAGCACGTGTCGTCGTCGGCGGGGGCGGCGGAGCCGGCCGGGCGCGGGGTGGGGGTCGTACCCCCGCTCGCCTCGCTGTTCTCGCGGCGGCTCAGGTGGTCGCTGTTCGGGAGCGTGGGGTGCGTGGTCGCGCTCGCGGTCGCGTTGTCGGTGGTGACGCACATGCATCCGGTGCGGGCCTTCTACTACACGCTCCTCGACCTGTTCGCCATCGACGACCCCGCGATCGGGGCGCCGGTCGGCCGGCAGATCCTGCAGCTGCTGTCGGGGCTGGTCGGGTTGCTGCTGCTGCCGGTGCTGCTGGCGGCGGTGCTGGAGGCGCTCGGGACCTTCCGCACCGCGTCCGCGCTGCGCAAGCCGCCGCGGGGGCTGGGTGGGCATGTGGTGCTCCTCGGGCTGGGGAAGATCGGCACGCGGGTGCTGACGCGGTTGCGCGAGCTGCACGTGCCCGTGGTGTGCGTCGAGGCCGACCCCGAGGCGCGCGGACTGGCGGTGGCACGGCGGCTCCGGGTGCCGGTGGTGCTCGGGGACGTGACCCAGGAAGGGGTCCTGGAGGCCGCCAAGATCCATCGGGCGCAGGCGCTGCTCGCGGTGACCAGCGCGGACACGACGAACCTGGAGGCCGTGCTGTACGCACGGTCCGTGCGGCCCGATCTGACGGCGGTGCTGCGGCTGTACGACGACGACTTCGCGACCGCCGTGTACCGGACGCTGCGGGCGGCGCATCCGCATGCGATCACCCGGAGCCGGAGTGTCTCGTACCTGGCGGCGCCGTCCTTCGCGGGGGCGATGCTGGGGCGGCAGATCCTCGGGGCGATCCCGGTGGAGCGGAAGGTGCTGCTGGTGGCGGTGGTGGAGGTGGGCGGACATCCGCAGTTGGAGGGGCGGACGGTGGCGGGGGCGTTTCGGGCGGGGGCGTGGCGGGTGCTGGCGCTCGAGGGCCGACAGGGGGTTGCGGCGGGGGAGTACGTGTTGCGGGGTGGGGACCGGGCGGTGGTGGTCGCCACCCGGAGGGGGCTGGCGGAGCTGTCCGGCCGCCGGGTGCCGCCCGCCCACCCACCCGACTCGCTCGGTTGAGAGGTGGGGTGGATGGGCTGGGGTGGAGCACCCACGTGCGGCCGGGCGGGGGCCGAGCGCGCAGTTCCTCCCCCAGCCTTCGGCCGGGGGTACCTCCAGCGCCCCTGACGGGGCGCCTGAGTGCCGCGTGCTCAGCAGTGCCCTGCGCCCCTTACGGGGCGCTTCGGTGCCGCTTGCTCTGCACTCCCCCTTGGCGGAGCGCACGAGTGCGGGCCTCGCTTCTCGATGAACCGAGTCGGGTGGGTGGGCAGACTCCCGTCATTCCGTCGGCGCTGTCGCCGTAGGCGCGAGGTGGCGTTCCGCGAACTCCATTTCCAGGCGGAGTTGTTTGATGCGTTCGTCGACCACCAGGGAGCCGTGGCCCGCGTCGTAGCGGTAGACCTCGTGGATGGCCGAGCGGGCGGCCAGGCGGTTGACGTAGTTGTCGATCTGGCGGATGGGGCAGCGGGGGTCGTTGAGGCCGGCCGAGATGTAGACCGGGGCCTTGACGTCGTCCACGTAGGTGAGGGGGGAGGACGCGGCGAAGCGGTCCGGGACCTCTTCCGGCGTGCCGCCCAGCAGCGTGCGGTCCATCGCCTTCAGGGCCTCCATCTCGTCGTGGTACGCCGTGACGTAGTCGGCGACCGGAACGACCGCGATGCCCACCGCCCAGGAGGCCGGCTGGGTGCCCAGGCCGAGGAGCGTGAGGTAGCCGCCCCAGGAGCCGCCGGTCAGGACGAGACGGTCGGGGTCGGCGAGGCCGGACTCGACCGCCCAGTCCCGGACCGCCGCCACGTCCTCCAGCTCGATCAGGCCCACCCGGTGCTTCAGCGCGTCGGTCCAGGCCCGGCCGTAACCCGTGGAGCCGCGGTAGTTGATGCGGACCACGGCGTACCCGTGGTCGACCCAGGCCGCCGGGCCGGCCGCGAAGCTGTCGCTGTCGTGCCAGGTCGGGCCGCCGTGCAGGTCGAAGACGGTGGGGAGGGGGCCCGTCGCTCCGGCCGGCTTCTGGATCAGGGCGTGGATCAGGCCGCCGGGGCCCTCCACCCAGGCGTCCGAGACCGGAACCGACGGCGGGCACTTCATGCCGGGCGGGTCCAGCACCACCTCGCCGGTCGTCGAGCGGACCACCGGCGGCTCTGCGGCCGACGACCACAGGTACTCGACGGTGCCGTCGGGGCGGGCCGTGGCGCCGGAGACGGAGCCCGGCGGGGTCGGGATGCGGGCCAGCTCGCGCGTGGCCAGGTCGTAGCGGAACAGGTCGCTGCGGGCCTTGTGGCTGTGCGCGATGAGCAGCGCGCCACCGTCCGGGTACCACTCCGCGCTCACGTCGCCCGGCAGGTCGAGGGTCAGGTCCGTCTGCGCGCCGGAGACGACGTCCCAGACCAGGGGCTCCCAGCGGCCCCGCCGCTGGTGGCCGATGAGCAGGCGCGGGTCGCCGTCGACGGGGGCGAAGCCCAGCACCTCCAGGCCCAGTTCCTCCGTGCCGCCGTCGGTGTCGTCGAGCTCGGCGACCGTCGTGCCGTCCGGGCGGACCACGCGCAGCGCCGAGTGCATCGCGTCGCCGTGCTCGGTGTGCTCGATCGCGATCAGCGAGCCGTCGTGGGAGAGGTCGCCGACACCGGCCGACTCCGCGTGCCGGTAGATCTCCAGGGGCTCCTCCCCCACTCTGACCAGGTAGATCGTCGTACCCTCGTCGTCCGTCGAGCGGCCCACGACCGCCGTGCGGCCGTCCCGGCCGAGCGCCAGCCCCGAGGGGTACGACGGCTCCAGGCCCGGCGTCGCCTCCTCGTCCGCACCGCCGCCGAAGGGCTGGCGGCGCCAGACGCCGAACTCGTCGCCGTCCTTGTCGTCGAACCACCAGATCCACGCGCCGTCCGGGGAGAGCAGCCCGTCCGTCGTGCCGTTCGGCCGGTTCGTCGCCTGGCGCTGCTCCCCGCTCGCGCGGTCCCAGGCGTACAGCTCGTACGTCCCCGTCGCGTTCGACACGAACAGGGAACGGTCGGGGGCGTCCTCCGCCCAGTCCGGCAGGGAGACCCGAGGGGCGCGGAAGCGCTTCTCCCAGTCCGGCATGTCGCTCTCACTCATGGCCGCAGTCATGGCCCCATAGTGCCTGCACCCGCCCACAACGCGCTGGCGCGTGTCCGCAGCCTGTGGATAACTTTGCGAGGCCCCGAGTCAGACCCGTACAAGGCGCCCCGTACCGTGGAGGGTGTGTACCGCTTTCTGCTGACACCCCGCTGGTGGGGCATCAACGTCTTCGTGCTGCTCGCCATCCCGTTCTGCATCTTCATGGGGTCGTGGCAGCTGAGCCGCTTCGAGGCGCGGGTCGCCGCGCACCGCAGCGCCGACGAGCAGGTGGAGACGGCGAAGACGGAGGCGGCCCGCCCGCTGGCCGACCTGCTGCCCGTCGACCAGTCGACCTCCGGCAAGCGGGCCACCGTCACCGGCCGGTACGCCAAGCAGCTGCTCGTGCCCGACCGCCAGGTCGACGGCAAGAACGGCTTCTACGTCCTGACCCTGCTGCGCACCGACTCCGGCAAGGCCCTGCCCGTCGTACGCGGCTGGCTGCCCGGCAGGGCGGACGCCGCCAAGGTGCCCGCCGCGCCCACCGGCGAGGTCACCGTGACCGGCGCGCTGCAGGCCTCCGAGACGCCGGGGGACAACGGCGTCAGCAACCAGGGCGGGCTGCCGTCCGGGCAGACGGCGGCGATCAGCGCGGCCTCGCTGGTGAACCTGGTGCCGTACCCGGTGTACGACGCGTGGATCACCCTGGACAAGGCCGACTCGGGGATGACGGCCGTACCGGCGACCGCGCCGGACAACTCGGGGCTCGACCTGAAGGCGTTCCAGAACCTCGGCTACACCGGTGAGTGGTTCGTGTTCGCGGGGTTCGTGGTGTTCATGTGGTTCCGGCTGCTGCGCCGCGAGGTGGAGTTCGCCCGGGACGCGGCGCTCGGCCTGGTCCCGGACCCGGAAGAGGAAGCCCAGCAGCCGACCGCCGTATGACGGCCCCCGCCGGTCCCGCCGGTCACTGGGCCGCCAGGACCCCGGTCCAGTAGACCGTCCCGGCGCACGCGTTCGTCACCGTCGCCGAGCCGGTCGGGGACCCGGCCTGCGGGGTGTAGGAGACCGCGACGCTCCCGTCGGCCGTGCCGCCGTCCTCGGTGAGCAGCTGGGTGGTGGTGCCGTCCGACCCGGAAGTGGTCGTACCGGCGCTGCTGCTGGCGCCCTCGGAGGGGCTCGGGGAAGGCGTGGAACCGCCGGTGGAGCCGGTGGAGCCGGTGCCGGTGGAGCCGCCGGTGCTGGAGCCGCTGGTCGGGCAGGTCTCCGAGGGGACGAACCCGAACTTCTCCTCGTAGGCCGCGCCGGGCGCCAGGACCAGGCCGGTGAGCTCGGTGGTCGGGTCGGGCAGCCCGGCCGCCGCGTCGCCGGAGGTGTGCCGGGCCGTGAGGACCTTGGTGGCGTCGGCCGCGCCCTGCGCGAGGACGCCCACGCTGCCGGGGCCGCCGACGGTACAGCTCGTCGTCGAGACGTTGACGACGCGGAAGGTGCCGTAGACGGCGCCCGTCGAGTCGGGGGCGCCGACGGTGGAGGTCGGGGTGGCGAGCTGTGCCGAGGTGCAGACGGGGGCGCTGCTGGCGGCGCTGGCGGTCGGGACGACCTTGGTGCCGGAGGCGGCTCCGGTGCTCTCGCTCTTGCCGCCGTCCTTCGCGCCGCCGGGGCTCTGGTCGGCGGCCTGGCCGCCGCTGCCGCCCGCGGTGCCGGCACCGCCGTCGGGGTTCTTGCCGCCGGTGGACCCGCCCTGCGCCTCGGAGGCCTGGCCGGCCATGGAGGTGTTGGGGTCGGCGCCGCCGGAGTTGGAGACGTGCACCAGGGCGGGGATCGCGGTGCCGATGAACAGGGCCGCCGCCGCCATGCCGACGGCGGCCTGCCGCTTGCGGGCCCGGCGGGCGGGCACTGCGCGGCGCAGGTGGTCGAGGCTGCCGTCACGCGGCGCGAGGTCGTCGACCGCGGAGTGCAGCAGCCGGCGCAGGGCCAGCTCGTCCGTGTCGAGCCCGTCCAGGGGTTCGGGGCCGTCGGCACCGGCCCCGAAGCCGGCGCCGAGCCCGCTCCGGAGCCCTTCAGGGCCCTCTTCCAGGCCGTCGGGGCCCTTGTCGTCGGGGCCGTGGTTCACAGTTCCGTTCCCAGCGTGCGATTGCGTGTGCTCGTGCTCGTGGTGCTGTTCCGGCATCGGCTCGTGCCAGGCGTAGGGCTCGTGGCGATCATGCGAGTCGCCTCCCTCGGGGCTGTCCGTCATGCCGCCGACTCCATCGCCACCCGTAGTGCCGCGATGCCGCGCGAGCCGTAGGCCTTCACCGAGCCCAGCGAGATGCCGAGCGTCTCGGCGACCTGGGCCTCGGTCATGTCGGCGAAGTAGCGCAGGACGAGGACCTCGCGCTGGCGGCGCTGGAGGCCCTTCATCGCCTTGATCAGGTCGCGCCGCTCCAGCTGGTCGTAGGCGCCTTCCTCGGCGCTGGCCGCGTCCGGCATCGGCTTGGAGAGGAGCTTGAGGCCGAGGATGCGGCGGCGCAGCGCGGAGCGGGAGAGGTTGACGACCGTCTGGCGCAGGTAGGCCAGGGTCTTCTCCGGGTCGCGGACGCGTTTGCGGGCGGAGTGGACGCGGATGAACGCTTCCTGGACGACGTCCTCGCAGGAGGCGGTGTCGTCGAGGAGGAGCGCGGCGAGGCCGAGGAGCGAGCGGTAGTGCGCCCGGTAGGTCTCGGTGAGGTGGTCGACGGTGGTACCGGCCGCCGTCGCCGTCTCCTCCGCGCCGTCGCGCTGGCTGGGTATGCGGGTGGGCCGCGCTGCGGGCATGGGCGCGATCACCGGCATGCCGCCGGGCGCGCCGGGCATGCGGGGGCGCAGGCCGGCGCGGGGCGGCCGCAGGGCCGTCGCGCCGCGGGGCGCGCTGAGTTCGAGTACCTCTGCCACGCAAGTTGGACACGTCTACCCCCGCCGGGGTTGTACGTGCCGGGCATCACTTTTGCGTCGGGTCTGCCGGACGGGCGCGTACCGAGCCCGCCGGACGGGCGCACGTCGGCTCTGCCGGGCGCGCGCTGCGCGGTCGGCACCGTTCTGTGCGCGTCCGGCAGCACACCCGACGGTGCGTCAATTGCCGCCATGCGTCCCGCTCTTCCCTTATGTCCCATTATGAACGGGCGTCCCCACGCCCCGATCACGGCGTCCCCACGCCAGGATCATGCGTCCCCGCGCCCCCAAGGCCCGGTTGCGTAAGCGCCCGGTAAGTGGGCGACCGCAAAGACGCTCCCCGCCGTCCGCATGGTTGCGGAGGACGGGGAGGAAAATCTTCGAACGCGGACCGGCCCCGGTTCAAGAGGTTTGGACCATGCTCCGGGACACATTTCTTACGTGGACCCTACCTGTGGGCCCGCTCCCACTCAGGGCGCATCCGGGGCATTTGCCGTGGTCACCGGGTGTTCACACGAAATCCGCCATACCTGAACGGCCGGTCAGTTCCACCGCCACCAGCTCGGCGATCTGAGCGGTGTTCAGCGCGGCCCCTTTGCGAAGGTTGTCCCCGCACACGAAGAGCTCCAGCGCGGTCGGGTCGTCGAGCGCCCGCCGCACCCGCCCGACCCAGGTCGGGTCGGTGCCCACCACGTCGGCGGGCGTCGGGAACTCCCCGGCGGCCGGGTTGTCGAAGAGGACGACGCCCGGAGCCGTGTCGAGGATCTCCCGGGCCTTGTCGACGGTGACCTCGCCCTGGAAGCGGGCGTGCACCGTCAGGGAGTGCGTGGTGACCACCGGCACCCGCACGCACGTCACCGCGACCGGCAGCTTCGGCAGCCCGAGGATCTTGCGGGACTCGTCCCGCACCTTCATCTCCTCCGACGACCAGCCGTCCTCCCGCAGCGACCCGGCCCACGGTACGACGTTCAGCGCGACCGGCTCCGGGAACGGCCCGGTCAGGTCGCCGACCGCCCGCCGTACGTCACCCGGCTTCGTGCCCAGCTCCGTACCGGCGACCATCGACAGCTGGGCCCGCAGTGTCTCCACGCCGGCCCGCCCGGCCCCGCTCACCGCCTGGTACGACGACACCACCAGCTCGCGCAGCCCGAACTCGGCGTGCAGCGCGCCCAGGGCGACGATCATCGACAGGGTGGTGCAGTTGGGGTTGGCGATGATCCCGCGCGGCCGGTTGCGGGCGCAGTGCGGGTTGACCTCGGGGACGACCAGCGGCACCTCCGGGTCCATCCGGAAGGCGCCGGAGTTGTCCACCACGACGACGCCCTTGGCGGCCGCGACCGGCGCCCAGCGCGCGGACACCTCGTCGGGGACGTCGAACATCGCGACGTCGATGCCGTCGAAGGCCTCCTCCGACAGCGCGACGACCTCGACCTCCTCCCCGCGCACGGTCAGCTTGCGGCCGGCCGAGCGCGCGGAGGCGATCAGGCGGATCTCGCCCCAGACGTCCGCCCGCTGGGACAGGATCTGGAGCATCACCGTGCCGACGGCCCCGGTCGCACCCACGACCGCGAGCGCCGGCTTGGCAGTCATCGGCCGGTGCCTCCGTAGACGACGGCCTCGTCGGTGTCGGAGTCGAGACCGAAGGCGGTGTGCACGGCGCGCACGGCCTCCGGCACGTCGTCGGCCCGGGTGACGACCGAGATGCGGATCTCCGAGGTCGAGATCAGCTCGATGTTGACCCCGGCGTCGCTGAGCGCCTCGAAGAACGACGCCGTGACCCCCGGGTTGGTCTTCATGCCCGCGCCGACCAGCGAGATCTTGCCGATCTGGTCGTCGTAGCGCAGCGAGTCGAAGCCGATGCCGGACCGGTTGCGCTCCAGCGCGTCGATGGCCTTGCGGCCCTCGGTCTTGGGGAGCGTGAAGGAGATGTCCGTCAGGCCGGTGGCGGCGGCGGACACGTTCTGCACGACCATGTCGATGTTGATCTCGGCGTCGGCGATGGTCCGGAAGATGGCGGCGGCCTCGCCCGGCTTGTCGGGCACCCCGACGACCGTGACCTTGGCCTCGGAGGTGTCGTGCGCGACACCGGAGATGATGGCCTGTTCCACCTTCTTGTCCCCAATCGGCTTGCTGCTGACCCACGTGCCCTGCAGTCCGCTGAAGCTGGACCGGACATGGATCGGGATGTTGTATCGGCGCGCGTACTCCACACAGCGGTGGAGCAGCACCTTGGAACCGGAGGCGGCGAGCTCCAGCATGTCCTCGAAGGAGATCCAGTCGATCTTCCGCGCCTTCGTCACCACGCGCGGGTCGGCGGTGAACACACCGTCGACGTCGGTGTAGATCTCGCAGACCTCGGCGTCCAGCGCGGCGGCGAGGGCCACGGCGGTCGTGTCGGACCCGCCGCGCCCCAGCGTGGTGATGTCCTTCTTGTCCTGGCTCACGCCCTGGAACCCGGCGACGATCGCGATGTTGCCCTCGTCCAGCGCCGTCCTGATCCGCCCCGGCGTGACGTCGATGATCCGGGCTTTGTTGTGGACCGAGTCGGTGATGACGCCTGCCTGGCTGCCGGTGAACGACTGGGCCTCGTGGCCCAGGTTTTTGATCGCCATGGCCAGCAGTGCCATGGAGATACGCTCTCCGGCGGTCAGCAGCATGTCGAACTCACGCCCGGCAGGCATCGGCGATACCTGCTCGGCGAGATCGATCAGCTCGTCCGTCGTGTCGCCCATCGCGGAAACGACGACAACCACCTGGTTGCCGTTCTTCTTCGCTTCCACGATTCGCTTGGCGACGCGCTTGATGCCCTCGGCATCGGCAACGGAGGAGCCTCCGTACTTCTGCACGACAAGGCCCACGTGCGCTCCTCGCTCGGTTTGTTGTGTCGGCTCAGTTTAACGAGCGTCCGAATTCCACCAGCCTGCTCCCGCATGGTGAGACCGGCGGGACCCTCGCCGCTCGCGACCGGAACCTGCCCAGCGAACGGCACCCCACGCGGAAAGTGCCCTGGCTCACAGTGACGGCTGTGGATTAAGTTTCAAGAATTGAGGTACGGGACGACGGCGTGCGCGTACTTCTGTTGACATCCTCCCCCTCTGGGAAGAGGGGGATTCCAACCCGGGTGGGTTGTGGTTCACGGGCGCTCGAACAGCTGGTGGCCGCTGTCGCCCCTCCGGCACCGGCCGTCGGCCGGGGGCGTGGAAACCCGCCCTGTCCTGCCGCGACGTTGATGCTTGCGTTCTCATCCGCCTTGCAGGTGAACCCGCAGGACACGCAGACGAAGTCGGCTTGGCTCTTGCGCGACTTCTTCTCGATCCTCCCCCCGACTCGTGTACGGCGCGGGAACGTCCTCGATCCGGCCCAGGGCCTTGTGCTCCGTGCGCCGCCTCAGCAGGCCCCAGCCCTGAGCGAGGATGCCCCGGTTCAGCCCGGCCTTCTGCCTGACCTTCGTGCCGGGCTGTTCGACCGTCCCCTTCGCGGAGCGGGTCATGTTCTTGATGTTCAGCTTCTCGAACCGGATCACGCCGTAGCTGCGGGCGAGCATGGTGCCGGTCTTCTCGCACCAGTCCTTTCGCCGGTTCACCTCACGGGCCTCGAGTCGGCGACCTTCCCGTACGCGGCGGCCTCGCGAAGCCCTCGTGCTCGTGCTTCCTGCGCCAGGTCGGCTCACCGGAGCCGGAGGTGAAGCGGACGTTCTTGGCTGTGGCGAAGTCCTTCAGGGCCTGCTGCTGCACGTCCGCGTTCCCAGCGGCCGGCCACTCGTTGTCACGCCGAGCCTCGGTGAGCTGGCGGCACTGCTCCGCAAAACCGGGCGCGGACCTGCGGCCCGGCTTCCAGTACGCGTGCTGCTCGACGGCCAGGTTCCAGACGTACCGGGCATGCGCACAGTGCAGAAGCATCTGCACCGCCTGCGCGCGCGTCGGATACAACCGGAAACGTGCCATGCGGCGAACCCAGCCACCTTCAGCACCGTGGACGGTGAAGCCGAATCGCCCTGACGGCGATTCGGCTTCCTCTGCCCCGCTCCGCGGGAGCGGGGCATTCACCCCGGTCCTGAAGGACCGGGCACCCTGCCCGAAAACCAGGTGGACGAACGCCTCGCCGTCTGGAGACCGGCCGCCGACGAGCGCGGAGTCCACATCGCGCTCAGGGGGAGTGCCGACGGCCGGCCGTCCGTGCCGGCCAGTCCCGGTCACCTGGACCAGGTGCCGGACAACGTGCTCTCCAACGCCCTGGAGGTCTCCCCGGACGGCGCCACGATCACCGTGCGCGTCGAGGCCGGCGCCGGCGAGGTGACGCTCTCCGTCCTGGACGAGGGCCCCGGCATGACCGACGCGGAGAAGTCCCGCGCCTTCGACCGCTTCTGGCGCGGCCAGGGCCTGACCGGCCGCTCGGGGTCGGGCCCGGGCCTGGGCCCGTCCGTCGTACGCCAGTTGGTGGCGGACGACGGCGGCACGGTGGCTCTGCGGGACGCGCCCGGCGGCGGCCTGTGGGTGGCGGTCACCCTTCGGGCATCGCCGAGGAGTGGTGGTTGACGATCAGCCACGTCCCGCCGCGCTTCTCGTACTCGTAGGTGTAGCGGGCCTCGACGACCCGCTTGGCGCCGGTCTTCGGGTCGGTGAGGGTGAACTCGTAGATCCCGGTGTCGACGGCGGAGTCGGTGTCGAGGACGTTGACGATCGTCTCGACCTTCTTGCCGACGGGCTTGTTCTGCAGGAAGCGCTCGAAGTAGTCGACGATCCCGGCGCGGTCGGTGCGGATCCTGTTGCTGACGGTCGGCAGCAGCACCGCGTCCTTGGCGTACAGGTCGGCGACCTTCTCCGGGTCGCCGGTCCTCAGGGCCGCGTTCCACCTGTCGAACAGGCCGGCGATCTGCTTCTTGCTGGGCTCGTGCGCGGTCCGCGAGCCACCGGCCTGGCTCACCCCCACGCTCACCGTGGCGGCGGTGACGAGGGCGGTGGCGGTGACGACGGCGGCGCGTATGCGGTTCTTTCTGGTCATGACCCAAGACTCGCTTTCCGCTGGTTAACGCCCGTGCAGCCGACGTACAGCGCGGGTGCAGGGCTGAGCCAACTTCCTCAGCTGCGCAGGAGACTGACGCCGGCACCGAGCGACACGACCCCCATCCCGACGGCCGTCAGCACGCCCTGCGTGCCGTCGACGACGAACGGCGCGACGGCGGCGACGGCGAGGTTGAAGAGGAAGAGGAACCACAGGACGGGACGGGAGGAGAGCAGCGGCTTCACGGCGGGATCCTTGTTTCTCGGCTTGGCTGACCTGGCGAGATCAACAATCCCGTCTCCCGGCGGCCGCAACGAGGAAGCGCACCCCCGAACCGCTGGTGTAGGCAGGTACACCATGACGGCGCTGATCCTTCTCTCCGGCATCGTGCTGCTGGGCGCGAGCGTGCAGTGGCTGACCGGCATGGGCTTCGCGCTCGTCGCCGTCCCCGCCCTGATCCTCCTCCTCGGCCCGGCCGAGGGCGTCGCGCTCGCCAACTGCGCGGCGGGCGCGATCAGTGTGGTGGGCCTGGCGGGCGGCTGGCGCCGGGTCCGCCCCGCCGCGATGGTCCCGCTGTGCGCGGCGGCGGCCTGCACGGTCCCGGCGGGCACCTGGCTGACCCGCCAACTCCCCCCGCCCTTCCTCCTCCTGACCATGGGAGCCCTGGTCACCTTGGCCGTGCTCCTCGTGATGCGGGGCGCCCGTCTCCCGGCCCTCGGCGGCCGGGGCGGCGCACTGACGGCCGGCGCGGTGGGCGGCTTCATGAACTCGGCGGCGGGCGTGGGCGGCCCGCCGATCTCCCTCTACGCCCTCAACGCGGGCTGGACGGTACGGGAGTTCGTCCCCAACGCCCAGTTCTACGGCGTCGTCGTCAACGCCTTCTCGGTAACGGCGAACGGGGTGCCGGGGCTGAGCGCGGCACAGTGGACGGCGGTGGGTGGCGCCATGCTGACGGGCGGCCTGACAGGCCGCGCGGTGGCCGACCGCACCCCCGAACACCACGCCCGCCGCCTGGTCCTCCTCCTGGCCCTGACGGGCGGGGTCACCGCGGTGGCGAAGGGGGTGTGGACGCTGTGACCCGCGCGCCGACGAGACTCAGTCCACGAACTCCTCGAGGGGCTCGGTGTCGAGGGCGATGTCCACCGGTTCCGGAAGCTCCACGGCCGCTCCGAACGGCAGCCTCTCCTGGGAGGTGGACGGGGATACACGAGGTAGGCGACTCCAACTCGTTCACAGGTCTGCTCGGTTGGGTCGGTTCAAACCACCCCGGACACCCATGGGAAGAGCTCGAAGCCCGGGGCTCGGGCCCCGGGACGAACTGCGGCTGACGGTCAGAACCAAGGATCAGCCGGTCGACTTCACGGGCGGGCTGCTGCGCCCCCGGCCGCGGCCGCTGAGTTCGACGTCGAGGGTCTCCTGGGCCACGCGCATGGCATCGGCGTACACCGGCTCCTGGAGCCGGGTCCACATCTCGTCCTCGGGGACGTCCGCGACGTGGGCGACCACCCACCAGATGTTGCCGAAGGGGTCCTTGACACGTCCTCCGCGCTGACCGAAGGCGTTGTCGGCCAGGGGGGTGACGACCGTCGCCCCGGCCGCTAGGGCACGCGTGAACGAGTCGTCGGCGGCGGCGACGAACACCCGGAGCAGGCTCGGCATGGCGGGCCAGTCCGCGCGCCGGTCGAAGGCCAGGACGACGGTGTCGCCGACCCTGATCTCGGCGTGCCCGATCAGACCGTCCTCGGTCTGTACGCGCCCCAGTTCCGCACCCCCGAACGCCTGGCTGACGAAGTCCAGGAACGCCCCGGTGTCGTCGGTGACGACCCAGGGCGCGACTGTGGTGTACCCCTCCGGTGAAGCGCTGGCCTGCTCGGTCACTGCGGTCCCCTCGCTGGTGTCGGTGCCATCGACGACCGTAGGCAAGACTTAGGACCGCCCCTGTCCTATATGACTGTTGTGGCCTCAACTCATCAGCAGAGCGGCGAAGTTGCTCTACGCTGATGGGTCCCGCACGCGCATGAACTCGGGGGACGAGCTTTGATCGTGCAGTGGTGTGTGAAGGGGATGGCGCTCCCCGGCGACGACGTCGCCAGAAAAGTGATCGACGACAGGTTCGGGATCGCCTGCCGCTGGTGGCAGCGGATCGACCCCCTGCCGCACGGTGACGTCGCCTCGAAACTGACCGCGCAGAACCTCAATCTGCATGTGAACCATTTCGAGAGCCCCGATCCGGCCACGGGGCTGCCGTTCTGCGAGGAGACCCCGTTCATCTCCCTCTCGTGCGGGACGGTGGAGCGGGACACGGCGGCGAAGACCAACTTCGTGCACACCGCCCGGCACACGGCCCTGTGGTTCGGCACCCGCTTCGGCCAGGAGCCGGTCGCCTATCTCTACTTCTGCTGGGTCATCCTGGCCCCCCGCTCCGCGGTGGCCGTACAGGGCGTCGCCGAAGAGGTCCGGGACCTGAACACCTACCGCAGATACTCTGCGTACCAGGTCGAGGGCGAGGTGGCCGCGAAGATCCTCGTGCCCGCGAACCAGATCAGCCGGTGCGAGCGATGGGAGTGGAACCGCGAGAGCAAGACGATCCGGCAGACGTGGACTCACTCCAACCCCCATTTCGTGCGGCCCGAAGCGCTGAGCAACGTCAGGGAGATGCTCTGAGATGACCTCTCGCTCACTGGGCCTCCTGGGGCTCCGCGCCGAGCAGGCGGGGACCGCCGCGGACTTCCACGAGGCATACGGGCGCCTCGTGGAACCCGACCAGGAGAACGCCGACTTCAAGGCCCTCGTCGAGGCCGCGTCGGCGTACCGCCTCGCGGGCCAGTGGCGGTGGCTGGTCGAACAGGACGCCGGAGTCGAACTGCTGCTCCACGCCGCCTCACTGTTCACCCGGGCCGGACTCACCTACGGCGCCTACCTCAGCGCCTCGCTGGCACCTGTCAGCCATGGCGACCAGCTCGATTCCTGGGTGGAACGGCTCCTGCGCACCGCCGGGCAGCGACACCGCGAGAGCGAACCACTCGTCGAGCTCGGGCTTGAGGACCACCGGCCGGACGACATCCTCGGACATGTCCAGCAGCAGGCCTATCTGCTCCTGGCCTGCGCCCTGCTCACCACGCCCGGGAGCCCGCAGGCGACAGAGCTCAGGTCCTTCGCGACCGAGTCACCGCACCGGGACGGCGTCGTTCCCATGGGGTCGATGGCCATGCCGGTGCGGACCTTCTGGGGACTGGCGGTGGACATGCTCTCTCCCGAGGACAGCGAGGCCGCCCGACGGTACGCCGACACGCTCGCCGAACTGTCCCGCGCCTATGCCAGGACGGTCGGCCTCGCCATGGCCAACACCCTGACCTGGTCCAACGGCGCGGCCCCGATCGACGTGGCGGACCTGGACGTGATCGGCACGACGGCGATGGGCACACGGCACTTCGGCCGGCGCCGGATGCGAGTCCTGCTGGCCACCGCAGAACTGCCCGACCTCGCCCTGGTGCCGCTGGACCTCGGCCTGGAGGTGGTGGACGTACCGGACCCACCTGACCCAGATCCGTCTGGTCTACGTCGAGACCGACTGGAAGTGGATGATCTCGCCCCGGACGGTCTCGACCCGGACCTCACCTGGGGCCGTCGCAACTGGGGCCATCTCGACCCGGATCGAACGGAGCTGGGCGACCCGGACGACGGATTGGACCCGGACGGCTCGGACGGGGGGCTGGATCTGTGATGAAGGACGCGACGGAACTGATCAGGGCGCTGACCGGGCTGGCCTGGCCGCTGTTCGCCGCCTGGGTGGTGTGGAAGCTGCTTCCGGAGATCCGGGGCATCGTCAGGCACCGGGCCTTCAGCATCAAGGTCGGCAACAACGAACTGACGGTTCAGGAGTTCACGAACCAGGTCGTCGAGACCACCGCGGAGCTCCAGCAGCAACTCACAGTCCGGACGGATCAGAGCCGGCTCCGGCAGGAGCCGTCGCCACCGCCGCAACGCGTCCTGCACAGGGTTCTGTGGGTCGATGACAACCCCTCCAACAACGCCTACCAGACCGCCCAGTTACAGGCGATAGGCGTGGAGGTCGTACAAGCCGAGTCCACGGACGAGGGCCTGCGGGCCCTGCGGAGGGCCTCGCGGCCCTTCGACGCCGTGATCTCCGACATGGGCCGCGCCGAGGCCGGCGGGTTCGACCCCGAAGCCGGGCTCACGCTGATCCGGAAGATCCGCGAGACCGATGCCACGACCCCGGTGTTCATCTACGGCGGCAGCGGCGCGACGGCCCGCCGGGAGCAGGTGGCCGCCGCCCGGGGCAACGGCGTAACGCAGTCCCCGAGCGAGCTGTTCGACCTGCTGGGGCGGGTGGGCCGGTTCCCGAGGACGGCTACTTGACCGGCCGCATCCCCACCGGCCCGCCGATCTCCTGCTGCATGACCTGGCCCGCCTCGAACTCCAGGGTCTCGTCGCCCATGGTGGCCTGGTCGGTGTCGAGGCCGTCCAGTTCTTCGAGGGGCTGGTTGAGGCGGACGTGGATGAGGACGGACTGGAGGGCGCGGAGGACGGCGGAGGCGGTGGGGCCCCAGTTGGAGAAGTAGGAGAACTGCCACCACCACAGTGCCTCCGTGGTGCGGCCCGCGCGGTAGTGGGCCATGCCGTGGCGGAGGTCGGTGATGATGTCGGCCAGGTCGTCCGAGATCCGGGCCGGGACGGGCGCCTTGCGGGGCTCGTACGGGTCGAAGACCTCGGAGTAGACGTCGATGGGGTCGAGGAGGCGTCCGAAGTTCTCGCGGAGCTGGTCGACGTCCGGCTCCGGGCCCAGGTCCGGCTCGTAACGCTCGTCGGGGACGATGTCCTCGTGCGCGCCGAGGCGGCCGCCGGCCAGCAGCAGCTGGGAGACCTCCAGGAGGAGGAAGGGGACCGCCGAGTCCGGCTCGTCGCCCTTCGACACCTCCGTGACGGCCACCAGGAAACTCTCCACCTGGTCGGCGATCTGGACCGCGAAGTCGTCGGGGTTCTGCGCGGTCGCGTGCAGCGTGGCGTCAGACATCTAGGAGTCGTCTCCCCTCGAAGGCGCGGCCGAGCGTGACCTCGTCCGCGTATTCCAGGTCGCCACCCACCGGGAGGCCGCTGGCCAGGCGGGTGACCTTCAGGCCCATGGGTTTGATCATGCGGGCGAGGTAGGTGGCAGTCGCCTCGCCCTCCAGGTTCGGGTCCGTGGCGAGGATCAGCTCAGTGACCGTGCCGTCCGCGAGGCGGGCGAGCAGCTCCCTTATGCGGAGGTCGTCGGGGCCGACGCCCTCGATCGGGCTGATCGCGCCGCCGAGGACGTGGTAACGGCCGCGGAACTCACGCGTGCGCTCGATCGCGACGACGTCCTTCGGCTCCTCCACGACACAGATCACCGTCGGGTCGCGGCGGGTGTCGCGGCAGATGTTGCACAGTTCCTCCTGTGCCACGTTGCCGCAGGTCGCGCAGAAGCGGACCTTCGCCTTCACCTCCAGGAGAGCCTGCGCGAGACGCCGTACGTCCGTCGGCTCCGCCTGCAGGATGTGGAAGGCGATCCGCTGCGCGCTCTTCGGACCGACGCCGGGCAGCCGCCCCAGCTCGTCGATGAGGTCCTGGACCACGCCTTCGTACAACGGACTGCCCTTCCTGGAGTCTTTCGGTACGTACGGTAGTTGGCTGCCGCCTGTCCTAGGAAGGCGGTGCGGGTGTCGTGCGGGCGACGAACATCAGAACGGCAGGCCGGGGATGCCGCTGCCGCCGCCCAGACCCTGCGCCAGCGGGCCGAGCTTCTGCTGCTGGAGCGCCTGGGCGTTCTCGTTGGCCGCCTGCACTGCCGCGACGATCAGGTCGGCGAGGGTCTCGGTGTCCTCCGGGTCCACCGCCTTCGGATCGATCTTCAGCGCGCGCAGCTCGCCGGAACCGGTCACGGTGGCCCGCACCAGGCCGCCGCCCGCCTGTCCCTCGACCTCCGTGCCCGCCAGTTCCTCCTGGGCCCGTGCCAGGTCCTGCTGCATCTTCTGGGCCTGCTGGAGCAGCTGCTGCATGTTGGGCTGGCCACCACCGGGGATCACGATCAGCTCCTGGGTCGGGTCCGGATTTTCTCTGTTGTGCATGAGCCTACGTGGTTGACGCAGCCATCGCCCCGCCACTCTTTCGAGTGAGATTCCCGGCCGCCCTATACCTGATCAAGACCCCCTTCCGGGCGGAAAAGAGACGAAAGCACAGCCTTCGCCACCCATTGGGCGGTAGGAAGGGTTCCCGTCGTCAGCATCCATTGTCAGGTCCAGTGCCGGGGTCAGTGTCAGGCCCGACGTCAGTCCGATGTCAGGTCCGATGTCACGGAACGTGACCGGTCGGGATCAGTAAGGGAGTGCCGGGTGGGTCAGCCGGAGATGCAGCCCGAGGGGCCGCCTCAGGACGGGCGGGGCGGCGAGGGCGCGGCCGGACTGCGGCCGGGTGATCTGACCGGGCGGGCGTTCCCGCTCGGGGACTGGGGCGAGCCGGCCGAGCGGCTCGACGAGCTGTACCGGTGGGTGGAGCGCGGGGCGCTGGAGACGGCCGGGTGGTATCTGGCGGACCGGGTCTGGAAGCGGCGGGGGGCGAGGGCGCTGCGGTGCGGGGCGGCCGTGGGGGCGGTGCTGGGGGCCGCGCTGCCGCTCCTCGACCTCACCGGGGTGGTGGGCGGGGTCGCGCCCTGGGGATATCTCGCGCTGCTGCTGGCGGTGTCCTGCGTCGGCATCGACCGGTTCTTCGGGGTGACGTCCGGCTGGATAAGGGACATGGCGACCGCGCAGGCCGTGCAGCGGCGGCTGCAGGTGCTGCAGTTCGACTGGGCGTCGGAGAGCGTGCGGGAGGTGCTGGGGCCGGCCGAGGGTACGGCGAGCGAGGCGGCCGAGCGGTGCCTGGGGGTGCTGCGGAGGTTCTCCGAGGACGTGACCGAGCTGGTCCGTACGGAGACGGCCGACTGGATGGTGGAGTTCCGGACGGGGCCGGCGCCGCTGGGCATGCAGGCGACGGTGACGGCGGGGCCGCGGGCGGATGCGGGGCATCTGAACGGACGGTTCCCGCTACCGCCGGGGCCGAACGGGACTCGCCCGAACATGCCGAGGCAGCGGCCGCCGGAACCTCGGTGAGAGGGGTGCGCGCCGTCGGTTCGGTGCGGCGCCGCGGGGGTGTTCGCGCAGTTCCTCCCCCCAGCCTTCGGCCGGGGACCCCCAGCGCCCCTGGAAGGTGGGTGCATCGCACCATGGTTCAGTGCCGCGCCGTGGGGGCTGGTCGCGCAGTTGCCCGCGCCCCTGACGGGGCGCTGTAGCGGGCGGGGCCGCGGAGGCGCCCCTGAGGGGCGCGGGGAACTGCGCGGGCAACCACGACGGCGGTGCACACGGCCTTGTCCAGACGCCCGAATGTCTTGACATCTTTGGAAGCGGCGCCCCATCGTGAGCACGCAGGCTCTGGACGGTCCAAGGAGGGGCAGCCCCATGGTGCGTACGCTCGGCGTCGCCGTCGTCGGATTCGGGTGGATGGGGCGGGTGCACTCGCAGGCCTACCAGCGGGTGGGGCACCACTTCCCGCAGCTGGGCGTGCGGCCCGAGCTCGTGGCCGTTGCCGAGGAGGTGCCGGGGCGGGCGGAGGAGGCCGCCGCGCAGTTCGGGTTCACGTCCACCGCCCGGGACTGGCGCGAGGTCGCCGCAGACCCGCGGGTGCACGCCGTCAGCATCACCGCACCGAACTTCCTGCACCGCGAGATCGGCGTCGCCATGGCGGAGGCCGGCAAGCACATCTGGATCGAGAAGCCGGTCGGGCTGACCGCCGAGGACGCCCGCGCGGTGGCGGAGGCGGTGGCCAAGGCCGGGGTGCGCGGGACGGTCGGCTTCAACTACCGCAACGCGCCCGCCGTCGCCCACGCCCGTGAGCTGATCGCCTCCGGTGAGCTGGGAACCGTGACACACGTCCGCGTCCGGCTCTTCAGCGACTACGCGGCCCACCCGGACGGCGCCCTGACCTGGCGGTACGAGCGGGCCCGGGGCGGCGGCGGGGTGCTGGGCGACCTCGCCTCGCACGGCGTCGACCTGGCCCGCTTCCTGCTCGGCGACATCGAGTCGCTCGCCGCCGACACGGCGGTGTTCATCCCGGAGCGCGCCCGGCCCACCGGCGCCACCGCCGGCCACACCCTCGCCACCGGCGGCGAACTCGGCCCGGTCGAGAACGAGGACTACGTCAACTGCCTGCTGCGCTTCGCCTCGGGCGCCCGCGGTGTCCTGGAGGCCTGCCGGGTCTCGGTCGGCGAGCAGAACAACTACGGCTTCGAGGTGCACGGCACCAAGGGCGCCGTCTTCTGGGACTACCGGCGGATGGGCGAGCTGGGCGTCAGCCTCGGCACCTCCTACCAGGACCAGCCCGTCTCCACCGTCTTCGTCGGCCCCGGCCACGGCGAGTACGGCGCCTTCCAGCCCGGCGCCGCCAACGCCATGGGTTACGACGACCTCAAGGTGATCGAGGCCCGCAACTTCCTGCGGTCCGTCGCCGAGGGCACCTCCTACGGCCCGACCCTGGAGGACGCCGTGCACAGCGCGACGGCCCTGGACGCGATGAGCCGCTCGGCCGCACAGGGGAGCTGGGTGAGCCTCGGCTGACCGGGGCGGGCGGCGGGCGTCACGCGCAGAGTTTCATGCCCACCGGCGTGTAGCAGGCCACGTGCCCGTACGAGCGGATCACGTCCTGGCCGTTGCCCTTCTCGACGTACGACAGGAAGCTCGACGCCAGCGAGGTGGCGGCCGGCTGACCGTAGGTGTACGCGTACTCGATCTCGCGGTACGGGTACGGGCTGACGCCGCGCTCGATCGCGTCCACCGACGGGGCCTCGGCGTCCAGCGAGAGGATGTGCAGACCCTTCGCGCCCTCCGCCCTGTTCAGCTCGGCGTAGCCGACCGCGCCCTTCAGCTGGGCCACCTCCGACAGCACCTGGTCGGTGGAGTCCAGCTCGCAGCGGATCACCTTCGCCGTCGGGTCGTCCTTGTGCAGGCAGTCCACGGAGGAGTTGGCGATCTCGCCGCGCTTCAGGACCCGCCGTTGGAACACCTGCCGGGTACCGGAGTTGGCGTCCCGGCTGACCAGCACCACCGGCAGGTCGGGGCCGCCCAGCTGCTTCCAGTCGGTGATCTCGCCCCGGTACAGCCGTCGCACGTCGGACGTGGTGAGGTTGCGCAGCGGCACGTCGTCGTTCACGACGAGCGCGAAGACCACCAGGGCGACCCGGTTCTCCTTCAACTGGGGCATGTCGGTGGGCTTGGGACCGTCGGAGAGGGCCAGGACCGGCGGGGAGCCGTTCTTCGCGTCCTTCCCGGCGCCGTCCAGCTCCCTGATCCCGGCGGTCGAGCCGTGCGCGTCCACCGCGATCGACGCGCCCTCGCACTGCTTCTCGTACTTCTTCGCCGCGTCCTGCATCACCGGGGCGAAGGCGGTCGAGCCGATGAC
This sequence comes from Streptomyces sp. NPDC013157, assembly GCF_042899865.1. Taxonomy (NCBI): domain Bacteria; kingdom Bacillati; phylum Actinomycetota; class Actinomycetes; order Kitasatosporales; family Streptomycetaceae; genus Streptomyces; species Streptomyces sp. NPDC013157. The sequence goes on along the minus strand of NZ_JBIBAK010000030.1, from coordinate 12,535 downwards.
CCGCAGCGAGCCCTTCGCGCAGCCGATCGGCGGCGGGGTGTCGTCACGGGCCACGACGATCGTGGCGAGGGTGAGGACACTGAGCGTCAGCATGATGGTGATCAGCCGGGAGGCGCGGCTGAACAGGGGCGTGGCGTCGTCCGGGGTGGCGCTGCGGTTGGGGTGCACCTCGCCGTCGTGGAGACCGCCGACGATCCTGATCTCCCGGCCGACGTCACCGCCGGAGAGCAGCACGAGCAGCTTGAAGTGCTCGCCGTGGTTGAGCGGGACCCGCGGGATGCGCAGGGTGTTGCCCGAGTAGCCGAAGCCGCGGTCCGGCGTGAAGTGCGGCATGAGGTGGTCGCTGTCGGTCGGCTGGGTGACCGAGACGCCGCGGATGATGCGGTCGGTGAAGACCGCGGTGAGACCGTGCAGCTCGGGACTGGTGTAGTCGTCGCGCCCGATGCCCTGGGAGCCGTCGTTCTCGATGCGCAGCAGGACCAGGGTGGCGTCGGTCATGTCCGGGGCCTCGTCGAAGAGGCCCAGGCGTCTGCCGATACGGCCCGAACGGACGTCGTCGCCGATCGGGTTGTCCATCTGCACCCGGTAGCCGATGCGCTTACGGCGCGGGACCCGGCGCTCGTACCAGAAGATGCCCGCAGACGCGACGATGCCGAGCACCGCGGTCCCCACGGCGACGATGTTCTCCGCGCTCAGCCACTCCATGTGGGTGCCCCCGCCACTCCCCGGAGTCGGATGGTGGGGTCACCGTAAGGGGCCGGATGCGGCCGCGAAGGGACATATCGGTCGCCCGCACTGTTGTTCGCCGAACGTTCAACTACCCCGTGTCCGGCGGCAGTTCACTCCTTGCTGTAGGTCAGGCTCTCGTCGCCGCCCTTCGTCACGCGCTTCAGCTTGCCGCCCGGGAGCAGGGTCACCTCGGTGGCCTCTCCGGCGGTGCACGACGAACGGGGCTTGCCCGCCGTGACCGTGGACGGGCCGATCTCCAACGGACCGTCCGAGCCCGGCTTTTCGGCCAGCTTCGCCGCGAACTCGCAGTGGTAGCCCGGGCCGTCCGCGACCAGGGTGAGGACCGTGTCGCCCACGGCACCCTGGCGGATGGCCAGTTCGCGGGTGTTGTGACCGGTGTCGTTGTCTATCGAGGTGACCCAGGTGCCGAGGAAGCCGCTCGGAACGGTGCCCTTGGGGGCGGCCGAGGAGGAGGGCGGCTCGGTGGGCGACGGCTCCGCGGCGGTGGTCGGGGCGGTGGCCGAGGGAGCGGCGGTGGTCCGGCCGCCCGCCTTGGCGTCCGTGCCGTCGTCGCCGCCGCTGTTCATGAGCGCGTAGACGGAGCCGCCCGCGGCCAGCAGCACGATCAGGGCGACGGTGACGAGGAGGGCGGTGGAGCGGGCGGTGCGGCGGGGCTCGTCGGCGGGGAGGGGGTCGTACAGCGGGGGCGGCGGGACGGGCGGGTAGATCTGGGTGGGGTCGGGGGCGGGCTCGGGTGCGGTCGCGGTGTACGGGTTGTACGGGTTGTACGGGTTCGGCGACGACTGCGGGTGCTGGTGGGGTTGGTTCGGGTAGCCGTAGGCCGGGTGGGCGGGGGCGTGTTCGGGGGACGAGGCGTTGTGGGGCGACTGCGGGTCGGTGGGGGCTGATCGCGCCCCCGCGGCGGCAGCCGCAGATTCGACACCGCCCCGCGCCCCTCGGGGAGTTGGCCCCTGCGCCCATTGATTCGTCGCCGCGGCCGCGGTTGCCGGGGCCTCGTTCAAGGCCCCGTAGACCGTCGGGTCCTCCACCTCCAGCAGCTCCACCGCGTGGCGGCCCAGTTGCGCCACCAGTGCCCCCGGCAGCCACGGGTCTCTCGACCGGCCCTCCCAGACCGTGTCGCCCGCTCCCGTCCGGGACAGGATCGCGTCCAGTGACGGACGGGCCGCGGGGTCCTTGCGCAGGCAGTCGCGGACCACGTCGGCGATGTCCTCGGGGAGGCCGGAGAGGTCGGGGTCCTCCTGGGCGATCCGGAACATCAGGGCGTGTGCGCCGCCCTCCGTGGAGCCGAAGGGAACCCGGCCGGTGGCCGCGTAGGCGAGCACCGAGCCGAGGCAGAAGATGTCGCAGGCCGGGGTGATCCGGTCGCCGCGCACCTGCTCGGGGGCCATGAAGCCGGGCGAGCCGAGGAGCGAGCCGGTCTGCGTGAGCCGCTCGCCGGGCAGTGTCTCCAGCGCCCGCGCGATGCCGAAGTCGATGACCCGGGGCCCCTCTATGGTGAGCATCACGTTGGACGGCTTGAGGTCCCGGTGGACGATCCCGGCCGCGTGGATGTTGCCCAGCGCGTGCGCAAGCCCGGCGGCGAGGATGCGCACCGACCGCTCGGGCAGCGGCCCGTGGTCGTGCTCGACGACCCGCTGGAGGCTCGGCCCGGCCACATAGCCGGTGGCCACCCAGGGCACGGCGGCCTCGGTGTCGGCGTCGAGCACGGGCGCGGTCCAGAACCCGCCGACCCGCTGGGCGTTGCGGACCTCCTGCCGGAAGCGCGCCCGGAACTCCTCCTGCGCGGCCAGCTCCGCCCGCACCAGCTTCACGGCGACGGTACGACCGCGCTCCGACCGGGCGAGATACACGTGCCCCATGCCGCCCGCGCCCAGCCGCGCCAGCAGCCGGTAGCTCCCGATGTGCTGCGGATCCCCCGGCCCCAGCTTCTCCATGGCAGATCCGCCCCTCGCTCACACTTGTGATCGAGCCGAGAATAATGCGGCCCTTCCGGGGATCGCGCAGTGCCATGTCTACGGTTACGTAACAGGGACCGACCGCGGGCCATGTCCCCAGGCTGTGGACAATCTGTCGCGGAATCCCCCTGGCCACGGAACAGGTCGCCGATACCGCTCCGGTGCCGGCCGCTCCTACGCTCCCCAGCATGACCCCTCAGCCCAATCCCCAGGCCGGCGCCGCCGTGAAGGCGGCCGATCGTGCGCATGTCTTCCACTCCTGGTCCGCGCAGGACCTCATCGACCCGCTTGCCGTGGCCGGCGCCGAGGGGTCGTACTTCTGGGACTACGACGGCCGGCGCTACCTGGACTTCACCAGCGGGCTCGTCTTCACCAACGTCGGGTACCAGCACCCGAAGGTCGTCGCCGCCATCCAGGAGCAGGCCGCGAAGATGACGACCTTCGCTCCCGCCTTCGCCGTCGAGGCGCGGTCGGAGGCGGCACGGCTGATCGCCGAGCGGACGCCCGGGGACCTCGACAAGATCTTCTTCACCAACGGGGGCGCGGACGCCGTCGAGCACGCCGTGCGGATGGCCCGGCTGCACACCGGGCGCCCGAAGGTGCTGTCCGCCTACCGCTCGTACCACGGCGGCACCCAGCAGGCGATCAACATCACCGGCGACCCGCGCCGCTGGGCCTCCGACGGCGCCGCCGCCGGGGTCGTGCACTTCTGGGCGCCCTTCCTCTACCGCTCCCGTTTCTACGCGGAGACCGAGGAGCAGGAGACCGCGCGGGCGCTGGAGCACCTGGAGACGACCATCGCCTTCGAGGGGCCGGGGACGGTCGCGGCCATCGTGCTGGAGACCATCCCCGGCACCGCGGGGATCATGGTGCCGCCGGCCGGGTACCTCGCCGGTGTCCGGGAGATCTGCGACAAGTACGGGATCGTCTTCGTCCTGGACGAGGTGATGGCCGGGTTCGGGCGGACCGGTGAGTGGTTCGCCGCCGACCTGTTCGGGGTCGTACCCGATCTGATGACCTTCGCCAAGGGGGTGAACAGCGGGTACGTGCCGCTCGGCGGTGTGGCCATCGGCGAGAAGATCGCCGAGACCTTCGGCAGGCGGCCCTACCCGGGTGGGCTGACGTACTCCGGGCACCCGCTGGCCTGCGCCGCGGCCGTCGCCACCATCAACGTGATGGCGGAGGAGGGGGTCGTCGAGAACGCGAAGCGGCTGGGGGCCGAGGTGGTCGGACCCGCGCTCGCCTCGCTCGCCGAGCGGCACCCGAGCGTCGGCGAGGTCCGCGGGGTCGGCATGTTCTGGGCGCTCGACCTGGTGAAGAACCGGGAGACCCGGGAGCCGCTGGTGCCGTACAACGCGGCCGGGGAGGCGAACGCGGCGATGGCCGCGTTCGGGGCCGCCGCGAAGAAGCACGGGCTGTGGCCGTTCGTGAACATGAACCGGACGCATGTCGTGCCGCCGTGCAACGTGAGTGAGGCGGAGCTGAAGGAAGGGTTCGCGGCGTTGGACGCGGCGCTGAGTGTGGCCGACGAGTACACGGTGGGTTGAGGCCGGGTTTTGGCTGCGGGTGCGTGGGGGCTGGTCGCGCAGTTCCTACCCCCGGCCTTCGGCCGGGGGTACGCCCCTTGCGGGGCGCTACAGCACAGGACGCTCACAGGATCCGTAGAAACGACCCACGGGTAGCTTCGCGGACACGGAAGGAGTACACGCGGAACCCGAACGCGTAAGGTGGCGTGCTCGTACATGTACGTGTAAGCGAGCACGTCACCCGAACGCGTGAGGAGAGGGACCCCACGATGCCCGGCAACGGCGCTGTGACCCGCAGTACCCTGCGCCAGCAGATCGCGGACGCGCTCCGTGACGAAGTGCTCGCCGGGCGGCTCCAGCCGGGCCGGGAGTTCACGGTCAAGGAGATCGCCGAACAGTACGGGGTCTCCGCCACCCCGGTCCGCGAGGCGCTGGTCGACCTGTCGGCGCAGGGCATCCTCGACGCCGACCAGCACCGCGGGTTCCGGGTGCCGGAGTACACGCTCGCCGACTACCGGGGCATGATCGAGGCCCGCAGCCTGGTCACCGACGGCATGTTCCAGGCCCTCACCGACGGCCTGCACCCCGCCTTCAAGGACCCCGAGGAGCCCCGGGTCTCGGCCGCCCTGGCGGCGGTCCGGCGGCGTGGCGAGGAGGCGCAGCGCGCCGCGGCCGCCGGTGACCTGACCGTCCTCATCGGCTACGACCTCCGGTTCTGGCGGGAGCTGTCCGCCCTGTTCGGCAACCCCTACCTCGCCGACTTCCTGCACCGGCTGCGCGTGCAGTCCTGGGTGTGCGCGGTGCGGCATCTTCGTCGGCTGCCCGATCTACGCGGGTATCTGTGGTCCCGGCACACCGAGTTGGTCGACGCGCTGTCGCGCCGGGACACGGAGGCCGCCCGGGGGATCGTCGCCGCGTACAACACGCACTCCCTCGCCCTGATCGAGCGACTGGCGGAGAAGGACGGATGACCGCGCCCACCACCGTCGACCTTTCCGTCGTCATCCCGGCGTACAACGAGGAGGAGCGGCTCGGCCCGACCCTCGACGCCGTCACCCGCTACCTCGCCGACAACGAGAGCCGCTTCGGTTCCTGGGAAGTGATCGTCTCCGACGACGGCTCGACGGACGGGACCCGCGAGGTCGCGGCCTTACAGCACCCGCACGTCCGGCTGGTCACCGCCGACCGCAACCGGGGCAAGGGCAACGCCCTGCGGCTCGGCGTCGCCGCCACCTCCGGCGGCCGTGTGCTGGTCACCGACGCCGACCTCGCGGCGCCGATCGAGGAGCTGGAGCGGCTGGACAAGGCGCTCAGCGAGGGCGGCGCCGCGGCGATCGGCTCGCGTGCGGTGCCGGGCGCGGAGATAGCCGCCCACCAGCACCGGCTGCGCGAACTGCTCGGCCGCGCCGGGAACCTGCTGATACGCGCCACCGCCGTGCCGGGTCTCAGGGACACCCAGTGCGGGTTCAAGCTCTTCGACGGCGACCTGGCCCGCGAGGCCTTCGCCGGCTCCCGGCTCGACGGCTGGGGCATCGACGTGGAGGTCCTCCAGCACCTGCACCGCGCCGGCCACCCCGTCACCGAGGTCCCGGTCCGCTGGAGCCACCAGCCCGGCTCGAAGGTGGGCCCGCTGGACTACCCGAAGGTCCTCGCCGACCTGGCCCGGCTGCGGCTGCGCCGGCTGCGCCCGGCGGACCTGCTGGTCCCCGTCCTCTTCCTCGCCCTCTCCGTCGCCCTCTACTCGGGCCGCTTCTTCGACCCGGACCACCGCTACCTCACCGACTCCCTCCAGGACCAGAACCAGTGGGAGTGGTTCTTCGCGGTGACCGCGGACAACCTCGCGCACTTCCGCAACCCGCTCTTCTCCGACTTCCAGAACTTCCCCGACGGCGTCAACCTCATGGCCAACACGGTCATGCTGGGCCTGTCGGTCCCCTTCGCCCCGCTGACCCTCATGGCCGGTCCGGCCGTCTCGCTCTCCGTCTGCATGGCGCTGGGCCTCGCCGCGACCGCCGTCGCCTGGTACTGGCTGATCGTCAGGCGGGTGGTACGGCACCGGGCCGCCGCCTTCGTCGGCGCGGCCCTCGCGGCCTTCGCGCCGCCGATGGTCAGCCACGCCAACGCGCACCCCAACTTCGTGATCCTGTTCATGATCCCGCTGGTCATCGACCGCGCCCTGCGCCTCGCCACCGGCGCCCGGGTCCGGCGGGACGGGATCGTGCTCGGCCTGATGGCGGCGTACCAGGTCTTCCTGGGCGAGGAGCCGTTCCTGCTGGCGGCACTGGGGATGACCTTGTTCGCCCTCGCCTACGCGGCCGTACGCCCGCAGGTGGCGAAGGAGGCATGGCGCCCGCTGGGCAAGGGCCTGCTGATCGCCGGGGCGGTCTGCCTGCCCCTCGTCGCCTTCCCGCTCCACTGGCAGTTCTCGGGCCCGCAGAGCTACCACAGCGTCCTGCACGGCGACAACGCCGGAAACAGCCCCCTCTCCCTCCTCGCCTTCGCCGAACGCTCGATGCTCTACGGCGACGCCGGCCGCGCCAACGAGCTCTCCCTCAACCCCACCGAGCAGAACGCCTTCTACGGCTGGCCGCTGGTCCTGGTCGCCTTCGGGATCGTCGTACGGCTCTGGGAACGGCCGCTGGTCAAGGCGCTGGCGTTCACCTCGGTGGCCGCGGCCGTGCTGTCCATGGGCCCGGAGATCCGCATCCCGCTGACGGAGACGGTGTATCCGGGACCCTGGGCGCTGGTGCGGAGGTTCCCGCTCTTCGAGTCCGTCATCGAGGGCCGGGTGGCGATGATCTGCGCCCCGGCACTGGGCATCCTGCTCGCGCTCGCGGTCGAAAAGGCGCTGGCCACCCGCCGCCTCGGCGCCCAGTACTTCGGTCTGCTGGCGGTCGCCCTCGCCCTGCTCCCGATCGTCCCCGCCCCGCTGAAGTCCGAACAGCGGGAAGCTGTCCCGTCGTTCATCAGCAGCGGGATGTGGAAGTCGTACGTGGGCAAGGGCGAGTCCCTCGTCCCCCTCCCGCTCCCGGATCCCGGCTACGCCGAGGCCCTGCACTGGCAGACCAGCGCGGGGCTCGGCTTCAAGCTCCCCGGCGGGTACTTCAACGGCCCCTACGGCGCGGACCGCACCGGCATCTACGGCGCCGTCCCGCGCTACACCTCCAGCATGCTGCGGGACGTCCGCTACTCCGGCAAGGTGCCGGTGATCGGCAAGAACTGGCGGGCGCAGGCGAAGAAGGACTTCGCGTACTGGAAGGCGGGGGCCCTGGTGGTCGCCCCGCAACCCAATGACGAGAAACTACGACAGGCGGTGGAGGCCCTGACCGGAAAACCCGGTAAGTGGACCGGTGGGGTCTGGGTATGGGACCTGCACGAGGGGAGCTGACCGGCGCCGCACGGACTACTCTTCCCTGACCACCTAGCTGAGCACCTGCTGTGAACGCGCTGATATGAGGAGCCCTCTTTGGCCTGTGACCTCTGGCTGGTACCGCTCGTCGACGTGTTGTGCCACACCCCCGACAATCCCTTCGCCGAGGAACTCGCGCAATACAACAAGGTGCTCGCCGAGGCCGGGCTGCCCCCGGTGCCGGTGTACCAGTACATGCCGGGCCTGTCCGGCGAGGTCGCCCCGGTGGCCGGCTTCGACTACGACGCGCTCCACTTCCTCCGCCGCGCCTACCTCCTCCAGGTCTGCGGCCTGCCCGTCTCCCCCGTGGACGACCTCGGCGGCGACTACGAGCAGCTCCTGGAGATGTTCGAGTCGACGGCCCAGCAGTCGCACCTGGTCTGGCACTACGACCACGCGGGCGCCTACGTCCCGGTCGACTTCCCGCGCCCGCTCTCCAGTGACGAACTCCTCGCCAGCGGCGGCCCGCTGGGCTCCTCCCACGCCCTGCTGCGCGAGCTGGAGTACGTCGCCCCGTCGATCGGCATCGACCCGGCGAACCCCCCGACCCCGCCCCAACCCCCGGCCGCGCCCACCGACTTGGAGGAACCGGCGGTCCCCGCCCCCTACGACCCGAGCCCGTTCGCACGGGAACGGCACGTGTGGCTGGGCCTGCACGCGGCGGCGACCCGCAGCCTGGCCCAGGGTTCGATGATCGTCTTCAGCTGACGCCAAATCACGCTGATGACACATCACGCTGACGGCCGGTCACGCTGACGACCGGTCACCCGGATGCCGGTCACCCCATATGGCTCCTCCGAAGAGCGCGGCGAGCGATGTCGATCTAGCCTCCGAATTGAGCGCTTATCAGTTCATATGACCGCGCGCTCTCATCAGCTCGAGGAGGAACATGCGCAAGCTTCACAAGGCAGCTGTCGCGATCGCCATCGTCGGTGGCGTCGGCTTCATGGGCACCGTCCCGGCCACCGCCCTCACGGCGCAGCAGCACGCGTACGGCGGTCACGGCGGTGGCTGCCGGTCCCACGACTTCAACCTCGACATCCTCGGCAACGTGGGCATCGCCAACGGGCTCGCCGGCAACCTCCTCAACGGCGAGGGCAGCCCGGGCGCGCAGTTCACCGACCTCGGTTCCGACTGCGGCCGCGGCGACTGGTAGGCCGTCACGCACCACTGAAGCGGCCGTGAGCCGCGTATTCATCTCTGTGTGAGTGAAAAAGGCTCCGGACCGTCCCCGGTCCGGAGCCTTGGGGTGTGCCGTCGGGACCGCGGTCAGCCCTGCTCGACGATCCTGATGGTGCGGATGCCCGTGCCCCGGTACCGCATCGGGGTCCTGGTCAGGACGGGACGGCCACGCGGCCACTCGACGGTCGGCAGGGCGAGGTGCAGCACATGGGCGCCGCTCCAGTCCGGCTCGTCCTTCCCCTCCTCCGGCTCGCCGTTCGCGGCACGCAGCCGCTTGCCCACAGCGGTGGCCGCCGCGAAGTCCAGCCCCTCGATGTTGACGGACGGCAGCGCACCGACGTGCTCCGCGACCCCGGCCCGCTCCCGCTCCGCGGCGGCCAGGCTCACCGCGGGGATGTAGACCCGCAGCGCGGCGTCCTTCTCCGCCTCGACGACCAGCCGGGAGGTCATCCTGTTACCGGCGCCGAGCGCCAGGGCCGCCGTGTCGTCGAAGATGACGGCACGCGGCAGCGGGTACCGCTCCTCCTCGGTCACTGGACCTCCCCGATACGCCCGGACTCGATGTCGGCCCACAACTTCTCGCCGGCCTTCTCGTCCTCTTCCGTGTAGGGCCGCCCGAGGAAGTGCTCCTCGACGTAAGCCCTGGTCTCCTCGTACCGCTTGCGCAGCTCTTCCTTGGTGGGCGTGGTTCCGGCCAGCTCCGCCACGAGGTCCCGCATGCTCATCCCGCGCTCCCGGGCAAGCTCCTGGAGGCGGTCACGGACAGCGGGGTCGACCTTGATCGTGGTGTCAGCCATGAGGACAGTATACCGTCGGTATACCACCTCAGGGCGTACGAGTGGTGACAGTCAACGACGTTCCCTTCTCTGCTTTCCAGGCCGCCACAGGGCGAACTTTTTGCATTTCACCCGTCGGTGAAGTGGATTCGTACGGCCTCTCGAACACCTCGCAGACCGTCGAGTACTGCCGGGTGACCGGGTCCCGCCACACCACCCGCCGCAGATAACCCCGTTCCTCCAGCTCACACAGGGAGGCGACGACCGACATGCACCCTTCTCGGCGCCGTTCGGCGAGGATGCGCTCCGTGATCCAGGAACCGTCGGGCAGCCCCAAGAGGTACGTCAGTACGCCTACCGCACCCCAGGACAGACGACGGTCCCCGAAACGAGTGCGGGCAAGGGCTGCGAAGGCGCGCACGGGCGCCATACGATGAACGCGCATCGGAGGGCTGTCTCCAGGTGTCGAGCCCCCGGGTGTTGGCGCACCGCGGGGGCGATCTGTTGATCGTGACTCTAGGGCCCCGCAAAGCGGCGAGCGCAAGCCGCAATCCCCTATTTCTGGCCGTTTGTTGACGTTTTTCACTCCGGCGAGTGAAGCGCGGAACGCAGCAGTCGCGTGTGCACGAAACGGCCGTGCGCGGTCGGCCGGTAGCGCCACGACAGCGGCCAGGTCATGTCGTCCAGCGCGGGAACCGGGATGTACGACACCCGCGCCGGAACCGCGGTCAGCCTGGTCACCTCCGCAGGCCAGGGCAGGTGGTCCGTACTCCCGGCCGGCACCAGGAAGTACACACACCGCCGCCCACTGGCGACCTCGATGACGGGCCCGGGGTCACCCCCGGTCATCTCCGCGAGCCGGTCGGCGAGCCGCCGCCCCCACTCCCCGTCGTCCACCCCGACTGCGTCGAACTGGACCCCCGCTTTGCGGAGTTGAACGACCACGACGGCGAAGACCACCCTGAGGGGCCCGCCCTGCGCGGGGCGCGACGGTGGAAGGCTCATGCTCCCAATCTCGTCCCCGCCCGGGTGTCCCCGCCTGAGTAGAGCTACTCAACCGGGATGAGCTCGTACCTCGGGGTGAGTCACCAGGGCACCTCCCCGTCGTCGTCGAAGAAGCGGCCGGTCGGGCCGTCGTCGGGCAGGGTGGCGAGGCGGATCGCGGTCGCCGCGCCCTGTTGCGGGGTGCGGTGGCCCTGGAAGCCGTTGAGGTCGGTGGCGCAGTAGCCGGGGCAGGCGAGGTTGATCAGGATGTTCGTGTCCTGGAGTTCCCTGGCGTACTGGACGGTGACGCCGTTGAGGAACGTCTTGGACGGCGAGTAGGCGACGGCGATCGGACCCATTTCGGCGCCGGGCGCGGTCTGCCGGGTGAGGGAACCGACACTGCTGGAGACGTTGACGATCCGCGGGGACGGCGAGCGGCGCAGCAGCGGCAGCATCGCGTTGGTGACGCGGATGACGCCGATGACGTTGGTCTCGACGGCCTCCCGTACCGTCGCGAGGTCGGCGGTGGTCGGTGTCTGTGCCATGCCGCCGGTGACACCGGCGTTGTTGACGAGGGCGTCGAGGTGTCCGGCGAGGTCCTCGACCAGCGCGGCGGCCGCGGTCACGCTCGCGTCGTCGGTGACGTCGAGCGGCACGCCGAACGCGTCGACGCCGGCCGCCCGCAGCTTGGCCACGGCGGTCTCCCGGCGCTCCGGGTCGCGCGCGCCGACGCCGACGCGCCAGCCGAGGGCGCCGAGGCCGGCCGCGATCTCGTGTCCGATGCCCTTGTTCGCGCCGGTGACCAGCGCGGTCTTCTGCTGTTCGGTCATGCTTCGATCCTGTCCGGGGCCGGGGCGTATGGGCCAGGACCGATCGGGTGGGCAGCGATACCGCAGGGGTATCGATCCCGGCCGGATCGGTAGCATGGAGGTGTGGAGACGCGGGAGCTGCGGTACTTCGTGGCCGTTGCCGAGGAGCTGCACTTCGGGCGGGCGGCCCAGCGACTCGGGATGGCGCAGCCCCCGCTGTCGCGGGCGATCAGCCGGCTGGAACGGCGGCTCGGGGCGACCCTGCTGGAACGCACCAGCCGCGCGGTCCGCCTGACCGAGGCGGGGTCGGTGCTGCTGCGGGAGGCCCGGGCGGCGCTGGACGCGGTGGCGGCCGCCGAGCAGCGCACCCGGCGCGCGGCGCTCGCCGCGTCCGGCCGGCCGGGCGTGGTGCTGGCCACGAAGGCGGGCGCGTCCGGCGAACTGCTGGCGAAGATGCTCGACGCCTACGCCGCCGAACCGGGCGCGGTCGCCGTCGATCTGCTGCTGTGCGGGGTCGGCGAGCAGGAGCGGATGCTGCGTGACGGACGGGCCGACGTGGCGCTGCTGCACCTGCCGTTCGATTCCGCGGCGGGCTTCGACACCGAGGAACTGCTGACGGAGGGCCAGGTGCTGGTGGTGCCGGCCGGGCATCCCCTGGCCGTCCGCGAACAGGTGCGGACGGCCGAGATCGGCGAGCCGGCCGGGCTGCCCCTGGCGCGCTGGCGGGGCCGCGACGGCAGGTACCCGCAGGGTCCCGGTCCGGAGGTCCGGGACCAGGCCCAGCTGTACCAGCTGATCGCGCTGGGCCGTGCCTGCTGTGTCGTGCCGGAGTCCGTCCGGGCCCAGCTGCGCGAGGACCTCGCCGCCGTACCGGTGGTGGACGCGCCGCCGGTCACCACCGTGATCGCGTGGCCGCCGCACAGCCGCTCCCGGGCCGTCGCCGGCCTGGTCCGCGCCGCCACGCAGCTCTGAGTCCGGGGTCCGTCAGGCCGACGGCCGGGGACGGCTTCCGCCGGGAAAAAGTGGTGGGCCCCCCCCCCGGGGGGGGGCCCCCCCCGGGGGGGGGGGGGGGGGGAGGAATACCGGCGGGCGCCCCGCGTCCGCATAGAGGTTGTGGGGGCCGAGGGCCCCCGGGGGGTGGTGG
>NZ_JBIBAK010000029.1:0-103766 GCF_042899865.1 Streptomyces sp. NPDC013157 | reverse complement strand
GACACACCCCACCCAACGCCACACCCCCGGCCCGGGACACCCCCGGACCGATCACACCATACGAATCAACGACCCGCGAAGTACGGGTCTAGCGTCTGAGCCATGCGTCCACGCGTCGTCGCCACTCTCCTGTCCGCGTCCCTGCTGCTGCTCGGTGCGGCACCGGGTGACGGGGACACCTCACCGCTGCCCGCCGAGATGGCCGACACGGGCGGCGGCAGCCAGCTGATCACCGCCGAGGCGTCCGCCCTGAGCTCGACGTCCGGGACGCTCACCTGGTGGGAGCGCCGGGACGGGGCGTGGGTGAAGGTGGGGTCGGCCGATGCCCGCTTCGGGGCGAAGGGGCTGGTCGAGGGGGCCAAGCGGCAGCAGGGCACGAACACGACCCCTACGGGGTTGTACGGCCTTCCGTTCGGGTTCGGGCTCCAGGCGGCGCCTGCGGGGACCGCCGTCGAGTACCGGCCCGTGACGGCGAATTCGTGGTGGTGCCAGGACAACGACTCCGCCTCCTACAACCGTTGGGTGGAACCTCTGCCGTCCGACTGCCGGGCCGCGGAGTCGGAGAAGCTGTCGTCGTACACGACGCAGTACGGGTACGCGCTGGTGATCGGGTTCAACTACGACAAGCCGGTACGGGGACGCGGGGCCGGGATCTTCCTGCACGTCAACGGGGCAGGGGCCACGGCGGGGTGCGTGTCCGTGCCGGAGGACGCGATGCGGCGGATTCTCCAGTGGGCGGATCCGAAGAAGGGGCCGCATATTGCCATCGGGACGGCCGACGGGGACACCGCTCTTACCCGGTATTGAGATGTACGCCGTACGGGGTGCGGTGTGGTGGCACGTGCAGGCCGTTCTGGGCTGAGCGCGCAGTTCCCCGCGCCCCTCAGGGAGTTGCAGTGGCCGGAAGCTGAACAGTGAAGGTCGTCGAACCCAGGTGGCTCTCCACGGTCACCGTTCCCCCGTGTGCCTCCACCACCGCCGCCACGATCGACAGGCCCAGGCCCGCTCCGCCGCCGGAGGTGTCCACGCGACGGCGGTGTTCGGCTCGGGTGAAGCGTTCGAAGACGCCCGGCTGGATGTCCTTCGGGATGCCCGGCCCGTCGTCGTGGACCTGGAGGACCGCCTCCGCGCCGTCCGTCTCCAGGGTCACCGTGACCTTCGTGTCGGCCGGTGTGTGCAGACGGGCGTTGGCCAGCAGGTTGGCCAGCACCTGTTGCAGGCGGTGGGTGTCGCCGGTGACCGTCACCGGGTCCTCGGGGAGGTCCAGGGTCCAGCGGTGGTCCGGGCCCGCGGCGCGGGCGTCGGTGACCGCGTCCAGGATCAGGTGGGTGAGGTCGACCGGCTGGCTCTCCAGGGGCCGGCCCGCGTCCAGGCGGGCCAGGAGGAGGAGGTCGTCGACCATCTCGCCCATCCGGGAGGACTCGGCGGCGATGCGTTCCAGGGCCCGGGTGACCTCGGCGGGTACCGGGCCCGGGTGCAGCAGTGCCAGTTCGGCATGGCCGCGGACCGAGGCGACCGGGGTGCGCAGCTCGTGGCTGGCGTCGGCCGCGAAGGTGCGCAGGCGTTCCTCGCTGGCGTGGCGTTTGGTGAGCGCGTCCTCGACGTGGCCCAGCATCCGGTTGAAGGCGGCGGCCGTCCGGCCGACCTCGCTGCGCGGGTCGGACTCGGGGGCACGGGGCGGCAGGGCGACCTCGCCGCTGGCGAGCGGGAGCTCGCTGACCCGGGTGGCGGTCGCCGCGACCCGGCTCAGCGGGCGCAGGGACCAGCGGACCCAGAGGGCGCCGGCCACCCCGGCCGCGGCGAGGGCGAGGCCGAAGACGCCGGCGGAGACAAGTTCCAGGCGGTGGACGGTGGCCCGTACCGGTTCCAGGGGCAGACCGGTCATCAGGACGTCGCCGTCGAGGCCGGCCCAGGCCACGATCCGGTAGTCGCCGATCGACCTCAGGTGGACCGTGTGTCCCCGGCCGTCCACCGGTACCCCGGCCAGGGCCGTGCGGTCGCCGGTGGTGAGGCCGACGGTCAGGTCCGGGTCGTCGTCGGCCGGGATCAGGGCCGCGTTGGTGATCCGGCCGTTCAGGAGGCGCGCTCCGAAGGTGCCGGCGGCCTGGCGGCGGGTGTCACCGTGCTCGTCGCCGTCCCGGTCGCTGGGCTTGTACCTGCCGTGTTCGAGGGACTGCGGGAAGCTCGGCCCGCTCTGCTGGAGCTGCTGGTCGAGGCGCCCGGTGAGGAAGCCGTTCAGCTCGACGACCGCGGCGACGCCGACAGCCGCGCAGCTCACGGCCAGCAGGACGACCAGGCCCGCGGTGAGGCGGGCGCGCAGGGTGCGGGGGCGGGGCAGGTGCCGTAGCCGTCGTAGGAGGTTCACCGGGTCACCGGCTTGAGGACGTAGCCCGCGCCACGGACCGTGTGGATCATGGGCTCGCGGCCCGCGTCCACCTTCTTGCGCAGGTAGGAGATGTACAGCTCCACGACGTGGGCGCGGCCGCCGAAGTCGTACGACCAGACGCGGTCCAGGATCTGCGCCTTGCTGAGGACGCGGCGCGGGTTACGCATGAGGAAGCGGAGGAGTTCGAACTCGGTCGGGGAGAGTTCGATCAGTTCACCGGCCCTGGTGACCTCACGGGCCTCCTCGTCCATGGCCAGGTCGCCGACGATCAGCCGGGGGCCGTCCTCCTGCTGGCGGGCCATGCCGGCGCGGCGCAGCAGACCGCGCAGCCGGGCGACGACCTCCTCCAGGCTGAACGGCTTGGTCACGTAGTCGTCCCCGCCCGCGGTGATGCCGGCGATCCGGTCCTCGACGGCGTCGCGGGCGGTGAGGAAGAGCACACAGACGTCCGGCTTGACCTGGTGCAGCGAGCGGAGCACGGCGAAGCCGTCGGTGTCCGGGAGCATCACGTCCAGGATCACCGCGTCCGGCAGCAGCTCCCGGGCCACCGCCAGCGCGCTCGCGCCGTCGCCGGCCGCGCGGACCTCCCAGCCCTCGTAGCGCAGGGCACCGGTGAGGACCTCCGCGAGGTCGGGGTCGTCGTCGACGACGAGGACGCGGAGCTGGGTGCCGTCGGGACGGGTGAGGGCGGGGCGGCCGGAGCGGGTCGTGTTCATCGCATCTCCCAGCATCGCTCCTCCGGAGAGCGATGGGCTGCCGCCCGTCCTCTGAATTTCCTCTGAGCCGGCTCAGACGGTCCCGGTTCAGAAGGTGCTCAGAAGTTCGGGTTGCACAGTGGCGTCCTGACCGGAGAAAGGACCCGACTCATGACGACCGTGGACGAAAGGCGCACGGCCCCGGCCGTACCCGCCGTGCCCACGCGCCGCTCCCCCGCCGCCGCGGTGCTCGCCCTGCTGTGGGCCGGGGCCGCGGCCGTGATCCTGCTGTGGTGGTCGGACACGGGCTCCGTCGTGGGCGCGGCGGGCTGGCTGACCGGGGCCGGGCGGATCGCAGGGCTGCTGTGCGGGTACTCCTGCGCGGTGCTCGTCGGCCTGATGGCCCGGGTTCCGCTGCTGGAGGTGCGGGTCGGCTCGGACCGGGTCGCCCGCTGGCACGCGATGGCCGGCCGGTACACGGTCTGTCTGCTGCTCGCGCACGTCGTGCTGATCCTGACCGGGTACGCGGCCCAGGACCACGCCTCCCTCGTCCACGAGACGCTGAACGTCGTCCTGGACTACCCCGACATGCTCAAGGCGACCGCCGGCTCGGTGATCCTCTTCGCCGTCGGCATCACCTCGGTGCGCGCGGCACGCCGCCGTACCAGCTACGAGTTCTGGTACTACGTCCACCTGCTCACCTACGCGGCCGTCTTCCTCGCCTTCTTCCACCAGCTGACGCTCGGCAACGACCTCAACGGCAAGCCGGTCGCCACCGCCTTCTGGTACGCGCTGTACCTGGGGGTCGCGGCGCTGGTGCTGTGGTTCCGGATCCTGGCGCCGGTGCGGCTCAACCTCCGCCACCGGCTGCGGGTGCACTCCGTGCAGCAGGAGGCGCCGGGCGTGTACTCGGTGGTCGTCCAGGGCCGGCGGATCGCGGAACTGGGCGCCCGGTCCGGGCAGTTCTTCCGCTGGCGGTTCTTCGGCGGCGACGGCATGGGCCGGACGTCGACCCCGTACTCGCTCTCGGCACCACCACGCGGCGACCTGCTGCGGATCACGGTCAAGGCGCTCGGCGACCACAGTGCGGCCGTGCCGCTGCTGCGTCCCGGCACCCGGGTCTGGGCGGAGGGCCCGTACGGCTCCCTCACCGCGGACCGGGCGAGCAGCCACCGGACCCTGCTGGTCGCGGCGGGCGTCGGTGTCACCCCTCTGCGGGCGCTCTTCGAGACCCTGCCCGGCGAGGTCACGCTGCTCTACCGGGCGCGTACCGCCGAGGACCTGGCACTCGGCGGCGAACTGGAGGCGATCGCGCGCTGGCGCGGCGCCCAGGTGCTCTACGCCCTGAACGGCCCGCAGGGCGAGCGCCCCGCCCTGACGGCGGAGTCGCTGCGGGCGACCTTCCCGGGCCTCGCCGGATACGACGTGTACATCTGCGGTCCGCACGGCTTCGCCCAGGAGCTGTACGGCGCACTGCGCGCGGCCGGGGTGCCGGACCGCCGTATCCACCACGAGTCGTTCGAGCTGTGAGGTCACTGTCGTGCACGCGCTGAACAAGAACCGTCCCCTGCGCCGCGTCATACTGGCGAGCGCCGCGACCGTCTCGGGGATGGTGATGCTGCTGGCGCTGAAGCCGCACACCGCCCCGACGGTGATCACCGACTCGGCGGCTCCCGCCCCGTCGGCGAGTGCGAGCGCCTCACCGGGCGCGACCAGCGGCTCAGGCAGTTCCAGCAGTTCCAGCAGTTCCAGCGGCTCCGCCAAGTCCGGGAGCAGCAGCACCGGCACCAAGACCGTCACCGGTGACACCGTCCAGACCCGCTGGGGTCCCGTCCAGGTCAAGGTGACCATCAAGAACGGCAAGATCACCGACGTCACGGCGGTCCAGTACCCGTCGGACAACCCCCGGGACCAGGAGATCAACCAGTACGCCCTCCCGCAGCTGCGCAGCGAGGCGCTGGCGGCGCAGAGCGCGAGCATCGACACCGTCTCCGGGGCCACCTACACCAGCCAGGGTTACCAGCAGTCGCTCCAGTCCGCACTGGACTCCGCGGGACTCTGAACGCTCGGGCAATACGGCACGTACCTGTGGGCCAAGGGTCAAGTCCCTACGGAGGAACCGTGACCACCACGCTCGCAGGCGGACGTGCCGCCCGCCGCCAGACGATGCGCCGCATCCGCCCGCGCCGCTCCCCGGCCGTACCGCTGCTGCTCGCCGTATGGGCGGGCGCGGCGGCCGTGCTCTGGCTGTGGTGGCACAACACACCGTCCATCGCCGACCAGAACGGCAAGATCCTCAACGCGGGCCGGATCACCGGCCTGCTGGCCGGCTATCTGATGGCACTCGTGGTGCTGCAGATGGCCCGGGTGCCCGCGCTGGAGCGGCGGGTCGGCTCCGACCGCGTCGCCCGCTGGCACGCGATGAGCGGCCGCTACACGCTCTGCCTGGTCTTCGCGCACGTCTTCCTCATCATGTGGGGCTACGCGCTGCAGGCCGGCAAGACGCTGAACGACATCGTCCAGCAGACCATCGACTCCGTGAACCAGCTTCCCGACATGGGCAAGGCGGCCATCGGGACCGGCCTGTTCGTCGTCATCGGCCTGACCTCGATCGGGCCGGTGCGGCGCAGGATGCCGTACGACACCTGGTACCACGTGCACCTGCTGACCTACGCGGCGGTGTTCCTGACCTTCTGGCACCAGATCACCACCGGCAACGACTTCGCCCTCACGCCGATGGCCAAGACCTTCTGGTACGGGCTGTACGGCGCGGTGACCGCGCTGGTGGTCTGGTACCGGATCCTCACCCCGATCCGGCTCAACCTGCGGCACCGGATGCGGGTCGAGGCGGTCATCGAGGAGACGCCGGGCATCGTGTCGGTGCTGATCGGCGGGCGCAAGCTGCACCGCATGGGCGCGGAGGCCGGCCAGTTCTTCCGCTGGCGGTTCATGGCCCCCGGGATGCGGTTCAGCTCGCACCCGTACTCCCTGTCGGCGGCCCCGCGCCCCGACATGTTGCGGATCACCGTCAAGGCGATCGGCGACCACAGCGCGCGGCTGCGCGAACTACGGCCCGGAACCAAGGTGTGGGCCGAAGGGCCGTACGGGGCGATGACCGCGTCCCGGCGCAGCCGCGGCAAGGTCCTGCTGGTGGCGGGCGGCGTCGGGATCACGCCCATGCGGGCGCTGTTCGAGACGCTGCCCGGCGCCGCGGGCGACCTGACCCTGCTCTACCGGGCCAACACCACGCAGGACCTCGCCCTGTGGGACGAGCTGGCCAAGATCGCCAACGAGCGCGGGGCCCGGCTGATGTACGCGGTCAACAGCCCGGAGGGCGAGCGGCCGGACATCTCCGCGGAGAACCTCCAGCGGAAGATCCCGGACATCGTCGACCACGACGTCTTCATGTGCGGCCCGCCCGGGTTCGCGCAGGGGGTGTACGAAGCACTGCGCGGCGCGGGGGTTCCCGCCCGCCGCATCCATCACGAGTCGTTCGAGATGTGAGCGACGGGACCACACGGGAATCCAGGGAATCGGGAGTTCGTAAACGATGAGGAAGAGTCACCCCATCAGGCGTGTGGTGCTGGCCACCGCGGCGACCGTGTCCGGTGTCGTGCTGCTGCTGTCGCTGAAGCCGTCGTCGGACCCGGCGTCCGCGTCGGCCGCGGGCGCGGCCCCGTCGGCCGCGGCGGCCGGGCAGGAGTCGCCGCAGGGCGGCACCGGGGCCGCCGGCACCACGACGGTGGACGGGGACGCGACCCAGACGCAGTACGGGGTCGTCCAGGTCCGGCTGACCGTCGCGGGCGGCAAGATCACCCAGGCCCAGGCGATCCAGGCGCCCAAGGGCGGCACCAGCGACCAGAAGACCGCGCTGTCGGTGCCGCAGCTCAACAAGGAGACGGTGGCGGCGCAGAGCGCGAACATCGACTCCGTCTCCGGGGCGACGTACACGAGCACCGGTTACAAGCAGTCGCTGCAGTCGGCGCTGGACAAGCTGAAGGAAGCGAGCGCGTCGTCCGGTTCCTCGTCCGGCTCGGCCTCGTCCGGCTCGTCCTCCTCCGGGTCCGCGCAGGCGCAGGCCAAGACGGTGACCGGACAGGTCGCGCAGACGCAGTACGGGCCGGTCCAGGTCCGGATCACCGTATCCGGCGGGAAGATCACCAAGGCGGAGGCGGTGCAGGCGCCCAAGGGCGGCACCAGCGACCAGAAGACGGCGCTCTCCGTGCCGAAGCTCAACCAGGAGGCGGTGGCGGCGCAGAGCGCGAACATCGACTCCGTCTCCGGGGCCACCTACACCAGCACCGGCTACAAGCAGTCCCTGCAGTCGGCGCTGGACCAGGCCGGTGGCTGAGGCGGTGGCCGAGTCCGCGGAGGCTCCCGCCGCGGTGCGTCATGCGGAGGAGGTCATGGGGACCGTCTTCTCCTTCGACGTCCGCGGCGGGGATCCGGATGCCGTACGGGCGGCCCTCGACGAGGCGGTCGCCGCGCTGCACCGGGTCGACGAGGTGTTCAGCACGTACCGCGAGGAGAGCCAGGTGTCCCGGCTGGCGCGGGAGGAGATCGGCGTCGGCGACTGCGATCCCGAGGTGGCCGAGGTGCTGGAGCTGGCGGCCGAGGCGGAGCGGGTGAGCGACGGCTGGTTCAGCACCCGCTACCGGGGGCGGCTCGACCCCACCGGGATCGTGAAGGGCTGGTCCGCGGAGCGGGCGGCGCAGACGCTTGCGCGGGTGGCCGGGGTGAGCGGCGTGAGTGTGAACGGCGGCGGCGACGTCCAGATGTTCGGCGCGCCCGAGCCGACGCGGGCGTGGCGGGTGGGGATCGCCGATCCGTTGCGGCCGGGCGGGCTGGCGGCGGTGATCTCGGCGGCGGGGGTGGCGGAGCTGGCGGTCGCCACGTCCGGTACGGCGGAGCGGGGCGCCCACATCGTCGATCCGCGGACCGGGAAGTCGGCGGTGACGGATCTGGTGGCGGTGACGGTGGTCGGGCCGCGGCTGACGTGGGTGGACTGCTGGGCGACGGCCGCGTTCGCGATGGGGTCACGGGCGGGGTTGGCCTGGCTGGAGTCGCTGCCTGGTGTGGAGGGGCTGCTGATCACGGCGGGGGACGAGGTGCGGTGCACCGGGGGGCTGGCCGCGCGTCTGGGCTGAGGTGGGGGACGCTTACCGGCGCCGGCAGGGTGCCTCCCCCACCCTCGGCTTCGCTCGCGCGGGGGACCCCCATCGGCTGGGTGGCTTGATGGGGCGCGGCTGGACAGCGCCCCTTCAGGGGCGCGGGGAACTGCGCGACCGGCCCCCACCGGCCCGCGGCCGAAGTGCCCTCGGCCTCGCCGCCACATTTTTCGGATTTGTCCCGCCGAACGCGATCCCAAATCCCCTCTCGGCCGTACCCCCTGTGACGCAAGTTTCGGGAGGAACACCATGGCCGTCTTCAGCAACCTGATGCCGTTCAGGAACCGGCACAACGACCACGACCACGACCGCGACGACTTCTCGCGGCACGGGCACCGCCACGACCACGACCACGGTCACGGTCACGGTCACGACCACGGTGACCGTCACGACCACGGTCACGACCACGGCGACCGGCACGACCACGGCGGCCGCTACTGACCACACCCGAAGGCTGAGCGGACCGGCCACCGGGTCAGCCGGCCCGCTTCGCCGATGGTTTCCGAGGAACCCCCCTCATGGCGCGACTGCTGCGGCGTCTGCTGTCGGCCGGCGACCCCTCAGACACCGTGGTCGCCGCCGCCCCCCGGCTCTCCCCGCGCGAGGTCTTCCGGCGGTTCTGGCCGTACACCCGAGGCGGCCGCCGCTGGCTCGTGCCGCTCGTCCTGCTGAGCCTGACCGGCCCGGCCGTCGACGCCGCGGAGCTCTGGCTCTTCAAGTTCGTCGTCGACGACGTGCTCGTCGGCCGGGAGCTGCGGCCCTTCCTGTGGATCGCGCCCGCCTACCTGGGCCTCGTCCTCTGCTCCGGCGTGCTCGGCTTCGCCGACGACGTGACCTCCACCTGGGTCGGCGAACGCTTCCTGCTCGCCCTGCGCGCCGACGTCTTCCGGCATGTCCAGGGGCTCTCGCTCGGCTTCTTCGAGCGTCGGCGGCTCGGGGACGTGCTGTCGAGGGTGACGGGCGACGTCGACGCGGTGGAGACGTTCCTGCTCTCGGGTGTCGCGGACGCCCTGTACTACGTGATCAGCCTGGGCATCTACCTCGGCATGCTGTTCTACCTGCGCTGGGACCTGACCCTGCTCGCCCTCGTCGTCGTACCGCTGTTCTGGTGCGCGGCCCGGTACTTCTCGCGGCTGGTCAGGGAGGTCTCGCGGGAGCGCAGGCGGCGCGGCGGGGCGCTCGGCGCGATCGCCGAGGAGTCGCTGGGCAACGTCGTCCTCGTGCAGGCGTACAACCGGCAGGCGTGGGAGGCACGCCGGTTCGAGCGGGAGAACGCCGGCCGGTTCCGCGCGGCGATGGCCTCGGCGCGGATCCGTGCCGTGTACGCGCCCGCGGTCGAGTTCGTGGAGGTGACCGGCGGCCTCGCGGTGCTGACCCTCGGCACCTGGAAGCTGGCCCAGGGCCAGCTCACGCTCGGCGGACTGCTGGTCTTCCTCGCGCTGATCGGCAAGCTGTACGGCCCGGTCCACGGGCTGTCCGGGCTCGGCACCACCTTCTACACGGCCTCCGCCGCCGCGGAACGGATCATCGAACTGCTCGACGAGCGGCCCCAGGTGACCGAGGCGGCCGGCGCGCGCCGGCTCCGCCGGGCCCGGGGCGCGGTGGAGTTCGACGGGGTGTGGTTCCGCTATCCCGGCACGGCGGCCTGGGCGGTGTCCGACGTGTCGTTCCGGGCGGCTCCCGGGGAGACGCTGGCGCTGGTCGGGGCGAGCGGGTCGGGCAAGTCCACGCTCGTGAAGCTGCAGTTGCGGTTCTACGACCCCGACCGGGGCGCGGTCCGTCTCGACGGGACCGATCTGCGCGAGCTCAGCCTGACCGACGTCCGGGAGAGCATCGCGGTGGTGTTGCAGGAGACGCTCGTCTTCCACGGCACCGTACGGGAGAACATCGCCTACGGCCGGCCGACGGCCACGGAGGCGGAGATCGTCGCGGCGGCGCGGGCCGCGGACGCCCACGAGTTCGTCGAGCGGCTCCCGGACGGCTACGACACGCTCGTCGGGCAGCGCGGCCGGATGCTCTCCGGCGGCCAGTGCCGTCGGCTGGCGATCGCCCGGGCGATGGTCCGGGACGCTCCGGTGCTCCTGCTGGACGAGCCGACCGCCGGGCTGGACGTCCGCTCGGCGCGGCGGATCATGGAGCCGATGCGCCGGCTGATGGCCGGGCGGACCACCGTGGTCATCTCGCACCAGCTGCTGACCGTCCGCGACGCCACCCGGATCGTGGTGCTCGACCACGGCCGGGTCGTCGAGGACGGCGCGCACGCGGACCTCCTCGGGCGCGAGGGGCCGTACGCCCTGCTGCACCGGCTGGCTCGGGAGCGGTGCTGTCATGACACCTCCGGGGTCACCACCTTGCCCTGCTGCAGCCGGGCGGTGGCGAGGACGGAACCGTCCGGGGAGGTCAGGTGAGCGGCGGAGTACCTGGTGAGGTCCACGGGGACCGCCACGCCCCAGTTGCCGCGTCCGTCGCGCACGGGGAAGTCGCCGATCCGCGTGGTCGTACCGTCGGCGCGGGCCAGGAGACAGGTGACCCTGCCGTTGAGAGGGGTGGCGGTGAGGGCGACGGAGACGAACATCCAGGCGGGGCTGCCGGGGTGGGCGTAGACCTCGCCGACGGGCTCCCCGCCGCCGGCCGGGATCATGTCACCGACCAGCACGGGCTCGGACTCGGTCGCGGGCGCCGAGGCGGTGACGGCTCCCTCGACGGCGCTGCCGATCGCCCAGCCGGCGAAGCCGACCGCGACCGCGGCGGTGGCGGCGACCGCGGCGAGCCGCAGCCGGAGGCGCCGGACGCGGCCGCGCCGGCCCTGAGCGGCGCGGGCGGGCCGGGCCCCCGCCGCCCCCGCGGCCTGCTCGGCCAGGCTGCGCGCCACCCGGGTCCCGAAGCCGGGCGGCGGGTCGCTCTCCGGCAGCAGGCCGACCAACCGGTCGCCGATCCCGGTGAGTTGGCGCACGTACTCCCGGCAGTCCGCGCACGCGTCCAGATGGGCGACCGCCGCGGCCCGCTCGCGGCCGGGAAGGACGCCCAGCGCGAGTTCGGCGCCGACTTCACGCAGCTTCTCGCAGTGCGGGTCAGCGGACATGGTCGCCTCCCTTCGGGGACGCGAGCGCGGTGCGGAGTTTCGCCATCGCCGCTCTGATCCGCGTCTTGGCCGTGCCCAGCGGGATCCGCTCCGCGTCGGCGATCTGCTGGGCCGTCATGCCGTAGATGCCGGCCATCATCAGGGCCCGGGCCTGGTCCCGCGGCAGCCGGGCCAGCGCGGCCCGCAGCTGGGTGGAGGCCTCGTCGGCCAGGGCCCACCGTTCGGGGGTCTCGGTGACGGCGTCGAGAAGGGGGTCGAGATCCTCGGGTGCCATCGGTTCCGTCCGCCGGGCCCGGACGGCGTCGACGGCGAGGTTGTGGGCGATGGTGGTGAGCCAGGTCCCGACCGAGCCGCGGCGCGAGTCGTAGATCTGGGCATGCCGCCATGCGCGCTCGAACGTCTGCTGGGCGACGTCCTCGGCGAGCTGCTGGTCCCCGGTGACGGCCATCGCGACCCCGAAGACCCGGTGCTGAAATCTCCGTACGAAGACGCCGGCGAGCTCCGGGTCTCCGGTGGCCAGCCCGGACAGCAGAGCCTCGTCCGGGAGGCGGTCGACAAGGAACCGGAATCCCGACACACCCCTGTATACGTTCGACGGCCGCCAGGGGATTGCCCGCCCGCCTGACCGCTCGCCGCGGAAGATCACAGGGCCATTGTCCGTCGGCGGACCGGGTCCCGCACGCGGTCGGCGGCGGATCGGCGACCCCCGACAGCCCTCGTCAGCCCCCGTCGGCCCTCGGGGGCCGTCAGTGGCCGTTCTGGGCCAGCCGCAGCAGGTGGTCCGCGAGGGCCTGCCCGCCGGTCGGCTCCCTGCTGATCAGCAGCACCGTGTCGTCCCCGGCGATCGTCCCGAGGATGTCGTGCAGCTCCGCCTGGTCGATCGAGGACGCGAGGAACTGGGCCGCGCCGGGCGGGGTGCGCAGGACGACCAGGTTCGCCGAGGCCTCGGCCGCGATCAGGAGTTCCTGGGAGAGGCGGCGCATCCGCTCCTCCTTCGCCGACTCCCCCAGCGGGGCGCGGGGGGTGCGGAAGCCGCCCTCGCTCGGGACCGCGTAGATCAGCTCGCCGTCGGTGTTGCGGATCTTGACCGCGTTCAGCTCGTCGAGGTCCCGGGAGAGCGTCGCCTGGGTGACCGTCAGGCCGTCGTCGGCGAGCAGTTTGGCGAGCTGGCTCTGCGAGCGCACCGGCTGCCGGTTGAGGATGTCCACGATCCGGCGGTGCCGGGCGGTCCGGGTCTGCGGCACCGCAGCCCCCGTCCCGCCGGACTGGTCGAACTCCTGCGCCTGGCTCATCGTCGTCTCATTCTCCGGATCGTCCGTCCCCGCTCGCTGCGTCGAGGATGCCGGGCAGGGCGCGCAGCAGCGCGTCCGCCTCGGCGTCGCGGAGGTTCAGCGGCGGCATCAGCCGTACGACGTCGGGAGCGGGCGCGTTCACCAGGAACCCGGCCTCCTGAGCCGCCTGCTGCACCTGCGCTGCCAGCGGCTCGGTGAGCACGATACCCAGGAGGAGGCCCGCGCCCCGGACATAATCGATCAACCGGTGGCCGAGACCCTCGATTCCGTCCCGCAACCTCCCGCTCTGCCGCTTGACGTTCTCCAGCAACCCCTCGTTCTCGATGGTGTCGAGGACGGCGAGGCCGGCGGCGCAGGCGACCGGGTTGCCGCCGAAGGTGGTGCCGTGGTGGCCGGGCTGGAGCAGTTCGGCGGCGCGGCCGAAGGCCACGGTCGCGCCGAGCGGCAGCCCGCCGCCGAGCTGCTTGGCGAGGGTGACGACATCGGGCAGCACGCCCTCGTGGGCCTGGTACTCGAACCAGGTGCCGGTGCGGCCGATCCCGGTCTGCACCTCGTCGAGGACGAGCAGCGCGCCGGTGGCGGCGGTGATCGCGCGGGCCGCCTTGAGGTAGCCGGCCGGGGGCACGACCACACCGTTCTCGCCCTGGATCGGCTCGATGACGACGAGGGCGGTCTCCTCGGTGACGGCGGCGGCCAGCGCCTGCGGGTCGCCGTAGGGCACGTGGGTGACGTCCGCGGGCAGCGGGCGGAACGGGTCCTGCTTGGCGGGCTGTCCGGTGAGCGCGAGGGCGCCCATCGTCCGGCCGTGGAAGCCACCGTCGGTGGCGACCATGTGGGTCCGCCCGGTCAGCCGGCCCATCTTGAAGGCGGCCTCGTTGGCCTCGGCGCCGGAGTTGCAGAAGAAGACCCTGCCCTCCCGGCCGAAGAGCTGGAGGAGCCGCTCGGCGAGGGTCACGGTGGGCTCGGCCATGAAGAAGTTGGAGATGTGGCCGAGGGACGCGATCTGCTCGCTCACGGCCTCGACGATCGCCGGGTGGGCGTGGCCGAGCGCGTTGGTGGCGATGCCGCCGACGAAGTCGAGGTACTCGTGGCCCTCGGTGTCCCAGACCTTGACGCCCTCGCCGCGCACGAGGGGCAGCCGCGGGGTGCCGTAGTTGTTCATGAGCGCGCCCTGCCAGCGCGTGGTCAGTTCCCGGTTGCTCATGACTCCCCCTCCTGGTCCGGCACGACCATCGTGCCGATGCCTTCGTCCGTGAAGATCTCCAGCAGGATCGAGTGCTGGACCCGGCCGTCGATGACGCGGGCGGTGGTGACGCCGTTGCGCACGGCGTGCAGGCAGCCCTCCATCTTCGGCACCATGCCGGAGCTCAGCTCCGGCAGCAGCTTCTCCAGTTGGGAAGCGGTGAGGCGGCTGATCACCTCGTCGGAGTTCGGCCAGTCCTCGTAGAGGCCCTCCACGTCGGTGAGGACCATGAGGGTTTCGGCGCCAAGAGCAGCAGCGAGTGCCGCAGCCGCCGTATCAGCATTGACGTTGTAGACATGTCCGTCGTCCTGGGAGCGGGCGATCGAGGAGACGACCGGGATCCGGCCGTCGGCGAGCAGGGCCTCGATCGCGCCCGTGTCGATCGCGGTGATCTCGCCGACCCGCCCGATGTCGACGAGTTCGCCGTCGATCTCGGGCCGGTGCTTGGTGGCGGTGATGGTGTGGGCGTCCTCGCCGGTCAGTCCGACGGCGAGCGGGCCGTGCTGGTTGAGCAGGTTGACCAGCTCGCGCTGGACCTGCCCGGCGAGCACCATCCGGACGACGTCCATGGCGTCCTCGGTGGTGACCCGGAGCCCGGCCTTGAATTCGCTGACGATGCCGTGCCTGTCCAGCGCGGCGCTGATCTGCGGGCCGCCGCCGTGCACGACGACCGGCTTGAGGCCGGCGTGGTGCAGGAAGACGACGTCCTGGGCGAAGGCCGCCTTCAGGTCCTCGTCGATCATGGCGTTGCCGCCGAACTTGATCACGACGGTCTTGCCGTTGTGACGGACCAGCCAGGGCAGCGCCTCGATGAGGGTCTGCGCCTTGGGCAGCGCGGTGTGCTTACGCGTGGTGCTCATGACGAATACGCGCTGTTCTCGTGGACGTAGTCGGCGGTCAGATCGTTGGTCCAGATGGTGGCGGTCTCGGCGCCCGCGGCCAGGTCGGCGACGATGTGCACCTCGCGGTAGCGCATGTCGACCTTCTCGCGGTCCTCGCCGACGCCGCCGTTCTTGCAGACCCAGACGCCGTTGATGGCGACGTTGAGCCGGTCCGGCTCGAAGGCGGCCTTCGTCGTGCCGATCGCGGAGAGCACGCGGCCCCAGTTGGGGTCCTCGCCGTGGATGGCGCACTTGAGGAGGTTGTTGCGGGCGATGGAGCGGCCCACCTCGACGGCGTCGTCCTCGGAGGCGGCGTTGACCACCTCGACCCTGATGTCCTTGCTGGCGCCCTCGGCGTCCCGGATCAGCTGCTGGCCGAGGTCGTCGCAGACGGCGCGGACGGCCTCGGCGAACTCCTCGTAATCCGGGGTGACGTCGGCCGCGCCCGAGGCGAGCAGCAGCACGGTGTCGTTGGTGGACATGCAGCCGTCGGAGTCGACGCGGTCGAAGGTCGTCCGGGTCGCGGCCCGCAGCGCCTTGTCGAGCACCTCGCTCTCGACGACCGCGTCCGTGGTGAGGACGACCAGCATGGTGGCGAGGCCGGGGGCGAGCATGCCCGCGCCCTTCGCCATCCCGCCGACGGTCCAGCCGTCCTTCGTCACGACCGACGTCTTGTGCACGGTGTCGGTGGTCTTGATGGCGATGGCGGCCTTCTCGCCGCCGTGCTCGGAGAGCTGGGCCGCGGCGGCCTCGACTCCCGGCAGCAGCTTGTCCATGGGCAGGAGCACGCCGATCAGGCCGGTCGAGCAGACCGCGACCTCGATGGCGCCGCGCCCGAGCACCTCGGCCGCCTTCTCGGCGGTCGCGTGGGTGTCCTGGAAGCCCTTGGGGCCGGTACAGGCGTTGGCGCCGCCGGAGTTGAGGACGACGGCGGAGACCTGGCCGCTCTTGAGGACCTGCTCGGACCACAGCACCGGCGCGGCCTTCACGCGGTTGGAGGTGAAGACGCCCGCGGCGGCGCGGCGGGGCCCGGTGTTGACCACGAGGGCCAGGTCCGGGTTGCCGTTCTCCTTGATCCCGGCGGCGATGCCCGCGGCCGTGAATCCCTTCGCTGCCGTCACGCTCACGGCGCAACTCCGATCGTGGTCAGCCCGGTGGTCTCGGCGAGACCCAGGGCGAGGTTCATGCTCTGGACGGCACCGCCGGCGGTGCCCTTGGTCAGGTTGTCGATGGCGCTGATCGCGATGATGCGGCCCACCGCCTCGTCGTACGCGACCTGCACCTGAACGGCGTTGGAACCGTAGACGGACGCCGTGGCGGGCCACTGGCCCTCGGGCAGCAGGTGGACGAAGGGCTCGTCGGCGTAGGCCTTCTCGTAGACCGCGCGCACCGACTCCGCCGTCACCCCGTCCACGGCCCTGGCGCTGCACGTGGCGAGGATGCCCCGGGGCATCGGCGCGAGCGTCGGCGTGAAGGAGACGGCGACCCGCTCCCCCGCCACCGCGCTCAGGTTCTGGATCATCTCGGGGGTGTGCCGGTGGCCGCCGCCGACACCGTACGGCGACATGGAGCCCATGACCTCGCTGCCCAGCAGATGCGGCTTGGGCGCCTTGCCCGCGCCGGAGGTGCCGGACGCGGCGACGATCAGGGCCTCGGGCTCGGCGATCCGGGCGGCGTAGGCCGGGTACAGGGCCAGGGAGACGGCGGTGGGGTAGCAACCGGGTACCGCGATGCGCTTGGACCCCTCCAGCGCGGCGCGGGCACCCGGAAGTTCGGGGAGGCCGTAGGGCCAGGTACCGGCGTGCGGGGAGCCGTAGAACTTCTCCCAGTCGGCCGGGTCGGTCAGCCGGAAGTCGGCGCCCATGTCGACGACGAGGACGTCCGGGCCGAGCTGCTCGGCGACGGCGGCGGACTGCCCGTGCGGGAGCGCGAGGAAGACGACGTCGTGCCCGGCGAGGGCCTCGGGGGTCGTCTCCGCCAGCACGCGGTCGGCAAGCGGCAGCAGATGCGGCTGGAGCGCGCCGAGGCGCTGGCCCGCGTTGGAGTTGCCGGTCAGGGTGCCGATCTCGACCTCGGGGTGCGCGAGGAGCAGCCGCAGGACCTCTCCGCCCGCGTACCCGCTCGCTCCGGCCACCGCCGCACGTACCGCCATGTCCATCCTCCTCCAGATGGCATGACTATACGGTTCCCTGCACTTTTATGCAACGCATGTCATCCCCGCGTACCCGAACGCAGTGTGACCGAGAACTTTAGTTGGCACATGGGGCACGCAAGTTGGCAAATCTTGGGCCCGTCACACTGTGTTGCGGGCAGTACACAAGAAACGCCCCGCTCACCGATCGCGCTGCTTCCCTGGATGAATGGACGAGGCAGGGCGAGCGAAGATCCCGTCGGATTCAAGTCATCTGGACCAGCTTGTCACGGCGTACGACGGGGACGCCGGGTTCCGGGATCGACTGCGTCTCGGGGACGACTGGACTCGTCGGTGGAGCTCGACGTGGCGGACAGGCGCCGACGATGTCTGCTGGCCGATCCGGGATATGGCTCACGTGCCGGTGCTGTTGTCCCGGCCGATGCGAGGGTTCACGTGGCGGGCGAAGCAGGGACATCGCCCCGGACTCGAGATGATGACGTCAACGGGCGGGAAGCATGGCTTTGAGTCGCTGGAGGAAATGCGGCTGCTGGTCGCGTTGGACTTCCTGGGCGCATCGGAGGTGCTGTCGCAGCCGTTCCGGCCGGACTTTGAGCACGTCGGCGGGCAGTCCTGGCACATCCCGGACTACCTGGCCGTGTTCGGTGGAGGGATGTGGCTGCTGGACGTCCGCCCGATTGACGCGCGGGTCATGGACTCCACCCCGCCCACCACGATGACGCTCGCGTCTCCGAGCGCGATCGCCGGTAGCCCTGGATGACGGCTTCGAGGCCGGAGGCGCACAGCCGGTTGACGGTCACCCCCGGCACGGAAGTGGGCAGTCCGGCGAGCAGGGCGGCCATGCGGGCGACATTGCGGTTCTCCTCGCCGGCGCCGTTGGCGTTGCCGAAATGCACGACGCCTATGGCGGACGGGTCCAACTCGGGTGTGTGGCCCAGGAGTTGTCGGATGACGTGGGCGGCCAGGTCGTCGGGGCGGACGGCGGCGAGGGCGCCGTAGTAGCGGCCGATCGGGGTGCGCACCGCGTCCACGATGTAGACGGTCTTCATGTCAGGCGAGGCCCTCCGGGACGATCAGCTTGGCATCGGTCCGGGCGGTGACCTCCTCGACGGAGATGCGCGGCGCGGTTTCGACGAGGACCAGTCCGTCGTCGATGACGTCGAGGACGCCGAGGTCGGTGATGATCCGGTTCACGCACGCCCTGCCGGTGAGCGGCAGGGCGCACTCGGTGAGGATCTTCGGGCTGCCGTCCTTGGCGGTGTGGGTCATCACCACGATCACTTGGCGGGCGCCGTGGACCAGGTCCATCGCCCCGCCGATCCCGGTCACCAGCTTTCCCGGAATGGCCCAGTTGGCCAGATCACCGCGCTCGGAGACCTGCATCGCGCCCAGCACGGCGACGTCGATGTGCCCGCCGCGGATCATGGCGAAGGAGAGCGCCGAGTTGAAGAAGGAGGCGCCGGGCAGGACGGTGACCGTCTCCTTGCCGGCGTTGATCAGGTCCGGGTCGACCTGGTCCTCGGTGGGGTAGGGGCCGGTGCCCAGGATGCCGTTCTCCGACTCCAGCACCACCTCCACGTCATCGGGCAGGTAGTTGGGGATCAGTGTGGGCAGTCCGATGCCGAGGTTGACGTACTGCCCGTCCTTCAGCTCGTGGGCGGCGCGAGCGGCCATCTGTTCGCGAGTCCAGGCCATCTAGGGGCTCACCGTCCGCTGCTCGATCTTCTTGTCCGCCGCCTGCTGAGGGGTGAGCGCGACCATGCGCTGCACGAAGATGCCCGGCAGATGCACTGCATCGGGGTCGATCGCGCCGGGTTCGACCAGTTCCTCCACCTCGGCGATGGTGATGCGCCCGGCCATCGCCGCCAGCGGGTTGAAGTTGCGGGAGGACTTGTTGAACACCAGGTTTCCGTGCCGGTCTCCGCGGGCCGCGCGCACCAGGGCGTAGTCGGTGCGGATGCCGCGCTCCAGGACGTACTCCACGCCGTCGAACTCCCGCACCTCCTTCGGCGGCGAGGCCAGCGCGACGCCGCCGGAACCGTCGTAGCGCCAGGGCAGCCCACCCTCGGCGACCTGCGTGCCCACCCCGGCCGGGGTGTAGAAGGCGGGGATCCCGGCGCCCCCGGCACGCAGCCGCTCGGCCAGCGTGCCCTGGGGGATCAGTTCCACCTCCAGCTCCCCGGCCAGGTACTGGCGGGCGAACTCCTTGTTGGCGCCGATGTAGGAGCCGGTCACCCGGGCGATCCGGCCCGCGGCCAGCAGGACCGCGAGACCGGATTCCAGGGCGCCGCAGTTGTTCGACACCACACTCAGCCCGCTGACCCCGCGCTCGTACAACGCCTGGATGAGTACGTTCGGCACACCGCTGAGCCCGAACCCGCCCACCGCCTGCGAGGCACCCTCCGGTATGTCGGCCTCCGCCTCGTGGGCGGTGGCCACCGTCTTGTCCATCAGGCCGCTTCCTCGCCGGCCGCGAGGTCGGACGGGTGCTGGGCCAGGGGCGTGACCTCGACGCTCATGTAGGGGAAGAGCGGCAGGTTCCAGAGGATCCGGTGCAGCGCCTCGTTGTCGGCGACGTCGAAGACGCTGATGTTGGCGTACTGGCCGACGCACCGCCAGATGTGCACCCACTCACCGGTCTTCTGCAGTTCCTGGCAGTAGGCCTTCTCCCGGGCCACCAGGTCCGCGCGGACCTCGGGGTCGAGGTCCCGCGGAATCTCCACGTCCATGCGCACCGCGAACAGCATCGCGTTTCCTCCGGTCCTTCACTGTTCCGGCGCGAGCTCGAGGTCGTAGTGGACCTCGTGCCCGGTGCCGTCCGCCGCCGGGGCGGGGTCGAGGACCAGCTCGGGCTTGACGGCGGAGGCGATGTCATCGGTGACGTGCTCGCCGCCGCGGAAGTACAGCTGGGTGGTGAGCGTCTGGTGGCCGGGTGCGCTGGCCTTCAGGTGGAGGTGGGCGGGGCGCCACGCGTGCCAGCCGGCGGCGGCGATCAGCCTGCCGCAGGAGCCGTCCGTCGGGATCTGGTAGGGGGCCGGCTGGACGGTGCGGATACTGAACGAGCCCTTCTCGTCGGCGGTGAGCCGTCCGCGCAGGTTCCATTCCGGTAGGCCCGGCGCGAACTGCGCGTACAGGCCATCGGCGTCGGCCTGCCAGATGTCGACCAGGGCGCCGGGCAGCGGGGTGCCGTCGGCGCTGCGCACCTGGCCCTGGAAGAGGAGGGGGGTACCGCTCTCGCCCTCGCGCATGGGCAGGGTGGCGTCCGCGGACAGGGCCGGGGCGTCCGGCACGTAGTACGGCCCTTCGATGGTGCCCTTGCTGCCGGGGCGGGCCTCGTTGTTGACCTCCTCGACCACGTGTTCCACCCACACGTCGAGGAAGAGCGGCCACTCACCGTCGAGGCCGACCTGGATCAGCCAGGCCTTGAGGGCGTCGTACTCGGCGTAGGTGACCTTGTGACGGCGGATCACGTCGTGTACCGCGGCCAGGACCTCCGAGGCGAGCGTGCTGACCCGCTCCTCGCTACTGGCGGCCTCGCTGCGCTCTTTGGCCTGGAAACGCTCGGTCGCCGAGGCTCCGGAGGCAGCGGCGGTGGCCTTCTGTTCCGTGCTCTGCTGTGTGGTGACGTCGGTCATGTCCGGCTCTCCTTCGAGCTGGTGGAAGGGTCAGGTGTCCTGGCGGTAGTGCTTCAGCTTGTGGTCGTCGATCTCGATGCCGAGGCCGGCGGCCGCGCGTACGCGGACCGTGCCGTTCTCGATCCGCAGCGGCTCGGCGAGCAGGTCGTCGGTCATGTCGAGGAAGTTGGACAGTTCCGCGGGGCGCCGCGCGGTGGTCGGGAAGGCGGCTCCGAACGCGGCGCTGCACAGGGAGCCGATCTGGCCGTCGATCTGGTTGCCCATCACCACATCGACGCCCAGGCCCTCGCACTGGTGGACGATGCGCTGGGACTGGGTGAAGCCCGTGCGTGCCGTCTTCACGCTCACCCCGTGCGCCGCCCCGGCGAGGAGTTCGCGGGTGACCTCGGCGGGCCGGGTGGCGCTCTCGTCGGCGTACAGCGGGATGCTGCTGTGCTCGGCGAGCCAGCGCCGGGCGAGGACGTCGTCGGCCGGGCACAGCTCCTCGGCGAAGGTGAGGCCCACGTCCTCCAGCTCGCGCAGGGCGCGGGCCGATTCGGCCGCGGTCCAGCCCCGGTTGCCGTCGATGTAGAGCTCCACGTCCTCGCCGAGGGCTTCGCGCAGGGCGCGGGTGGCCTCGACGTCGTCCCGGTAGGGGCGGCGCCCGACCTTCACCTTGAAGGCGGTGATGCCGTACTCGGCGCGCAACTTCTCGGCCTCGGCCACCATCTCGGCCGCCGGGGCGAAGCCGACCATGTGGGCGACCCGCATCCGGTCGGTGAACCCGCCGAGGAGCTCGGTCACCGACACGCCCAGCGACTGGCCTATGACGTCCCACAGAGCCATGTCGAGGGCGGCCTTGGCGGTGGGGTTGCCGACCGTCCTGGCCAGCCGGGCCCAGATCGCCTCGCGGCGCAGCGCGGACTCGCCCAGGATCTGCGGGGCGAAGACGGTGGCGATCACGGCGATGATCGACGCCTGGGTCTCGCCGTAGGTGAAGGGGCGGGGTGGCGCCTCCGCCGTGCCGGTGATCCCGTCCTCGGTGTGGACGCGGACGAGTACGTGCTCGGCCGTGCCCACCTCTCCGCTCGCGAAGCGCAGCGCCTTGCGGTAGGGGATGGCGAACGGGATCGTCTCGATCCTGGTGATCTTCACGTCTGGTCCTTATCGGCGGATGAGCGGACTGCGCACGACGTGCGTGCCGGCAGCGCGGTCTGCCGCGTCGAAGAAGTCCTCCCGGTAGATGTCGCGTGGGAAGAGGCGTGCCTTCATCAGGGCCTTCAGCGTGTCGGCGACCATGGCGGGGCTGCCGCAGACGTAGGCCACGTGGCCGGAGGCGCGGGGGTAGTCCTCGGCCAGCAGGGCGGGGACTCGCCCGCTGCGGCCCTGCCAGCTGTCGCGGGAGAGGGCGGGGCGGTAGGTGAACCAGTCGTGCTCCGCCTGAAGCGTCTCGAACCACTCCCGGTCGTAGAGGTCGTCCTGGGTGGCGACGCCGTGGTAGAGCACCACCTCGCGCTCGATGCCGGTCTCGACCAGGTGCCGGAGCATCGACACCATCGGGGCGAGACCGGTTCCGCCGGCCAGCAGCAGAACGGGTTCCTCGCGCAGCGGCCGGAAGGAGAACTGGCCGTACGGACCGGAGAGTGTGACCCGCTCCCCCGCACTCAGAGTCTTGAAGATCCAGCCGTCGGTGCACACCCCGCCCTCGGAACGCTTGATGTGCAGTTCGATACGGCCGCCGTCGGCGGGGCTGCCGGCGATGGAGTACGGCCGCTGCTCGTCGCCGGGCACGTCCAGCAGGACGTACTGTCCCGGGTTGAACGCCAGCGGCTCGTCCAGCGTGATGACGACCCGCCGTACGTCCGGGGCGATGTCCTCGACGACGGTCACCTGGCCCGCCCGGTCCCGCACCGGGTGGATGTCCACGCCCTCCTCGACGTCCACCTCGCCCTCCACGACGAGATCACCGCGGGGGCAGGCCACGCACAGCAGTGCGCAGCCCTCTTCACGTTCGCTCTCCAACAGCGCGTACGGGGAGGCGTCACCGAGGTCGGCGTCGCCCTCGAGGATCTGTGCCTTGCAGGTGCCGCAGGTGCCGTGGGTGCACGCGTGTGGCAGCCAGATGCCCTCGCGCAGGGCGGCGTCCAGCACCGTCTGGTCCTCACGGCACTCGATCTCCGCGCCGAGCGGCTCGATGCGGACGGTGTGAGTGGTCACTGCGATTCTCCCTTGCCGGACCCGCGAGTGCGGGACTTCTCGGGCAGCGCCCGCACTCGCGGGTGGTCGGGTGGCCGCTCAGGCCTCGAAGCTGAGCAGCGTCTTGTGTCCGATGCCGAGGTCGGCCAGCGACTTGTCCTGTCCGCCGCAGAGCGGTTCGTCGAACAGCCGCCAGTCGGTGACCGATGCCGGGTCGAAGTGGGGGTCGGACGCGGCCCAGGTGTGCACCATCGAGGTGACGAACTCCGCGAACGGCATGTTCTTCGGTACCCGGAAGCAGGCGGCCGAGCAGAACAGCGGGTTGCCCCGCCAGTGCACGTAGACCAGCTGGTCGTCGCCGAACACCTCGGCGCGGTCGGCCGACGGGAACTCGTAGTCGTACAGCGCCTTGACCGTCATCTCACACCGCCTTGCCGTCGCCGTCGCCGTCGCTGTGCCATGCGGCCCAGGCGAGCTGGTCGGGGGAACCCGTGTACTCGCCGTTGTCGCCCTCCTGGATGCCGTACCAGGCGAGAACGTCGGGCACGGTGGGGCCGCCACAGTTGCCCTGGTAGATCTGGTGGACGGGGAGCCAGGCCTGGACGTACTTCTCCGGCTCCCGTTCGAAGATCCACTGGCAGCCGTCGCTGCAGGTGTGGAAGGTCTCGTCGCGGAAGGTGCTGCGTCGGAAGGAGATCCGGGCCGGATTTCCGGGCTCGGTGAAGGCCATCGGTACCTGGCAGACCTGGCACAGCTGCGGCAGTCCCTGGAAGAACACCCGGCCGCCGTCGGCCTCGATCTTGCGGTGCTTCTCCCAGACCGGCCGGTAGACCTGGTCGAAGGAGTTCGGGTACTGCTCGGCGAGCCACTTCATGTGGGCCTCGTCGGGCGTCTTGGTGGTGAAGGCGGCGGCGAACGAGAAGTTGTGCAGGATCTTGTACACCTGGTGCGAGAGGTGGTCCTTCTCGGCGATCGCGTCGCTCACGTGCCGGGGCGGCTGGATGCCGTAGTACTCCAGGTCGGGGAAGAGCCCGCCGAGCATCTGCTCCTCGAAGTACAGCTCGAATGCCTCGCGCCAGCTCATCACCGGCTTGGGAAGCATGTAGTCCATCATCCCCGCGACCAGCGCGGACATCCGGTACGCCCGCCAGAACCACTTGTCGATCCAGTCCTGGATGATCGGCACGTTGCCCTCGTCCTGCTCCAGCAGGAACTTGATGGCCTCCAGGCCCAGGGTCATGTGCCGGCTCTCGTCGGACTGGGCGGAGAAGCCGAACGACATGGTGGGCATGTCGCCGTTGAAGCTGGCGCCGCTCATGAACGGCACGAACAGCAGGTTCGTCAGCAGGTACTCGAAGCTGAACGAGATGGAGATGAGGAACTCGAACGGCCCCGCGGTCATCGCGTCGTCGAAGAGGGACTTGGGCACCGACAGGTACCAGACCCGGTCGTGCATCTTCGACCAGCTGTGGAAGCCGCCGTAGTACTTGTTGTAGTTGCTGATGGTGTGGATCTGCGTCTGACAGTGGCGCAGTTCGTCCACGCTCTGGCACAGCGCCGCGAACCGGGGGGCGGGGCCCTCAAGGTGGCGGGCCAGGTAGGCGAAGTGGCGGTGCGCGGCGTATTCCAGGGGCGTGACGCCCTGGATGAACAGCTTGATGGCGTTCAGGTAGCTGGCGTCCGACAGCGACAGGTGCCCCTGACTCTGGGCGAAGCCGTCCAGCACGGCGTACAGCCGCTTGTCCTTCTCGGCCTGGTACTTGTAGTAGGCGTCCACCGTCAGCCGGAAGGGATCCTGCCAGCCGTCCCAGTCGTGGATCTTGATGCCCTCGTAGCGGGTGTGCGGAAAGAGCTGCTCACGGTCGACGTAGCCCGGCTCCCAGTCCAGGTCGCGGGTGAGCAGCGCGTAGCGTTCCTTGAGCGGCAGCTTGCGGGCCGGCTTCGAGGCGGCCTTCTTCGTCGGCACGCTCATGTCAGTGCTCCCAACTCACGATGATCCGGTCGTCGTCCCACTCGGAGAAGTTGCCGGTGTAGGAGACGATGGCCAGTTGGAACTCGCCGGTCTCCCACTCCCGCCCGAGGCGGGTCTCGACGCTTTCGCGGTTGATGACGATCCGGCCCGCCGCCTGCAGCTTGACGAGGCCGGGAAGGTGACGGAGGGTCAGTTCGGGGTTGTCGTCCTTGATCGCCTCGATCAGGGCCCGGTTCTCCTCGGACTCCTGGAGGTCGATGGCGACCTGGCGCAGTGTTCCGGTGCTCATGCGGCGCCTCCGGTGGTCTTGGTCCATGCGGTGGCGTGGGCATCGGCGAGCTCGCCGAGCGCCGCGGCGCTCGCCGCCTGCGGGAGCGCCTGGTCGATCACCTCGGCCAAGGCCGCGACCGCCTCGCGCGCCCGGTCGGCCCAGGTGGCGGCGATCCGGGTCAGAACGGCGCGGTTGTCCTCGCCGCGTTCCGGGTCGTTCGCCCAGCAGGTGAGCAGCGCGTCCAGCCACTTGCGCTGGTCGGCGTACCACGTGGCCAGGTGCTGTGCGACCAGGCTGTACGCGCCGGCCCCGCCGAGCAGCGCGGCCTCGTCGAGGTGCTGGTACAGCAGCGGGTAGACGAGTGAGTCGACGAGGTCAACGGCCAGCAGGCCCCCGGCCCAGTCCTCGACGACCATGATCTCCTCGGTCAGGCGGCGCAGTGGCTGGAGGTGCTCGCCGTCAAGCCATTGCCGCTTGGCCTCCTTGAGCGCCTCGGCGGTGCCGCCGCCGGCGGCGATCCCGGCCCGTGAGAGCATCTGCGCGTTGCCGATCCGGTCGAACGCTGCGAAGGTGCAGCACTGCTCCAGGGAGGTGCCGTAGGCGAAGCGGGCGCCGGAGACGCTCACCAGCTGGGCCCCGGACTCGTAGTGCCTGAGCGGGACGACCACCGAGGTCAGGACCGTGTGCCACGCCTCGGGCAGCTTCGCGAGCAGGTCGCGCGCCTCCAGGTAGCCCAGCGTCTTGCCGAACTCGTCGTGCAGCGCGGCCCGTTGGGTCACGTACGGCGTGTAGTAGTACTGGCGCGGATCGGTGTAGCTGTACGGATCCGTCAGCCGCAGGGCGGAGAACCGCTCGTCGTACAGCTCGCGGTCCTGCGCCCAGGTGGGCCGGTAGTGGAAGTTCTCCCTCGGCTCGACGTCGAGTGTCGCTTCGAGATAGCGGCTCGCCGGCTGGTCGCCGAGGCGGTCGATCACGTTCTGGTAGGTCTGGCGCCTCGGTTCGAGGACCCGGTAGCGCAGTTCGTATTGCACGAGCTTCTCCTGACGGGCTTCATCGGCATCAGGGACGGTTGCCGCGCTGTTTCAGCGGCGTACGGAGGCGGCGATCAGGCCGAGCAGGAGTGCCTGAAGCTCGTCCTCGCTGGTGAGCCGGCGCGGTCCGTCGTCCGGGAGACCGGGGGCGGTGAGCCGGGCGACGGCGGTACGGCCGGACACGGCGGTCTCCACCCGGGCTTCGGCTTCGCCGCAGCCGATGGTGAAGGAGAGGCTCCCGGGACCGGTCTCGTCCGCCAGGGTGAAGGCGGTGCCGTGGTCCCGGAGGACCGCGTTCGCCTCACAGACCAGCTGCTCGGCGAGGGACCGGACGACGACCTGCGTGTCGGTGACGACCGCCACCGGGCCGGCCTGGCTCGGCTCGGTCTCCGGCACGGGCGGTGGCGCCCCGTCGAGCAGGGACATCACGGAAATCATGAACGGCGTCATCGGGCGCTCCTTGGTCCGAGCCGACGTCCGCCGGGCCGCTCGGGCGGTGCGCCACTGCCGCGGCCTGCGGTTGCTCTGAGTGTTACAGCGCCGCAATGACGTGTGAAATATCGATTACTAATGGATTGATATCCGAGGCGTCACGTTCAGGAGACGTCCTGCTCGATCCACTCGACGTCGAGCCGGTCGAGCAGGGACCGGAGTGCCTGATGCCTACAGACCCATGTCCTTGGCGATGATCGTCTTCATGATCTCGTTGGTGCCGCCGACGATCCGGTTGACGCGGTTGTCGGCGTACAGGCGGGCGATCGGGTACTCGTTTATGTAGCCGTAGCCGCCGTGCAGCTGGAGGCAGCGGTCGATCACGCGGTGGGCGACCTCGGTGCAGAACAGCTTTGTGCTGGCGGCCTCGGCGGGGGTCAGCTCGCCGGCGTCGAGCGCCTCCGTGGCGCGGTCGGCCACGGCCTCGGCCGCGTCCACCTCGGCCTTGCAGGCGGCCAGCTCGAACTTGGTGTTCTGGAACGTGGCGACCGGCTTGCCGAAGACGACCCGATCCTGCACGTACTGCTGGGTGAACCGGATGGCGGCCTTGGCCTGCGCGTACGCGCCGTAGGCGATGCCCCAGCGCTCGGAGGCGAGGTTGTGGCCGAGGTAGTAGAAGCCCTTGTTCTCCTCACCGAGGAGGTCCTCGACGGGCACCTTGACGTCGACGAAGGCCAGCTCGGCGGTGTCGGAGGTCTTCATGCCGACCTTGTCGAGCTTGCGGCCGACCGAGTAGCCCTCGGACTTGGTGTCCACCACGAGGAGGGAGATGCCGTGGCGGCGGTCCTCGGCCGTCGGGGCGGCGGTGCGGGCGCAGACGATGACGCGGTCGGCGTGCACACCGCCGGTGATGAAGGTCTTGGCGCCGTTGAGGACGTAGTGCGTGCCGTCCTCGCTCAGCTTGGCGGTGGTCTTCATGCCGGCCAGGTCGGAGCCGGTGCCCGGCTCGGTCATCGCGATGGCCCACATCTCCTCACCGGAGACGAACTTGGGCAGGTAGCGCTTCTTCTGCTCGTCGGTGGCGAGCATCTTGATGTAGGGCAGGCAGAGGTTGACGTGGACGCCGGACCCGCCGAAGGTGACACCGGCGCGCGCCGTCTCCTCGTACTGGATGGCCTCGAACTTGGGGGTGTGCAAGCCCGCGCCGCCGTACTCCTCCGGCACGTTGATCCCGAACAGGCCCAGCTCGGCGAGCTTGTAGTAGAACTCGCGCGGCGCCTGGCCGGCGGCGAGCCATTCGTCGTGGACCGGAACGACCTCGGCTTCGATGAAGGCGCGGAGGGTCTCCCGGAACGCCTCGTGATCTTCCTTGAATACCGTACGGCGCACGGACATGCTCCTTCGTTACGGCTCGCAACCAGCGGAGACCAGCGGACCGGCGAGCACACAGAGGGGACCAAGCTCTGACTAAGCGCTTGCTTTTGCGAGATTACCGGTCGGCCATCGTGTCAGTACAGAGACCCACGACACGTCAGAGCAGGTCCGAGCCGTCAGCGGGCGGCAGGTCGGCCGCCGCCCAGCAGCCACCGCAGGCGGGGCACCACCCGGGCGAGCAGCGCGGAGTCCTCGCCCGCTCGGGTCGCGACGGCCAGCTCGACCTCCTCGGTCGTGCCCGACAGGGGCCGGTATGCGGCCCCCGTGATGTGCAGGTGCCGCACCGAGGCGGGCACGAGCGCGACGCCGAGCCCGCCGGCGACAAAGGCAACGAGAGTCGAGGTCTCGGCCACCTCCTGCACTGCCGAAGGACGGAAGCCCGCTCGCTGGCAGGCATCGAAGACGGCGTCGTACACCACCGATCGATGCTGGGAGGGGTAACAGATGAACGGTTCGGTCTGCAGCTCGGCCAGCGGCACGCTCTTCCGGTCGGCGAGTTCGTGCCCCTCCGGCAGCACGGCGATGAGCGGTTCCCGACGGAACACCAGGACGTTCAGCTCGGGGTCGCGTACCGGGGGGCGCAGGAAGGCGATGTCCAGGGACCGGTCGTGCAGCGCTTCCACCTGGCGTGGTGTCAGCATCTCCCCCTTGAGCTCCAGCTCGATCCCCGGGAACTCCTCGCGCAGCGCGCGGGCCACCGTCGGCAGCAGCTCGTACGTCGCCGAACCGGTGAACCCGATGGCGACTTTGCCGACCAGGCCGGAGGCGACGCGCCCTGCCTCGTCCGAGGCGGCGTCCACCGCGGCGAGGATGCCGCGCGCCCGCTCCAGGAACCGGGCACCGGCGGGTGTGAGTTCGACCCGGCGGGTCGACCGGGTCAGAAGTTGTACGCCGAGTTCCGTCTCCAGCTGTTTGATCTGCTGCGACAGCGGAGGCTGGGCTATGTGCAGACGTTCCGCGGCGCGCCCGAAGTGGCACTCCTCGGCAACGGCGACGAAGTACCGGATGTGCCGTAGTTCCATGCTGGGGAGCATAGGTGGGCACTTGACGCCTTCTCTCCGATGCTCCTGGCCCGTACAGGCTCATCAGCGAGGAAGGGCACGCAAGGCCTCAAGCGCCAGCCCCAGATCGGCCAGGGTGCGGGGATCGGACAGGGGGCGACCGATCAGTTCCTCCACCCGGCGCAGCCTGTAACGGACGGTGTTCGGATGCAGGAACATGCGCTCTGCAGTGTCCGGCGCCCGACCGCCCGCGGCGAACCAGTGGCCAAGAGTCTCCAGGAGACGCGTCCGGTCCTGCGGGGGCAGAGCGAGCACGGGTTCCAGGACGAGGCGCGCCAGGCGTGTCGCCTCCTCGGGCGCCGCCGCGACGACCATAGCCAGCGGACGGTCGTCGAAGCGGGCCACGCCCGCCGACTCCCCGGGCAGCCCGGTGAGCGCCAGCCGTGCGCACCGCAATGCCTGGGGGGTGTCGCTGAGTGAGTCGAAGACAGGGCTGATCCCGACCCGGGCGCGGCGCCGCCGCAGGGTCCGCAGGCTCAGCGTCTCGGCGTCCGGCACGGCGAGGGACAGGAGGCCGATCTGCTGATCCGGCAGCAGCCGCCAGGCCGAGGACACTTGGGCCTCGCGCAACGCCGCCTCGATCCCGGGCAACGGTTCCTCCCTCGCTCCGGGAGCCGTGGCCACCACCACCGCATACGGTCCCTCCTGGGGCAGCCCGAGATGGCGAGCCGCGTCGTCGAGGCCGACACGGTCCGCGATGTCACCCCTGCACAGGGCCTCGACCACTGCTGAACGTCTCGCCTCCCGCTGCCGACTCAACTCGGCGGAGGTCTCCCGGTATGCGGTGGCGAGCACCTCCGCGTATCGGCCGAACAGCACCCAGATCTCCGAGGACCCGGCTGCGAGCTGCGCCTGATCGATCTCGGGGTGCTGCCGGGCCTCGTCGAGGATCTGCGCCCAGAGGGAGTCGAACGCGGTCCGGTAGGCGTGCAGCGTTTCCGCCAGCGGGACGCCTTGCTCGGCGCGGATCCGCCCGGTCTCGCGTGCCGGGTGTACGTCGGGCTCGCTGCCCTCGGCCAAATACGCCAGGACGACGCGCGCATTGCTTTCGAGGGAAAATCGAAGCGATTCCCTGGGAACAACCGAATCATCGGCGTAGGAATCAACCTCGGCACGAATGCGCACCGCCAACGCCTCACTGATTTCTTGA
Source organism: Streptomyces sp. NPDC013157 (assembly GCF_042899865.1). NCBI lineage: Bacteria > Bacillati > Actinomycetota > Actinomycetes > Kitasatosporales > Streptomycetaceae > Streptomyces > Streptomyces sp. NPDC013157. The sequence goes on along the minus strand of NZ_JBIBAK010000029.1, from coordinate 73,706 downwards.
AGGCGCTCCTGCAGCACCGAAGCGACACCGGAGAGGTCCATCTCCGCAGCTTATGGCGGTGTCCTTGTTCCTGGGAACAAGTAGTCCACAGCGATGCTGTATGTGCTGCCATAGACGCTCCTCATTACGGGCGGCAGCATGCCCCCAAGCATCGCTGGGACGCGCGGTGCACGTAGTCGCAAGAGGAGACAGGCATGCCCAATCTCGCGGAGTTCCTGGTGGCGACGGCCGCCCGACAGCCGGAGCGCCCGGCGCTGCGGCTGGGAACGGCGACCATCAGCTACGCGGAGCTGGACGAGGCGAGCGCCCGAGTCGCCGCACTGCTGCGCGCCGAGGGGGTCCGGCCCGGCGACCGGGTCGCCCTGATGCTGCCCAGCTCACCCGAGTTCGTCATCCTCTACTACGGCATCCTGCGCGCCGGCGGCATAGTCCTGCCGCTGAACCCGCTGCTCAAGGAGCGGGAGGTCGCCTACCACCTGGGCGACTGCGGTGCCGTGCTGCTCTTCGAGTGGCACGAGGCGCCAGGTGAGGGCGACAAGGGCGCTGCCGCCGCCGGCGTGCGGCACCTGGTCGTCGAGCCCGCCGACTTCGCCGAGCGTCTCGGGCGGCGCGAGCCCGATCGACAGGTCGCCGCGGTCGACGGGGACGACATCGCGGTCCTGCTCTACACCTCCGGCACCACCGGCCGCCCCAAGGGCGCCTCGCTGACCCATGCGAACCTGCGCCACAACACCGAGATCATCGTCACCGACCTGGCCAGGATGAGCTCGGACGACGTGGTGGTGGGCTGCCTGCCGCTCTTCCACATCTTCGGCCAGACCGCCACCCTCAACGCCGCGGTGAAGAGTGGCGCTCTGCTCGTGCTCGTCCCCCGGTTCGACGCGGAGACCGTGCTCGACATCCTCGCTCGTGAAGCTGCCACAGTGTTCGAGGGCGTCCCCACCATGTACGCGGCGCTGCTGCAGCACCCAGCTGCCGCGAACGTCGATGTGCCCACCCTGCGTACCTGCATCTCGGGCGGCGCCGCGCTGCCGGTGGAGATCCTGCACGGCTTCGAGCGCCGCTTCGACTGCACGGTGCTGGAGGGCTACGGCCTGTCCGAGACGAGCCCCGCCGTCTCTTTCTGCAGCCCTGACCGCCTGCGCAAGCCCGGTTCGGTGGGGACGCCCGTCCGCGAAGTCGAGGTCCGGCTGCTGGACGCCGACGGGCGGGAGGTGGCCACTGGCGAGGTGGGCGAGCTGGTCGTGCGCGGCCCGAACGTGATGAAGGGCTACTGGAACCGCCCCGAGGAGACGGCGGCGGCCCTCTCCGACGGCTGGTTCCGCACCGGTGACATGGCCCGGCGGGACGAGGACGGTGACCTGTACATCGTCGACCGCAAGAAGGACCTGATCATCCGCGGCGGCTACAACGTCTATCCGCGCGAGATCGAGGAGGTCCTGCACGAGCACCCCGCCGTCGCCCTGGCCGCCGTCGTGGGCGTGCCGGACGACATGCTCGGTGAGGAGGTGGCCGCCGCGGTCGTCCTGCGCCCCGGTACGCAGGCCACGCCGGAGGAGCTGCAGGAGTTCGTCAAGAAGCGGGTGGCTGCGTACAAGTACCCGCGCCGCGTGTGGCTGACCGACTCCCTGCCGACCGGGCCCACCGGCAAGATCCTCAAGCGGGAGATCACCGCATCCAGCGTCTGAGGACAAGGGTTGAGGGCCTCCGAGCAGCTGTGGCGGCTCGGAGGCCCTCACGTCTGCCTGGCGACAGCGGTCGGAGCCGGGTGCGGTCGGCGCTATCCGATCCCGCCCGTACGCCCGGCGAACTGTGCGCGTCGCCGGGCCATCCACGCGGCGATCTGGGCCCGCGAGGTGAACCCGAGCTTGGCGAGGATCCGCTCGACGTGACCGTCGGCGGTGCGCTTCGCGATCACCAGCCGATGGGCGATCTCCCGGTTGGACAAGCCGGATTCGATCAGGGCGGCGACCTCCAGCTCCCGCTTGGTGAGTGGCTCGGTGGCATCGGCGCGCCGGGCCACGGCCGTACTCCCCTCGGCGCCCAGGGCCAGATCGATCACATCCCGCAGGCGCCACAGAGGAACGGAGAGCTCACCACCCCCGGAACCCGGCAGATCGGGCCGCAGGGCGCAGTGGCGTTCCGCGAACTCCGACACCTGCGGCCCGAATGCGGCGATCGACGTGCCGAGGGAACGCCACACTCGCCGTGCCGCCTCGCACAGGGCGGCCGCGCGGTCCACCTCACCACGGTCGTAGGCCACCCAGGCCAGCAGGTCGGTGCACAGAGCGACGCCGATCCCTTCGGACGGGAGCTGAATCCGCAGTGCCGCACGGGCCGATCGCTCCGCCTCCTCCAGGTGGCCCAACGTCCACTCGGCCAGGCCCGCAGCCCAGAGGGAGAAGGCGCGGCCGGACCTGTCTCCATACGTCTCGCACAACGCCACCGTGCTGCGGCTGATCTCCACGGCCTCGGCTGCCCGGCCGGCGCAGGCGAGCGCGGTGGCGAGCATATAGCGAGCGGCGAGTTCCAACTCACGATCACCGCGGTCGCGGTGTCCGTCGACAGCGGTCCGCAAGCCCTGCACCGCGGTGTCTGCGTCTCCGGTGAAGAGCGCCCACAGCGCCCCCCAGTGGGTGGCATGCAACTTCACGCCGGGGTCGTCCAGTTCCTCGGCGAGGTCCGCAAGTGTGCTGAGCCACCGTGCGGCACTGTGGTGGTCCCCCTGGATCAATGCGATCCAGATCATCACCCACACGCCCTCGGCCCGCTCCGGCGACGGCGCGGTGACCGCGGCGAGCGCCGCCTCCATCCGCGTCCGGCCGTCGGCGAGGAACCCTCCGGACAGCCAGTGGTAGCGCAGCCGTGCCATCAGGCGCAGAGCGGCTCGTTCCTCCCCCGGAGTGGAGAGGCTCCACTGCACCGCTGCGACATGGTCCGCGTGTTCCAGGCGCATCCGCTCCAGCAGGGCCTCCTGCTGGGGACCGCACCACTGGTCGAGGACCCACTGGGCCCGGCGCAGCATCACGTCGCGATGTCTGCGCCGCAACTCGTCCGCTTCGCCGGCCTGTTCGGCGTGTTCGGCCGCGATCTCACGGACGGGAGCGAGCAGGCGGTACCGCATGGTGCCGACGTCGCGCTCGGCCAGCAGGATCGACTGCCCGACCAGACGCTCGATGGAATCGACGACGTCGTCGGGGCGCAGTTCGCCAAAAGCACAGGCCTCTTCAGCGAGCTCAAGATCGAAGGTTGCGGGAAACACCGACAAACGGCGCCAGAGGATCTGCGCGGTCTGCGGGCAGAGTTGGTAGCTCCAATCCACCATCGCCCGCAGTGATCCGTGCCGCGGCCGGGACTCGGCATCCGGCGCGGTCAACGACGCCAGTCGTCGGCCGAACCGTTCCACCACCTGCTCGACGGTCAGGGCGCGCAGCTTCGCTGCTGCCAGCTCGATAGCCAGCGGTATGCCTTCCAGCAGTCGGCACAGCTCGACCACGGCCTCAGCGTTGTCCTCGGTGACATCGAACTCGGGATCGACGGCACGCGCCCGCTCCACCAGCAGGCTCACCGACCCGTCCGCGATCAGCTGCGCAGCCGGGGTGGCCGGTTCGGGCACGCTCAGTGGCAGCACCGGCCGCAGCACCTCCCCCTCGACACCGAGGGGTTCCCGGCTCGTGGCCACCACGCGCAGCTGCGGAGCCTCGCGCAGCATGACCGGCACCGCCGCCCGCACAGAATCCAGCACGTGCTCGCAGTTGTCCAGAACCAGCAGCAGTTTGCGGTTGCTCAAGAAGGACAGCAGCTTCTCACGCGGCTGGGTGGCGGACTGATCGTTGATGTCCAAGGCGCTGACCACCGCGGACTCCACCTCCGCGCCCCCTGCACCGATGCTCAGATCGGCCAGTCGGACCAGCCACGCGCCGTCGGGGAAGCCGTTGCGAGCTCGATAGGCCAATTCCAGGGCCAGCCGCGTCTTACCCACACCGCCTGCCCCGACCAAGGTCAGCAGCCTGGATTCCGACAGTGTCCGCTGTGCGACGTCGAGATCGCTCCTTCGCGCGATCAAGCGATTCAGAGACGGACCGACCCGGTTCCCTCCTCGTTGAGGGGCCTGGGCGCTGGTCATGCAGAAATCCTAGGCGAGTCCAACCCGAACACCACCCTCTCGCGGGTCTGATCAATTCTCGCGACCACCCCCAGCAAGCAAAGGCCTGCTCGCAGCATCCACCCGCGACAGCCATCTTGTCCCCGGCCTCAACCCGAGAGTCGGCGGTCCGACATCGCCCGCCGGCTCGGCGTGGCCAAGAGCACGGCGCACCGGCTGCTGACCATGCTGTGCAGCCGCGGCCTCGCGGAAAGGAAGCCGGCCATCCGCCAGGCGAAGCGGCGCCGGCCCACGCACTGCTCCAGCGCCGGCAAAGCCATCGCGGCCTTCGCCCCTGCCCTGGCGGCGGCCCACAGGGCCGCCGGACTCCCGCCCCGCACGGACACCACCCTCTGCACCGCCGCGGACTTCGAGCAGGCGCCGGCCCAGGTGCGCCGCACCGGTTGCCCCACCAACCTCGGTGAGGCGATCGTCGGCGGCGCCGCAGTGGCTGCCCGCGCGCCGGACCGGTCGGGCAGGGCCTGTGCCGCCGTCTCTCTTGTGACGTAAACGTCGGGTTCACCAGGGACGTGGGCCGCCCCGGTCCGATGGGGGATGGTCGCCGCCCGCAGGTCGCCAAGAGCCTCGGCGCCTGACGCCGCCGGTGAGCACGGTTGCCCCACCGAGTGGGTGCTCCGGCGGTGAGTGGCAGTCGGGCCCAGGGCCCGGAGGCCGGCCGTTGCGCGCGGAGGACGAGTCCGCCTTCCTCGTCCCAGACCGGCACGAGCGCCGGGAGCGGGCCGCGCTGGGCGAAATGGACAGATCCGCCCTCTCACAGTCGCCGCACGTTCATTCCCCCGTCGATCACGGTGGCGGTGCCGTTGACGAACGAGGCGCCCTCCGAGGCCAGGTAGGTGGCCAGCGAAGCCACTTCCCCGGGTGTGCCGAGCCGTCCCTGCCCCCGGGTGATCAGATCCTTCAGCGGCGTTCCGGTGGCGGCCTCGAACTCTGTGAAGGCGCGCTCGATCATGGGGGTCTCGATGAAGCCGGGACAGATCGCGTTGGCGCGCACGCCAAGGTCGCGCAGCTCAAGCGCCATCACCTCGGTCATGCGCACGACACCGGCCTTGACCGCCGCGTAGGCGCCGAGCAGGGGGAACCCGACGACGCCGGCCAGCGAAGCGATGTTGACGATCGCTCCGCCGCCGTCCGTCAGCGCGGGAACCGCGTGCTTGTAGACCAGCCAGGTACCCCGCAGGTTGACCGAGTACATCCGATCGAACTCGTCCTCGGTCAGTTCGTGGAGGAGACCGAAGCACTCGACACCGGCGTTGTTGACCAGCACGTCGAGTCCGCCCAGGGCACGCGTGGCCTCGGCGACCGCCGCGGCCACGCTGTCGCCGGAGCGGACGTCGCAGGTGACGCCGACGGTGTCGTGGCCGATCTCCAGAGCTGCCTTGTCGGCCCCCTCGATGTCGGCGATCACGACGCGGGCGCCGGCGGCGACGAACGCTTCGGCGACCGCCCGGCCGATGCCCCGGTGCGCGCCGGTCAGCAGCGCACGCTTGCCCTCCAGAATTCCGGTCATGCTGTTTTTTCCTCTCCGGTCTGCGTAATGGTGTTCGTGCTGTGGTGCCCCGCCCTGCGCACGCCGGACGGTGGCAGGTATCCCTGGCGTGCGATGAGCGACGTCAGAAGCGGCGCTCCGTGGGCATCAAGCGATCGATGCCGCGCGGGGCACAGGCCCCGCCAGGCGCCGGGCAAGCAATCGGCCCCCGTCGTTCACGGCTCGTGTCCCGTGAACTCGCCGGGCCTGCTCAGCCGAGGGTGGCCGCCGCCTTCGCCGTCCCGGCCTCGGCCGAGAGCAGCGGCGCGAGGAAGTCGCGGACGGCGTCCTGGATCTCGGCGGCGCGAGGGATCGAGCCGGAGAGCACGAACGTGGTGTGGATCAGACCGCCGAGGCGCTTGCAGACGGTCGGCACACCGGCTTCCGTCAGCGCTCGCGCGTAGTCCTCGCCCTCGTCACGCAGCGGATCGATCTCCATGGTGACCACGAGTGCGGGCGGCAGGTTCGACAGGTCCTGCGCGTGTGCCGGGGCGGCCCAGGACGACGTCACGTGGGCAGGGTCGCCGAGATACCAGGCCGCCATGCGCCCGCCCAGCTCGGTGGAGATGATCGGGCCGCGCGCGAAGATCCTGCGGGACTCGGTGTCGGCGGTGAAATCGGTGGGCGGAGTGACGAGGACCTGGGCGGCAAGGCGCGGTCCGCCCTCGTCCCTGGTGCGCAGCGCGGCCACCGCGGCGAGGTTCGCACCGGCGCTCTCGCCGCCCACCGCGATCCGCTCCGGGTCGCCGCCGTACTCGGCGATGTTCTCCGCCGCCCAGCGCAGAGCCGCCATCGTGTCGTCGATCGCCGCCGGGAAGGGGTGCTCCGGGGCGAGCCGGTAGTCCGGGGACACGACGAGAGCGCCGAGGCGCCGGGCCAGGGACGCGCAGGGCTCGTCGTACAGGTCCAGGCTGCCGGCGACCCAGCCGCCGCCATGGAGGAAGACGACCACCGGCAGCGGGCCCTCGACCGGCGGCCGGTACAGGCGCACCGTCCGCTCACCACCGTCCGTCGGGTACTGCGTGTCGGTGATGCCGACATCCGAGGGAACCGGCAGTTGCAGGTGCTTGAAGGTCTCGATGGCGCCTCGGATCTCCTCCAAGGAGGACTCCTCGAGCGGCTTGGAACCCATGTTCATCAGGCCGGCGAGGAGGAACACCGCCGCACCGTCGGTCTTGATCGTGTTCGGCAGGTCTCGCGCGTCCCCGTCGAGCGAGAAACCGGCGTACTCGGTCGCCTGGACCTCCGCGCAGATGGTCCGGTACATCGGCGCACCGGTGAACAGCGAGATCGGCCTCCGCGGCTTGCCCGGAATGTTGTCGCCCATGTACCAGGTGACCGCCTTGGGGAACAGCGTCGCATCGGCGACCTCCGCGACCACCTCGTTGTACCGGTCCTCGGCCGCAGCCGTCACCTCGGCCGTCCGGTGCCCGTGCGCGTCCGTATAGGCGATGAGGTCGGCGATGAAGTCGACACTGTCCTCGATGGCGATCGGGTTGTTGAAGAGGGCCGCCGCGCTCTGCGGACCGTTGACGTGGAACAGGTTCGGGAAGCCGTGGTTGGCCATTCCGATGTACGCGCGCTGCCCGTCCGCCCAGTGGTCGGTCAGTTTCCGGCCGCCTCGGCCCATCACGCCCATCCGCATCAAGGCGCCCGCGCCCACGTCGAAGCCCGTGGCGAGCACGATCACGTCGAACTCGTACTCCTCGGCCGTGGTGGCGATGCCCTTCTCGGTGATCCGCTCGATCGGGGTCGTCCGGGCGTCGACGAGACGCACGTGCGGCAGGTTGAACGTCTCGAAGTACTTCGTCTCGAACGTGGCGCGCTTGGCGCCGTACGGGTGCCCCTTCGGAGTCAGCAGTTCCGCGGTCTTCGGGTCCTTGACCCGCTCCCGGATCCGGTCCCGGATGTAGTCCGCCGCCGTCTCGTTGGCGGCCGAATTGAAGATCAGGTCGAAGTAGGTGGACGCGAGCATCCGGAAGCCGCCGCCGTGGTAGTACGTGTCGTACGTCTTGCGGCGTTCCTCGGGGCTGTCCGCCATCGCGGAGCGCGTGGCGCGCGGGTACGCGGCGCCGGCCAGGCTGTTGCGCGACTCCTCCCGCAGCCTCGGGTAGTCGGCGACGGTCTGCTCGAACTCCTCATCGGTGAGCGGACGGTTTCCGAGGGGACAGGCGAAGTTCGCGGTCCTCTGGAACACGGTCAGTTCGGCGACCTGCGGGGCGATCGTCTGGATGACCTGGATACCGGTCGAGCCGGTGCCGATCACGGCGACACGCTTGCCGGCCAGATCGACGCCGTCGGCCGGCCACCGGCTGGTGTGGACGACCGTGCCTCGGAACGTCTCCTGGCCCGGGAAGTCGTTCGGCTTGTTCACCGAGAAGGCACCGGCCGCGTTGATGAAGAACCGCGCGATGGTGACGCCGCCGTCGTCCGTACCGACAACCCAGCGCTGAGCGGCTTCGTCCCAGACCGCGGACGTGACGCGCGTGCTGAACCGGTAGCTGCGGCGCAGGTCGAACCGGTCGGCCACATGCTCCAGGTAGGCCAGGATCTCCGGCTGCGCGGCGTACCGCTCTTTCCAGCGCCACTCCCGCTGCAGGTCCTCGTCGAAGGAGAAGGAGTAGAAGATGCTCTCGAAGTCGCAGCGCGCGCCGGGGTACCGGTTCCAGTGCCAGACGCCGCCCGGCCCCGAGGCCGCCTCGAAGGACTGAACCGACAGGCCCTGCTGGTTGCGAAGGCGGTGGGTGGCGTAGAGGCCGGAGAAGCCGGCACCCACGACGACTGCGTCGACATGTGTTTCGTTCATGTGCCGACTCTGGGTTCGGCACGTTGCGAGGGCTACGGGTAGGGATACCTGATGGCATACCTGATCCCATACCTGTCTTCTGCCGGGTCGGTCGGCTGCGGCGACCCGGTTCAGATGCGAAACCGCTGGTGAATGGGGTGAACAGCCTGATTCGCGAGACTTCGGCGATCTTTTGCAACTGATTGCATAAACGTCCTCCGGGGTCATACAACTGCTCGCATGTCGCAGCACGACTCAGGAGCAGGAGCCCTGCCGATGTCCCGCTACCCTCACCTGCTGAGCCCGCTCGATCTGGGGTTCACGACCCTGCCGAACCGTGTCCTGATGGGCTCGATGCATCTGAGCCTGGAAGAGGCCGAGCGAGGTTTCGAGCGGATGGCCGCTTTCTACGCCGAGCGGGCCCTCGGCGGCGTCGGGCTCATCGTCACGGGCGGGATCGCACCGGATGAACGAGGTCGCCCCTTCCTAAATGGTGCCAAGCTCACCACGCAGGCGGAGGCGGAGCAGCACGCGCTCGTCACCGAAGCGGTGCACCGCGAGGGAGGCCGGATCGCGATGCAGATCCTGCACACCGGCCGGTACGCCTACCACCCCGATCTGGTCGCCCCCAGCGCACTCCAGGCGCCGATCAGCAGATTCGTGCCGCATGCGCTGACCGATGGCGAGATCGAGGAGACGATCGAGGCGTTCGTCCGTGCGGCCGCGCTCGCCAGGACGGCCGGCTACGACGGCGTCGAAATCATGGGGTCCGAGGGCTACCTGATCAACGAGTTCATCGCCCCGGCCACCAACCACCGCACCGACCGCTGGGGTGGCACCTACGAGAACCGGGTCCGATTCCCCCTGGAGATCGTCCGTCGCGTGCGCGAACGGGTCGGCCCCGACTTCATCCTCATCTATCGCCTGTCCATGCTCGATCTCGTCCCCGACGGGAGCACCCTGGACGAGGTGGTCACGCTCGCCAAGGCGGTGGAGGCGGCCGGCGCCACGATCATCAATACCGGGATCGGCTGGCACGAGGCACGCGTCCCCACCATCGCGACCTCAGTGCCGCGCGGCGCGTTCTCATGGATCACTCAGCGCCTGAAGGGAGTCGTTTCCGTCCCCCTGGTGACCAGCAACCGCATCAACACCCCAGAGGTCGCGGAGGAACTGCTGGCGGAAGGCAGAACGGACATGGTCTCGATGGCCCGTCCGTTCCTCGCCGACCCGGACTTCGTCGCCAAGGCACGCGCCGGACGCCCTGACACGATCAACACGTGCATCGGCTGCAACCAGGCGTGCCTGGACCACGGCTTCAGCGAGAAGACGGTCTCCTGCCTGGTCAACCCGCGTGCCGGCTATGAGACGGAGCTGGTGCTGTCTCCGACGCGCCGCCGCAAGCGCGTGGCCGTGGTCGGGGCAGGTCCGGCCGGGCTGGCGGTGTCGGTGACGGCCGCCCAACGGGGCCATGACGTCACGTTGTTCGACGCGGACGACAAGATCGGCGGCCAGCTCAACATCGCCCGGCGGATCCCGGGCAAGGGCGAGTTTGACGAGACCCTGCGCTACTTCCGCGTCCAGCTCGACGAGCACGGCGTGGACGTCCGCCTCGGCACGAAGATCACCGCTGAGGTGCTGGCAGAGGGCGCCTATGACGAGGTTGTCATCGCGACGGGCGTCACCCCCCGCATTCCCGACATCCCGGGCCGGGATCGCCCGAATGTCGTCAGCTACCTGGATGTGCTGCGCGACCGGGTGCCGGTGGGCGAGCGGGTGGCGGTCCTCGGGGCGGGCGGTATCGGGTTCGACACCGCGCTCTACCTGACCGACCCGGGCGACGAGGCCAGCCGCCGCCCTGACATCTATTTCCGGCGCTGGGGCGTCGACGTCGACTACCGCACGCGTGGCGGACTGGGGCGCCCTGAGCGGCCCACGGCGCGGCGAACCGTTCACCTCCTCCAGCGCAAGACCAGCAAGGTCGGCGCCGGTCTGGGCGCGACCACGGGGTGGATCCACCGGGCCGAGCTGAAGCACCGCGGGGTCACCATGGTCGCGGGAGTGACGTACCGGCGCATCGACGATCAGGGCCTGCACGTCACGGTCGACGGCGAGGAGCGAGTGATCCCGGTCGACACGGTTGTCCTGTGCACGGGCCAGGAACCCAACCGAAGCCTCTACGAGGAACTGCGCGAGGACGGGCTGTCGGCCCACCTCATCGGTGGCGCGGACCTCGCCGCGGAACTCGACGCCAAGCGGGCGATCCGCCAGGGCACGGAACTGGGGGCGACGCTCTGACGCCGAGCCGGCTCGGTACTCCGGCAGGTCCGCGCTGCATCTTCGGCGACTTCGCACCTCGACGACCGCGTCATGGGATCAGTTCGTCAAGCTGCTGTTCCGCCCCGATCGTCTTGCCGGTCATGGAGTAGCGGGTGCCCCAGCGGCGAGCGAGCTGGGCGATCATGAAGAGCCCACGGCCGCCTTCGTCGAAGGTGCGGGCCCGGCGCAGGTGAGGGCTGGTGCTGCTGCCGTCGGAGACCTCGCAGATCAGACTCCGTTCCCTGATCAGCCGGAGCCGGATCGGCTCCGCGCCATAGCGAATCGCATGGGTCACCAGCTCGCTGACCGCGAGTTCGGCGACGAAGGCGGCGGCCTCCAGATGCCACGCGGCCAGCCGGTCCACAACCTCTCTGCGGATCGTGGCCACAGCTACGGGATCAGGAGGCACCGCCCAGTCGGCCACCTGATCCTCGCTGAGCCTCTTGGTGCGGGCCAGCAGCAGGGCCACGTCGTCGGTGCGCGGCTGCGTGCACACGGACGCCAGGACGCTGTCGCACAGCGCGTCCAGTGACCGGGCGGGCTGGGCCAGAGCCCGTTGGAGGTCGGAGAGGTCTTCGTCGAAGTCGCCTTCCCGGGATGTGACGAGACCGTCGGTGAACAGAGCCAGCACGCTCCCGTCGGGAATGTCGAGGTCCACGGCCTCGAAGGGCAGGCTGCAGAGGCCCAGCGGCGGCCCTGTGGGCAGGCCGACGACCCGGCCGCTGCCATCCGGGAGGACCAGCACGGGTGCCAGGTGGCCGGCGCGGGCCATTGAGCACGTACCGGAGACCGGGTCGTACACCGCGTACAGACAGGTGGCACCGATCTCGCCGGGAATTGCGTCATCGGCGTCGAAGTCCTGCTCCTCGTCGGTGTGGGTCACGATGTCATCAAGGTGCGTGAGGAGTTCGTCGGGCGACAGATCGATGTCGGCGAGCGTACGCACCGCGGTACGCAGCCGCCCCATCGTGGCCGAGGCGGCAATGCCGTGTCCCACGACATCACCGATCACGAGGCCGACCCGCGCGCCGAGAAGGGGGATCACGTCGAACCAGTCCCCGCACCGTCAGGCCCTCGATGCCGTCCGGGTCGGGACGCTGTCCCGCACCGACCGGTGGCTGTTCGACTACGCCGAGCTCGACGTGATCGCCATGCTCAGCACGCATCTCGACGAGGCGCGCCGGTTCGTGCGCCGTGAACTGGGTGGACTCGCCGGATCCGGGGAGCCTGCCACCACCCTGCGCACCACCCTCAAGTGCTACCTGGACACGGAACGGAGCCTGAACACGACGGCTGAGCTGCTGCACGTCGCGCGTAACACGGTTGCGTACCGCATCCAGCGGGCCGAGCAGCTGCGGGGCCGGGAGATCAAGGTCCGGCGGATGCACCTTCAGGTTGCGCTGGCGCTCGCGGAGGAGTTCGACGACCTCGTGTTGAGCGAACAGGCCACCCCGCGCTGACGGAGCTGACGGCCCCTTTTGGACTTCGGTCCATCGGCGGCAGGCCGGTCTGCACCACGGACCAAGCGCCGCGAAGGCTGTGTCCGCTGCACGCGCTCTACACCGACGCCCTGGTCACCCTCGCTGCCACGCCCACCTTCCCGGTGAAGTACCCGCCCTCGGGGACGCTGATGAGCGCCATGCATCACGGCGTCCCCAACCGGCATTGGACCGCCCCGGAGCCGGTCACCAATAGTGCTGGGCATGGGCGCAGACGCCGTGACGGAGGTTCGCCGATGACCATCTCCCCACCACCCGGAACCGCCGGGCCGGCCCGTGCCGCCTCGCCGTTGACGATCAGCGAGCAAGGCGCGTTCTGGGTCGGTGTCGGGCGCAAGCCGACCGAGGCCGGGACCGCCGCCGAGGCCGCGATGTACGTCCAGTACCAGATCCCGGCCGATCTCCGGCATCCGCTGCCCGTGGTGATGGTCCACGGGGGCGGCGGCCAGGGCACGGACTACCTGTCGACGCCGGACGGGCGCCCCGGCTGGGCCACCCGGTTCCTCCAGGCCGGTTACGCCGTGTACGTGGTCGACCGTCCAGGTCACGGGCGCTCCCCGTACCACCCCGATGTCCTCGGGCCCATCGAGGGCGCGGCGCCGACGTACGAGTTCATCCGCTGGCTGTTCTGCGACGGGGCAGGACGACCTGGCAGCCAGTGGCCCGGCAGCGGCGAGGTCGGCGACGACTCCGCGCTGGACCAGTTGATGGCGAGCCAGGGCCCGACGCTGCCCACCTTCGCCGAGAACGAGGAGCAGATGCGGCGCTGCGGGGCCGAGTTGCTGGACCGTATCGGACCGGCCGTGCTGATCACCCACTCCATGGGGGCGCCGTTCGGCTGGCTGGTCGCCGATGCCCGGCCCGGACTGGTGAAGGCCGTCGTCTCCATCGAGCCGATAGGACCGCCGTTCATCGAACTGCCCGGCCTCGGAAAGCTGGAGTGGGGGCTCACCGCGGCCCCGATCACTTACGAGCCGCCGGCGCGGACCCCGGAGGAACTGCGCCTCCGGCTGCGCGAGGCCGGGGGCGACGGGCTGCAGGACTGCCTCGTCCAGGACGAACATGCCGGCCCCGTGCGGTCCCTGCCAGGGCTCCAGGGCTTCCCGGTCGCCGTGGTCGCGGCCGACACCTCGCCGTTCGCGCCGTTCCAGCACGGTGTCGCCGACTACCTCGCCCAGGCCGGTGCGGACGCCGAGTTGCTGCGCCTGGCGGACCTGGGGCTCACGGGCAACGGTCACCTGCCCATGGGCGAGAAGAACTCCGACGACGTGGCCGAGGCACTGATGACCTGGCTGAACAAGCGACTGGCCGATGTGGAGGAAACGTCCCGATGACAACCGTGCCGACCGTGCCGAGCGTCGAGACCGATGTGCTCATCGTGGGAAGCGGGCCCGCGGGAGCGAGCGCCGCACTGGCGCTGAGCACCTATGGCGTGCCGAACGTCATGGTCACCCGCTACTCACGCCTCGCGGACACGCCCCGGGCGCACATCACCAACCATGCGCACCATGGAAGTGCTGCGTGACCTGGGTGTCGAAGAGGATGTGATCGCCCAGGCCACCCCGCAGCACCTGATGGGCAACACCGTCTTCTGCACCGCCGTCGCGGGCGAGGAGCTCGGCCGGCTGAGGTCCTGGGGCAACGAACCGCTCGTGCAGGCCGCGCACGAGCTGGCGAGTCCCACCCGCATGTGCGACATGCCGCAGCACCTCATGGAGCCGGTGCTCGTGAACGCGGCCATAGCGCGCGGAAGCCAACTGCGGTTCGACACCGAGTATGTGTCGCACGAGCAGGACGCCGACGGCGTGACCGCCACGGTCCGCGACCGGCTGCGCGGCGACAGGTACACCATCCGCGCCAAGTACCTGATCGGCGCGGAAGCCCGGGCCGACGGCTGCGTGGCGGTCGGCGGCGGTTCCGTGACCGGCCTGGCCAAGGCCGTCGCGCTCAGGACCGGCCTGCCGATCGTCGCCGTCCCGACGACGTACGCCGGATCGGAGATGACGCCCGTCTGGGGCCTGACCGAGGGCGCGGTCAAACGCACCGGGCGCGACCCGAAGGTGTTGCCGCGCAGCGTCGTGTACGACCCGCTGCTCACGCTCACCATGACGCCCGTGGGGTCCGCGACGAGCGGCATGAACGCGATCGCGCACGCCGTCGAGGCTCTGTACGCCCCGGCCTCCACTCCGATCGTCTCCCTCATGGCGCAGGAGGGTGTGCGGGCGCTGGCCGCGGCCCTTCCCGAGATCGTCGCCGACCCCTCGGGGCATACCGCGCGCAGCCGCGCGCTGTACGGGGCGTGGCTGTGCGGTGCCTGTCTCGGCGCGACCACCATGGGGCTGCACCACAAGCTCTGCCATGTGCTCGGCGGCACCTTCGACCTGCCGCACGCCGAGACACACGCCGTCGTCCTGCCCCATGTGCTGGCGTTCAACGCGCCGGCGGTTCCCGAGGCACTGGCGGCGCTTCGCCGGGCGCTCGATGTCCCGGATCCGGTACGGGAGTTGCACGAGCTGGGCGAGCGGCTGGGCATCCCGCGATCGCTCGCCGACCTCGGCCTGACCGCCGCCGACGTGGACCGTGCGGTCGACGTCGCTCTCGGGGCGCCGTACGCGAATCCCCGCCCGGCCTCCGCCGACGATCTGCGCGCCGTCCTGCACACGGCCTGGGCGGGCGAGCCGCCGTACGGCGGCTGACCGCTTCTACCGGGCGAGTTCGGCGTACGGAACGCCGCTCGCACGTCGGGCCACCCGGCGTGCGACCTCGGCGAACGCCGGGGCGGCGGGCGAGTGGCCCGTCACCGGATAGGCGACCGCGGCCACCGCCTCGAGGGGCTCTTTCGGAGCGACGGCCTCCACTCCCGGGTGTGGCGGGAACATCCGGGCGCCCGACAAGGGCATCAGTCCCACCATGTGCTGGTAGGCGATCTTCGAGGCCATGTCCAGGACCGAGCGGGCGTGGGAGCCGACTGTCGGGGCGTCGTCGTCCCCGTGGCGTCCCCCCACCCACCAGTCGTCGCCCGGGTGGGGGGTGACCCAGGGCTGGTCGTAGACCTCGGTCATGTCCACCGCGGCGGCCGAGGCCAGCGGGTGCCCCTTCCACAGTGCGAGGGAAACGGGCTCGGTGAAGATCGGTACGCGTGTCAGGCCCGGCATGTCGACGCTCAGACACATCAGCGCCACGTCGCACTCGCCGGCCAGCAGCGGGGCGTGCCCCTGGTGGAAGTCCGCTTCGTGCACCCGGATCGTGGCTCTGGGATACCGCTCGCGGAACGCCTCGATGACCGGATGCGTCAGCTCCGCAAGAGCCACCCCGTAGAGCGCGACCCGCACCTCGTCCCGTCGCCTGGCCCTGATGGTGTCTGCGGCGGCGGCGAGCCGGTCGGCATCGGCCAGCACCTCACCCGCCCGTTCGAGCAGTTCCGCGCCGTCGGCGGTGAGCGCCACATGCCGTTTGTCGCGCTCGAACAGCTGGACGCCCAGCTCACGCTCGAGGGCGGCGATCGAGCGCGTCAGTGCGGGCTGGGTGAGGTGCAGACGCTCGGCGGCGACCCGGTAATTCAAGGTCTCGGCGAGCGCCGAGAAATGGCGCAGACTCCGGAGTTCCACTCAGCCCTCCAGAAAGGCGACGTCCACGGCGTTGTGGTCCGCGCCAGGTTACAGCGCGCTTCCCCGCACGTCACCAGGCAGAAATGTGCGGCATTCCCGCCACCCCCTCCGACCTGCTGTGATGCACGGCACTCATCAAGCCCACAGATACCGGCATTGGACCGTCCTTCGCCGCGCTGCCGACACTCCCTTCAGGCCGACCCAGAACAGCAGCGGATGGGGTGCGAATTGTCCGAGACAACCGAGACAACCGAGAAAATCATCGAGATTCCGCAGCCGGAGCCGGACCTGACACCGGAGGAACTGGTGCGCCGGGCCGCCGGCATGAGGACCTGGCTACGTGATCATCAGGACGAGACCGAACAGCGAACCGGTATCTCCGAGGACACGCACAAGGCGTTCCTGGAGGCGGGTTTCTACCGGTCCCTCCAGCCACGCCGCTTCGGCGGCTACGAGTTCGACCTGCGGACCTACTCCCGGATGGTCACCGAGGTGGCCCGCGGCTGCCCGTCCAGCGGCTGGAACCTGTGTCTGGCCGCCTCCCACAGCCTGGTGGTGGCCGGCCGCTTCCCCGAGAGCACCCAGCGCGAGGTGTTCGGGCCGGACGGTGACTTTCGGGCTCCGCTGCCGGTGGCCCCGAGCGCCACCGCGACGAGGACCCCCGACGGGTACCTGGTCAACGGCCGCTGGGACTACTCCTCCGGAGTCAACGTCTCCACGCACTTCCTGGGTGGCGTGCTCATCATCGACGAAGAGGGCGGCATGCCCACGCCGGGCATGGTGCTCGTGCCCTCCGGCTGGCGGATGCTCGACAACTGGGGCGAGATCCTGGGCTTCCGCGGCAGCGGCTCCAACAGCGTCGTGGCCGAGGACGTCCTCGTACCGTACGAGTACGTGTCCAGGACCCACGCCGCGGCGAACGACGCCACCGACGGGCCGGGGGTGGAACTGCACGGCAACCCGATGTACGCGGGCCGGCTGATGTCGTTCTTCAACATCCAGCTGTGTTCGATCGTGGCGGGCACCGCCTGGGCCGCGGTCGACGAGTACCAGCGGATCATCACCACCAAGAACAGCCCGCTGCCGCCCTTCAAGCCACGCAGCCACGATCCGGAACACCAGCGCAACCTCGGCCTGGCCACGGCCCTGGCCGACAGCGCGCAGCGGATCATCCTGTCGGTCGCCGACGACTACACCGCCTACGCGGCCCGGGGCCTGGCAGGGGGCGAGCCCTTCTCCGAACTGGACGACCAGGCCCTCTCCCTCACGGCCCGGCAGTCCGGCCAACTCGCCTGCCAGGCCGTCGAGATGCTGGCCTCGGCCAGTGGCTCCAGCGCGCTGGCGAACGGCGAGCGCATGCAGCGGTACCTGCGCGACGTCGCCACGTACAAGTCGCACGTCAACGCCCAGCACGGCTGGTGGGCCACGGGATACGCCCGCTCTCTACTCGGCGTGGAGAACCCGGCGTGAACCGGTCGACGTCCGCCGCGACGACGCCCGGCGGCGGCCCGGCGGACGACCCCGGCCGGTTCCGGCACGTGCTCGGCCACTACCCGACGGGTGTCACGGTGGTCACCGCGAAGGAACCCGACGGCACCCTGGTCGGCATGGTCATCGGCTCGTTCACCTCGGTGTCCCTCGACCCCCCACTCGTCGCGTTCTTCCCCGGCCGCTCCTCCACCACCTGGCCGAGAATCATGGCCGGCGGCGCCTTCTGCGTGAACGTGCTGGCCGCCGGCCAGGAGGGCCTCTGCCGGGATGTCAGCGCCAAGGCCCCCCACGTCTTCGACCGCCACCCGTGGCGCGGCGCGCCCTCGGGCAGCCCCGTCCTGGCGGGCGTCGCCGCCTGGATCGACTGCGACATCGCCGACGTGTGGACCCTCGGCGACCACTACTTCGTCCTCGGCCGCGTACGGGAACTCGGGGTGGAGAAGACCGGCGTCTCGCCGCTGGTCTTCTCCCGGGGGCGGCTCGCCCCGTTGCCGCCCCGCCGGGACCACGACGACTCGGCCGACTACACATGGCCCGACTGGCTCTGAGAGATCTGAGAGAAGAGAGACGCACCATGCGCGATCAAGGGCTCGGCTCGTGGCCCGCGCGGCGCGCCCGCATGGCACCGGAGGCCACCGCCGTCGTGCACGACGGTGGATCCCTGTCCTACGGAGAGCTGGCCGCCCGCGTGACGCGGCTCGCTCACGCCCTGCGTGCCCTGGGAGTCGGCCACGGCGACCGGGTGGCCTACCTGGGCGCGAACCATCCGGCCCTGGCGGAGACCCTGTTCGCCGCGAACGCGCTGGGCGCCGTCTTCGTACCGCTCAACACCCGCCTCGCGGCACCTGAGTTGGCCTTCATCCTGGGGGACGCGGGGGCGGCGGTACTGCTGCACGGCGTCGAACTCACCGATGTCGTAGACGCGTTGAGGGACGACGCGGAGGTGAAGCACTACGTCGAGGTGGGGAGCGCGTACGAGGAGCTGCTGGCGAACACACCCGACGACCCCCTGGACGAGACGGTCGGCCACGACGAGGTGTGCATGATCCAGTACACCTCCGGCACCAGCGGCCGTCCCAAGGGCGTCATGCTGTCCCACGCCAACATCGCCTGGAACTGCTTCAACATGCTGCTGGACGGGGACATCGCCTCCGACGACGTCGCTCTGGTGGTGGCACCGATGTTCCACACCGCCGCCCTCAACACCGTCTTCCTGCCGGGCTTCCTCAAAGGGGGGACGTCGGTGCTGATGCGCGGCTTCGACCCGGACCGGGTGCTCGACGTCATCGCCGAGCACCGGGTGACGAGGATGTTCGGCGTGCCCGCGATGTACCAGGCCATGGCCCGGTCGTCGCGGTGGGCGACGGCCGACCTGTCGTCCATCCGGATCCTGATGTGCGCGGCGGCACCCGTCCCCAAGGCCCTCATCCACACATACCAGGACCGTGGCCTGACCTTCCTCCAGGCGTACGGCCTGACCGAGACCGCCCCCGCCGCACTGGGCCTGCGCGCGCGGGACAGCATCCGCAAGGCCGGCTCGGCCGGCACACCCTGCTTCTTCACCGACGTACGCGTGGTGCGGCCCGACCTCACCGATGTCGCACCGGGCGAGGTCGGCGAGGTGATCATCGAGGGCCCCAACGTGATGAAGGGCTACTGGCAGTGGCCCGAAGCGACCAAGGACGCCTTCGTGGACGGAAGTTGGTTCCGCTCCGGAGATGCGGCCACCGTCGACGAGGAGGGGTACGTCACGATCGTCGACCGGATCAAGGACATGTACATCTCCGGCGGGGAGAACGTCTACCCCGCCGAGGTCGAGCAACTCCTCCACCAGCATCCCGCGGTCGCCGAATGCGCGGTGATCGGCGTACCCGACGAACGATGGGGCGAGGTCGGCAGAGCGCTGGTCGTGCCCCGCGCGGGCGCCGAGGTGTCGCCCGACGACATCATGAACTCCCTGTCCGGCCGACTCGCCAAGTACAAGCTCCCCAAGTCGGTCGTCCTCGTCGACACCCTGCCCCGCAACGGCACCGGCAAGATCCTCAAGGCCCGCCTGCGCAGCCAGTACGGCTCAATGCCGGCCCGCGGCGCCGAGGATGCATGAGGCCAGGAGACCCGAAAACGCCCGGTGCCGACTGATCCACTTCGACCTCACGGTCGCGAAAGGGGTGCGGAGGCCGTTCGCCGACGCGCTTCCTGCCGCCGCGGGAATCTGGACAGAGCTCGGTGGCCGACCAGACACCGACCTTGTTGACCCACGCACCGAGATTCGTCGATGAACTGACGTCGGGGCTCACCGTGACTATGCGCCGCGCGACCTCGGGTGCTTGGCGGCTGAGGTCGAGAAGTGTCCGACCGAGCGCGGCCTGGGTGGTGGCCTTTGTCGACGTAGGTGTGCGGCCGAGGTCGAGCGGCAGAGTCTGCGGCGGGGCCAGGAAGACTTCCTCCCGTCGCAGGCGCTGTGCGGTCTCGCGGCAGAGCTCCGCCGCAGGGCTGCCCGCCGCTGGCGGCTGCCACGGATCGTCCACATCAGCCCCGACCCGGTCCGCCAGCTGACTGATCTGGTCCCCGGTGAGCAGCGCGGAGTGGTTCTGGGGGTGGCCCTGCATGGGCAGGCCGTAGCCCTTGACGGTGTAGGCGAGGATCACGGTGGGCCGTGTGTCGTCGATCGCACCGAATGCCGCGTCGAGCCCGTCAAGATCATGGCCGCCGAGGTTGGCCAGGGCCCTGACCAAGCTCTCGTCGTCCAGTTCGGTGATCAGCTTGGTGATGCCGGCCGCATCGGGGCCGGTGCCGGGCAGCCGACGGCGTGCCTCGTCGGCGTCGCAGCGCAGCAGGCGCTGGAATTCCGGGTTGCTCATGTCGTCGATACGCCGGCGAAGGGCGTCTCCGCCCGGCTGCCGGAAGAGGTGTTCGAGGACTTTTCCGTATTTCAGCTCCATCACCTGCCAGCCGGCAGCGCTGAAGAGCCCACGGAGTCGGTCTGCGGCCAGGTGCGGGACGACCCTGTCCAGCGACTGGCGGTTGAGGTCGACGATCCACACGATCTCGCCCAGGTCGGATACGGCAGGGTCCAGCACGGCCTCCCACACCGCTCCCTCGTCGAGTTCGGCGTCGCCGACCAGCGAGTACTGCCGGCCGGTGCCGGCTCCGCCGAAGGCACACTCCACATAGCGGCGGGTCACCGCGCCCCATATCGGCGCGGTCGCGCCGATGCCCACGGAGCCGGTGGAGTAGTCCACCGGGTCAGGGTCCTTCGCGCGGCTCGGGTAGCTCTGCAGCCCGCCGAACTCGCGCAGCCGAGAGAGGTAGGACCTGTCAAGGCCGCCGAGCAGGTAGTTGATCGCGTGCAGGACGGGCGAGGCGTGCGGCTTGACCGAAACCCGGTCGCCGACGCGCAGATGCCTGAACCACAGGACGGTCATCAACGACACCATCGAGGCCGACGACGCCTGGTGTCCGCCCACCTTCAGACCCGACGTGTTGGGGCGGACCCGATTGGCATGGTCGATGATCGCGGTCGACAACCACAGAACCCGGTTCTCGACCTCGCGGAGTACGGCGAGGTCCTCGGAGATTGTGGTCTGGCCGAGTGGGGGGCTCGTCATTGTTGCCGTCCTCTACTTCGGTGTAAGACACGAACCGTGAGAGTGCGCTTCCGCACTCACATCTGCAGGGTGAGGAGCCATCGGGAAGGCTGCCCGGTTCGGAGCCGGTCTGGGAGTCGCGTTGTCTTATTCGATGTTCGGGCTACTCACGGCTGGCACGACGGAGTCTGCTCCCAGTTGGCGAGCAACGGCCCGAGCCGGCTTCCAGTACGGCTGCCAGTGGTCGCGCAGGAACCGGTTCAGCTCCGGCGTTGCCTGCCCGGCCGTGCTGGTGGTGCGCCAGGCGACGTGGCCGTCCGGCCGCACCAGAACCACGCCGTGCCGGCCGACCTCGAACAGCTCGACGAGCGTCCCCTCCTCGGCCGGGGAGGCGGCGACCAGGCCGACGACGTGCACCGGGAGAGGGCTCTCGGCCGGTTGCTCCCGCAGTGCGCGCTCCCATGCCCCGGGATCCGGTGTGACGAGGGCGAGTCCGTCGTGCGGGAGCAGGTCGTGGACCGGGCGTGGGGTGTCCTCGTGCTGGACGAAGGCGTGTGGGAGGCGGGCGCCGGGACGGGTGGTGGGGCGGTAGGTGACCACGTCGCCGCCACCTGGCGGAGGGGTTTCGGCGTGGATGAGCGGACCGTCGTAGGTGTAGCCGAACTCGAGTCCGGTGGAGACGAAGTGTTCGAGCTGGTCAGGGATGGCGGCGGCGATGTGTGCCCGGACTCGCCGGCCGCGGGGGGTGCTCGCGAGCAGCACTCCGGTGCGCTTGAGCTGGAGCGGGGTGAGGCGGTCGCAGGCCCAGCCCAGCACGCGAGGGGGCACCCGGGACAACAGCGGGCGGGCGAGGGCCTCGGTGGTCTGCCGCACCGCGCGGTTGGTGATCCCCACGGGCGCGGTCACCTCGTCGAGGAGGAAGTGGTTGGCGACACTCTGCTCGGCGAAGCGTTCGACGACGGGTCTGCGCTCGGACTCGTAGGTGTCGAGCAGGGCGTCTTCGGCGCCTCCGCGGAGCACCGCGGCGATCTTCCAGGCGAGGTTGTGGGCGTCCTGCACGCCGCTGTTGAGGCCGAAACCGCCAGTGTGCGGGAAACGGTGCGCCGCGTCGCCGGCGAGGAGCAGGCGCCCCTGCCGGAAGGTGCGGGCCGTCTGGGAGGTCATCGTCCACGTGCCGGTGGACCGGATGGTGACCCCGGTGCTGCCGAGCACCCGTGGGAGTGTCCGTTCCCAGTAGCGCCGGCTGTCCCTGGCGATTTCCTGTTCTGGGTGGAGGTAGGCGGTCATCAGGATGTAGTCGTCGTTCGCGTGGGCGATCATGACGCCGCAGAAGTCGGGCTGGTAGATCCAGCTGAGCAGCGGGCGGACCGTGCCGGGCGGGTGCAGTCCGGGGGCGTGGAAGAAGACGCTGCCCATGTTCGCCAGGACCGGGCCCCGCAGCGGAATGCCGGCGCTGTCACGGACCACGCTGTTGGCGCCGTCGGCGGCGACCAGGTAGGCGGCATCGAGTGCCTGCGTGGCGCGCTCGGTGTGCACGGCGATCCGGTCGGCGCCCGCCTCGATCGCGCTGACCGCGGTGGAGCGGCGGAAGTCGACGAGCGGCTCGCGCTCCAGCGCCGCCCAGAGCACGGGCATGAGCTGGTGCTGTCCGATGTGGGCGATCAGGAAAGGGCTGTGCGCCTGGAGGTCGGTAAGACGGTCGGGGTCCGACAGCACGTCGATCTCGCCGAGCGACTCGGTGAGCCGTGAGCACCAGCGGATGATGTTGATCGCGTCTGTGGGCGGCGCCAGCGCGGTGATCTCCGCGGCCAGCCGGGGTGACGTGTGGTGCCAGATCTCGAGTGAGCGGGCGTTGATGACGTGGGCCGCAGGGTGCATCAGGGGCTGCTCGCGGCGTTCGAGCACCGTGCTGGGGATACCGTGCCGGGCCAGCAGCAGTGCGAGGGTGGCTCCCGTCGGGCCTGCGCCCGCGATCACGACCGGTGTGGTGTGCATGGTTTAGAGAGTCCTCCAGGTGATCGCCCGCCTGTTGGCCCGTGGCGTGGTGCCGGGCCTGGTGCCCGCGCCGGGCCGGAGCAGCTCGGCCGGGTCGTCGCCACGGCGCAGCCGCTCGAGCAGGTAGTCGGGGTCGAACTCGGTGCCGATCGGGTTGGCGGCGAACTCCTCGCTGGCGAAGAAGGCGGCCGTGGCCTCAGCGGTGGGGTAGTTGTCCACCTGGAGCTCCAGGCGGATGCCGTCGGGGTCCTCGTAGTACAGCGAGGTGGTCGGCCCGTGGTTGATGGACCAGACCGGGCGGATGCCCGCCTGCTTGAGTCGCTCGTAGGTGGTGACCAGGCGTTCGAGCGAGGTGAACTGGACGGCGAGGTGGTCGATCCCGTACACCTTGCGCCGCAGCCGTGCCAGCGGGAAGAGGTATCGCAGGACAGACGGCACCGTGACCAGCGCCAGCCGGTGATGTTCGTGGTCCCAGCTGAGGAAGGTGACCTGCCGGCCCTCGTGAACCACGCGGGCGCCGAAGACCACGCGGTACCACGTGATCATCTCGTCGCGGCGGGCGGTCTTGACGACCCAGTGCGCGACGAAGGCCGGCGCGGTGTCGTACACGGGCTTGTGGGTGCCGACTTCTTTGGCGGCTTCCATGAGCGGTCCTTTCAGGACGCGGTGATGGTGGTGTGCTGGCGGCCGAGGTCGATGGAGCCGTCGGGGCTGCGAATGCTCGCGGTCACGAGGTCACCGGGCTGGAGGTAGGGCTTGCGGAGGTTGGAGCGGATGAACATCCGCCAGAGCCTGTCCTCGGGTAGCAGGGCCGTGGCCAGGCGGCGGACCAGCGCCGGCGGGGTGGTCGCGGTACAGCCGTGGGGGGTGCCGGTGAGCAGCAGGTCTCCGGGACTGAGGTCGCAGAACGTGGTCAGCTCGGTGAGAGTCTCAGCGGGCCGGTAGAGCAGGTTGCGGGTGCTGTCGTGCTGGCGGAGCTCGCCGTTGACCTCCAGGCGCAGTTCCAGGTCGTCCAGGAGCGGGAACTCGCCCGGCTCCGGGACCGCGAGATAGGGCCCGACCGGGCAGAACCCGCGGTAGCTCTTGCCCTTGAGGTACTGGCCCTGCGGGAGCTGGACGTCCCGGGCGGAGAGGTCGTTGGCGATGGTGATGCCGAAGACGTACTCGTGGAGATTCTCGGCGGTGACGGTCTCCGCCTGGGTGACCTGCTTGCGCAGCACCAGAGCGAGCTCGATCTCGTGGTCGAGCAGCCGCACGTGGGCCGGCCGGGTGACAGGCGTGTCGGGACCGGTGACCGCGGCGTCCGTCTTGTCGAAGAACAGGTTGAAGGGCCGCGCGTCGGGATCCATCCCGGACTCGATCGCGTGCTGCCGGTAATTGGCGCCCTGACACAGGACGCGACAGGGCGTGGTCACCGGGGACAGCAGCTCCACCGATTCGGTCGGCACTTGGGCAGGTCGCTCGACGGCCGACCGCCAGTCGTCGGCGCCGTCACGGATGAGGTCCGCGGTCGAGGCGTAGCTGCCGGCCAGCGGCGACAGGCCACCGCCGGCGACGGTCGCCCACCGGATCTCGTCATCGAGGCGGTAGCGGGCGAGGTGGATCACCATGCGCGTTCCCCCACGGGGCGGCGGCAGACCAGCGAGGCCGGCGCCGGTGCGAGCGATCGCGGCCAGTAGCCGAAGTACATGCCGACAGTGCAGCGGACACAGCCTTCGCGGCGCTTGGTCCGTGGTGCAGACCGGCCTGCCGCCGATGGACCGAAGTCCAAAAGGGGCCGTCAGCTCCGTCAGCGCGGGGTGGCCTGTTCGCTCAACACGAGGTCGCCGAACTCCTCCGCGAGCGCCAGCGCAACCTGAAGGTGCATCCGCCGGACCTTGATCTCCCGGCCCCGCAGCTGCTCGGCCCGCTGGATGCGGTACGCAACCGTGTTACGCGCGACGTGCAGCAGCTCAGCCGTCGTGTTCAGGCTCCGTTCCGTGTCCAGGTAGCACTTGAGGGTGGTGCGCAGAGTGGTGGCAGGCTCCCCGGATCCGGCGAGTCCACCCAGTTCACGGCGCACGAACCGGCGCGCCTCGTCGAGATGCGTGCTGAGCATGGCGATCACGTCGAGCTCGGCGTAGTCGAACAGCCACCGGTCGGTGCGGGACAGCGTCCCGACCCGGACGGCATCGAGGGCCTGATGGTGACTGGACGCGAACCCCTCGACGCCGGACTCGGGCAGCCCGGCCGCTACCCGCATCCCGGACCGGGGCGTGGCCGTCGACGTCGGCGGCGCCACCGAGGCACCGTGGACACTGGACCCCCACGCCCACACCCGTTGCCGGCCGACAGGCAGGATCAAGGTGCCCGTCGCTCCGCCCGCCCGCAGCAACTGCTCGGCGCACCCTGCCAACCGGCCGGGATCGGCCTGTTCGAGGTCGTCGGTCCACACCACCAAGGCGGTGTGCCGGCGGGTGAGGTCGTAGCCCAGGACGCGGTGCGCATGATCGGCAGCGACCGGCTTTCCGTCGAGGACGTCCTGCACCAGCTCCATGCGCACGGCGGCCGAACTGGTCACCCAGGCGGCGTGGGCCCGGGAGAACTCGCGAGTCATCTCGGCGGACAGCTGGTTGACGATCGTGAACAGCACCTCCGAGACATGCGCCACCGCCGCGAAGCGGTCGGAGGCAGGCAGGTGTCGTTCGGCCTCGGCCAGGAGCTCCCTGACGGCGTAGGCATGAGCGAGCTGGACGCTTTGCAACAGGTGCTCGATACCGACTGCCCGGCCCACAGCCTCCACAGCGCCCGTGAGCGCTTCCGCCGGAGGCTCCGGCACGACCTCGGCATTCTCGGCCAGCGCAGCCACGATGCTCAACGCGACGGCCTCACATCCCTTCCGCAGCTCCCGCACGAGGCCGTCCACGCCAAGCTGCGGGATCTGCGTGGTCACGTGATCAGTCATGCCCTGGGCAAGTTCGATGGCCCAGGCCACCGGACCCGCGCCGACCCGGTCGACAAGCCGGTTGACCTGGGCCGAAGGCAGCACCGACCGGGACAACACATTCCGGCCGCGCGGCGCGAGCTCACGAATCCATCCGCCCGTGTTGTCCACTGGCCCGCGCCACCTCCGTCCGGGACCGAAGCGCAGCGACCAGTCCGTGCCGCCGAGCGCACCCTCAGTCATCAAGTACAACAGACACCAGACATGAAGCGCTCCGGGTCTGATGGAGGCTCGATTCCCACCGCCGCCCGCTCAGCAGGAGCCAGGCGCAGACGAAGCCGGACAGGCATGCCGATGCCTAACGCGGCATACAGAAGTCCCGAGACGCCGGATCGCTACGGTGCCCACGCCCGTAGTACCGCATCCACCACCGCGTCGACCGTGTCGTGACCGAGCCGGGCGCCCACGAGAAAGCGCTGGTAGACGAGCGGGCCGACGGTCGTCATGGCGAACGTCTCGGCTGTGACGTCGTCGCGCAGGAGCCCCCGGTCGACGGCCGTGGTGATGGCGGGGCGCAGGGCGTCGACGATCTGGGTCAGGAGGGTGCGGCGGAGGTGCTGCATCCCGTCGTCGTGCTGGGCCCCGCCCAGTACGTGCGTCATGTGACTACCTGCGAGTAGCGCGTTGACAAGCCTGAGGAGCGAACTGATGATGTAATCAACCCTGCGGAGATGGTCAGAAAGTGGGGCTCGTCCCTCTTGCATGCCACCCGCGGTGGCCTATTTGTGGCGGTACGGGAAGCCTTGCCGCCCACGCCCAAGGAGAAGCGCCATGAGCGAGACAGACCTGCACGCCAAGTTCCAGCAGTTCCCTGATGCGGTCCGCGAGAAGGTCGAGACCGCCCTGTTGGACGCGAAGATCGCTCTCAAGGTCAAGGCCGCCGAGATCCTCGTCGACAAGGCGGAGATGGCCGAACACGCGGTCACCACCGCCGGCCGGATCGGCGCCAAGAGCGGTGAGGTGTCCGAGCTGACGACGATCCTGCCGCTGAAGCCGAACGGCGCGGCGCACCTGCGGAAGTTCTTCCGGCTGATCGGCGGGAACCTGGCGGGCGCAGGTCAGGTCGGCACCCTGCACAACATGCGGTTCGTGTTCCTCGACAACGACACGAAGCTGCTGTTCGCGACCGCCTTCGACGGCGAGTGGGACGCGTACATCGACGACTTCGCCACCAAGATCCCCGAGATGATGGACTACCTGTTCAGCAATGTCGAGGGCTGGCCCGGCATCACCGCCCCGGACGTGAAGGACTTCATCGTCAAGTACCAGATCCCGGCGGAGGCGTGGTTCGTCGCCCACCCGGGCCTCACCGTCGCGGAGGGCCACCGGCTCAAGCGGCAGGAGGCCGCCGTGCAGCGTTTCCTTTCGGACCTCAACTGAAGGCAGGCGCACCATGCCTTCCCCGCTGTTCCGGCGGCTGCGCCGCCCGCCCACCCTGGACCTCGACGACATCCAGGCGACCCTGCTGCGGGCCCGGCCCGAACCCTACTTCGGCACCCACGCGATCCTGGAGATCACCGAACCGGCCGCGGGCAGGGAACTGCTGCGCCGACTGGCGCCCAGGGTGACCTCGGCGGCGCGCTGGGACGAACCGCAGCCGTCCTGGCTGGCCCTCGCCCTCAGCTACCAGGGTCTGGTCGCACTGGGGCTGCCGGAGAGCTCACTGGCCTCCTTCCCGGCCAACTTCCGCGCCGGGATGGCCGCCCGTGCCGAGCGGCTGCGGGACACCGGCGTGAACGCGCCGGACCGCTGGGAGTTCCCCTTCGGCACCCCGCGCGTGCATGCCGCCGTCACGGTGTATGCCGCGAGCGAGGACGACTGGCGGGCTGAAGTCGCCACCTGCGAGAAGGAATTGGGCGAGGTCCCGGGAGTACGGCTGCTGTCGCACCAGGACTTCGCGGCCGACGGGTTCAACGTCTTCGGCTACCGGGACGGCTTCAGCCAGCCGGTGGTCGAGGGCAGTGGCGCCGAACCCCTGCCCGGCGACGGACGCCCCATCAAGGCGGGCGAGTTCGTCCTCGGCTACCCGAGCGAGACCGGTGTGCCGCTGCCCGTACCGGCTCCGGACGTCCTCGGCCGCAACGGCACGTACGTCGTCTTCCGCAAGTACCACTCCCACGTCGCCGCTTTCAACAAGTGGCTCCACGACAACGCCTCCACCGAGGCCGAACGCGAGCTGCTGGCCGCCAAGTTGGTCGGCCGCTGGCGCAGCGGCGCACCTCTCGCCCTGACCCCGGAACGCGACACCCCCGCCATCGGCGAAGACCCGAACCGGATCAACGACTTCGACTACTCCGCCGACCCGCGTGGGCTGCGCACCCCGCTCGGCTCCCACATCCGCCGGATGAACCCGCGCGACACCAAGCTGACGGTCCTCACCGACGTCAACATCCGCCGCATCATCCGGCGCGGCACCTCCTACGGCACCCCGCTGCCCCCGGACCGCCTCAAGGACGACGGCACACCGCGCGGCCTGGACTTCATCGCCCTCGGCGCCCGAGCCATCGACAACGTCGAGTTCCTCCAGAGCGAATGGGTCGCCTCCGGCAACTTCATGGGCCTGGGCAAGGAGAAGGACCCGATGATCTCGCTCCAGGACAAGGGCGCCTACTTCACCGTGCCCGGGACCCCGCCGCGCCGGGTGCAGAACATCCAGTCCTTCAACACCCTCCTCGGCGGCGAGTACTTCTTCATGCCCAGCCTGTCAGCCATCCGCTGGCTCAGCAGCATCTGACCCCCACCCCTTGCGCGAGGCCGCCATGACCACACCCCGCTCGTACGTCCACTACCGCCCCGACCTCGAACAGCCCTTCCCCGACGAGGGGGAACTGATCCGCCAGGTCGTCGCGGCCATGGGCAAGGCCAACCAGCAGGTCGCCGACAAACACCGCCACGGCCTGCGCGACGCCCACGCCAAGAGCCACGGCGTCCTCGCCGGCGAGCTGCGCATCCAGCCCGACCTGCCCGCCCACCTCGCCCAGGGCCTCTTCGCCGCACCGGCCACCTACCCGGTGATCGTCCGCTTCTCCTCCGCCCCCGGAGACCTGCGCTCCGACCAGGTGCCCGTCCAGCGTGGCCTCGCGATGAAGGTGATCGGCGTCCCCGGGCCCCGCGCCCTCGACGACGGCTTCACCACCCAGGACTTCCTCCTGGTCAACCACCCCACCCTGCCGTTCGGCAACATCGCCGAATACGCCAAACTCCAGGGCATCCTGGAGAAACAGCCTGGCCAGAGCGACCAGCAGCTCCAGCTCACCGGCGCGGCCGCCCGCGTGGCCGCCAAGGCCCTCACCCGCGTCGGACGTCCGCTTCCGCCCGCCGTCGAGACCCTGGCCGCCGCCAACGACCACATCCTCGGCGAGACCTTCCACTCCATGGCCGCACTGCGCTACGGCGACCACGTCGCGAAGATGTCCGCCGCGCCCCGCTCGGCCAACGTCAGGGCCCTCACCGGCAGCCACGTCGACAAGAAGGCCGGCGAGTCCGCCCTGCGCGACCTTGTCATCGACTTCTTTGCACACAACGGCGCCGAGTACGACATCCGCGCCCAGCTGTGCACCGACATCGACCGGATGCCGGTGGAGGACGCCTCGGTCCTGTGGCCCGAGGAACTGTCACCGCACCAGACCGTTGCCGTGCTGCATCTGCCCGCCCAGGACGCCTACAGCGACGCCCGCCGCCGCTACGCCGACGACGTCCTCTCCTTCAGCCCCTGGCACGCCCTGGAGGCCCACCGGCCGCTGGGCTCGATCATGCGCTCGCGCCGCGTCGCGTACGCCGCATCCAGCGACTTCCGGCACCGCTTCAACGGCATCGAGCCGCAGGAGCCTTCCGACATCAAGGAGCTGCCCGCCTGACCAGGTCCCGACCGACCCCGGATGCGTCCGCGGGTCGGTCGGGACTCGCATGCCAGAATGGAGAAGTCCCTTCTCCTGGTTTCTTCGAGGTTCCCTTCGTGTCCCAGCCCGTCGGCCGCGTGCCCCAGCGACGCAACGCCCGGTCCAACCGGGCCCGCATCCTCGCCACCGCCCGCCAGGAGCTCGGCCGGAACCCCGACATCACCCTGGAGGAACTCGCCCGCGCCGCCGGTGTCGTACGGCGCACCCTGTTCGGGCACTTCCCCGGACGGGCCGCGCTGCTGGATGCACTGGCCGAGGAGGCCACAGAAGCTCTCCAGGCCGCCGTTACGGTCGGAGCGGGGGCGACGGAACCGGCGGACCGGGCGCTCGCCCACTTCACGTTGGCGCTCTGGCCCGTGGGCGACCGCTACCGGATGCTCCTGGCGCTCGCCCGACGGGACCTCGGCATGGACCGTGTCGCCGGGATCCTGGAGCCCGCCCGGGTCAGGGTCACGGCCATCCTGGAGCAGGGACAACGGGACGGCGTCTTCCACACCCACCTGCCGGCGCCGGTGCTGAGCGTGGGCCTGGAGGCGATGACGGTCGCCCTGCTGGAGGAGGTCAACACCGGGGCGCTGGAGGACGACGGCACCCGGGTGGCCGTCACCACGCTCATCGCGGCCGGTGTGCCGGAGAAGCGGGCGCAGATCGTCGTCGACGAGGTGGCCGCCGCCGAGGGGTGAGATCGCCCCCACAGTCCGACATGACCCCGGTGCGAAGCGCCGGAGGCCCTGCTCTGCCTCGCCAGGCGCCGGGCCGAGGTCCTCTTTGCGATGCTCCGCGACGGCACCTTCTACGAACCGCAGCCAGTTCGGGCGGTCGCTCCGCAGAACTAGACCATGGTCAGGAGGTGATCCGTCGGGCCGTAGTCGATCTTCCAGTCGGCATAGACCCCCACGGCACCATCCTTCTGGCACCGCAGCCCCACGGTCACCCAGCGGACCGACCCGTCGCCGGTGAGCGAGAACGCGACTGCCGTCTCGAACTCCTCGCTCCCGCACGGACAGCAGGCCTCGCCGGGATCCGCGTCCTCCCAGAACTCCTCGCTATCCGCGATGAACGCGCGGCTGCCGCAACCAGCGCACACCCGCTCGGCTCCGCCCTCGACATCGTCAACGAGCACGGAGAACACACGCCCGCCGCATCCGCCGCAGACCGAGGGAACGATCTTCACCAGACAGCCGTCCACACCGTTGCGGAGAAACGCGTTGCGGAGAAACGCTGCGAGCTCCGCAGGGACACCCTCGTCAACCTGATCACCAGCATGCACGGCCCCATCGTTCCAGACCGCCCGAACCAGAACCCATCCACCTTGACCGAAGAGACAGGGGCACCCGCACCTGCCCCGCACCTCCCCGAACGGCTTGATCACCAGCTCGCCAATGCTGCACCGCCCGACTCGGCGTCAAGCCAGTGGTCCCAAACAGGGCCGTCCCCGAAGCCACCCCACAGCGCCTGATCTTCAACAATCGTCCTGGAACTGGGCCCGATTGGGGTCACCTCGGAGGTCCGCTGAACGCCACCCCGGCCCACCAGGACGGACAGCCAAAAAAGGGGGGACGGCGCCGGGCGTCCCCTCCCGGCACCGTCCCGGGGCCGTGCGCCGCTCAGGCACAGCCCGTCCTGGGGGTGGAGGAGGCCGGAATCGGGGTTCCGGCCTCCGGTGTACGGGGCTCAGGCGTCCACGGTCTCGGTCTGCTCCCGGGTCGTCTGCTCCGCTTCCTCCGCACTGTGCTTGGTTGTGTGCTTGCGGCCGGGCAGGACGGCGATGACGATCAGGGTTCCGGCGGCCATGATGATGCCGCCGATGAGGCTGGTGTGGGCGATGGCGTGGGCGAAGGACTCGTGGACCGCGCCGAGCAGGGTCTGGGCCTGCTGGGTGCCGCCCTGGGGGTTCTTGGCAACCTGTTCGGCGACCGCGATGCCGCCGCCGACGGAGTCCTTGGCGGTGTCCATGGCCGCGGCCGGAAGGTGGCCGCCGACCATGTCGGTGAGCTTGTCCTTGTATGACGTGGCGAGCAGCGAGCCGAGGATGGCGATGCCCAGGGCGCAGCCGAGTTCCAGGGCGGTGTCGTTGGCGCCGCCGGCGACGCCCAGCTCCGACTCGGGGAAGGAGCCCATGATGGTGTCGGTGGCCGGGGACAGGCTCAGGCCGATGGCGAAGCCGAGCAGCAGCAGGGGCGTGAGGAAGTCGGTGTAGGTCGAGCCCGTCTCGATCCGGGTGAGCAGGAAGACGCCCGCGGTGCCGATGACCATGCCGGTTCCGACCACGATCTTCACGCCCAGCTTCGGGGCGAGCTTGCCGGTGACCGCGGCGCCGACGAAGACCGCACCGGCCAGTGGCAGCAGGCGGATGCCGGTCTCCAGGGCATCGTAGCCGAGGACGAACTGCAGGAACTGGGTGGAGTAGTAGATCGAGCCGAAGGTGCCGAAGAAGAAGAACAGCACTGCCATCATCGAGCCGCCGAAGGGGCGCTCGGTGAACTTGCGCACGTCCAGCATGGGGTTGGGGTGCTTCAACTCCCAGGCGACGAAGGCCAGCAGGCCCACGCCGGCGACGACGGCCGCGGTGATCGGGCCGACGCCCCAGCCGAAGTGCGGGCCCTCGATGGTCGCGTACACCAGAGAGCCGACCGACACGATCGACAGCAGACCGCCGACGTAGTCGATCCGGCCCATGCCCTCCGCCTTCGACGGCGGCACCAGCAGCAGCGCGCCGACGGCGCCGAGGACGGCAACGGGGACGTTCATCAGGAAGGTCGAGCCCCAGGCGTGGTTCTCCAGCAGCCAGCCGGCGGCGAGCGGACCGGCGGCGATGGCGAGACCGGAGGTCGCGGACCAGGCGGTGATCGCCTTGGCGCGCTCGGCCCTCGGAAAGATCGCGACCAGTAGTGACAATGTGGCCGGCATGACGACGGCGGCACCCACACCCATGATTGCGCGGGCGGTGATGACGAGACTCGTCTCATCAACCAGGCCGCCCATCACCGAACCGCCGGCGAAGATCAGCAGGCCGAGGACGAGCGCGCCGCGGCGGCTGTACTTGTCGCCGATCGCGCCCAACACCAGCATCAGCGCGGCGTAGGGGACGGTGTAGCCGTCGATGACCCACTGAAGGTCACTGCTGGACAGCCCCAGGTCCTTGGTCATGTCGGGGGCGGCCACAACCAACGACGTGTTCGCCATGACCACGATCAGCAGGCTCAGGCACAGGACCAGCAGGGCCCACCAGCGCCGGTGGTAGGGCTCCGTCATCTTCTCGACGGGTGTGTTCGGAAAGAGCGGCATGGTCGGGCTCCTCGGCAGGGGGTGAAGCGGTGGCTTCGGGGGGCGGAATCGATGGGAGCGGCGCAGGGGGGCCAAGAGGAGGCCCGGCACCAGGGGCAGCTAATTGCCCGCTGATGTGCAGACTAGTTTATTGCCCGTTGATGTGCAACTATCGAGTCGCCCTCCCCCGCCTACCGGAGGTTCAACATGATCCACGCACACCTGACAGCCGCCCCGGAACGCAGCCGAACCCTGCTCACACGGGCCCGCATCCTGGAGGCGGCCCGGCAGGAACTCGACCGTGACCCCGACAGCAGCCTCGGTGACATCGCCGAGGCGGCAGGGGTGGTACGCCGCACGGTCTATGGCCACTTCAACGGCCGGGCCGCACTGATGGAGGGGCTGGTGGAGGAGGCCACGTGGGCCTTGCGGCAGGCGCTCGCGGCTCCCCGCCCGCCGGTGGCGGATGCCGTCACGGAGTTGGCGCGCTTCGTCCTCGCGGTGTGGCCCGTCGGAGATCGCTACCGCATCCTGCTCCGCCTCGCTCCCCAGGACCTCGGGGCCGATCGGCTCGCCGAAGTCCTGGCCCCCGCGCGGGACATGACGGAGGCGATCATCGGCCGGGGACAACGGCAAGGCGCCTTTCAGACCGGCGCACCCCCGGTCGTCCTGACCCGGGCGCTGGAGGGGTGCCTGCTAGGGCTGCTGGACTGCGTGAACAGCGGGGTCTGGAGCGATGACGGCACCGGCACCGCGACCGCCGCCCTGATCGCGATGGGCGTGGCCGGAGACAGCGCTGCGGTGTGCGTCCACGGGCTCGTCCGGCCCGCGGGCGACGCCGCGTAGGCGCACTTCCCCGGGCACCACCCGAAGAGGAGAACCAGAGAACCATGTATCAGCCCCACCGCGACCAGGAATACGCAGGCGAGGCCTACTACGCCGGGGAATACGGCGGCGAGCCCTGCTACGGCGACGGCTCCGTGTACGTGAACCCCCCGACCCGGACCAGACGGCGCATGATCATCGCCGTCGCGTCGCTGATGGCCGTGCTGCTCGGCGGGGTCGCGGTCGACCGGATCGCCGCAGCTCGCGCGGAGAGCCGTACGGCCAAGGCGTTCCAGGACGGCATGGGAACCGCCGATCGGCCGTCGGTGCACGTCAGCGGCTTTCCCGTACTGAACCAACTGGCTGCGGGCAGCCTGGACCATGTCGACCTGACCGCCCACGACATTCCGGCCGGCGGCACGACCCGGCCGCTCCCGGTGACGAAGCTGACGGTCGGGATGGACGGGCTGAAGACCTCGGGGAGCGCCGACGAGGCTCACGCGGACGGCGTCACAGCCACTGCGTTCCTGTCGCACGCGGACGCGTCGAGCGCACTCGGCGTGCGGGTGTCACAGGGGGACGAGCCCGGCCGGGTCGACGCGACCGCGCGTCTGCCGCTGGTCGGCGACGTGACCGTGAGCGCGGCCGTCTCGGCGGCGAGCGGAAACCGCATCGCCTTCACGGACGTACGCGCGGAGCAGGGTGAACTGCTCCCTCCGCTGAAATCACTGCTCGACAAGGCCCTGTACGAGCCCATACCGCTGCGGAACGTGCCCGAAGGGCTCAGGCTGCGGTCGGTCACCACCAGCGAGGACGGAGTCGACGCCCGCTTCACCGGCCGCTCGGTCACGTTCCACCCGGACGCGTCGTCCGCGTGAGGTCAGGCGGCGTCAGGCAAGGGGCGTCGGGCGACCTCGTACGCTTCGTCCGCGGGCAGGCCCAGCATCCGCAGGACCATCTCGGCGAGGTTGACCGCGGCCTCGTCGCCGTCCACCTCGGGGCGGGCGAACCGCAGCTCCACCAGGGACAGCAGGGTGCCGCCCAGTGCGGACAGGGCGACCACGGGGTCGACGGGCGTGAAGCGGCCGGAGGCGATGCCGACCTGGAGATCACGCAGGGCGCGTCGGGCCAGTCCCTTGCCCGAGTGGATGTGCGCGAGGCCACGGCGGCGCAGGACCTGCATCAACTCCGGGTGGGACTCGGCCATGCGGGCACTGAGCCGGAAGCCGCCCGCGACCCGCTCCGCCGAGTCGTCGATCCCCGTCAGACGCTCGTCGAAGGCCTGCCCGAACTCCTCAAGGGCATCGACCACCGCCGTCTCGAACAACTCCGCCTTGGAGTCGAAGTGGTTGTAGAAGGAGCCGAAGCCAACGTCCGCGCGCTCGGCGATCGCCTGGATGCTCGCGCTGGTGTCGCCGCTCTCGGCGAGTATCTGCCGGGCCGCTCGCACGAGAGCCCCACGGGTCTCTGCGCGACGCCGCTCGAACCGGTTGCTGGGCGGGGCTGACGTAGACATGCACAGAGTCTAACGGTTGTCCAATGGCGATCGCAGTCCTGATGAATTCATCATTTCCTGCCGCGGACGCCTTGACGACGAAACTGTCACAGATGATGATTTCCTCATTACGGCAATGTTGCTCGGAGGGCACCATGTCTCAAACACGCGTCAACGGGGACGTCATCACGGCCCACCAGGACCTCCACAGCGAGCAGGGCGCCCTGCGCGGCGAACACCCCGGCCGCTCCCGGAATCCCGTGATCAAGGTGGCGGACCTGGCCTGGCTGGAGTTCGAGAAGCCCGACCTGGACCGTGCGGAGGTCTTCGCCCGCGACTTCGGCTTCGGCGTCGCCGCCCGCACCGCGAGCGAGCTGTGGCTGCGGGGCACCTTCGCGGGCTCGCCCTGCATGGTGATCCGGCGCGGTCGTACGTCCCGCTTCATCGGACCGGCGTTTCGCGCCGCCGAGCGGGGTGATCTGGACCGGCTGGCCCGCGCCACCGGATCGTCCGTACGGGACTCCGACGTGCCCGGCGGCGGCAAGGTGGTCGACCTGCTCGACCCGTCCGGCTTCCCGGTCCCGGTCGCGCACTGCGGCGAACAGCTGCCCGCGCTGCCGGAACAACAGCCGCTGCTCCTCAACTTCGGCACGGATCACCGTCGTACCAACGCCACCCAGCGGCCGCCGCGCGAGCCGTCCCGCATCCAGCGGCTCGGCCACGTGGTGCTGGAGACGCGGGTGTTCGGCCGGGCCCTGGACTGGTACCTGGACACCCTCGGGATGATCGTGTCCGACTTCCTGTTCCTGGACGGGCAGCGCGGGCGCGGGCCGACGATGGCGTTCATCCGCTGCGACCTGGGCAGCATGCCCGCCGACCACCACACCCTGGCCATGCACCTGGGGCCGGGGACGGGGTACGTCCACTCCGCCTACCAGGTCACCGACCTGGACTCCATCGCCGCCGGTGGCGAGTACCTCAAGGAGCGCGGCTACAAGCGCAGTTGGGGTATCGGCCGGCACATCCAGGGCAGCCAGCTCTTCGACTACTGGCGCGATCCGGACCACTTCATGCTGGAGCACTTCGCCGACGGCGACCTGTTCTCCTGCGACGTCGAGCCCGGCTGGGCGCCCATGTCGACCAGCGGCCTCGCCCAGTGGGGCCCGCCGGCCACCCGCGACTTCCTCGGCGCGAGCCCCTCCCCGCAGCGGCTCCGCGATGTCATCGAGGCCCTGCGCGGCGACAACGAGATGGACCCGGCACGACTGTTCGGCCTGCTCAAGGCCGCCAACTCCTGACCCCCGCACGCCAATCCCCCTCACAAAGGCACTGACATGAGCACGAATGTCCTGCGCACCGCTGACGGCTGGTGGGTCGTCCTCGGCGACCGGGCCGTCCCGGTCGACACCAAGGCCGTGACCACCGCCGAACTGCTGGCCGACCGGCCGGCTGTCCGCGAGGCCGCCGCCTCCGGCGAACCGGGCACGCCCGTCGCCGACCTGGTGGCGCTCTCGCCGGTCACCACGCCCTGCCGGGTGGTCGCCCAGATGGTCAACTACCGCAGCCACGCCCGCGATTCGGGCTTCAAGGGCGACATCCCGCCCGCCTTCTTCCGCAAGGCCTCCGGCTCGGTCAGCGGCCCCGGCGACGCCGTCGTCCGGCCGTCGCACGTGAAATTCCTCGACTACGAGATCGAGCTCGGGCTCGTCATGGGCGCGCCCCTGCCTGTCGGCACCGTCGTCGAGGAACGGGACCTGCCGTCCTACGTCGCCGGACTGGTGATCACCAACGACGTCAGCGCCCGTGAGGTGCAGCTGACCAAGACGCAGTTCTACGAGAGCAAGTCGTACCCCACCTTCACCCCGGCCGGTCCGTACCTGTCGTTGCTGGAGCCGGAGGACTTCGCCCATCTCCTGGACCTGCGACTGAAGTTGAGTGTCAACGGCGAGCTGCGCCAGGACCGCACCCTGGCCGACATGATCGTCCGCCCGGCACGGGCACTCACCCTGCTGGCCCGCTTCCAGACCCTGGACGCCGGCGACCTGCTGCTCACCGGCACCCCCGGCGGCACGGCCCTGAAGGCCCCGCCGAAGGCCGTCGAGAAGATCGGCGCGCTGCTGCCGCCCGGGGTGAAGTGGAAGGCCTTCTTCAAGAGCCAGGCCAAGAACCCGCACTACCTGAACCCGGGCGACGTGATCACGGCGACGATCGCGACCCCCGACGGCCGCATCGACCTCGGCGAGCAGCGCACGCCCGTCGCGGCCGCGAACTGATCCCCGAGGTGAGCCGCACATGACCGTCGATGAAGCCGCACGTGTGCCCGTCGTGATCGTCGGGGCCGGGCCGGTGGGCGTGACCGCCGCCCTTCTCCTGGCCCGGCGCGGAGTCCGCACGGTCGTCCTCGAACGCCACCTGGACGTCTACCCGCTCCCCCGCGCCGTCGCAGGCGACGACGAGATCCACCGAGTCCTCCAGGCTGCAGGCGTCGGTGAGGAGTTCACCGCGATCGCCCGCCCGGCGAAGGGGCTGCGACTGCTGGACGCCCGGCACCGGGTGATGGCCGAGTTCCGGCGCACCGAGCACGGCCGGCACGGCTACCCGCAGACCAGCATGTTCGACCAGCCCGAGCTGGAAGGCGTACTGCGCGACGCCCTCGCGAAGCGGCCGGAGTGCGAACTGCGCGGTGGCGTGGAGGTCACCGGCGTCGGCCCGGAGACCGCGGGCCCCGTCCGGGTGACCTACCGCGACGACACCGGCGAGCACGAGCTGTGGGCCGACGCGGTCCTCAGCTGCGACGGCGCCAACAGCCTCACCCGCGAAGCCATCGGCGCCGCCTGGGAGGACCTGCACTTCGAGGAACGCTGGACCGTCATCGACGCCGAGACGACAGGTCCCGTCCGCTGCTGGGAGGGCGTCGATCAGATCTGCGACCCGGAGCGGCCGAGCACCTTCATGCGGGTGAAGGAGAACCGCTACCGCTGGGAGTTCCGGCTCCGGGACGGGCAGGAGACGGTCCGCGAGCTGGTGGCCCCCTGGCTGCCGCCCTCGTACGACGGGGACTTCGAGGTGGTCCGCGAGACGCAGTACACCTTCCGGGCCCGCGTCGCCGACCGCTGGCGCAGCGGACGGGTCTTCCTCCTCGGCGACGCCGCGCACCTCACCCCGCCGTTCGTCGGACAGGGCCTGTGCTCGGGACTCCGGGACGCCCACAACCTCACCTGGAAACTCGCCCGCGTCCTCCAGCAGGGGGCCGACGAGCGGCTCCTGGACACCTACGAGAGCGAACGCAGACCGCACGCACGGCATGTGGTCCGCCTCGCGGTCGCCATGGGCTGGGCCATGACCGGTGGCCAGGACGGCGCCGCCGCGATCCGCCGCAGGGCACTGGCCGCGGCCTGCCGCATACCCGGCCTGACCGAACGGGCCGGCCGAGACCTCAGCCCGCCCCTCACCGCCGGACCGCTCGTACGGCGCGGGGTCACCCGACGCCTGGCCGGCACGATGTGTCCGCAACCGTGGGTGAACGTCGACGGACAGCGCACCCGTCTCGACGAACTGCTCGGCGACTCCTTCACCATGCTGACCGCCACAGAAACCGGCCCCTCCCTAACGGCGCTTGCCCACAGCCTCGGCATACGCGCGCTCGGCGTGGCCGACCTCGGCGACGACGGCACCCTCGCAGCCTGGCTGCGCGCCGGACGCGCGGACGCCGTCGTGCTGCGCCCCGACCGCGTCGTGATGGACGTCGTCCCCTCGGGCAGTCACGACTTCACGTCGACCGCCGCCTGGGCCTCCCTGCTGCACACCACCCGAAGCCCCGCCCCTTCCGAACGGACGGCGCCGAAAAGCCTGTTGAGGAGTACGACGCGATGAGCACGCCCTTCTTCACCCCCGATCCGGAGACGGCGGCCACCAGTCGCATCGCGGACTTCGCCCAGCGTCAGGGCATCGCCCCCGGCGACTACGCCGCCCTGCACCGCTGGTCGGTCACCGACCTGGAAGGCTTCTGGGGCGCGGTGTGGGAGTACTTCGACATCGACGCCGACACCCCCTACGAGCGTGTCCTGGCGGAGGAGCGGATGCCCGGCGCACGCTGGTTTCCCGGCGCCACCCTCAACTACGCCCACCACGCCCTGCGTAATCTCGCCGACGACGACGTGGCGATCCTCGCCCTCGACGAGACCGGTCCCGGGTACGAGGTGACCGGCGCCCGGTTGCGTGCCCTGGTGGCGTCCGTGGCCGCCACCCTGCGTGACCTCGGCGTCGGCGAGGGCGACCGGGTGGTCGGCTACCTGCCCTACACCCCGCACGCCATCGTCGCGTTCCTCGCCGCGGCGAGCCTGGGCGCCATCTGGTCGGTGTGCGGGCAGGACTACGCCCCCAAGGCCGCCGCCGACCGCTTCGCCCAGCTCGAACCCACCGTGCTGATCGCCGCCGACGGCTACCTCTTCAACGGCACCACCCACGACCGCCGCGACGCCGTCCTCGAACTCGCCCACGCCCTTCCCACGTTGAAGGCGACCCTGCTGGTTGGCCACGTGGGCCTGCCCTGGCCCTCGCAGGCCTACCCGTCGCTGGTGGTCCCCTGGGAGGGCGCCTCCACCCGCACCGAGGAACTCGTCTGTGTACCGGTCCCGTTCGACCATCCGCTGTGGGTCGTGTTCTCCTCGGGCACCACCGGCCTGCCCAAGGGCATCGTCCACGGCCACGGCGGCGTGCTCCTGGAGCATCTCAAAACCCTGGGGCTGCACTCGGGTTTGGGGCCCGGCGACCGTCTCCTCTGGTACACCACCACTCACTGGATGATGTGGAACCTGGTCGCCTCCACCCTCCTCACCGGAGCCACGACCTGCACCTACGACGGCAGCCCGGCCCCCTTCGCCAAGCTCGACGTCCTGTGGGAACTGGCCGCCCGCCACCGGGTCACCGTCTTCGGCACCAGCCCCCAATACCTGCTGGGCATGGCCAAGTTCGGCATCGACCCCTCCGCGCACGACCTCTCGTCGATCCGCGTCGTCGGCTGCACCGGCTCGACCCTGCCCGCCTCCGCCTACCCCTGGGTCCGCGACCACGTCGGCGACCACGTTCTGCTGGCCTCCATCAGCGGCGGCACCGACATCGTCTCCGGGTTCGCGGGTAGCGCACCCAACACCCCGGTCTGGGCAGGGGAGTTGTCGGCCCCCCACCTGGGCGTGGCGCTGGCCGCCTACGACGCCGAGGGCTTCCCCGTCATCGACCAGGTCGGCGAGCTGGTCGTCACCCGCCCCATGCCGTCGATGCCGCTCTGCTTCTGGAACGACCCCGACGGCAGCCGCTACCGGGACGCCTACTTCTCCTCCTACCCCGGCGTGTGGCGACACGGAGACTGGATCACGGTCACAGGACACGGCTCGGTGATCGTCCACGGCCGCTCCGACTCGACGCTGAACCGCAACGGCGTCCGCCTGGGCAGCGCCGACATCCACGACATCGTCGAACGCCTCCCCGAGATCGCCGAAGCCCTGGTCATCGGTGCGGAGGAGCCGGACGGCGGCTACTGGATGCCGCTGTTCGTGGTCCCGGCGGCCGGGGTGCCCCTGGACGACACCCTGCGCGAGAAGATCCGCGACGCCGTCCGCACCGGCGCCTCACCCCGCCACGTCCCCGACGAGATCCTCGAAGTGCCGGGCATCCCGCACACCCGCACCGGCAAGAAGCTGGAGGTCCCGATCAAGCGACTGCTCCAGGGAGCCCCGGTCGAGCAGGTCGTCAACCCCGCCAGCGTGGACAGCCCCGACCTCATCGACTACTACGCGCGTCTGGGCGAGGAGCGCCGCAGGGGCAGGTCCGCCTCATGACCACCATGCTGGCCGTCGCCCTGTCCCTGGTCTTCTTCCGCTGGGGCTGGCGAAGCTGGCCACGGTGCCGTCCATGCGCCAGGCGGCGGCCCATCTCGGCATGTCGGTACGGCTCTATCGCGTCGTCGGCGCGCTGGAGGTGGCCGGGGTCGCCGGTCTGCTGCTGGGGCTGAGTTGGATGCCGCTGGGCGTGGCCGCCGCGACAGGCCTCGCCCTGCTGATGGCCGCCGCGGCTGTGGTCCACCTGCGCCACGGCGACCCGCCGGTCCGGGCCGTCCCGGCCGCACTACTGGCCCTGATCTCCTTGACGTACGCGGCAACGACGATGACCGCCGGCTGACGCGTCCTGTAAGGCCGGGCACGGCCAGCCCCGTGAGCCTGTGAGGGTGGCGGCCGCCCCTCCCCGGCTCCGCGCGGGCTGCCATCACACACCGGCCTTCCCCTCCCCCGAGGCCGGGGCGGCCCGCGCCGACGTCCGGCGCCTGCGAGACGCTGGGCTCGACAGGCCCCGGACATGCTTACCAGTCGACGACCGGCGCGAGACGACTCTTACGACTAGCCAGCAGCCGGGGGCAGGAAGACGGCCGCGGGGCGTTCAGAGCGGGACTTAAGATGATCTGCATGACGTCCTCCAGCCAGATCCGTCAACCGACGAGGCGACCGCGGGTCGGGCGCAGTGCATTCCTGACATGCACGCCCCTGTACTGGGGCTTGGCGCGGAGCACCGCCCTGTTGGACATCGACCTTGTTCAGGACACACCCGACCGGCTGACGGGACGGTTGCTCTCCGGCGACCTGGACGTCAGCTCGATCTCATTGGTCGAGTATCTGCGGCACAGCGATGACCTCGTGATGCTGCCCGACATCGCCGTCGGAAGTGACGGGCCGATCCAGTCCTGCGCGATCGTCACGAAAGTGCCGCTGAGCGCGTTGGATGGCCGCACGGTCGCACTCGCCACGACCAGTCCCACCTCCGCACAGATGTCCCGGCTGCTGTTGGAGCAGCACTACGGCGTCACTCCGAGGTATGTGACGCGGCCGCCTGATCTTGAGGTCATGCTGGATTCTGCCGATGCCGCCGTTCTGACCGGGGACGCCGCCCTGGCGGCGACGATGAACCGGCCCGTCTCTCCCGGTGTTCGGGCCTACGACCTGGGTGAGCTGTGGAGACGCTGGTCAGGGCTGCCTTTCGTACTGGCCGTGTGGGCGGTACGGAAGGAGACAGCGGCGCGGCAGCCGGACATCGTCGGCATGGTGCACCGCAGTCTGCTGGCCGCGCGCGGCCTCGCGCGGAGTGAGTCCCGCGAGCTTGCCGACCGGGCGGCCGTCTGGGAGCCCTTCACCGCCCCGATGCTGCAGGACTTCTTCACCCGGACCCTCGCCTTCTCCCTCGGGAAGCGGGAACGGCTGGGGCTCAGCGAATTCGCGCGCCGTTCGGGATATGTCACGGCTGCTCTCCCCTCCTAGCTCAGCCTGAGCCTCGGAAAGCATTCCAAGGGCAGGAGCATCACCTCGGCCCTGCCGCGGCACGGGACGCCGAGGCAGGGCGTCAACTGCTGGAGCGGGTGGTCCCCGGCCCGGTGGACCTGGCTGGTGATCGCCGCCTATGCCCAGCTCCGGCTCGCCCGACCGCTGGCCACCGACCTCCGCAGGCCCTGGGAGAAGCCCACCGAGCCGAACAGACTGACACCCGCCCGCGTCCGCAGAGGGTTCAGGAACCTGCACGCGAGGACCGGGTCTCCGGCCGGTGCACCGAAACCTTCCCGGCCGGGGCCGGGCAGGCCGTCGGGCTCGAAGAACCGTCCCCGGGCCACCCGGCATGACGTGGGCGGAGTCCTCGCCACCGGCGAGGCGTTCAGTCGTCCCGCTCACCACAAAGTCGGCACGAAACCGCGTCGAACCGGATAAATGACAAGCTGAGGGTGCGCCGCACCGTCACCGAGCGGCTGGAGCCCCGAGAGTCCGCTTGAGGAAGGCGATCTGGTCGGGAACCACCTGGTCGAAGCCCTCCCCGACGTAGGGGTCCCAATGGCCGCCGGGGTAGGCGAGCAACTTGCCGTGCGGAGCCGCGGCCGCGAGAGCGGCACCGGGGCCCGGCGGCGTGAGGTCGTCGTGGTCCATCACCTGGACCAGCAGGGGGCAGGAGAGCCGGGGGGCGGTCTCGACGGCGCGGAAGAAGGGCAGCGACAGGATCACGCGCGCGCTGACCTCGTTGTCGTAGGGCACGTC
Organism: Streptomyces sp. NPDC013157; assembly: GCF_042899865.1. Lineage (NCBI taxonomy): Bacteria > Bacillati > Actinomycetota > Actinomycetes > Kitasatosporales > Streptomycetaceae > Streptomyces > Streptomyces sp. NPDC013157. Next base: position 30,197 of record NZ_JBIBAK010000029.1, on the reverse strand, counting down.
CGCCGGAAGGAGGCGCAGCATTCCCTCGTAGGCGTCCGCAGTGGCCAGCACGGCGCCCTGCTCACCGCGGCGGCCCACGGTCTTCACGGTGTACGGCTCACGGCCGAGGCGAGCCCCGAGGGCGTCCCGGACGCCCGCCACACCCAGGCCCAGCACGTGGGTCGCCGACCTCTTCAGCATGCGCACCAGCGCGGCCCGGCCGTCGGCGAGGGGCGCCTGCGACACCACTGCGGCGATGCTCGGGTCCTCCGCGGCGACCAGCACCACGGTGCCGCCGGACATGGAGCTGCCCCACACGGCGACACGCCTGGCATCGACCTCAGGACGGGACCTCGCCGCGGAGACGGCGGCGTGATAGTCGGCGACCAGCCGCTTGATCTCGAGCAGGTTGCGCGGACGCCCGCTGGATGCGCCGAAGGACCGGTAGTCGAAGACCAGGGCGCCGAGCCCCTCGGCGGCGAACCGCTCGGCGTAGGCTGCGAGCCGCATCTCCTTGATGCCGCCGAAACCGTGCGCCAGGACGACGCAGGGGGCGGGTCCGTCGACGCCTTCGGGGGCGTACCACCAGGCGTCCAGTTCGTCTCCGTCGATCGGGATGCGTATGGGCAGGCGTTCACCCATGGGCTTTCTCCTTGCTGTGTGTCAGTTCACGGGCCTGGTAGCCGGGTTGGACATCAAGTCGAGCGCGATGTCCACGATCATGTCCTCCTGGCCGCCGACCAGGCCGCGCCGGCCGACTTCCAGCAGGAGGGTGCGGGCGTCGACGCCGTAGCGCTCGGCGGCGATCTCCGCGTGGCGCAGGAAGGAGGAGTAGACGCCGCCGTAGCCGAGGGTGAGCGTCTCGCGGTCGACCTGTACGGGGCGGTCGCGCAGGGGGCGGACCAGGTCGTCGGCGGCGTCCTGGAGGTCGAACAGGTCGCAGCCGTGCTTCCAGCCCTGGATGTTCGCCACGGCGATGAACGCCTCGATGGGGCAGTTTCCGGCACCCGCTCCTTGTCCGGCCAGGGAGGCGTCGACGCGGGTGACGCCCTCCTCGACGGCGACGACACTGTTGGCGACCGACAGGGAGAGGTTCTCGTGCGCGTGGATGCCGATCTGAGTGCTCTCGTCGAGTACGTCGCGGTAGGCGCGGACCCGTTCGCGTACGCCGTCCAGGGTGAGGCGGCCGCCGGAGTCGGTGACGTAGACGCACTGGGCGCCGTAGGACTCCATGAGCTTTGCCTGCGCGGCGAGTTGGGGCGCCTCGGCCATGTGGCTCATCATCAGGAAGCCGGAGACGTCCATGCCCAGCTCGCGCGCCTTGGCGATGTGCTGGGCCGAGATGTCGGCCTCGGTGCAGTGGGTGGCGATGCGCACCGAACGGACGCCGAGGGCGTAGGCGCGCTCCAGTTCGGCGATGGTGCCGATGCCGGGGAGAAGGAGCGTGGTGAGGACGGCGTTGTCGATCGCGTCCGCCGCGGCCTCGATCCATTCCCAGTCGGTGTGGCTGCCGGGGCCGTAGTTGAGGGAGCCGCCGGCGAGGCCGTCGCCGTGGGCGACCTCGATGGCGTCGACGCCGGCTGCGTCGAGGGCGGCCGCGATGCGGCCCACGTCGGCAGGATCGATGCGGTGCCGGATGGCGTGCATGCCGTCCCGCAGGGTCACGTCCTGGATGTAGAGCTGGTGAGTCATCGGCTGGCCTCCGCGGTGACGGTGGTGCTGTGCCGGGCGATCGACTCGGCGGTGCGCAGGGCGGCCGAGGTCATGATGTCGAGGTTTCCGGCGTAGGCGGGCAGGTAGTGGGCGGCGCCCTCGACTTCGAGGAACACCGAGACACGGGTGGTCACCGGGCCCGCGCCCTCGGGGAGCAGAGTGTGCACGGGCTCGCCTTCCGCGATCGGAGTGAACTGCACCTCCTGCTTGAGGCGGTAGCCCGGCACGTACTGGGCGACCCGCTCGGCCATCTCCTTGACGGAGGCTCGGATGGCGTCGTGGTCCGCGTCCCCGATGAGGCAGAAGACGGTGTCTCGCATGATCAGCGGGGGTTCGGCGGGGTTGAGGACGATGATCGCCTTGCCGCGGGCCGCGCCGCCGACGTTCTCGATGGCGTGGGAGGTGGTCTCGGTGAACTCGTCGATGTTGGCGCGCGTGCCCGGCCCCGCCGACTTGGAGGCGATGGAGGCGACGATCTCCGCATAGTGGACGTCGGTCACCGCGGAGATGGCCGCGACCATGGGGATGGTGGCCTGGCCGCCGCAGGTGACCATGTTGAGGTTGTCCGCGCCGGCCTCCAGGTGCTCGTCGAGGTTGACGGGCGGGACGACGAACGGTCCGATGGCGGCGGGGGTGAGGTCGATGAGCCGCTTTCCGAAGGGCGCGAGCCGGTGGGCGTTGGCCAGGTGGGCCTTGGCCGAGGTCGCGTCGAAGACGATCTCGATGTCGTCGAAGTGCTCCATGGCGATCAGGCCCTCGACGCCCTCGTGGGTCGTCGGGACCTTCAGTCGGGCGGCGCGGGCGAGGCCGTCGGACTCCGGGTCGATGCCCACCATGGCGGCCACTTCGAGGGTGTCCGACAGGCGGAGGATCTTGATCATCAGGTCGGTGCCGATGTTGCCCGACCCGATGATGGCGACCTTGGTCTTTGACGTCTTGGGGGAAGTCATGCGTCCCTCTTCTCGGAGAATGCGGCGGTGACCTCGCCGAGCGAGCTGATCTCGGCGCGGATCCGGGTGCCGGGCGGAGCCGGGACCATCGGGCCCAGCGCGCCGGAGAGGACGACCTGTCCGGCCCGCAACGGGTCACCCAGGTCACGGGCCGTCCGGGCGAGCCAGGCCAGCGCGTTCAGGGGGTCGCCGAGGCAGGCGGCGCCGTTGCCCTCGGAGACGAGGACGTCGTCGGCGTACAGCCGCATCACGGTCTCGCGGGGCTCGAACTCGTCCAGCGTGAGGCGGCGTTCCGCCAGCACGAACAGTCCGCTGGAGGCGTTGTCGGCGACCGTGTCGGTGAGGGAGATGTCCCAGTCGGCGATACGGCTGTCGACGATCTCCAGCGCGGCCACGGCGTAGTCGACCGCAGCGCGCACCTGCGCCGGGTCCAGGTCGCCGGCGGCCAGGTCCTCCTTGAGGACGAAGGCGATCTCCGCCTCGGCCTTGGGCTGCAGCAGCCTGCCGGAGGGGACCTCGGCCTCGGCGGAGACGTCCATGTCGGCGAAGAGCACCCCGAAGTCAGGCTGGTCGACGCCGAGTTGGCGCTGGACGGCCGGGGAGGTCAGGCCGATCTTGCGGCCGACGACGACCGCACCGCCGTCCACTCTGCTGCGGGTGAGTTCCTGCTGTACGGCGTACGCGGCGTCGACGTCCTGGGTACCGAGCAGATCGCGTACCGGGGCCACGGGCCGTCCCTCGGCGAAGGCGGCGGCGAGCCGGGCGGCCGCCAGCTCGACGGGAGTGACTGCCATGCCGGTCACCGCCCTTCCGCCGTGGTCACAGCGAATCCGGCGATCCAGGCGGGGATGGCCTCGTAGAAGCGGGACGTCATCTCGTACGTGCCGGTGGCCGCGAGGGAGGCGTACGCCGCGATCCAGGTGCGGACCTCGTGGGCGGAGCCGCCGCCCTGTGCGGCCATGTCGTCGACGGTCCAGGAGTCGAACTCCGCGAGGTCGCCGCGCTCCAGGTGGTCGAGGAGGCGGTTGTCCCAGGCGGGGTTGATCGGGATCATCTTCGACGACCCGGCGGCGTAGTCGCGGCCGGCCTGGACGACCCGCTCCTCGCCCTTCGTACGCTGCTGAGGGGTGGGCGGGTTGCCCTCGATGAGCGCGTCGGCGACCCGGGGCGGTGCGCCCTCGAGCACCGGCACCGGCGGGTCGTGGGACAGACCGCCGGAGGCGACGAACAGCACCCGCTTGTCCAGGTCGGCCGCGGCCTGACCGACCGCGGTGCCGAGAGCGCGGATCCGGCTGACCGGGCCGAGCGGGGTCGCCACGCCGTTGACGAAGACGGGCACCACCGGCACGCGGTCGATACCGCCGAAGAGCACCTCCAGGGGCTGCGCGAAGCCGTGGTCCACGGTCATCCGGGCCGAGACGGTGAGATCGACGCCGCGGTCGAGCACCCCCTTGGCCAGAGTCCTGGCGGCGTCGGTGTCGACCGACAGCGGCCCGCCCTGGGAACCGAAGTCGCCCACCGCGTGGGCCTCGGTGGCCAGGCAGAACGGGGGCATCTCCTTGTAGAAGAAGCCGTTGTAGTGGTCGGGCGCGTAGAGGACGACGAGCTCCGGGTCGAAGCGGCGGACGAAGGCCCTGGCGCTCTCGACGGCCTCGTCGACGCGGGCCAGAACCTCGGGCTCGGGGTCGTTCCTGCCGATCAGGGGCGAGTGCGAGAGCCCGACGACAGCTGCGGTCATGGGAGAGGGTCCTTAACTCTGGGGGGCCGACGGGTGGATGACGAGCTTCCCGGTCAGACCGCCGTCGATCATGAGCTGGAAGCCCTTGTGGATGTCCGTGAGGGGCAGGGTGCGGTCGATCACGGGGCGGACTCCGGTGGCCTCCATCAGCCGGAGCAGCGCGACGAGCTCGCCCCGGGTGCAGCCGGTGGAGCCGAGGACACGTCCCTGGAGGTAGAAGATGCGGGCCAGGTCCGCGGGCGGGTTGGCGCCGCTCGTGGCTCCCGCGATCACGACCGTGCCGCCGCGCCGCAGCGACTTCAGCGAATGGGACCAGGTCGCCTCGCCGACCGTCTCGATCACGACGTCCACCCGCTCGGGCAGCCGCTCACCGGGGGCCAGCGCGGCGCGCACCCCCCAGGTGAGGGCCTCGGCACGCTTGGCCTCGCTGCGGCTGGTGGCGTAGACGACGGCCCCGGCGGCCACCGCGAGCCGGATGGCGGCGGAGGCGACACCGCCGCCCGCGCCCTGTACGAGCACCCGGTCGCCGGCGGTGATCCGGGCCTGGGTGAAGAGCATGCGGTAGGCGGTGCCCCAGGCGACCGGCAGGCAGGCCGCCTCGTCGAAGGACAGCCACGCGGGCTTCGGCACCAGGTTGCGGGTGGGCACGGTCAGGTACTCGGCGAAGGCCCCGTCGTGCTGTTCGGACAGCAGCGCACGGTTCGGGTCGAGCGTCTCGTCGCCCCCGCCCGCGTCCGGGTCGCCGATCACCGGATGCACGATGACCTCGTTGCCGTCCTCGTCGTATCCGGCCGCGTCGCAGCCGAGCACGATGGGAAGGCGCTCCGGGGGATGGCCCACGCCACGCAGCGTCCACAGGTCGTGCATGTTCAGGGAAGAGGCCACGACCCGTACCCGGGACCAGCCGGGCTTCGGGTGAGGTACCGGTACGTCGCGCAGCACCAGACCGGACAGCGGGTCGGCGGCGCTCTGGGAGATGGCGGTAGCTGCAAGCACGCAGCCACGGTCACCCGCACCCGGAGGCAGGACCTAGCCCGTGTGCCACGGTGCAGCACACGTCCGGGCTCCTGCCGGATCGCGGCCCGTGCCCGGCCCCCGTCACTCCCCTCGGACGCCCGGCACGCCGACCAGTGCGCGGCGTGGCCGCTCGGCATCCCACGACGACTCGGCCACTCATTGGGATGCGCGGGAAAAGATCGCTTGGCCGAGACGCCGACGAGGAGGGTCAGTCCGTTCGCGTCCGACAGGAGGTGTATCTCGGAACCGGGCTTGCCGCGGTCCACTGGGCTCGGACCTGTGTGTTCGCCCCCTTTTGGCCCTCACGTGGGCGGTGTCGAGGACGACGCGGGTGACATCGATGAGGCCGGCGCGTCATCGAACCGGTCCAGCACGGCCTCGTGGAGGCAGTCCCAGACACCGGCCCGCGACCAGAACAGGAAGTGACGGTGAGCCGTCGATGTCGATATGCCGAAACAGGGCGGCAACTGGCGCCGGGCGCAGCCGCTGACCAGGACGTAGATGACGGCCGCGAACAGCGTCTCATCAGGTGTGTCCTGCGTTCCGCCGCCCTGCGGCCGCACTCTCCACGACGGGATCAGCGGCTTCGCGATCTCCCACAGCCCGTCCGGAACAATCCAACTCCGCGTACCCCGCCCCATGCCCGGAACAACGACGCCTCACCACGCAGAACACGGTCTAAATAAAGATGCGATGCAGACATAATCGCTCTTGACAAAAACACGCACGCGTGAGCACCGAGACGGAGACCAGAGCGGCTCAGCATTACCTCTGGCGACGGTGACCAATTTCTCGAATAAGTCAAAATTTACTTTCCCTGAGCTCTGGTCGATAGTGGGCACCCGAATCGAGAGGAGCTCTCCGTTGTCGCTATCCAACGACTCCGCTGCGCGTCAGGTCGAGTGGGAACAGGCACGAGTTTCCACGCTGTACGAGCTGCTCACAGAGCGGATCTCCGAGGCACGGACACGCCTGGCGGAAGCACTCAGGACGCCGGCCGAGAGTGCGAGCGAGACATACGAGCGCGGGATCGCCGCCGACCGCCTGACACAGGAGATCGGACGGCTCGAAGGGGCCGAAAACGGACTGGCCTTCGGCCGCATCGACTGGGCGGACGGCACCACACTGCACATAGGCCGGATCGGCCTGCAGACAGAGGACGACGACCTGCCCCTGCTCGTCGACTGGCGTGCGAACGCGGCGCGGCCCTTCTATGAGGCCACGCCGGTTCACCCGATGAACCTGCGGCGACGCCGGCACCTGCGCCTGGACGGGCGCGCGGTGGTCTCGGTGAGCGACGAGCTGCTGGACGGCTCCGCCCCGACCACCGAGGACGTCGTGGGCGACGGCCCGTTGACCGAGGCCCTTTCGGCACGGCGTACGGGCCGAATGCACGCGGCCGTCGCAACGTTGCAGACCGAGCAGGACAAGATTGTCCGCTCCGCGCACCGCGGCGTGACGGTGGTGCAGGGCGGGCCCGGGACGGGCAAGACGGTGGTCGCGCTGCACCGGGCGGCGTATGTCCTGTACGCGTTCCCGCGCGCCGCGAAGGAAGGCGTCCTGGTGGTCGGGCCCAACGCGCGGTTCCTCGACTACATCTCCCAGGTCCTGCCCTCGCTCGGCGAGAACGACGTCGTGCTGGCGACATGCCAGGAACTGGCCGGAGTGGTCCCCACCGCGGTGGAGTCGTTCGACACCGCGCGCCTCAAGGGCAGTTCCGCTCTCGCTGACGCACTTGCCGACCTGCTGCGCACCCATCAAAGTACGCACGGCGACCTCACCTTGCGGGTCGGGCAGGACGTGGTTCACCTTACGGAAGCCACAGTCCGAACGGCACGCGACGCCGCCGTGGCGACCGGGCTGGGACACAATCCAGCGCGCCAGGTGTTCAAGGAGCTTCTGGTCGACGCCCTCACCGAGACGCTGGAACGCAATACGGGTGACCTCTTGGAGCAGATCGACAACGAGGTGGCCCAGCTGACGGGCCGGAACCTCGACCGATTCACGGCGGCGGACCTGCGCCACCCCGGCCCACACGATGCAGCCGCCTCGGGATCGGCCGCCCTTTTCGACGCGGACGCCGTCCGGGCCGACCTCCTCGACGACCCCCACATCGACCAGGCCGTGGAAGTACTGTGGCCGCACTTGACACCCGGTGGACTCGTGCGGGCTCTCCTGACAGACCTCGACACTCTCGCCGAGTACCTTCCCCGGCTGACACCGGACGAGCGGTCGCGTCTGCTGCGTGCCCCGGACGCGCCGTGGACCGAAGCCGATATAGCGCTGCTGGACGAGGCGGGTAGCTTGGTCGAGGGCCCGCCGGAGCGCGTGTACGGGCACGTTGTCGTCGACGAGGCACAGGAATTGACCGCCATGCAGTGGCGGATGATCGTCCGCCGCTGCCCGGCAAAGGCCATGACGCTGGTGGGCGACTTCGCCCAGGCGGGCCCGGTCACGACGGCGCATGACTGGAAGGAGGCGTTGAGTCCGCATGTCGGCCCGCGGTTCCAGCTGCACAGTCTGACGGTCAGTTACCGCACCACGCAGGAGATTCTCGCGAGTACCCGAGACCTGCTCGCCCGGATCGCTCCGGACCAGGAGCCGACCCGGTCACTGCGCACTGGCGAGACTCCCCGCACCGCGACCACCCCTGTTGAGAAGCTGGTCGCCACCGTCGTCCAGGAACTTCGCGACCAGAGCTCCGCGTACCCGGATGAGCTCCTCGGGGTCATCTGCGCAGAGGCGAGGGTGGGCGACCTGATGGCCACTGACATCGCACAGCACGCACGCATCGTTCCGGCATCCGAAGCGCGCGGGCTGGAGTTCGACGGAGTCGTCGTCATCAGCCCCGAAGAGATCACCACGGCGCGCCCCGGCGGGGAGAGGGACCTGTACGTAGCCCTGACCCGGGCGACCAAGCGGCTCTGCACGATCACCGTCCAGCCCGCCTGACACACTCCGTCCGCTTCCCACCGCTCAGACATACGCGAGCACGGCAAACGCCACGACAGAGAAGGCAAGATGGCGAAGGACTTCGACACCCCACGCAACGACGGCATCATCGACAACCTTGAGGAACTCAACACCCGGAGCACCAGCAAATCCGTTCTTGCCATCGACATGGACGAGTCCGAGGCCGCCGAGGGCCTCGAACTGCCCGGTGCCGATCTTTCGGGCGAGGAGCTGACAATCCAGGTGCTTCCGCAGCTGGACAACGAATTCGTCTGTACGGTCTGCTTCCTCGTGCGCCACCGCAGCCAACTGGCCGATGCGAGCAGCGGCCCTCCCGTCTGCCGCGACTGCGACGTCTGACCGTGCGCGCGTGATGTCGTCCTTGGGAGCTCAGTCGCGGCGAGGTAGCTGTCGATGGGGTCGGACCGGTATTGGATCTTCTGAAGTCTGCGACACAGAACCGGCGCTGCCGCTTGGTCCACGTGTCCTTCACCTAGCACGCGAACCCACGTCAGACCGTGAGTGGTCGAGTGCAAGTTGCCACCAGTTCCCGGTGTGAGACCTTCAGGATTCGGCTAATACTCCAGCAGCAGCGGTTCGCCATCTGGCCTGCTAAGACTGCGCCGGGCCAGCGCCCAGCGGTGATGGGTGGGCCGCTCACCGTCGAAGTCCTCGATCACCGGGAGCTGGACGGCCGCCCCGTCATAGACGCGCGGGCCCTTGGCGCCGTCGCCGCACGAACGTTGCTCCCATGCCTCATCCGGCGCCTGGCGGAAAAGATGGTCGATCCGGCCGTAGCACGGTACCGGCTGGGACTTCGGGACGGCGAGCACGTAGCCGACTGCGGCTTCTTCCAGCATCCGGCGAAAGCGCCACTCCTGGCCGTAGGCGGCATCTGCGGTCACCCAGGCGTTCGGCAGCGGGGAGGCGCGTGCGCGCAGCACGATGGCCCTGGCCAGCTCTGGTTTGGTGGCGAAGCCCCTCTCATCGGGAATCTTTGCGGCGCGGCAGCGTTCGCGGTCGTCCGTCCAGGACTTGGGCAGATACAACTCCCGGTCCACCAGGGCGCGTCCGTGGGTGGTGGCGTAGGCGGCGAAGACGCCGATCTGACTGGGGGTGCCCCCACTGGGGGATTTCGGTGCGGCCGGCGGTGCCGGAGTACTGACGCTGTACGCCTGCGGAGGTGGTGCCCTTCTTGATGAAGCCGGTGTCGTCGAGGGTGAGGACCCCGTCGGCCTCGCCGAGCCTGTCGGCGACGAAGGTCTGCAGGTCGTCGCGGACGTCGTCGGCGTTCCAGGCGGCTGCGTTCAGATCTCATCGACGAAATCAATGCGAGCCTATTGACACGAACCATTTCCCGCTGCGCCCGAGCGCTCCTACTCTCACTGTCAACCGCGAGCAACGGCGCCGCGTGCGGCGTCGTCACAGCAATCGTGAGGAGAAGCTTGTGACTTCAATGGATGCAGTCGCGAAGGCGGACGTCGCGAAGGAATACTTTGCCGCATTCAATCGGCGGGATTTCGAAACACTGACGAACATATTCGCCCCGGATATTTTCTTTGAGCATGAAAGCCCGATCCAGGGGCGCGACAAGATCATTTCGATGTTGCAAGGGTTCTGCACCGCCTTCCCTGATCTCACATTCTCCGTTACCGACCAGATCAGCCGCGAGGACGAGGTAGTGTGCTTCCTGCGTTCGTCAGGAACCTGGCAGGGTGAGTTCGCCGGGGTTCCGCCGACCGGCAGGCACTTCACGGCTTGTACCGTCGACCGTATTCGATTCTCCGGTGCGTCCATTGCGAGCATTTCGACGGTGTGCGAGGTCCTGGGCGGCTTCAGCATGATGCACCAGTTGGGGATCGCCGCGCAGCAGTCGGAGGTGTAAGCGACCGCCTCGGTGCAACGGCGGGTGTTCGGCGGCACGAAGCACGGCGCGGCGTTCGGCTATGCCGCGGCGCCCCTGAGCGAGCGCGACTCGCACTGCCCGACACGGCGCAGGCTACCGGTAGTTCGCTAGATTCGGCGGTGGCGCGGGTTGACGGCGAATCAGGTTGGCCGTAGCACTCCAGCCGTAGTTCGCGATCACGGCGAGTCGCTGCTCACGGCCCGTAGACGAGATCCGCGCCCCCACTGGCCTCAATCAGCCAGGACAGTGAACCGCTTCCGAAGGGCCAGCCTGTGGTGGCCACCTGCACCCAGCCGCCCGACTCGTCGGTTCCTGCGTGCCACCACCACCAGCTGCGATCGTCTCCCATTCCTCGGTCGGGTCGAAGTAGTACAGCCATCCCGAGAGCGTCCACAGCCCCTGATCGACGGCCGCTCTCTCCTCTGGCGTCATCGCCCGCCACTGACGCAGCCACGCCGCGACGTCGAAGGGCTCGCCATGCTCCGGTTCCGGGGTCTCGGGCGCGCACCGCTGGATGAACCAGGTCGGCAACAGTTGCGGCCAAAGCTCATCTGTCGGCCAGTCACCCATCTGGGAGACCACACATGTCAGTACCGCACGCGCGTTGTCGATGACCTGGGCTGGTTCCTCGGCAGTGAACCGGAGGCGCACGAGAAACGGCCGGGGCTCGTCGTCATCCTCGGCCCCAGGTCCAGATCGAAGGCGCCGCAGCTCGCCTGTCATGATTTCCACAGTGAGGAAGTATGCACACAGGCACCGACCTCGCGACATCTCGATATCGCCACCGTTCAGGGGACGCGAACCTCTATGGCCGGACAGTTGGCTTGCCGTTGGTAGTGACAGGCTCGGGCGCGGGCTTGGTGTCGGCGTCGCCAGTCTGACCAGCGCAAGCGGTCACAACTCACGATGATCAACGGTGGCCGCAGCCATCTCCGCACCAACCCCGACCAGCAAGATCACGATCTAACGGTTGGAGTACTAACCTCGCGCTTTCATGAAGCGGGCTGTCCGGCAGACGGTCAGGGAAGTAGAAAGTGCCTCTGACCAGCGAGAATGAGGATTGCTGAGGTCCTTGTTCCCGCCCCTGTCGGAGGCACTTTCCAGGTGAAGCAGCCTATCGGGTCCTCTCCCCATGTCCTTGTGCGGGATGACGGCCGGGCCGTGTAGCCGGACGGCATCGGCTGCCCGGCGCACCGCTTTCACCTTCTTCACCAGGACGTCGACCAGCGGGCGGAGAACTGCCCAAGTGACCTCGTGCCGCATCCGCTCCACTCTGCGGACACACGACGGAATCTCACGTTCCAGCAGGGCCTGCGGCTGTCGAAGCTGCCGCACCACAAAACGCTCGACGAGTACGACTTCTCCTTCCAGCCGGACCTCGGGTCCCACATACGTTTCACGGTGTGCCGGAACACGGTCAATGATGCGTCAGTCGTCGGCGAGAGCCGCGTGGACGGAGGAGACGGCGCCGGCACCGTCACCGACCGCGGTGGCCACTCTTTTCGGCGAGCCCGCGCGCAGGTCACCGACCGCGAAGACCCGGGGTGCGCTCGTCTGGAACGGCAGGGCCGTACCGGACCGGCTGTCCGTGAGGACGAAGCCATGGTGGTCCTTGGCCACGCCGTCCAGCCAGCCCGACACCGGGTCGGCGCCGATGAAGCAGAACAGGGCGCGGCAGGCCAGCCGGTCCCGCCGCCCGTCGGACCTCTCGGCGACGATCGACGCGAGGGTGTCGTCGCCGCCCAGTTCGCGGATGGTGCTGCCGGTGTGGACCAGGATCCGCGCATGCGCCCGGATCCGGTCGGTCAGGTAGGACGACATCCGGGCTCCGAGATCGGTACCGCGGACGATCAGATTCACTGTCGCACCACGGGCGGCGAGGGAAAGGGCCGCCTGCCCGGCCGAGTTGGCGCCGCCGACGACCGTCACCGGCTGGTCCTCATAGCCTCGGACGTCCAGCTCGGTCGCGGCGTACCGGACGCAACCGGACTTCTCGAAGGTCGTCCACTGCGCCAGGTCGAGGTGGCGGTAGTGGGCCCCGGTCGCGGCGATCACCGCGCGACACCGGATGCGTGTGCCGTCCTCCAGCAGGACGGCCGGTCGTCGCTCGTCGGAGAGGTCCAGGCCGGCGACCGCGCAGGGCGAGTGGATCCGTACGCCGAACTTGAGCGCCTGGACCATCGCCATACGGGTCAGGCTTTCGCCGCTGACTCCGTGCGGGAAGCCCAGGTAGTTCTCGATGCGGGCGCTCTTGGCGGCCTGGCCGCCGAGCCCGGCGCGGTCCAGCAGTACGGTGACGAGGCCCTCGGACGCCCCGTACACGGCGGCGGCCAGACCCGCCGGGCCGGCGCCCACCACGACGAGATCGACCGGGCGCCCGTCGGCTCGATAGGTGAGACCGAGCACCTCGGCAACAGCTCTGGGTGTCGCGCGCCTCAGCAGCGAACCGTTGACCATCGCGGCCGGGAGGTCGTCCTCGCCGAGCCCCGCCCGTCTCATCAGCGAGCGTCCGGGGTGCGAGGCCGCGTCGAGCCAGGAGTTCGGCAGGAGCATCTGCGCCGCATAGGTGCGTAGTTCGAGCGTCTCCGCGGCGTACGGCCGGCCGACGATCTCCAGGGCGTTGCCTGCCGCCCCGCGGATCACCTCGCGCCGTTCCCTGAACGCCTCGATCAGGGTGTCGGCGATGTCGACCTGCTCGGCGAGGGCCCGGCGCAGCATCGCCGTCCGGATCCGGACGACCATCCCGGCGATCACCACCCGGGCGGTCAGGTAGACGTGCTGACCGGTCAGCAGGTTGAGCTCGCCGAGGAAGTCTCCGGGGCCGCCCCGGTAGATCAGACGCTCCGGCTCGATCGCCGTCGCATCCCGGACGATGTCCACGGTCGCCGACCGGAGCAGGAAGAAGTCGTAGGTGTCGTCGCCGGACGTGTACAGGTCCCGGCCGGGCTCGGCGTGCTCCACCTCACCGTACTCGGCGAGTTGGCGGAACTGTTCGTCGTCCAGGACCGGCCCGCGCTCTGCCGCACCGTCGTTCACGTGATTCCTCCGTGTAGGGCTGTTTCAGGCGCGAACCGGAACGGGCGCCGGCTTCACTCGGGCGACGGTCGTGACATACAGGAGCAGACCGACGGTGGTGAGGACGAAGCCGGCCCACACGGTGGACAGGGTCCCCCAGCCAGCGTCGAGGGCGACGGCGCCGCCGATCGCGCCGAGGCAGTTGGCCAGGTTGAGGGCGGCCAGGTTGAGCGTTCCCATCAGGGTGGGGGCGTCCGGTGCGAAACCGGTCAGCCGGACCTGGATGGTGGGGATGGCTAACATCATGGTGGCGCCGACGCCGAAGAGGCAGGGCAGCAGAACCACCAGGTTGCTGCCTGACACACCGATCAGTACGAGGAACACCAGAGCACCGCCGTAGCCCAGGACCAGACCGCGGTTCTCGTACCGGTCGGCGACACGTCCGCCGACCTGGTTGCCGACCGCCATGCCCAGGCCGAAGACGGCGAGCGCGATCGGGATGAGCGAGGAGTCCCGCAGCGCCGCGTCGGTGACGAACGGGCCGATGAACGTGTAGACGGCGAAGATGCTGGAGATGCCGAGCGCCGCGACGGTGACCATCAGCCAGACGTCCCGCCGCCTGAGGGCGCCCAGTTCGCCCGTGAGGGAGCTGCCGCGCAGGTCGTCGGTGCGCGGCAGCCAGGCCACCAGGGCGGCTCCGGCGAGCAGGCCGACGGCGACCACGGTCCCGTACATGGCGCGCCAGCCGGCGTGCTGGCCGATGAAGGTGCCGAGCGGCGACCCGGCGATGGTGGCGACGGTGAGTCCTCCCATCACGGTGGCGAACGCCTTGCCGCCCTTGCCCGGCCCGTACACGTACGCGGCGACGACGGCCCCGGCGCCGAAGAACGCTCCCTGCACGCTGCCGGTGACAAACCGGAAGACGACGAACAGCACGATGTCCGGCGCCAGGGCGGAGAGCCCGTTGCCGACCAGGAACAGCCCGATCAAGCCGAGCAGCAGGGTGCGCCGGTTGACCCGGGCGGCGAGCAGGGTGATCGCCGGAGAGCCGATCATCACCCCGAAGGCATACGCGGTGATCGCGTAGGTCGCGACCGGAACGGACACGTCCAGATCGGACGCGAACAGCTGGATGATGCCGTTGCTGCCGAACTCGCCGGCGCCGATCGCGAAGGTGCCCAACGCCAGTGCGAACAACGTCAGCTTCGGATTCCTGATGGGCGACTTCGCGGTGGTGTGCCGCTTCTCCTCGGCGGTGCACTGACTGTCGTATGCGTGCTGATGCATCGTCTCGTCCTCGGCAGGAGGGTCGGTTGGACGGCGTACGGGCCGGTGCGGGACGGGGGGATCAATGCCGCCGAGCGCCAGGAAGGCCGCAGCCGGCCCGATCACCCACCGTCCGCCCCAGCCCCTCGAACATCGCCGGCCCCTGCCGGCCTCGTCGGCTCGGTGGTGTCAGCGCGCGGCGCGCTTGACGAGGGCGGCCGTCGCCGCGGGCTGCGCGATCATCGCAACATGCGAGGTGTCGGCCTCGAAGGTGTGCGCGCCGGCCCGGCGCGCCATGAACCGCTGCGCCGCCGGGGGCAGCACCTGGTCGTCGCGGCCCACGAGATACCAGGACGGAATGGTCTTCCAGGCCGGGACGCCGGACGGCTCCCCGAGGGTGCGCACGTCCGCCGGCCGCTGGCCGGCCCACATCAGCCCGGCGGTCGCCTTCGGCAGGTCCCCGGCGAACACGTCGTGGAAGAGCTCCTTCTTGATGTAGCCGTCGACGAGTCCCTCACCGTAGGGACGGAAGTCCAGCGCCTCCTCGCTGAGTCTGCTTCCCGGGTACTTCGTCTGCAGGCCCAGCAGCGTCTCCCCCTGGTCGGGCACGAACGCGGCAACGTAGACCAGCGCCTTCACGTTCGGGTTGCCGGTCGCGGCGTTGGTGACGACGATCCCGCCGTAGGAGTGCGCGACGAGGACGATCGGGCCGCTGAGGGTCGCGAGGATGCCGGCCAGATAGGCGGAGTCGGAGGACACGCTGCGCAGTGGGTTGGGCGGTGCGATGACCGGATAGCCGTCACGGATGAGCCGGGAGGCGACCCCGTTCCAGCCGGAGGCGTCGGCGAACGCGCCGTGCACGAGTACGACGGTGGGCTTCTGGCCGCTGCCACTGCCGCTTCCGGTGTGTGCCTGCGCGGCGGGCGCGTCGAGTGCGGCGCCCACCACGACCGCGGCGGATCCGGCCAACAGCCCCCGGCGAGTTGTCGTCATGGTTGTATACCCTTCGGTATCCGGTGTTCTCGGTGGTGATCGCGGTCAGCGTAAAGCCGCCCACTTGACGAGCACTGAACAGAAATCCGGGCACCGATTCCGTTGTTGTCAAGCATGCCTTCGCGCAAAGCCGGAATACACGTCGGCGGAATACCCGCCGGCGAAATTAAGTTTGTCCCCGCTTCTCATTCCTGGGCCGCTCTGCCCCTCAGGGCCTGCGGTCAGGCATGGCCCCCGGTCCTGGGAGGAGTCGTTCGGCGGCTCGGCGTAGCGCTGGCCGTAGTCCCGCATGGTCTGGTCAACTCGGTCGAGAGCGGCTTCGGCCCGGTCGGGCGATCCGGCTGCCAGCCACATCTCGGCGAGCAGCGCCCAGTGGTAGGCGATGCCCCATTGCGGCGGATCGAGCAGCCGTCGCAACGCGCAGACGTACTTCTGAAACATGTTCAAGGCACTGGAGGGGGCGCCGTCGCCCCAGATCAGGTCGATCAGCTCGCTCGTACTGATCGACTTGCCCGCGCGCGAGCAGGATCACGAGCAGATACGACTGCTGCCGAGGGCCGGGATCCAGCTCGACACCGTCGCGCCAGCCGCAACGGACCGAGAACCTGCAGCCGCAGAGACGCAGCGGAGGAAGCCATTCTCCCGTTCCCAGCCTTGGCCGGCCTTCGCCGCCATCCGCCGTCCGCGGTCGCCCAAGTCCCGAGGCAGGCAAAGCGATTACCAAAGATTTCCGACTGGAAACACAAAGCAAGCAACCAGAATCGACCAGAGTGACAGCCGCAATCGCGGCGACCCCTCCCAACGGGACCTGATCGCCCGATACGAACACCAAAGCAGACTTTACGGACATCGGGGCGCCGTCCACGGACGGTCAACTCCACGTCAACTGGCGGGCGCCAGTCTTTCGGTGCGCGGCGGAGTCCATGCCCAGCGGGCCGCTTACCCCGCTGACGCGATGACCTCGAATGCCCACATCGGCTGAGAAGAGCAGGACTTACCCCATGAGCTCCGTACTACCGTTCCGAAGAATCGTGACCGGCCATGACGGGTCCGGCCGCGCGGTGATCACGCAGGACGCGCCGCCGACTCGCGTGGTGGAGATCGGCGGGCCTGGTGGCCCGACCTTCTACGAGGTGTGGAACACACGCCAGACGCCGGCCGTCATCGACCGGCAGTCGGGTGAGCCGGCGGAGAACGGTCTGGTGCTCGGACCTCCCGAGCGTGGCACTCGTATCCGGGTGATCGACTTCCCTCCGGAGGACGACCGGATCCGGAACCTGACGGGGGCGGAGGCGGCCGAGAAGTTCGGGGAGATGGACGGTGCCGACGCCGCACGGTCCGACGCCGGCGCCCCGCATCCGTTGATGCATCGCACGCAGACGATCGACTACGGGATCGTCGTCGAGGGCGAGCTCACGCTGATCCTCGACGAGGGCGAGACCATCGTCCGCACCGGGGACATCGTGATCCAGCGCGGCACCAACCACGCATGGGCGAACCGGTCGGCCGCGAACTGCCGGGTCGCCTTCGTACTCATCGACGGCCAGTACACCGACGGACTCTGAGAAGGAGGAGCATCGTATGCGTATTCGCCCCATCCCACCCGATGAGCTCGACCCCTCACTCCGCGAGGTGCATGACGGCATCGCCGGCCTCGTCACCGAGGAGCAGGGCCGCGTCGTCATCCTCGACGACGACGGTGCGCTCGTCGGGCCGTTCGCGGCGATGCTGCACTTCCCCGCGTTCGGGGTTCCGGCGCTGTTTCTGCAGCGGGCGGTCGCGGCCGAGGCTCACCTCGACCCCGTCGTCCGCGAGGTGGCGATCCTCACCGTCGGCGCCGCTTACGGCGCCCGGTACCTGCTGTACGCGCACGAGCAGACCGCAGACGAGGTCGGTCTTGCGGCGGCACAGATCGCGACGCTGGCGGCGGGCGGGCGGCCCTCCGGGCTGAGTGACGAGCAGGCCGTCGCCCACGACGTCGCGAAGGCGTTGACCTCGGGGCGCATACTGCCGGACTCCACATACGACCGGGCCACGCAGTTGCTGGGCCCTGATGGGGTCGGCGAGCTCGTTTTCCTCATCGGCAGCTACTGCCTCATCGCGATGGTGCTGAACTGCTTCGACGTGCCGGTCCCCGGTCGGGAACCGTCAACTGCCCAGCCGTGACGCCGACGAGGTGGCTGCTGGCGATTGCGGCGTTGCGGATCGTCGCTGCCTAGTGCTCGGCCATCAGTTCCTCGGCACGGCGGGCGACCAGGTGGGCGTCGCGCTCGACGGACAGTGCGTGCGCCCGCTCGGCGACGGCCCGGAGGGGGGCGACCGGCTCGCCGCGTGCCCGCAGCACCCGTGTCCGGAGCAGAAGCAGCAGGCTTTCGGCGTAGCGCTGGCCGTACGTGTCGATGGCCGAGTCCGCCCGGTCGAGCGCCGCGTCGGCCTCGTCCAGCTTTCCCGCCGCCGGCCACATCTCGCCGAGGAGCCCGTACCAGGTGGCCAGGCCCGAGCGTGGCGGCTCGGAGAGCGACGCGACGATCAGGTCGTGCGCCTCCACGGCTACGCCGACCGGATCCCCGCCGGTCACGGCTCGTGCCCAGCACCGGACCAGCCGCAGGTAGTCGCCGAGTAAGCCGAACGAGAACGCGGGGTCCGCGGCGATCCCGCGCTCAGCCCCGCGACGTGCCCGCACGGGGGCGCCGATCAACGCGGCGACCCGTGCGGAGTAGGTCGCCCAGACCGTGATCACGTAGGGATCGTCCCCCGCGGCGGCCTCCATCGTGTCGAGCAAGGCAAGCGCCGCGTCGGTGTCACCGTGCAGCGCGGTCATCATCGCGAGCATCCCGGCCGCCATCAGCCGCAGATCGCGCCGAAGGGGGCCCTCCTCCTGCTGGGCCGGGTCGCAGCGCCCGGCACGTTGTCGTCGTCGATATCTACTTCGGTATCCGGTGTCCTCGCTGATGAACGCAGGACCGGTTACTTGACGAGCACTGAACGGAAATCCGGGGCCCTACAGGGGCCGCTTCACCATTAGTTCCGTTGCCCCTCCGCCTTTTCCTGGGCGACGGCACTCGGCGCCGCAGGGTGGGCGCGCTTGTCCAAGGTGTACCGGCGTTGCAGCACGATGGCGATCGTCATGAGGACGGCTGGCACCAAGGTGAAGCCATAGCGGACGGCCGCCAGCGCGCCGGGAGACTGCGTGGTGTGCTCACCCGCGCCACTGGCCACGAACCCGCCCGCGGCCAGGCAGGCCGAGTACACGTACGGCCCCAACGCGCCGCCGGTGGCCTCGGCGGCGGTCCACACGCCGGTGTAGCTGCCCGCGCTGGCGGCACCGGCCGGCCCTGCGGCGGCGATGACGTCGGGCACCATCGACAGCGGCATCAACTGCATCGCGGCGAACGCGACGCCCAGCACGGCCACGGCTGCGATCAGCAGCGGCAGACCGGCCGCGGCGCCCAGGGCCAGCACCAGCGAACCGCCCACGAACGCGGCCTGGGCGGCGAGCAGGCTGCGCTGCTTGCCGAGACGCCGGGCCACCAGTACCCACAGGGGCGTGGTCAGGACCGCCGGCGCCATGAACGCCGCGATAAGCACGGTCGTGAGCGCGGAGCGGCCCAGCTCGTACTCGGCGAAGTACGGCATGGCGGCCAGTACCAGGTGCATCGTGATCCCGACGGTCAGATACGACGCGGTCAGCGCACGGAACTGCCGGTCGCGCAGCGCCACCACCAGCCCGCCCCGGCGCCCGGGCCCGGCCGGGGTGCCCGGCGCGGCCCGGTTGAGGTGCGCGACGCCGGTGATGCCGACCAGCATCGCCGCGAACATGACCGCGCCGAGCCACAGAGCCATTCTTCTGGAGAATGTTGACCGCCGAGGCCGGGACGTCCTCGGCCCAGATCAGGTCGACCAACTCGCTCGTACTGATCGGCTTGCCCGCGCGGGCGAGCAGGATCGCGAGCAGATACGACTGCTGCCGAGGGCCGGGGTCCAGTTCGACGCCGTCGCGCCAGATCCGCAACGGACCGAGAACCTGCAGCCGCAGAGACGCAGCGGAGGAAGTCATTCCTTTTCCCGTTCCCAGCCTTGGCCGGCCTTCGCCGCCATTCGCCGTCCATGGTCACTCAAGTCCCGTGGCAGACAAAGCGATTACCAAGAATTGCTGACTGGAAAGGCAAAGCAAACAACCAGAAACGACCAGAGATGACCGTCACCATCGCGGCGGATACCTCCCGACGGGCCATGCGCCACCGGCACATGCAGTAACGCTCACCGGTTCCGCCCTACTGGCCGATCACCAGGTCCTCGGTGGGCAGTGTCTGGCAGGCCAGCCGCCAGCCGGCCGCCAACTCGTCGGCGGAGAACATCCCCCGGTCGTCGGTCTCGTAGGCGCCGGAGAGCACCCGCACCCGACAGGTACCGCAGGCGCCTTCGCCGCACGACTGGGGCAGCGCGACGCCGACGGCGTTGGCGGCGTCGAGGACCGACTGCCCGGGGCTGCACGAGAACGCCGGGCCACCGCCATCCGTGCCGATCACGAACTCCGTGACACCGGCCGCCGCAGCGGCGGCAGCAATGGCGTGCGCCTTCTCCCGGCGGGTCTCCTTGCTCCGGCCCGACACGAACGCCTCGGTGCGGATGGCCTCTGGCGGCACCCCCAGTTCTCTCAGGCGACCGATCAGGTCCTGCATCATGGGCGCCGGCCCGCACAGGTGCACGCGGGTCGCCGGGCCCGCGTGGGGCAGCAACTCGTCGTAGCCGATCCGCCCTTGTCGATCGGTCGCGAAGACCGACACCTCCAGCCCCGGCAACCGTGACCGCAGCGCCTCGATCTCCGGCCCGAACAGCACCTCGGCCTCGGTCCGGTAGCTCGCCAGCAGGACGATCCGCCCCGTGTGACCGGCGTCGGCGGCCGCGAGCAGCACACTCATCAGCGGGGTGATCCCGACGCCCCCGGCGATGAGCAGGAGCGTTTCAGCGTCGGTGCCCGGCTCCCAGATGAACTCACCGTGCGGGCCGCTCACCCGCAACGCCAGCCCTACCTCCAGTTCCTCATGCAGGAACCCCGAACCCAGCCCGTCCGGCTCGTGCTTCACCGCGATCTCGAAGAAGCCGCTCTCCCCCGGACCGCTGCAGATCGAGTACGACCGTTCGATCGGCTCGACGGCGACGGGCAGTTCGACCTTCACATACTGCCCGGCGGTGAACGAGAACGGCACCACGCCCCCGTCCAGGGGTTCGAAGCGGATCCTCCGGACCGTCGGGGTCAGCACCTCGATGCCGGCCACGCGCAGATAGCCTTCCCAGGGCGTGGCCGGATCCCGGGTCGTTCCGCCGGAACGGATGGCCTGCCACATCGTCCCGAGCTGCCGCGGTTTCAGGACAGCGTTCGCCGCCATCAACCCGCCGGCCAGCGCCCCCACGACGCCGGACCCCCAGGCGTCCTGCCCGGCCACGAAGAGGCCCTTGACCGGAGTACGGCATCCCGCCCGCGCCGAGCGCAACCGCTGGGGAGTCGCTGCGAGTCCGTAGAAGGATCCCCGCACGCTGTGCTGATAGGTCTCGAACGACAGCGGCGTCGCCAGTTCGGCGAACGCGATCGTCTCCCGGAATCCGGGCCAGCGTTCCTCCAGGCGGGCGATCAGCCGCCCGGTCAGCTCGTCCTTGAACTTCCGGTAGCTTTCGGGCCGCTCGTTCCCGGACGTCCCGCGCCACTCGTCGACCACCTTGGGATCGACGAGTTCCAGCAGCTCCACCGTGTGGAACCGGGCGGCCGGATTGTTGAGCGACGCGAACGACACGTACAGCGTGCCTTCCCCAGGAAGGCGTTGAACGCCGTCGTGGTCGTCGAGATCCGGCATGAACCAGTGGTTCTCGCCGCGCAGTCCGAACTCGGCCGGCGACCGGTCCAGTCCGAGAAACAGCATGACCGCCGACCGCTCCTCGGGCAGATCCGCCAGTTCGTGGCTCTTCCCGATCAGGGCATACGTGTTGCGCACTCCGGTCGCCGAGACGACGGTGTCCGCCCGCACCCGGTAGCGGCGGCCGGTGGTGGTGTCCGCGACGTCGACGCCGGCCACTTTGCCGCCCTCGACGACGACTTCGTGCACCCTCTGCCGGGAGCGCAGCACCACGCCGTACCGCCGCAGCATGTCCAGCACGACCCGGTTGAGTTCCTGCGGGCCGCCCACGGGGTGTGCGGTGCCTTCCATGAAGAAGGTCAGCGGGACCGCCGCGTGATACCCGAACGCGCTCGACGCCGGCGGAGTGCCGTACAGCCCCCATCGCGCGGCCAGCACGGCCCGCAGGCGCGGATCGCGGAAGCTGCGGGAGACCTGGTCCCGCAACGATCGGAAGGCCGACGGGAAGAGCCGCTCGACGATGGGCGCACCCGCCTTTCGTACGCCGGCGGGGAACGATGCGAAGACATTGCGCGCGGTCAGCCCGGCCATGGCCCGGCGCGTGGTCCGGAAGAACCGGTCGATCGCGTCGGACTCGGCGGGAAACTGCTCCTTCAGACGCTCACGGAACCGCTCCTTCGTGGCGGGGACGGCGAAGTCGAACCCCGGGAAGTGCAGCGCGTCGTACTCGTCCGGCAGGGGCGAGAGCTGCGCCCTTCCGTCCGTCATGAACCCGAGGAACGGGCCGGCGCTCGCACTCATGTAATGCAGCCCGGTGCCGAAGCGGTATCGGCCGGCGCGGGAGAACTCCTGCGTCATCCCGCCGAGCGTGTAGTGCTGTTCGAGGACGAGAACGCGTTTCCCGCCGAACTGCGCGATCGTGCGCGCCGCCGCGAGACCGCCCATACCCGACCCGATCACAACGACATCGACTTCCTCGTCCGACCCCATCGGCACCCCCCAGTCGTCTGTCCTCCGAGGCGCTCATATTGGTCGAACCGGCTTGACGTCGACTGAATGACCAGTGAAGCCCGCCCGGAATCAGGTCCCGGGCGCATTCAATTCCCGTCCAGTGCGACGCCATAGCTTTCTGTCGGCCGTCATCCGAAGGAAAGGTTGGCCCATGGTGAGCGGGAATCCGACGATCGTGCTCGTACACGGAGCCTTTGCCGACGGCAGCGGCTTCAACGCCGTCGCCAAGCGGCTTGTCGCCGACGGCCATCCAGTGGTCGCCGCGCCGAATCCACTGCGGGGGCTCGCCTTTGACGCGGCTCAGGTCAGGGCGCTGCTGGACAGCATCGAGGGACCGATCGTGCTGGTCGGGCACTCGTACGGCGGTGCGGTCATCTCAACTGCCGCCGCGGGAAACGCGAACGTGAAGGCACTGGTCTACCTGGCGGCGTTCGTGCCGGAGACGGGCGAGAGCGCGCAGGCACTGGTCGAGAAGTTCCCGGGCAGCACCGTGGGCGAGTCCCTGAAGCCGGTGCCGCTGCCCGACGGACAGGTGGACCTCTACATCGACCTGAAGGTCTTTCACCCCCATTTCGCGGCCGACGTGTCCGCGGAGGAGGCCGCCCTCTACTCGATCACGCAACGCCCGGCCACCGGCGCCGCCCTGGGCGAGCCCGCCACCGGTCCACAGGCGTGGCACACGATCCCGAACTACAACCTGATCAGCGGCGCCGACAGGATCATCCCCCCGGCGACGCAGGAGTTCATGGCCCAGCGCTCCGGCGCGAAGACCCAGGTGGTCGAGGGTGCTTCGCACATGGTGTTCGTCTCCCGGCCGGGTGCGGCGGTGGGCCTCATCGAGACGGCCGTGCGGGAGCAGACCTCGATCCGATGATCCACGGGAGGGAAAATGCACAAGAGCGAAAAGGCCATGAGGTGGGGCCTGCGGATCCACCTTTTCTGGTACGTCATCGCCAATGCGGCCCAGGTGGTACTGTGGGCGATTCTCACATCAGACCACTTCTTCTGGCCTCTGTGGTCGATTCTGGGCTGGGGTATCGGGCTGCTGATCCACTTCTTGGCGATTCGTTCGAAGTTCCGATCACTCGCCCGGTCATGATCTGAACCATCGCAACGAGTCCCAGAGCAGGATCATGTCCGGGAAAGTGGTTCCGGGTCGCAACACTGCCGCCGCCGAAGGCGATGTCGTCGTCTTCCACATCGGGCTGCGCATCAACCGACTCCTGGCATTCTCCAGCTGGTTGCCGACCTTCATGTCGATGCCACGCATGCTGCGCGAGCTGTCACAGGAGAAGAGCAGCGGGCTGCTCGGCTACAGGGTGCTCTACGGAGGGCTCCGCGAGTTCTACGTCGTCCAGTTGGACCGACAAGGAACGGCTCCTCGCGTACGCCCACCAGCAGGACAAGGAGCACCGGCCCGCATGGACGGCGTTCAACCGACGAGCACCTGCCGGGAAGGGGCGCGTGGGTATCTGGCACGAGACGTTCATCGTCCCGGCAGGCTCCTACGAATCGGTGTACGACGACATGCCCGCATACAGCCTCGCTGCCGCGACGGGTGTCGTGCCGGTCGGCCGCCGCGGGGATACGGCGGCCCAGCGGCTGAGTGCGGCGAAGCAGTAGGCGTCCGTCCCGCGAGGAAGTGAACCGCCTTGAGCTGCAGGGAAATCACGAGGGATGGCCAGGCGCGGATCGACAAGCAAAAGCGCAGACAGCCGAAGCCTGAACGAACAGCCCCAGCGCCGATGCCTGCTGTTCACGTTCAACTCCACCACTCCAGCAACATGGTCGGGAGTAGGGAGTGATCTGTCCGAGCGGCCTCCGCCAGGGCTGGTCGGCGCAGTCTTAGTCCGTGGGGCCCATCGAAGCCCCAGCAAGCCTGGAAGATCATGCGGAGGTGATGTGGGCGGATCGTACGCCCCTGCGAACCGCCCGCGGCACACGCCCTACCAGGGCATGCAGCGCTCTGGCCGGAACGATCACCGCAGTGGGGTGATGGCTGAGTGTCTACATCGGCGGATGTCACGCGGGCCAACTTCGGGTGTGGCTCTCCTGTAGGGACGGGGGAGAAACTGCCCGCCGCAGCTTCGGGATCGCGAGCTTGAGGTCGCCAGCCGGCGTGGTCCCTGATCTTCACACTCCCCTCGGCCTCGATCAGTTCCTGCGGCAGCCGCTCGGCCACCTCGCGGACGAGTTCAAGACCATCTGCCGAACGTAATGACTACAGTTGAGTAGGGAGTTTTCACCAGCCGACGGGTGCACGCCAGGAGGCGGGACCCACGCACTCAACCGTGGAGGTCCCCTACGCCGCTCGGCGGCAACGCCGTTGCACTAGCCGTCAGGCCCGGCGTCAATGTCTCCGTCCTTGACCATCATGAAGTCCAATGTATATGTCTGCACATTGCGTGGGTGTTGGTCCCGCTGGAACTGGTACTTGCTGGATGTCTTGTGGTAGCGGGCCTTCAATTAACGCCGCCGCATACCGAGAGACTGGCGCCCTCCAGTTGACGTGGAGTGGACCCCTCCGGGGACCGCGATCCAACGTTCCTAAACTCCGCCTGGGCAGAGGGTTGCTGTGCGCACGCGTCGGCGGCCTGCTCGCCGAACTCCACAGCTGAGTGCGACCGCACGGATGCCGCCGCCCGCGCATTCAGTCGACGTCAAGTGTCCATTCCGTGCCCGTCACTAGCTTTGGCTCGTCACCCAACGAGCCAAGGAGGCACCAGCGATGCCTACGCGCGTCAATCGGCAGACAGTCGACCTCACTCCGTATCCCGACCTCGTGGTCGTCTACCTCGGTATGCGAGTCAATCGGCTCTACGGCCTACGCACCTTGGCCGGCTACGGCCCGCAGATCGGTCAATCCGGGAAAGACCAGCCGGAAGGCCTGCTGTCGCACGAGTCGCTGCTGTGGTCGCTGTTCCCCATGCACGTCGGCATCCGCCAGTACTGGCGCGACCTGCCTTCGCTCTTGTCATGGGCGCGGTCCGAACCGCACCGGCGCTGGTGGCGAGATTTCCTGCGCGACAGCGGCGGCACCGGCTTCTGGCACGAAACGTACCTGATCCGCGGCGGTATGGAGGCGGTGTATGACGACATCCCGAGCCGTCGGGGCTTCGCCTCCTTCGCCCCCGTGCGGCCGGCGCGCGGCCACCTGTTCGGCTCGGCCACGCGAGTCGGACGTCCTGAAGAAACCGCCGCACCGGTCGTCAGCGAGGAAGAGCTCTACACGCCCGACGCCCAGCCGGAACCCACCGACGGAACGGCTTGATATAGCGTCGGCTCGGCGTCCGGAACGGCTCCCGTCTGCACCTCGGAAGTCACTCCCGCCGGACGGGAGCGAAACGATAAGCTTCCAGCGATGGCCGTTCCGGAGGCGAGAGGTACCGCGGTGTCAGTCCCCGTAGTCCCCTCTGGCGGTGAGGATCAGCCGGCCGGCCGATCTTCGCCATATCTGCAGATCTTGGGCCCGCTACGGATCTGGCGCGACGGTGTCGAACTGGATGCCGGGCCACCACAACAGGCATACCTCCTGGCGCTGCTGCTGGCCCGCGCCGGCCAGCCGACCAGCACGAGCGAGCTGATCGACCTGATCTGGGGCGATGACGTACCCAACAGCGCGCTCAACATCATCCACAAATACGTCGGCGCGTTGCGGCGACTGCTCGAACCCGCGATCCCCGCCCGTGAAACCGGCTCCTACCTGCACCGCCGCGGCAACGCCTATCTGTTCTCCGCCGCCCCCGGCGCCCTGGACCTCCTCACCTTCCGAGAACTCGTTGCGACCGCCAAAGAGGCCATGGCACAGCAACGCCAGGAAACGGCGCTCGACCGCTATGTCGAAGCGCTCGGTCTCTGGCGGGGTCGGGCGGGCGACGGGTTCACCCACAGGTCGACCGCACTGCCGATCTTCACCGGTCTCGACGACGAGTTCCACACCGCGTGCACCGAAGCGGCCAAGCTGGCCGTGTCGCTGCGCCGACCGGCATCGGTGCTGTCGGCGCTGCAACTCGCCGCATCGACCTCGCCGTTCCACGAACCCGTCCACGCCGGTCTCATCACCACCCTGGGGGCCGCGGGACGCCGGGCCGAGGCACTGTCGGCGTACCACAGGGTCCGCGCCTGCCTCGCCGACGAACTCGGCATCGATCCCGGTCCGGAAATACGGGCCGCACACCTGCAAGTGCTGACGCAGCCCCAGACCTCGCCGCCCGAGGCGAGTACGGCCGGCGCTTCGGCGCGGAAGGAAGCCGGCCTCGTCGGCAGGGTCGAGGAACTCGCCGTACTGCGCCAAGCCGTCGAGAAGGCTTTCACCGGCAGTGCGGCGCTCGGCATCGTCCAAGGGGAGCCGGGCGTGGGCAAGACCCGGCTACTGCAGGAGATCGCTGCAGAAGCGAGTCGGCGTGGCGCGCTGGTCGTTTGGGGTTCGTGCCTGGAAGGCGACGGAACACCGTCGATGTGGCCCTGGGAACAGACACTCCGCCCGATTCTCGACAGCCTGCCCGCACCGTTGCGGGAGAAGTGGCTCGCCAGCGAGCTCGGCGCACTCCTCCAATCTCCAGACGACTACGCCACCGGGTCGGCGATTCCCGACAGCCGTGCACAGTTCCGCCTGTTCGAGCAGGTCGTCACCGTCGTCGGGCAGGCCTCGGCGCAACAGCCCATGCTGCTGATCGTCGATGACCTGCAGTGGGCCGACGCCGCCTCACTCCAGTTGTTCGGCCACCTGACGGCCCGGCCGCCCACCGGCACGGTGATCATCGGAGCGCTACGCGATCGCGCACCCGCACCCGGCTCCAGCCTGTCGCGGGTCCTGGCCACGGCCGGCCGGCTGCCCGGCCACCGCAGGATCCGGCTCGGCCCGCTCGGCCTGACCGACGTGACCGAGCTCATCCGCCGCGAAACTGGCCGCGAGCCCGGCGCCGAAGTCGCCCGCGGCATCCATGCTCGCACCGCCGGCAATCCGTTCTTCGTCCAGGAGCTGTCCCGGCTGCTCAGCGAGGGCGGTTCGCTCGGCGACGGCGGCGCATCCGCACCAGCCGGCGTGCCGGCCACCGTGCGAGACGTCGTCCGTGATCGGATGACCGGCCTCGACGACAGCGCTCACGGCCTGCTGCGCACCGCCGCGGTCATCGGCCGCGACGTGGACCTCGACCTGCTCGCCCGCACGATGGGCGTCGAGATCGCGGAGTGCCTCGAACGCCTCGAACCGCTGCAAGAACTCGGTCTCCTGGAGGCCAAGCCGCAAGACCCGTTCTCGTGGCACTTCGCGCACGACCTGATCCGCGAGTCGATCACCGAGACCACCGCGCGGCAGCAAGCCGTCCAGCTGCATCTGTGTGTCGCCGACGCCCTCGAACCCATCCACGCCGACGACGAGTCCGTCGCCGAACGCCTCGCCTACCACCTGTGGGCCGCCGGCCCCCTGGCCGACCCGGGTCGCACCGCGAAGGCACTGGCACGCGCCGGTCGCCGCGCGGCGACCAAGCTCGCGTTCGCGGCCGCCTATCGGAACCTGGAATCGGCCATCCAGATCGCCCGGACAGCAGGGCTGCTGGAGATCGAACTGTCCGTCCTGGCGCTGCTCAACCTCCTCGCCGTCGAGCCTCCGGGAATGGGCGGCTCGACGTACGATCTGCTGGAACGGGGCGCATACTTGGCCCGCAGACTCGGCCGCGAGACGGCCGAGGCCGAGTTTCTCTTCTATCGGATGACCGGGGCCTACGTCTCCACCGAGAAAGACCGTGGGATGTGGGCTCGCCGGCTGCATGAGCAAGGCCAGGCATCCGCGGACCCGAAAATCCAGGCGTACGGCCGGCAGGCCTGGGGCCTGTACCACTGGGATATCGGCGACATCGGCGCGGCGTATCAGTGTTTCAGCTGGCTGGGCCGTACCACTGCGGACGACGTTGCCTCGCTGCTCGCGAACTCGGCCGACCCGCACCCGGGACCGGCTCAAGAAAGTCTGTACCACCTTGCCGACCAGGTCGGGGGTGTTCCGATTCGACGCCGTGACGACCGCGGACGCTGGCGGATCCCCGATGAGTGGATCGGCTATTTGGGGGTCATTACCTCGCTGCATGGCGATGTCGAGACGGGGCGGTCCCTGCTCGGCACGGTGTACCAGGCCGAGGGGGACCTCTTCGAGATGTCGGGCTGGACCCGTTACCAGACCATGGCCGCCTCGATGGCCGGTGACGCGGACTGGGCGATGCAAGCGACCGAACGGTGGGTCGCGGCCAGCGCCGACCTTCCCGGCGTCGCCCAGGAAACCTATATACGGCTGGACTGGTACTGGGCCCGTGCCCTCACCGGCGATGACCCGGCCGGCGCCGCGGCCAAGGCCGAACAGCTCCTGGCCGCGACCCTGGCCGACCCGCCGAGATGGGGCCTCGCCTACTGGTACGGACTGGTCGCCGAGATGTGGCTGGCAGCCGAGCTGCCCGACCGGGCCGCTTCCGCCCTCGACCAGGCCGACCAGGCCATCAAAGCCCACGGCCAACGCTACGCCGAAGGGCTTCTCCTGCTACTGCGCGCGCGCCTGCTGCAGGCCCGCGGCGAACCCGTCGATGTCGTGCGAGCCGCCGCCGACGAAGCCCGCACCCGATCCGGCGAACGCGGGGCCCACCTCTTCGCTCGCCGCGCCGAGAGGTTCCTGGCCGATCTCGACCAGAATCCCGGAGCCCCATTCATACGCCACTCTCATGAACCTTCGTAGGTTGATGAGTCCGGTGACGGCGACGAGGAGCTCGGGGAACTTCTCGATCGGTGCGCGGTAGCGTCCGCCTTCCTCGCTCAGGATCCGCCAGGACTTCACGTGGGCGGCGGCGCGTTCGACGGCCGCGCGGACGTGGGAGAGTAGGGCGTTGTCCCGCTTGTGGTTCTCCGAAGGTCGCGGCCGGGTAGGCGCTTGTACGGCACGAGGTCGACGCCGACGTAGCCGAGGTCGGCGAGTTGATGAATGCCGTCCACCAGGTCTTTCAGGCCCGAGGCGGCGTAGGCGTGCGCGTCGTGGCGCGCCCCGGGTATCGGCACCGGTCCGACCGCGACGAGATCGCCATCCATCGAGCAGGCGATCTGCACATTCATGCCGGCGTACCCGGCCTTGACCGAGTACAGGTCGTTGTGGTGGTTCCAGTCCCAGGTGGGGCAGACGGTGCCGTCGATCAGGGCGGTACCGGCCCGGACTATCGCACGAGGCTCGGCACCAGGTCCGCGAGCCTCGGCGATCAGCGGCCTCAGCAGGCCCCAGCGTCGGGAGACGGTGGCCTGGGAGACGCTGAAGAACCCTGCGGCCACCGCCTGCACGGGGTGGCGGCGCAGCAGATGGAGCACGAGGACGGGACCTCCGGGACACACTCAATGGCTTCGACACCATGCGAACTACCAGAGGTCCCGCCCTCTTGACAG
Source organism: Streptomyces sp. NPDC013157 (assembly GCF_042899865.1). Classification (NCBI taxonomy): domain Bacteria; kingdom Bacillati; phylum Actinomycetota; class Actinomycetes; order Kitasatosporales; family Streptomycetaceae; genus Streptomyces; species Streptomyces sp. NPDC013157. The sequence continues at coordinate 395 of NZ_JBIBAK010000029.1, read as the reverse complement.
GGCGCACACACCCTTAACGCACCGGGGTTGCATACAGCGGGACGCCACCATCGACAACCGCACACGACGTCAGCGGACATGGCCCAACCCGCCAACCCCCTGGCCCAAGGGGCCTCTTGTGCATCGACATGCCCGCCCACCGACCTTTGCCTCAACCTCGCCTCGCCCCTGCGCCAAAGCCGCGATGCCCAGCTGAGCGGCTGGATGCGTCTCCTACGCAACGGTGGGGAGGAAAGCCATCTGATCAGCGCAGACAGGGAATGCGTCGGATCTTGTGACCAACCTGATCGCCGTCACCTCCCGGGAGTGTAAATCTAACGGCGGATCTGACGATCATGAGAGAGACGTCAAGTGACTGATACCGCCGTGGAGTTGAAGACCGTGGAGCCTGTCGA